>NZ_JACHCN010000007.1 GCF_014205795.1 Rhodanobacter sp. MP7CTX1
GTCTGTGCCTACGGCCAGATGCGGCTAAGGTCCCTCCACCCCGGCAAGCCCTTTCTGACTCGCCGCCGTCAAACATACAAGCGACTTCAGTCGCGGTGCTTTTGGCTTGAGATCAAAAGCATCGCGACTGAAGTCGCTCCCACAAGTGGCTTAAACCGGTCTCAGGCCAGGCCGGCGGGCAGCTGCATGGTGATGCAATGCAGGCTGCCGTTCTGCCAGATCAGGGGGCGGCAGGGGACTTGCACGACTTCCCGGTCCGGGTGTGCGGTGCCGATAATCCGGGCGGCTTCGTCGTCGGCCTTGTCGCCATAGGCCGGTACCAGCACGGCACCGTTGACGATCAAATAGTTCGCGTATGAGGCGGCGAGGCGCCGGCCCTGGTCGAGGATGGGTTTCGCCCAGGGCAACGGATACAGCTGATAGGGCCGGCCATCGACGGTACGCAGCGCTGCCAGCTCCTGGCCCATGCGCTGCAGCTCATCGTGATGCGGATCGCTGACATCGTCGCAGGCCTGGAACACGATGCGCTCACCCGGTGCGAAGCGCGCCAGCGTGTCGATATGGGCGTCGGTGTCGTCGCCTTCGAGATAACCATAGTCCAGCCACAGCACACGTGAGGCGTGCAGGCTGTCGCGCAGGATGCGGCTCATCTCTTCACGTGACTGCTCGGGATGGCGCTGGACGAGGCAACGCCAAGTGGTGAGTACAGTGCCTTCGCCGTCGCTCTCGATGCCGCCGCCTTCCAGCGCCCAGTCGATGCGCTGATGGTCGGCGTGGCCAAACACGCCGGCTTCGACCAGCCCGGCAATCAGGGCATCATCCTGTTCGGCACCGAACTTGCCGCCCCAGCCGGTGAAGCGGAAATCGGTCAGCTGGAACTGGTTGTCGCCGGCCTTCAGCGTGATCGGGCCGGAGTCGCGCAGCCAGGTGTCGTCATACGGCAATTCGACGAAGCGGACTTTCGCCAGATCGACGGCGGCCTTGCTCAGCTGGGCCTCTGCATGCACCCGCAGCGCGCTGTCGGCTACCACGATGATCAGGCGCTGGAAACGCGTGACGGCAGCAGCCAGGGCCACATAGGTGGTCTCCACTTCGGCCAGGCGTTCGGCCCAGTCGGTGTCGGCGTGTGGCCAGGCGATCAGCACCGCGGCCTGCGGTTCCCATTCCGCCGGCAGGCGTAGAGAGTGGACGGTCATGGAATATCTCGGGGGGCACGAGGGCGCCAGGTCGGGCGCAGAACGGCGAATTGTACGACGAGGTTTTCGTTCCGCACACAAAAACGCGGCCTGTGTCGCCACAGGCCGCGCGGTCGGAAAATCGATTCAGCTCAAACCGGTCAGTTGACGGCTGTCGGATTCGTGTTGTTGCCAGCCGGCGTGTTGAGCACGGAGTGAATCACATGACTGTGCTCGAAATACACAATGAATGTGGAGTACTCCCAACGGTTGATCTGCGGATGCTTCGCCGTATCACCGCCAGCCGGCGACAATTTGCGCAAGGGTGCGCCGTAGGTTTTTTCGACCGCGGCCATGCTCTCGCCACGGCTGGGCAGGTTCATGCTGTTTTCTTCCTGCACGCGATGCACCAGCAGGGTGTCTCCGGTCGCGCTAGCCACCTGCGGCGCGACAAAACCAGCGGTAGCGACCAACATGACGATGATCGGCAAACTGCTTGTGAACTTAACCATGGCTCCCCTCTCCAGACAAGGCTGTGTGCGGTGTCGTTGTAGCAGAAGCACCCATGCTACGCCACAACGCGGCAAGCAGAGTGTCGATTACGTGGCGCCGGTTTACACCGATTGCGACGGAATGGACATTCGGCCTGACCCGGGCGCAACCATCCGGCTCATCGAGAATACCGCGATGACGGCTATCATGGGGGGCTGCGGGCGGCTGTTCGCCCGGTTTGGACACTTTTCCTCGTAATGATTGCTTTCAGACACTTTGCGTTGCGCCGTGGCACACGCCTGCTGCTTTCCGATATCGACCTGGTGATTCAGAGCGGCTGGCGCCTTGGCGTGATCGGCCGTAACGGCTGCGGAAAATCCAGCCTGTTTGCCGCCTTGCAGGGCAAGCTGGAGGGTGATGCCGGCGAGCTGGATATGCCGTCCAAGCTGCGGCTGGCCTCGGTGGCGCAGGAAACCCCGGCGCTGCCGGATGCCGCGATCGACTACGTGCTGGGCGGCGACGAAGAGCTTGCCGCCGTGCTGCTGGAAGAAAACGACGCCGATGCACGCGGCGATACCGAGGCGATGGCCCGCGCACATCACCGCATCGAGGAGTTGCACGGCTACGATGCCCGCGCCCGCGCCGGTCGGTTGCTGCACGGGCTGGGGTTTTCGCCCGAAACGCATGAGCGTGCAGTACACGAGTTCTCCGGCGGCTGGCGCGTGCGCTTGAACCTGGCGCGTGCCTTGATGGCGCCGTCCGAACTGCTGCTGCTGGATGAGCCCACCAACCATCTCGATCTGGATGCGGTGCTGTGGCTGGAAGAGTGGCTGCGTCGCTATCAGGGCACCTTGCTGATCATTTCGCACGATCGCGAGTTCCTCGATGGCGTGATCACGCACACCATGCACCTCAATGACGGCAAGGCGAAGATGTACACCGGCAACTACAGCGCGTTCGAGCGCCAACGTGCCGAGCATCTGCGTCAGCAACAGATTTCGCACGAGCGCGAGCAGGCCGAGCGGGCGCACCTGCAGTCCTTCGTCGATCGATTCAAGGCCAAGGCCAGCAAGGCCAAGCAGGCACAGTCGCGCATGAAGCGGCTGGAAAAGATGGCCGGTACCGAGGCGGTGCGCGCCGAGCGGCCCTTTAGTTTCCAGTTCCCGGTGCCGGGGCGTCTGCCCGATTCCATGCTGCAGCTGGAAGACATCACGGCCGGCTATCCGACGGACGGTGGTGAACCCAACATCATTCTGCGCGACGTTCGCTTCAGTCTCGAAGCGGGCGATCGGATCGGTCTACTTGGTCCCAATGGTGCCGGTAAATCCACCTTGGTGAAGACCCTGGTGGGGGAACTTGAACCGCTGGCCGGCATCCGCAAGTCGCACAAGGACCTGAAGATCGGCTACTTCGCCCAGCACACGGTGGAAAGCCTGCGCGAAGGCACCAGCCCGCTCGATCATTTGCAGGACAAGGCGCCGGGCGTGGCCATCCAGGTCATGCGCGATTTTCTCGGCACCTGGAATTTTGCCGGTGACCGCGCATTCGAATCGGTGGATGGTTTCTCCGGCGGCGAGCGGGCGCGGCTCGCGCTGGCGCTGATCGCCTGGGACAAGCCGAACCTGCTGCTGCTCGACGAACCGACCAACCATTTGGACCTCGACATGCGCGAGGCGCTGGCCGATGCCTTGGCCGACTTCGACGGTGCTCTGGTGCTGGTATCGCATGACCGCCATCTGCTCGGCATGGTCTGCGATAGTTTCTGGCGTGTGGCCGACGGTGTGGTGGAAAGTTTCGACGGCGACCTCGACGACTACGCGAAATGGCTGCGGACGCGCGGTGCGGCGAACAAGAAAGCCGCCAAGGCTGGGTCGGCCGCGGCGAAGCCCGCATTCAAGCCGCCGGTCAAGGTCGAGCCGGAAGTATCGCCTGAGGAACGCCGCCGCAATGCCGCCGCCCAGCGCGAGAACGAGAAAACCTCGCGCCAGCGAGTGAAACGGATCGAAACGCGCACCGCCACCATCGACGCCGAACTGGCAGCGCTGGAGGCCCAGCTGGCTGATCCAGCCACGTACAACGGGCCCACCCAGGAAATGATGCGGCTGGGGCAACGCCAGACCGAGCTGCGCCGCGAGAAAGAAGCGCTGGATGCAGAGTGGCTGGAATTGTACGAACGACTGGAAGCGTAGAGACAGCCATGAGCACCAAGCCGGAGCGATCGCTGCAACTGTGGCTGCCTGCGCTGGCGCATTTTGAAGCTGACCATCCGCTGCGTCAGTTGCTGGCTCGTGCCGATCGGCTTGCCTCGGGTACCGCCGGTTATCTGGCTGGATTGGGTGATTATTTCCAGGGTGTCGACGCGAATCTGCCGGCGGCCGCGCTCACTCGCGAATACATCGCCGCAGACGCTACCGGCTTCACCTGGCTGTCGGCCGATCCCGCCTGGGTGCAGCCGGATATGAACGGTGTGCGATTGCTGGCTTGTGGTCAGCTGCAGTTGGAGATGGCTGATGCCCATGCGTTGGCCGAACCGCTGCGGCCGGTATTCGACGAAGCTGGCCTGCAACTGGAAATTTCCACACCGGATCGCTGGCATCTGCGACTGCCGCTGAACAGTCCACTGCCGATCTTCGCTGCACCCGAACAGGCGTTGGGCGAGGATCTGTCGCAGCATCTGCCGCAGGGCGCGGAAGGGCGCAGGTGGCGCGTCCTGCTGAACGAAATCCAGGTGCTGCTGCATCAGCATCCGCTGAATGCCGAACGGCGGGCACGTGGTCTGGCGCCGATCAACAGTCTGTGGCTGTGGGGCGGTGGTAGCTTGCCCGACCGTGTCCACAGTGATCTGAGCGGTGTGGTCAGCGATGATCTGCTGCTGAGCGCTTTGGCCAAGCGCGCCGGTGTCACGCTGCAAGCGCGGACTCCTGAAGCGATCAACGCTGCGGTGGCAGGTTGGCTGATCGATCTGCAGGATCTTCCTGCCAGCGACATCGAATTTCGCTGGTGGCCGACGTTGAACGCGTTGCTGGCTCGACAATCGGTCGGCCTGCATTTCGCCAGCGGTGAGCGATGGCTGCGCAAGCCGTGGCATCGCTGGCGCTTCTGGCGTGAGGCGGGCCGTTGACTACGCCGCCATCGAGCACGCTGCAGTTGCGCAGGCGCGATTCCAGGGGCACACCCAGTGGCTGGCCCGACTCGGTGCATCCGGTGCTGCAGCAGGTGTACGCCGCGCGCGGCGTACTCGGTCCGGCGCAGATCGAACATCGGCTGGCGCGCATGTTGTCGCCGCAGACGTTGGGTGGAATGGCGCAGGCCGTCGCGCTGCTGATCGAAGCGATTCGAGATGACTGGACGATCCTCGTCGCCGGCGACTACGACTGTGATGGTGCTACCGGCACCGCCGTGGCCGTGCGTGGGTTGCGACTACTCGGAGCCAAGCGAGTCAGTTATGCGATACCCAATCGCTTCGTCCACGGCTACGGGCTCAGCCCGGCATTCGTCGAATCGATGCAGCCGAAGCCGCAGTTGATCGTCACTGTCGACAACGGTGTCGCCAGTGTGGCGGGCGTGGCTGCCGCCAAGGCGCACGGCATCCGCGTCATCGTTACCGACCATCACCTGCCTGGCGAGCAGTTGCCGGCATGCGATGCGATGGTCAACCCCAATCTGGTCGATCTTGAAAGCTGCGGGCATGCAAGCCCACCTTGCGATCTTTGCGCGTACGATGCGCGCTTGAATAAAGCGTTTCCCAGCAAGGCGCTGGCCGGCGTGGGCGTGATGTTCTACCTGCTGCTGGCGCTGCGCGCACAGTTGCGCGAGCAAGCTGCTTTTGCCAGCGGCAGCGAGCCGGATCTGTCTGTGCTGCTCGACCTGGTGGCGTTGGGCACGGTGGCCGATCTCGTCCCGCTGGATTTCAACAATCGCGTGCTGGTCGAAGCTGGGCTGCAACGTATCCGCAGCGGTCGTGCCTGTGCCGGCATCATTGCGCTGGTCGAAGCCGGCAAGCGCAGTGTGGCGACGTTATGCGCCAGCGATCTCGGCTACGCGGTCGGCCCACGTTTGAACGCGGCCGGACGGCTGGAAGACATGCGCCTGGGTGTCGAATGCCTGCTCACCGACGACGCGATGCGGGCACGCGGCTATGCCGGTGAGCTCAACGCGATCAACCTGGAACGCCGCGATATGCAAGCCTCGATGGTGGCCGAGGCGGAGTTGATCGTAGCCGGAGCGGCGTATACCGATGCCGTAGGCGTGGCGCTGTACGAGCCGTCCTGGCATGCCGGCATCGTGGGTCTGGTCGCGTCCAAGGTGAAGGATCGCCTGCATCGTCCGGTGATCGCGTTTGCACCGGCTAGCGAGGACAACCCCGACGACCTGCGCGGATCGGCGCGCTCGATCTCGGGTTTCCATATCCGCGATGCGCTGGCCACGATAGACGCGCGACAGCCCGGATTGATCGAGCGCTTTGGTGGCCATGCGATGGCAGCAGGACTGAGCCTGAAAACCCGTGACTATCCGCGTTTTGCCGCGGCGTTCGACGCGATCGCGCGCGAACTGATCGACGCAGAAAGATTGCAGGCGGTGCTCTACACCGACGGCGAGCTGCCACCGGGTGCCGCGTCGCTGGCACTGGCCCGGCAGCTGCGCCACGCCGGGCCGTGGGGGCAGGCGTTTCCCGAGCCACTGTTCGACAACCTGTTCGAGTGCACCAGCTGGAAGGTGATGGCCGAGCGCCATCTGCGTCTGCAACTGCGCGATCCGCGCGATGGCTCATTGCACGATGCGGTGATGTTCAACGCGTATCACGGTCAACCGCCGCCGCCCCGATTACGCGCCGTCTACGAACTGGGCATCAACGACTGGCAAGGACGTGAAAGCCCGCGCCTGCTGCTGCGGCACATCGAGCCGACCTGAGCCATCCCTTGTGGGAGCGACTTCAGTCGCGATGCTCTTGGCGGGTCTGGAGCAAAAGCTATCGCGACTGAAGTCGCTCCCACAGGTTTGAGGCTAGCTGCGCTTATGGGTGAGCTCGCATAGTGTTCACAGCGTCAGATTCAGACTGTGGCTCCACCTGTCCGCAAAGGAGATTGCCATGATCGAACAGATCGAAGGATTGCCAGCCGGCACGTTGGGTTTTCGTGCCCACGGCCAGGTCACCGCCGCTGACTACGAACGTGTGATCGTGCCGGATGTCGAGGCGGCATTTGCGCTCAATCGGAAGTTGCGTGTGCTCTATATCACCGCCGCGGATTTCACCGGGTTCGATCCCGGTGCCATGTGGGACGACGCCAAGATGGGCATGCGCCATTTCAGCGGCTGGGATCGGGTGGCGCTGGTGAGCGACGTGCCATGGTTGCGCGCGACCACCTCGGCGATGAGCTTCATGATCCCCGCTGAGATCCGGCTGTTCCATCTGAGTGAACAGGACGAAGCGAAGCGCTGGATCACCGAATCAGCGGCCTGACGGCGCATCCTTCCGGGCTACTTGCGGATGGACGTCCAATCTGTTCTAGTCGGCGCATGCATCCCATGATTGCCAGCTCACAGACCGTTACCGCGCTTTCCGCGCGGAGCCTTGTGCTGGCTGGCAATAACCTGGCTGGTAACAATAACAATCGCGCGAACAATAACGCCAACTTCTGGCGGGCCTACGCGTAGCTTCAAGTTTCCGAAACACGCGAAGAAGGCCCGCCCAGTGCGGGCCTTCTTCGTTTCTGCGTCACCGCTTTTTTATTCAACGACGAGGGGACAGGCCATGTGTTCGATTTTCGGGATATTCGATCTTCTGCCAGGCGACGACCTGGCCGCGTTGCGCCGACAGGCGCTGGAGCTGTCGCAACGCCAGCGTCATCGCGGGCCGGACTGGAGCGGCGTGTTCGTCGATGCCGGGGTGATCCTGGTGCACGAGCGGCTGGCCATCGTCGACCCGGCCAGCGGCGCGCAGCCGCTGCGCTCGCGCGATGGCGAACTGGCGCTGGCGGTAAACGGCGAGATCTATACCCGACGCCATCCTGTGGCGGCAGAAGGAGCAGTTCAGCGACGGTGTCGGCTATGGCTGGATCGATGGGCTGAAGGCGCATGCGGAGCAGGCGATCAGCGATCGTGAATTTTCCGCGGCTGCCGCGCGCTACCCGTTCAACACACCGGCGACCAAGGAGGCCTACCTGTACCGGCGCATCTTCGAAGAGCATTTTCCGGGCGAGGCCTGCGCGGCCACCGTGCCGGGCGGTAAGTCGATTGCCTGCTCTTCACCGGCCGCGCTGGCCTGGGATCCGGCGTTTGCGAACGCCGCCGACCCCTCCGGCCGGGCGGTGCGCGGGGTGCACAGCCACGCATTGACTTGACCTGTTTGCTATCCTGTATAGCTATTTACCGACGGTGCCTTGCGCCGCCCGCAACTTCAACTGGCTGAACCATGATCGAAATCAATCCGATCCTTGCGCAGATCGCGGACCTCAGGGGCCGCGTCGAGTCGCTTAGGGGGTATCTTTGACTACGCTACAAAAAGCGAACGTCTGGAAGAAGTAGGCCGCGAACTGGAAAGCCCCACCATCTGGGACGATCCGCCGCGCGCGCAGGAGCTGGGCCGTGAACGCGCCCGCCTGCATACCATCGTCAATGGCATCGAAACGCTGACCGCCGGGCTCACTGACGCTGGCGATCTGCTGGAAATGGCCGTCGCCGATGGCGATGAGGACACCGTCAACTCGGTGATCAGCGATCTGGCCAAGCTCGAAGCGCAGGTGGGCAAGCTGGAATTCCAGCGCATGTTCTCCGGCAAGATGGACGCCACCAACGCGTTCGTCGACATCCAGGCCGGTGCGGGCGGTACCGAGGCGCAGGACTGGGCGGAAATGTTGTTGCGCATGTACCTGCGCTGGTGCGAATCGCGCGGCTGGAAGACCGAGCTGATGGAAGTCAGCGGCGGCGAAGTGGCCGGGATCAAATCCGCCACATTCCGCGTCGAGGGCGACTACGCCTACGGCTGGCTGAAGACCGAGATCGGCGTGCACCGTTTGGTGCGCAAGAGCCCGTTCGATTCGGACAATCGCCGGCATACCAGCTTCACGTCGGTATTCGTGTCGCCGGAAGTCGATGACGACATCGATATCGAGATCAATCCGGCCGACCTGCGAACGGATGTATACCGTTCGTCCGGCGCCGGTGGCCAGCACGTCAACAAGACCGAATCCGCCGTACGCATCACGCACATCCCGACCAATACCGTCGTGGCCTGCCAGACTGGCCGCAGCCAGCACCAGAACCGCGATACCGCGATGAAGATGCTGGCAGCCAAGCTGTATGAGCTGGAAGTGCAGAAGCGCAATGTCGAGCGGGACGCACTGGAAGCGACCAAGTCCGACATTGGCTGGGGCAGCCAGATCCGCAATTACGTGCTTGATCAGAGCCGCATCAAGGATCTGCGCACCGGTATTGAACGCACGGATACACAGAAGGTGCTGGACGGTGATCTGGATGAATTCATTGAAGCCAGTTTGAAATCGGGCCTCGAAGCGGGTTCGAAACGCATCGACGCCTGATGAGCAACATCGCCACCTAAGCAAGATCGTCATCCCTGCGAACCCCGGAAAAAGGGGCGAGGGCAGGGATCCAGGCCCCTCTAGTCTGAGAACACTGGGTTCCTGCTTCCGCAGGAATGACGGGAAGGGGATTTGGCGCAGCCTGATCTGCGCGAGCTTTGCAACGCCACCGCTAACCGGAAATACGCATGACCAGTGATAACGCCACGCCCGCCATCGACACCAACGAACCGGTGCAAGACGAAAACAAACTGATCGCCGAGCGTCGTGAAAAATTGAACGCGTTGCGCGGGCAAGGCATCGCGTTTCCGAACGACTTCAAGGTGGACAGTTTTGCCGGTGATCTGCAAACCGAGTTTGCCGACAAGGACGTGCTGACGGCCGAAGCGATCGAAGCCGCTGCACGTCGCGTGAAAATGGCAGGCCGCATCGTGCTGAAGCGCGTGCAAGGCAAGGTCAGTTTCGTGCAACTTCAGGATTTCAGCGGGCGCATCCAGCTGTTCATCCATCAGGGCACGCTGGGCGAAGTCTACGAGGCGTTCAAAGGCTGGGATGTCGGCGACATCGTGGGCGCTGAAGGCGTGCTGATGCGCACCAAGACCGGTGAGCTTTCGGTGCGCGTCGATAACTTGCGCTTGCTGACCAAGAGCCTGCGTCCGCTGCCGGACAAATTCCATGGTCTGGCCGACGTGGAGCAGCGCTATCGCCAGCGCTATGTGGACCTGATCGTCACCGAGCCGGCGCGCCGCACGTTCGCGCTGCGTTCGAAGATCATCGGCTTCATGCGTCAGTGGCTGGAAGCACCGACGCGCCGCTTCATGGAAGTGGAAACGCCGATGATGCACGTCATCCCCGGTGGCGCCACCGCGCGACCGTTCGTGACGCATCACAACGCGCTGGATATGGATCTCTACCTGCGCGTGGCCCCAGAGCTGTATCTGAAGCGATTGGTGGTCGGCGGTTTCGATCGCGTCTACGAAATCAACCGCAACTTCCGCAACGAGGGTGTGTCGACCCGGCACAACCCTGAATTCACGATGCTGGAGCTGTATCAGGCCTATGCCACGTATCACGAGATCATGGATCTCACCGAGGCGGTGATTCGCGATACCGCGCAAAGCGTGCTGGGAACCACCGAACTGACCTGGGACGGTGCTGCAATCGACGTGGGTCCTGCGTTCCGGCGCTGGCGCATGGAAGACGCGGTGCTCGAGCACAACCCGGAGATCTGTCGCGAAGAATTGCGTGACCGTGAGGCGATGGCTGCGCACGCGCGACGTCTGCACGCGCAGGTCAAACCCGGTTATGGCTGGGGCAAGTTGCTGCTGGAAATCTTCGAGAAGACGGTCGAGCACACGCTGATCCAGCCGACCTTCATCACTGACCATCCGGTCGAGGTGTCGCCGCTCGCGCGTGAAAGCGATACCGACAAGGGCATCACCGATCGCTTCGAGTTGTTCGTCAACGGCAAGGAGATCGCCAATGGCTTCTCCGAATTGAACGATCCGGAAGATCAGGCCGCGCGTTTCCAGGCGCAGGTCGATGCGAAGGATGCTGGCGATGACGAGGCGATGCACTTCGACGCCGACTATATCCGTGCGCTGGAAGTCGGCCTGCCGCCGACTGGCGGCCTCGGCATCGGCATCGATCGTCTGGTGATGCTGCTGACTGACTCGGCATCGATCCGTGACGTGCTGCTGTTCCCCTACATGCGCCCGGAGGCCTGAGCCATGTGGTACACGATCATCGGCACCGACCACCCGAATTCGCTGGAAGCACGCAAAGCGGCGCGGCCAGCGCATGTGGCCCGCCTGCAGCAGTTGCAGGACGAAGGCCGCCTGCTTGTGGCCGGCCCGTTTCCTGCGATCGACGCCGAGGACCCGGGTCCGGCCGGTTTCACCGGCAGCCTGATCGTGGCCGAATTCGCGTCGCTGTCGGACGCAGAAAGCTGGGCCGCAACCGATCCCTATATCGACGCCGGCGTCTACCGTGAAACCACGGTCAAGCCATTCCGCAAAGTCCTGCCGACGGCATGAGCAAGGTTATGGCCGCACAACCGATGCTCGAGCAGATTCGTGAGCGCCTGCAGGCTGCGTTTGCACCGAGCGAGCTCGAAGTGCTGGACGAAGGCCACAAGCATGCTGGTCACGCGGGTGAGGGCAAGGGGCACTTCCACGTACGCATTGTCAGCGCCGCGTTTGCCGGGCAAACGCCGCTGAAACGCCACCGCATGGTGTACGCGGCGGTGGAAGGATTGATGGATAACGGCATCCATGCGCTGTCGATTGATGCCCGTTCCGGCGAATAATCAGTAATAACAGTTACATAAACTTCATTCTTGAAGTGATATCTTCATTCCGTAACGCATTGCAGCTGGGCCCCACGTTTGGCACAGTGCCGTGTCGCCCGAATGCACGGGCGTTACCCCCAACACCTCATCGAAACCCACTGATGTCCGCATGCGCCTAAGCACCATCAAACTCGCCGGTTTCAAGTCCTTCGTGGATCCGACCACCCTGCACCTGCCGAGCAACATGATCGGCGTGGTCGGGCCTAACGGTTGCGGCAAATCCAACATCATCGATGCGATCCGCTGGGTCATGGGCGAGAGCGCCGCCAGCCGCCTGCGCGGCGATTCGCTCACCGACGTGATCTTCTCCGGCTCCAATTCACGCAAGCCGGTGGGGCAGGCGACGGTCGAGCTGATCTTCGACAACAGCGACGGCACGATCCAGGGCGAGTACGGCCAGTACGCCGAAATTTCGGTGAAACGCCAGGTCACCCGCGACGGCCAGTCCGCGTATTTCCTGAATGGCGCGCGCTGCCGGCGCCGCGACATCACCGACCTGTTCCTCGGCACTGGTCTGGGTCCGCGCAGCTACTCGATCATCGAGCAGGGCATGATCAGCCAGATCATCGAGGCGCATCCGGAAGAACTGCGCACGCATCTGGAAGAAGCCGCCGGCATCTCCAAGTACAAGGAGCGCCGCAAGGAAACCGAAAGCCGCATCAAGGCGACCCGCGAAAACCTCGACCGCGTGCGCGACGTGCGCGACGAGGTGGACAAGCAGCTCGATCATCTCAACCGCCAGGCCCGCGCGGCCGAACGCTGGAAGGCACTGAAAGAAGAACAGACGCGCAAAGAAGCGGAACTTCGCGCATTGGAATACCGCGGCCTGAAGAGCCAGCAGGATGGCGAAGGTGCGGGCCTGTCCGCCGCCGAGATCGAGATCGAGAAGCAGCTGGCCAGTCAGCGCCAGACCGAGGCGCAGCTGGAGAGCATGCGCGAGCGCCACGTGGACGCCAGCGAACATCTGAACTCTGTGCAGGCCGAGGTCTACAAGGTCGGCGCCGAGATCGCCCGGGTCGAACAGCAGGTGCGCCACAACCGTGAGACGGCCGATCGTCTGCAGCGCGCCCACGGCGAAGCCGAGCGCGAGCATGCCGAACTGGCCGCGCACATCGCCACCGACAGTCAGCAGATCGAAACGTTGCGCATGGCGCTGGCCGAAGGCGAGCCGAAACTCGAAGCGCTGCAGCAGCTGCAGGACGATACCGCCGAAGCTCAACGCGACACCGAGACAAAGCTGGCTGACTGGCAGCAGCGCTGGGACAGCCACACCCGCAATGCCGGCGAATCCAGCCGTGCCGCGGAAGTGGAACGCACCAAGCTCAACTATCTGGATCGCCAGGGCATCGATCTGTCTCGCCGTCGCGAGGCGCTGGAAGCCGAACAGAAGACCACCGACGTGGCCGCGCTGGACGCCGCCGGCGAGCAACTGCATGGCGAACACGACACTCAGCGCGAGCGCGTCGAAACGCTCGGCGGCCTGCTCGACCAGCACAAGATCACCCACGAGAAAGTGCAGGACGAAGAGCGCCAGGTGCAGTCGGCGCTGAACGAAGCTCGTCAGCAGTTGCAGGCCGCACGCGGTCGGCATGCGTCACTGGAAGCGCTGCAGCACGCCGCGCTCGGCCAGGAAGAAAGCGCCGCCAGCGGCTGGCTGGCCCGACTCGGGCTGGACAAGTCGCGTCGCCTCGGTGAATCGCTGCAGGTGGAAGCCGGTTGGGAAACTTCAGTGGAAACGGCCTTGAGCGGTTTCCTGGACAGCGTGCTGGTAGACGGTTCGCATACCCTGGCGGCCGAATTCGGTGCGCTGGACAACGCCGATGTCGCGTTGCTCGATGCAGCCGACGGTGGCGCCAATACGGCCGGCACGCTGGCCGCGCATGTGCGCGGACCCGCCGCCGCGATGGCCATCCTCGGGCATGTGTTGACGGCTGAGTCGCTCGACGAAGCACATCAACGAGTGGCTTCGCTATCCGCGCTGGCGCCGTATCAGTCGGTGATCACTCGTAGCGGCGAATGGCTGGGCCCGGGTTGGGCGCGCGTGCGTCGTGCCCAGGGCAGCCAGGTTGGCGTGCTGGCGCGTGAGCGCGAGATCCGCATGCTGGCCGAACAGATCGACGCGCTGGAAGCACAACTGGAGGCATCCAGCGAGCAACTCGACACGCTGCGCACCGCCAAGTTCGAGGCCGAACGTGCGCGCGACGACGCCCAGCGCGAGCTGTACAACGCGCATCGTCGCCAGTCCGAACTGGCCGGCCAGCTGCAGAGTCATCGCGGCAAGCTGGAAACCGCCCGTGCCCGCGCCGAGAAAGTCACTGGCGAACTGAACGATCTGGCCACCCAGCTCGACGACATGCAGAGCCAGGCACGCGAGGCGCGTGCGCGGCTGGATGAATCGGTCGGCCTGATGGGCGATCTGGAAGATCAGCGCCGCGAACTCGAAAACGAACGCCGCGCGCTGCTCGAGGCGCGCGAGGAAGCGCGCATGAACGCGCGTGAGGCCGCCGATCAATCGCACTCACTGGCCTTGGGGCTGGAGTCAAAGCGTTCATCGCTCGCTTCGCTGGAGCAGGCGCTGGGCCGCATGGATGCGCAACTACGCCAGATCGAAGCGCGTCGCACGGAGATCGCCGAGCAGCTCGCGGCGGGCTCCGATCCGATCGCTGAACTGGAGAGTGAGCGCCAGACTTATCTGGATCAACGCCTGCTGATCGACAAACAGCTTGTCGAAGCGCGGCGTTCTCTGGAAGACTGCGATCTCGAATTCCGCAAGCTGGAGCAACAACGTCATCTGACGGAGCAGGGCCTGTCCGCGCTGCGCGAAAACCTGTCCGAGAAACGCCTTGCTGCACAAGCGCTGCAGCTTCGCGCCGAACAGCTGGCTCAGGCGATTGCCGCTTCAGGTCTCGAGCTGGAAACGCTGCTGGCCGAGCTGGCCGAGAACATCGACGCCGGGCAGTGGCGTCAACAGCTCGTCGATCTCGCGCAGAAGATCGCGCGGCTGGAGCCCGTCAATCTCGCCGCGATCCAGGAGCACGCCGAACAGAGCGAGCGCAAGACCTACCTGGACAACCAGCTGGCCGACTTGGTCAGCGCGATGGAGACGCTGGAAGGCGCGATCAAGAAGATCGATCGCGAGACCCGCCAGCGTTTCAAGGAAACCTTCGACAAGGTCAACGCCGGTGTGCAGGAGTTGTTCCCGCGGCTGTTCGGTGGCGGCCACGCCTATCTGGAACTGACCGGCGACGATCTGCTCAACACCGGCGTGTCGATCATGGCGCGCCCGCCGGGCAAGCGCATTTCTAATATCACGTTGCTGTCCGGCGGCGAGAAGGCGCTCACCGCGGTATCACTGGTGTTCGCCATCTTTGGCCTCAATCCCGCACCGTTCTGTCTGCTGGACGAGGTCGATGCGCCGCTGGACGAAGCGAACGTCGGACGCTTCTCCAGCCTGGTCAGGGAGATGAGCGAAAAAGTGCAATTCATCTTCATCAGCCACAACAAGGCCACGATGGAAGCGGCTACCCAGTTGTGCGGCGTGACCATGAACGAGCCAGGCGTATCGCGTCTGGTGCAGGTGGATCTGGCCGAAGCGGCTAAACTGGCAGGAGCTGCCTGAGGACCCCATGATGATGACGTCGCAACCTGTGCTCGCCTTCGCCTGGAATCCCAATGTGGGTATTCCTTTGCTCATTGTCGGTCTGATCGTGTTGGCACTGCTCTGGCTGTTTGGTCAGCCGAAGAAAGAACAGGGCAGGCGACGGCTGGTTCCCGATCAGCCGCATGGGGGCGAGCGTCCACATGGAGGCGAGCGCCGCGAGCCCACCCTCGGCGGGTCCAGCCTTGCCGATGATCCTGCCTTCAGCGTGTTTGATTCGCCGCCAGGCGAAAGCCATCCGGGCGCTGTGCAACCGCAGCAGGGCGAACTGGATGTTGGTTTGCGCGAAGAGCTTGAACGCCTGGGTGCCACGCTCTCCGGTGAACGTGCCCCCGCCAGGCCGGCACAGCCCAAGCTTGCCGGCCATGCGGCGTCCATTGTCGATGCCTTGCGTGCACCTGCGCATAGCGAACCGAGCACGCAGGCCGGCTCCTTCGAGACACCCGCTGCCACGGCTCCGGTCGCACCTCCAGCACCCAGGATCCCGCCACGCTCGGACCTGGGCCGGCGTCCGGCGCAGTTGCCGGTGGAGCGTATCGTCACGCTGTTTGTGGTGGCGCGCGAAGGCGTGCACTTCAATGGCCCGGACCTGGTGGTAGCCGCCGAAAAGGCCGGCCTCGAGTTCGGCGACATGGGTATCTATCACCGCCTGCTCGACGGCAAGCGCGAACTTGGCCCGATCTTCAGCGTGGCGAATATGTTGAAGCCCGGCAACTTCGATCTGGGCCGGCTGGACGCGCTGCGCACACCCGGAGTGAGTTTCTTCATGACCTTGCCCGGTCCGTTGCCGGCACTGGATGCATGGGATGCCATGCTGCCCACCGCGCAACGTCTGGCAGAGCTGCTCGACGGCCACGTACTCGACGAAGAGCGTAACGCGCTCGGCCGCCAGGGCATCGCACATATACGCGATCAATTGCGCGGCTGGGACCGCGACCACGAAGGCAAGGAAATCATCTTCGGTCGCTGAGTGCCTGCCGCCATGACACGGTGGATGTGGGTGACTGTTGTCGGCACATTCATTCACTCAATGTGAAACGAGCGCACAACGGGCTGGGTGCAACATGAGATCGCGCGTCACGCCGCCCAGCATCCATTCACGCAGACGACTGTGTCCGTAGGCCCCGGCCACCAGTAACCCCGCGCCTTTTTCCTGCGCGATAGCGTCAAGTTCTGCGGCATCGTCTCCCTGCGAAACGGCGGTCATGGGCTCGGCCGCAATACCGTGGCGCGCGAGCCAGTCGACAACGTCCTTGAGACGATTGTGGGCCTCGGTGATCTCCTCGGTTGCGGCAATCTCCAGCACGGTCACGTGCCCAGCCAGCTTCAGCAACGGCAATGCGTCGCTGATGGCGCGGCGCGATTCCCTGGTCGCCTTCCATCCCACCACGACATTTTCCAGGTTCAGTTGATTGATGCCTGGCGGCACCAGCAGCACGGGCCGCGCAACTTGCATGACCAGCTCGCCGACATTCACGCGTCGGGAAAAATCGCGTGTCAGCCCTTTCTCTTCGGGGCCGACGATGAGCAGATCGGCGGCGCCTGCCTGCTCAGCAACGTAGGTCGCCAACGAGGAGGGAAGCACGGTCGATCGCCATTCCAGACGAGAAGCGATGCCGTGCAACGCTGCGCGAAAATCGGCTTCAGCCTGGGTGGTCTCTCTGCTTATCTCGAGGCGATCCTGTTCGATCAGATCCCCGCACATATAGCCGTCGCCGTAGTTGACCTGCAACGGCTGGCAAGCAGCAATGCCGATGACATGTGCATTGAAACGCGCTGCAAGATCGGCAGCGATATGAAGAAGCCCATCATTGGAAACGCCAAGGTCCAGGTGAACCATCAAGGTGGAATAAGTCATCAGCAGGCATCCAGTTGAAATCGCCTCATGATGCGCTTCTCTGCCGGTGCGGTCGTGCAAATGGCCGGCTCGACGAGCGTGCGGCCGCTTTCCATTGAGAATCCGTGTAGTCGAGCGCGATCAGGCTGTCCCGCCGAAGTCGCAGACGCGGTACGTATTCACGCGAGGTTGTTAAAAGCGTATTACGCAACGTTAACCATGGACGTAGGAAATTGCCGCGGCATGGCCTCAACGTAAGTTTCCATGGTCAAATACGGATGGAATTGCAGGGCGCGGGCGCGCATACTTGCGACCGCCATCCGTCGCCTGCGTTGCAAGCGGGCGAGTCTGGATAGCCGGCGGTGACCTGCTCTGACCGCCCGACGGACTGATGGGGAAGGGACGATGCCGGTGATGCTCGGCCAGTCGACAACATTCCTGCTTGCGCGCACGCAGTTGCGACGCTACGCCAGTTGCGACGTGCAGGTGCTGATCGAAGGCGAGACCGGCACGGGCAAGGAGCTCGCCGCACGCGAGATCCACTATGTCAGCGCACGCCGAGAGCGTCCCTTCGTGCCAGTGAACTGCGGCGCCTTGCCGGACAATCTGATCGAGAACGAGTTATTTGGTCACGAGCGCGGCGCCTATACCGATGCCAAAAGCGCGCAACCGGGCCTGATCGATCATGCGCGGGGCGGCACCTTGTTTTTCGACGAGGTCGATGCGCTTTCCAGCAAGGCGCAGGTGACCTTGTTGCGTTTTCTCGAAAATAACGAATACCGGCCAGTGGGCTGCGGTACGGCGCGGGTGTCCAATGCGCGAGTGATCGCCGCCACCAATGCGCACTTGGAGACTCGGGTAGCCACGGGGCAGTTCCGTCGCGACCTGCAATACCGGCTCAACGCCTTGCACGTCCGCTTGCCACCGTTACGCGAACGCACCGGCGACGTGGAGCTTCTGGCTGAATATTTTCTCACCGCCACTGCCGAGCGCCTGGGTGGGCCCACCAAACATTGGTCGCCTGAGGCGTTGCACGCGATGGCTGCGCACGACTGGCCGGGCAACGTGCGTGAGCTGGAGAACGTGGTGCTGCGCGCTTATCTGCGCGCCGACAGCGACATGATTGATCTGGCGGCGTTGGGCGAGCTCGCTGACGCCGCGCCCGTCGCAAGTCACGGTGATTCGTCAGTAGAAGAATCCGTGAATGGTATTGTGGATGACGATACCGATCTGCGCTTTATCGTGGCAAAAAACCACGCCATTGTCGCCTTCGAACGTGGTTATCTGCTGAGCCTTATGCAGCGTGCCGGCGGCAATATCACCGAAGCCGCGAAGCTTTCCGGCACCGAGCGTCGTCAGCTCGGCAAGCTGTTGAAGAAGCACGGTATCGAGGCTCGGCACTTTCATTGCCGCTAGCCGTAGGTAGTTTGTAGTTGGCAGTGTGTAGTCGCCCGCTTGCCGGGTACGTCTGCCGGGTACCCATCTTCCCGCGGCGTTGAAGCAACCGGGTCAGGCTTGACCCGACCGTTCCTCCACCTTCCTGCACGAAGCCCGACCGGAAGCCCTTGCGCACGGCGGGGACGTGGCACGCGTATTGCCTGCAGCTTCCGCGTAGACGCGGAGGTGCCGCATGCATCGGCAAGGAAAAGAAGAGGCGCGCCTGCGCGAAGTGGAGACCGCTGTGCTCGCCTATTTGCAAAAGCACCCCGAAGCGGCCGATACGCTCGATGGAATCGTCAGCTGGTGGTTGCCCCAACAGCGTTACGAAACCGATCGCGAGCGGATCGAGCGCGTACTCGGCGAGTTGGTCACACACGGCAAGTTGCGCTGCGAGCACCTGCCCGGTGGCGCGGTGTTGTATGCGCTCAATCGTTCCGGCGGTCCGCTGCTGCATTGATTGCCTTTTGTCATCACCGAGGAAACAGCCATGCCAGTCACCCTCAGTTATCCGGGCGTCTATATCGAAGAAATTCCCAGCGGTGTTCGCACCATCACCGGCGTGGCGACGTCGATCACGGCCTTCATCGGCCGGGCGCTGATGGGGCCAATCGATTCCGATCCGGATGGTCCGCTGGTCATCAACAGCTACGGTGATTTCGAGCGCGCGTTCGGCGCGCTGGATGCGAACTACCCGATGGGCTATGCGGTGCGCGATTTCTATCTCAACGGCGGTGCGCAGGCAGTGATCGTTCGACTGTACGAGAGCGATGGCGTAAGTCTGGCGAACGCCGCCATCGCCATTCCCAATCTTCCGCTGGTGGCGGCTTCGGCGGGCAAGTGGGGCAACAATCTGCGAGCGCGCATCGACATCAATGTCGCACCTTTCTCACCCGATCTCGTCGATGTCGCCGCCAGCCTCGGCCCCACCCTCACACCGGCCGACCTATTCAACCTCACTGTGTGTGAGATGGTCAGTGGCACCCAGGAGACATTCCTGAATCTGACGGTGAAGGAGAGCCCCCGCCGCGTCGATCGTGTGCTGGCTGCCAGCTCCAACTTCGTGAGAGTCGCTTCCACGCTGACGCTTCCGGCAACCACCGTACCGGCGGCTTCAGGCGATGCGCCGGCAGGTAAAACGGTCTGGGACCAGGATGCGTCCTCGACCGGCGTGGTGACTGCAGGGCAGGCTTCGGACGGCGCAAAGCTGCTGGACTCCAACTACCTGGGAAACTCGGACGCGAAGACCGGCATGTATGCGCTGCTGAAGGTGGATTTGTTCAACCTGCTGTGCATACCGCCAGACACTCGTGCCGGGAACACAAGCGTCGCCGTGAACGTTGCCGCGATGGCGTTCTGCGTGGATCGGCGCGCCCTGTTGATCGTTGACGCGCCAGAGGACTGGGCCACCGCCAACGGAATCACCAACAACAACGCAGGGTTGACTGAGCTCGGTCTCTTCGGTGTCCCCGCGCGCAATGCGGCAGTGTTTTTCCCGCGCGTGATTGAATCCGATCCGGCGCGGCAGGGACAGCTCGATACCTTCGTGCCCTGCGGCATCGTGGCTGGCGTGATGGCTCGCACCGATACCCAGCGCGGCGTCTGGAAGGCGCCAGCGGGACTCGATGCGTCGTTGAACGGTGTGCAAGGTCTGGCCACGGTGCTCACCGATGCCGAAAACGGCATGCTCAATCCGATCGGCGTGAACTGCCTGCGCAACTTCCCGCTGAGCGGCCCGGTGGTGTGGGGTTCGCGCACCTTGCGCGGCTCCGACCTGTTGGCCGACGACTACAAATACATACCCGTGCGCAGGCTCGCGCTGTACATCGAAGAGAGCTTGTTCCGCGGCACGCAATGGGTGGTTTTCGAGCCGAATGACAACCCGTTGTGGGCGCAGATCCGCCTCAACGTCGGTGCCTTCATGCAGAACCTCTTCCGCCAGGGGGCGTTCCAGGGCAAGACACCGACGGATGCGTATTTCGTCAAGTGCGACAGCGAGACCACCACCCAGAACGATATCGATCTGGGCATTGTGAACATCGTGGTCGGCTTCGCGCCGCTCAAGCCCGCCGAATTCGTGGTCATCCAGCTGCAGCAGATGGCCGGCCAGATCCAGACCTGAGGACAATGACATGGCTCAGTTCAGCGTCAACGCGCAGCGCTTCGATCCGTACAAGAACTTCAAGTTCCGGTTGAAGTGGGATGGCCGCTATGTGGCCGGCGTCAGCAAGGTATCCGGGCTAAAGCGCACCACAGAGGTGGTAAAGCATCGCGAAGGCGGCGATCCCAGCAGCACTCGAAAATCGCCGGGGCGCACCGAGTACGACGCCGTTACCGTCGAGCGTGGCGTCACCAACGATACCGAGTTCGAGAAATGGGCGAACAAGGTCTGGAACTATGGTGCGGGTCTGGGCGCCGAAGTGTCACTCAAGGATTTCCGCAAGGACATCATCCTGGAGGTGTACAACGAGGCCGGTCAGCTCGCGCTCGCCTACAAGATCTATCGCTGCTGGGTATCGGAGTTCCAGGCGATGCCGGATCTCGACGCCAACGCCAACGCCGTGGCGATCCAGCATATCAAGCTGGAGAACGAGGGTTGGGAGCGCGACACCAGCGTGCAGGAACCCACCGAACCCAGCTTCACCGTGCCGGCCAACTAAGCCATGCACACGCCCACGGCCTCGCAGTTGTTGCAGGTTTGGGAGCGCGGCGCCGAACGCTCCGCTGCCGCGAGCTGCCTGTGGCTGCTCGGCATCAGTTGCGATGAGTGCCAGCCGGAAGTGTTGGCGAAGCTGCCACTCGGCCAGCGCGACAGGTTGCTCCTGAGGCTGCGTGCGCAGCTATTCGGCACACAGATGCAGACTGTCGCGTGGTGCCCGCAGTGCCAGGCCATGGTCGAGGCGGCGTTCGACTGCGGTGATCTGCTTGCTGTGCAGGAAATCAGCGAGGCGATGCCCTTGCTCGAACTTGCATCGGACGATCGGTCCAGCGTCGTGCGCTTCCGTCTACCCGACAGTACTGACCTGCTGGCGTTGGAAGGATGCAAGGATGCGTTGCAGGCGCGCGAGATGCTGCTCAAGCGCTGCGTCGTCGAGATCGAATCTCGACCATCCGGCAACGGGCAGGGCACACCGTTCCCCATCGAACTGCAGGCGCAGATCGCTCTGGCGATGGCCGCTGCCGATCCGCAAGCCGATGTGCAGCTCGCTTTCACGTGTCCAGATTGTTCGCATCGCTGGGAGCCCATGTTCGATATCGCACACTTCCTGTGGCAGGAGCTGCATGCCTGGGCGCTGCGCACGCTGCGCGATGTGGATCTGCTGGCGCGCGTCTACCACTGGTCTGAAGCCGACATCCTGGCGTTGAGCCCGCGACGCCGACAGGCCTACCTTGAGCAATGTGTGTCGTGAACGACTTTCTCGACCGCGTCACAGCGAAGGCGATTGGCAACGAGGCGATGCTGGCGCCACGGCTGCCGTCGCTGTTCGAGCCGCAGGCGGCCCCGATCATGCCGGCAACGTTTGAGACGAGTGCGTTCGAGGAGCAAAGGAATGCGCGAGCGACCCAGGACGCGGCGGAAGCGGGCCTTCGTGGCGCTGCCATCGAACGCAGCCCGACAGCGCCGGAGCCGCAGTTGAATGAAGCTGCGCGCAAGCACGAGCCATCGCAGCCCGATGCAAAGCAGCGACCGACGTCCAGCGTCGCGCCGCAGGCTGCCATCGAAACAACGTCGTCTTCGCCCGACATTGCGGTCGACAGAACGGCACAGCCCACGACGACGGAGCGCACGCGCCTCAATGCCACGCCACGCGAACCGGTGCAACCACGCGTGTCTCGCGTGGCTCGTGAATCGCTGACTGCTTCGGCCATGGCACGTCCCGCAGACACCGGCGTCCTGCTGCCACCGGCCAAGCCCGTTTTCGTTTCGACAAAGAACCTGGGCGACTTGCCCGCGCGCGCCGCTGAAGCGATGCACTTGCGCTCCGTCGGACCGACCCAGCATCGAGCCGAACAAAGCGAACCCATTGTTCACGTAAGCATTGGACGCCTGGAAGTACGCGCGGCTCCGAACAACGCGACGACGCCGACCCGTCGCAACGATGCACCACGTCCCAGCAGCTTGGATGACTATCTGCGTGAGCGCGGCAAGGCGGTGCCATGAGCAACACGCTTGCCATTGCCGCCGCGACCTGCACGCTGCGCAACCTTCTGCTGGCGCAGATGCCGGTGCTCGACAGTAACCTCAGCGATCTGGAGGTGACGCTGCAGCCGCTCGACATCGCCCGCAAAGGCATCAGCAAGGCGCAACTCAACCTGTACCTGTACCAGGTCATCTATAACGCCGCCTGGCGCAATATGGACATGCCGGGACGCACGCGCTCCGGCGAGACCGCGACGCCGGCATTGGCTCTCAACCTGCACTATCTGATCACTGCCTACGGTCGCGGCGACACGGATACCGACGCGCTGAGTCACCGGGTGCTCGCCGCTGCGATGAGCACGCTGCACGATCGTTCGGTGCTGGACAGCAACGACATTCGCAACGCCCTGCCGAACAATGATCTGGCCACCCAGATCGAACGTATCCGGCTCACCCCATTACCGCAAAACGTGGACGAACTCTCCAAGCTGTGGACGGCGTTTCAAACCAACTATCGCGTGTCTTCAGCGTACGAGGCCACCGTGGTGCTGATCGACAGCCAGGCTGCAGCACGTGCGAACCTGCCCGTGCTCAAGCGTGGTTCGCAGGATCAAGGCACGATCATCATTGCTTCCGCTGCACCGGTGCTTGATTCACTCAGCCTGCCGCACTCGCAATCCGCGGCGCGGCTGGGTGATGACATCGTGCTCAGCGGTAGTCAGCTTGCTGCCGCAAACATGCTTGCGCGCTTCAGCAGTCTGCGGCTGGATGCGCCGATCGACATCGCGCCCACGGCGGGTGCTGCAACAGGCACCTTGACGGTGCATCTGGCCGACAGCAGCACTGACCCTGATGCACCATCGCGCTGGGCTCCCGGCATTTACACCATCGCGCTGCTGCAGCAGCAAACCGGCCTGCCGGCACTTCTCAGCAACGAGTTGCCGCTGGCGCTCGCGCCCGTCATCACAGTGAGCCCGCTTACCGCTGCGGTGGGAACGCTCAACTTGAACATCACCAGTACGCCACGCATTCGCGACGGCCAGCGCGTATTCCTGCTGTTTGGCGATCAGCTGGTGACACCGCAGAGCATCACCAACCCGGCTGATACGCATCAGCCGACGGCACTCGTGTTCCAGATACCGAATGTCGCAAAGGGTACTTACACCGTGCGTTTGCGCGTCGATGGCGCCGACAGCATCCCGGTCGATTTCAGCGGCAACACGCCGGTGTTCGCCAGCAACCAGCAGGTGGTCGTGTCATGAGCGATCAAACGCAGTGGCAGGCCGCCAACGATCAATACCTGGCTGACGCGCTGGCGGACATGCGTGCGCGCTTGCAACGCCTGGCCGCACAGCAGGGCACCGAGGTGCCGCCGGTCACCGCTCAAAACACCGCAGCGGCGAATGCCGCAGCGACGGCGCCCGTCGTCAATGCGCCGCCTTCCGTACCAAGCGGCAACGTGAAGCACGCGTCATGGCTGATGTGGATGTTCGGCGAGCATGCCACGCAAAAAGCGTCGGCACCGCCAGCACCACCTGTCGAGACCGCGCAACCCGCACAGCTCTCGATCGCCCTCGAAGTGGCGGCACCCGGCAGCGCTGGGACCAGCGCTGCGACATCCGATACAAAGCCCTCGCCGTCATCACCTGCGGCGCCATCGCCACCGACGGCATTCACTCCCGCACTCGTATTACTTGCCCAGCGCCTTGGTCTCTCCGATTTCGAGCGCGACGTGCTGTTGCTGTGTATCTGCATGGAGCTGGATACCCGCATGCCCACGCTGTGCGCACAAGCGCAGCACGATCCGAGCAAGCCATGGCCGACCTTCGCGCTGGCCTTTGCCGTGCTTGATCGGCCGAGCTGGGATGCGCTGTCGCCAGAGCGCCCGCTGCGCTACTGGCGCCTGCTCGATATTCACCAGCCTGGCCCACAACCTTTGAGTGGTGCTGCGCTCAGTGCTGACGAACGCGTGGTGAACTTCGTCAAAGGCATGAACTATCTGGATGATCGGCTCACACCGCTGCTCACCGTTCTAAGTGCGGCGGGGCTCCCGCCTTCACAACAGGCCGTGGCCGATCGAATCATCGATAGCCTGCGCCACGTGCCCATGGGCGAACCGCTACCGGCAGTGCAGCTGATCGGCACTGACAGCATCAGCAAGCAGGCCGTCGCATTCGCGGTGGCGAGCGCATTCGGAGCACAGGCGTACAAGCTTTCGGCCGAGCTTTTGCCGAGCGCGATCGCAGAACAGGAAACACTGATCCGCCTGTGGCAACGCGAGAGCCAGTTGCTGCCGATTGCACTCTACATGGACGCGACCGATCTCGATCGCGGCGATGCCGGGACCGCGCTGGCCAAGCGCTTTCTCGCCCGCACCGGCGGGCTCACTTTCGTCGACACGCGCGAACCATGGGGCGGCACGGCGACGAACACCCTTTGCACCGACGTGGCCAAGCCCACGGCGGTCGAGCAGCGCACGATCTGGCAGCGACTGCTCGGTGAAGGCGCGGGTGATCATCCGCAACAGCTCGCCGGACACTTTGATTTCAATCTCGGCAAGATCGAACAGATCGCGCATAGTGCACTCGGCACAGCGGAACAAAAGGCCGACACGCTCGGCCATGCACTTTGGGAAGGCGCGCTGGCACGCACGCGACCGGCGCTGGACCAACTCGCTCAACGCATCGAACCCAAGGCGAGCTGGGAAGACATCAAGCTGCCAGACGACGAAACGAACCTGCTGCACCAGATCGCCGATCAAGTTGACCAGCGCAGCACGGTATACGACGACTGGGGCTTCCGCGAGCGTATGAATCGCGGCCTGTCGATCAGTGCGTTGTTCGCAGGCGAGAGTGGCACAGGCAAAACCATGGCAGCGGAAGTCATCGCGAAGGCATTGGGTTTGTCGCTCTATCGCATCGACCTTTCTGCGGTGGTGAGCAAGTACATCGGCGAAACGGAAAAAAACCTGCGCAAGCTGTTCGATGCGGCAGAGGAGGGCGGCACAATCCTGTTCTTCGATGAGGCCGATGCATTGTTCGGCCGCCGCAGCGAAGTCAAAGACAGTCACGACCGCTACGCGAATATCGAAGTGAACTATCTGTTGCAGCGGCTGGAATCATTCCACGGCCTGGCCATTCTCGCGACGAACATGAAGAGTGCGCTCGACACCGCATTCCTGCGGCGCATCCGTTTCGTAGTCAACTTCCCGTTCCCCGGCTTGCCCGAGCGCAAAGCCATGTGGGCATCGGTATTTCCGGCCAAAGCGGCGACGACGGTGCTGGATGTGGACCGCCTCGCCAAGCTCCCGCTGACCGGCGGCAGCATCCAGGGTATCGCCCTCAACGCGGCCTTTACGGCAGCGCAGCGTGGCGTGCAGATCAGCATGCCGCTCGTGCTGGATGCCGCGCGCGGCGAACTGCGCAAGCTCGACAAGCCGGTCAACGAAGCCGACTTCCGCTGGCTCGAAAGCGCTGGAGGCAAGGCATGAGCATTGTGCTGCACATCGAGCGGTTGGTGCTGGACGAGGCGTTGCTCGGTGGCGAGCTCGCTGGCACCGTGCGCAGCGGTCTTGAGCGCGAGTTGACCCTACTGCTGGCGCAGCCCGACTCCATCGACATGCTGCGGCGTCTAGGTGCGGTTGATACTCTCCCGCCAGCATCGTTGCCTTCGGCCAGTCGTCGACAGGGACGTCTTGGCCCGCGGATCGCGGCGGCCGTGAAGCATGGTCTCAGCACCCCCGCTACGACAATTGCGCGTCGGCAGGACATGCAACGAGGCGGTCATGACTGAGCGCAGCGCCAGCGTCGCCGCTGTTCCAAGCGTTCCGGCAGCTGCCTTTGTGTTGCAGCGAAAATGTAGCTGTGGCCGGCATACATCCGGCGGTGAAACGTGCAGCGAATGCGGCAAGAAGAAGCATGCTTTGCAGCGCAGGGCGGAGTCTGGCAGCTCTTTTGATGGGCCAGTACCAGACTCCGTGATGGATGTGTTGCGTTCAACTGGCACGCCACTCGACCCTGTTGTCCGGCAGTACATGGAGCCTCGATTTGGCCATGATTTCTCCGGGGTACGCGTGCATTCCGATAGCAGCGCAGCGAACTCCGCAAGGGCGGTCGGTGCGTTCGCCTACACCGTGGGGCAACACATTGTCTTCGCCGAGGGACAGCATGCCCCGCATTCCGCGGTAGGCCAGCACTTGCTGGCCCACGAATTGACGCATTCCATCCAGCAACGTACATCCCCGATATCGTTGAATCCCCGTCTTGTCGTGGGCGCAGTGGACACGGCCGCCGAGATCGAGGCGGATCGCGTCGCTGACCGCGTCGTTGCAGGTGACGTCGCCCCCGCGGTCCATGTCGCGCCTGCTCCTGTCCTGCAAAGAGCGCCGGGGCCAACGCTGGTCGACAAGCCCGTCGGCACCGACAGCGACGACGCCAAAGCCGAGCCTGATTTCACTTCACCGCAGCAGCGAGGCGGTCAGGGAAGGGCAGCAACCGTCGACGGCGGAAAGCGCGGGGACGACGAGGTCAAGATCCACGTCGTGCGCTACCTGTGCGCCTGCGCCGGACACAACGAGCTACGTCCAAAGGCATCGGGGCACCTGAAACCCAATCCGGGTGGAACGCTCGAGCTCTGCGATGGCGACGTTACCGTGGGTGTCTTTGGCGACATTGTTCCCCGAACCGCCACGAAGGGTACGGTGAAAGTCGGCGTGGACCTCAATGTCGCAAACCGTGTGAATGTCGATGTTCATGGTAAAGCGCAGAACACCGGGACGGAGCCGCAGGTCGGCCCCGGAGTCGAGGGCCGGGTCAAACTGCCTGGCGGAGGACAGGTGGGGGTCGGTGGCGATGCCCTGAAGGGAACCCAGTCGGGAAAGTGGAACATCGAAGGGGATGTCGGCTACGAGACGCCTGGCGGGACGAAGATCGGCGTCAAGGTCACCGACACACCGGGTGGCCCATACACCATCACGCCTGTCGTGGGTGGAAATCTTCCTGGCCAAAACGTGAGCAACCAGACGTGCCGCTCATGCAAGTGTCCGCTGTTCTATCAGTGCTATGAGGACATTCCGCCGCGCCCCTACGAGACGCCCACCAGCTACGACGTCGAGCAGCGTGGTCGCCTGCGGTACTACTTCAGTCTCGACAAAGCTGATGACACGACGGATGCGCAGCTCAAAAATGAGTCGAAGCAAACGCTTGACCTGGCTGCGCAACAGGTCGCGGCGGGCAGTCAGATCAGTTCGATTACTGGCTACGCCTCGCCCGAGGACAATCGCGAGAAGCCCGAACCCAATCAGAAACTTTCACTGGCACGCGCGCAGCGCCTACGCGACCTACTGGCGAAGCGGCTCGGGTCGGGTGTTTCGTTGCCGGCACCCATTGCTGGCGGTGAACTGCTGGGACGTGTGCCAGCAATTACGCCGGGAAGCGCCCTGGCCGACGCGATGCTCAGCGTGGGTTTCGGCGATGCAGAAGACGTCACGCAGTTCCTGATCGGCAGCGACATCCCGAACACCAAGCTAGCCGATCAGTTCCTTGGCTTGCTCGACCGTGTGACCGACCCGGCAGATCGGCTGAAGCTGTTCGGGGTGGACGCCAGCTCGCCGGCGGCGCCCAAGCTGCTGGCGGCCATCGAAGAATTCCGCAAGAACCGCGGCAGGGGACGCCGGCCGTGGGAAGGCATCTTTGGATACCTGCGCTATGCGACGGTCGAGATCAGCAGCAAGCACAAGGAAGCGGGCACGGAGCAGCACACCACCGAGGGATCGTTCACTCCCATGAGCGATGACGCGTGCAAACCCTATGCGCGCCATGCGGAAGGCGAGGACAGTTTTGGGCCGGCTCAGGAAAAGCCAGCCGAACACTCCGACTGCCCACTGGGTGAGCCGGCCAACCAGCCGAAGACGGCAAGCGTATGCAAATACAACTGATCAACCCGATCGGCTGGTGGGGCAGGCCTTATTCCTGCTTCGGTGATCGCGATTGGCGGCGTTATGGCGGAGTTGCGGATGAGCCTTGAAGTCTCCAGGTACGCTCATGCACGGGTCGCATCGCATGTGGCTGGGACAGCGATGCAGCGCAGTGTCGCGCGCGCAACCGAAAAAAGCACAGATCTGCCGCGGGGCATGATGCGCAAGTGTGCCTGCGGCAATCACACGCCAGCAGGAAGCACCTGCCAGGCGTGTCAAGACGGGCAGGCCAGGTTGCAACGACGTGCGGCTGTCAATCACGACGTACCGACGCCGGTCCCCTCCATCGTTCACGAGGTGCTGCGTTCGAGTGGACAGGCGCTTGATGCCGAAACTCGCGCGTTTTTTGAGCCGCGCTTTGGGCACAATTTCAGTAGCGTCCGGGTCCACGTCGATGCCAGGGCGGCGCAGTCTGCACGGGCGGTGCAGGCGCTGGCATACACGGTGGGAAGCAACATCGTGTTCGGCGCCAATCAATTCGCGCCGGGCAGTCGTGACGGACGTGGGCTGCTGGGGCATGAACTTGCGCACACCCTCCAGCAGCGTCAGTCCAGCGGCGGCCTGTCGCTGAACTGCGGCGAGCGTTCGCTGGAAGAAGGCGCCGAGGTCGCGGGCCGCGAGCTTGCTGATGGCAGGGCGGTCTCGGGGAGATTTTCGACGGGCGCGCTGCGGGTGTCGCGCCAACCGGATGCGGCCGCGGAGCGGGCCAAGGCTGTCGCCGAAGCGAACACAGCACTCGCCGAGATGGACGCGGAGGATAAGGCGGACGATGCAGCGTCCGACCCGCCCGCTACCGCCAAGAAAAAGCCGTCGCAATTTTCGCCGGGAGGATTTTCGGACGAGGATGCACAAAAGCTGTTGAACGACGCTCAATCGCGAATGGTGTTTCTGGAAAAGGCCATGGACCTTGCCGAAAAGCAGGCGCGCCGGTCGCAGTTCTTCGAAAAGCACGGAAATCTCAGCGGAACACGGCTGAAGCGTGCGTTGGGCGACGCCGAGTTCCGCAAGGAGATGGCTGAGCTGGATATTTCGTGGGATCCAAAGACCGAGGATTTCATCCGCAACGCCTACGTCGACAAGCTGGAGGCGCCGATCAATGCCGACAAGGAGGCCAAACGGACCTACGACGATTATCTTTGGGGCATGACCCACAATCAGCCGGAAGAGGAGTCACGGTTCCATGCCGCCGTAGGTTTCATCTGCCGGCATACGAACCCCTGCGCCAGCAACATGGAGCAGTTTCACCACGATATGGAAAGTGGCATGAGTCGCGACGAGGCATTGAATCGCGGGATGGCCCGGGTCGCCGTATTTGCCGAAACGGCAGCACTACCCGGCGGTCCGAGTGGGCCCATCGCCGTCGGACCCGTGGAGCCTCCGGCCGGTCCGGTGGAAATGTCGCCGTCGGAGCCGGTCGAATCGGGTGACCTGTCATCGACCAAGAAGGCCTCGCCACCCCCACCGCCGCCGCCTGGGCGACCACCGGCCGAAACATTGAAGGCTTCACCACCGCCACCGCCGGTCAACACCAGCGCGAGCCGGCCTACAGCCACACCAGTCGCGGGCAAGGCGCCGGCGTCGGTGAGCGAAGCGGAAGTTGTCGCCGCCTACGAGCGCGATCCGTCCACGATTTCGACCCATTCCAGTTCCAGATATCACCAGCAGGTGTGGCGGGAAAATGGTGGTGGCTCGGCACGACCGCCTATGGCGTACCGTATCGGCGATCGCATCGTAGTGGACGTCGAGCAGTGGCTCTCCACGTCGCGGCCTTACATCGGGATCAAGCTTCGGCCCGGAGCTTCGGCGCCACCGTGGAAAAGCGGTCCAGGTGCTCAACCTGACGCAGTTACCCCACCGGCCAAACGCCCGCCCGATCCCGGAGTTGGAACCGCCGATACGGGCAAAGCTTCGGTGCCGGAAAAGCCAAAGGGCGGTGTCCAGACGGGTGCCGCATCGGACGAATCCAAACAGCCGATGGCGCCGGCGCAGCGACGTGGGGGCCGGATGATGCCGAAGGATCCACCTCAGGCCGCCAGTCCCGAGGTCGTCGCCCGGCTTGGTTCGCGGGCCAGATATTCGGTGGACCACGACCACCATCAACAGGCCTGGGAATTATTGGGTGGGCGTGGAACAGCCCCGCCGGCGTTCTATTCCGAAGGCAACGCTTATCTCGATCCGTCGCGTTGGCCACCCACCATGAAATGAAACATGGAGTGCCTTTGTCGGGGAATAGGATTCGAGTCGAAATATTTGATTCAAGCAGTGAGTGAAGGATCGAGAAGATGAACATGCGATTGAAAACACTGATAGAGGCCGCGTTTCCAGTGAGCAAGTCATGAACATCATCAACAGCATCTTCGACGGTCTGCTCGGTTATGAGTGCCTGATGTTGATCTGTGGTTTCACTTATCGCCAAACAGTTGCAGGACACGAGTACGCCACTGCTGGCGGAGTCGCATATCGCGCTGGCCAAGGCGTATGTCGTGTTGGACGAACCGCACAACGCGCAAACCAACGTCGAGGCGGCAATGAAGATGAACCCGCAGCTCCTGGTCAATCCCGCGCTTCTGCATGCGGTTCAAGCCAACAACACCCAGCAATCACCGGAGCACTGAGCATGGATACCTTGCGCAAGGGCGATCAAGGTCAGCAGGTTGACCAGCTGCAACAGTTGCTGGTGCAACGCGGCTATCAGGCCAACGTGAATGGCACGTTCGACACGAAGACGTGGCAGGCGGTACGTGCGTTCCAGACGCAGAACCTCGACCAGCATGGTCAGCCTTTGGTTGTTGATGGCGCGGTCGGTCCGTTGACGTGGTGGAGCCTGCAAAACCCGAAGCCCTCCATCGACACACCGACGGCAGTCGACTACGCCACGATGCCGACAAGCGGTGGCAGCACCATCGGACGCGCAGCACTTGCGGCAGCGATCGGTGAACTGAAGGCGGGGGCGTGCGAGGTCGGCGGCGACAACTGCGGTCCGTTCGTCAGCAAGTATCTTGCGCCCGCCGGTGTGGCCCAAGGTAACGCATGGTGCGCCAGCTTCGTCAGTTGGTGCTTCCTGCAGGCAAGCGGCGGCAACAAGTCGGCCATGCCGTTTGCCTATGTGCCCGGTGCGCGCGACATGCTGGCGGAATTCAAGCAGAAGGGTTGGTCGTCCGCGCCGGGCAGCGGCTACGTGCCGCAACCGGGTGACATCGTGGTGTGGTGGCGGGTGAGCCTGCAGGGCTGGCTGGGTCACGTTGGTCTTGTGCATTGTGTGCAGGACGGCATGCTCTATACCATCGAGGGCAATCGCAGTCCTCGTGTTCAGGGCTTTTCTTATGTGCTGAGCCGCATGGAGCAGCTGCTCGGTTTTGGGCACGTGCCATGAGCGCATTCGCACAAGAGCGGTCATCGCCTGCACGGGCCCTGCCTGCGCCAGCGGTCGCGCTGAAGCGCAAGTGCGGCTGCGGTGCGCATGGTGCGAGCTGTCCCAGATGCCGTGAGCAAACTCGCGCAGTGGTACCGATGACGGCGCCGCAACGAGCCAGATTCATGCTCGAAAGCGATGGCAGTATCCATGCCATGTCGGCACCGGTCGCACAGGACTTCGCACGTCTTCCGGTCAACGGCGCACACGACAACCTTGACGGTAACGACGACGATGAAGGCCTGGAGTCGGTCAACGCGCCGCCGCAGGGTGGAAAGGCTGCGGGCACACCACCACCGGCGCTGCGCCCGACCGGCACTCACGTCGATGCCACCACAGACTTCACCGCAGATGCGTTGAAAGCGGGCTTTCTGTCCGGCATGGGCATCATCGCGCGCATGCAGGTGCTGCCCAACAGCACGGCATGGGACGGCAAAGAAGTGGTGGAGTCCCTCTCGCAAACCTCGTCCAGCTGTCCCGATACCTTGACCAGGCCTGGCCCATGCAACGGTCATTCGCACTTCCCTATCGGTGCGCAAATGCGCGGTCGTGGCGTGCGCCCTGTGCAGCCGGCTTTGTCCAGTCATTTCTACGATGTGCACACCTCGCAGTCCGAAAGTGTGAGCTTTCTGCACGATGCCACGCGCAACCCGAAGAACCTCAGCTCGTGCCAGTCGGTGTGCCGCCAGGACTACGCTTTCGATGGCGTGGTGATTGGTTCGCACAGCATTACCCGGCAGTTTCGCAAGGGCACGTATGGAGGACATGACGTCACCATCGTCGACGTCACCAAGGCTGACATTGCCACCACGCCGCCTGGCAGCACGACGCCGGCCGGTGGGCAGGGCAGCGGAAGTGGGAGCGGGAGCCCATCAGCAACCCCTGGAGCAAAGAAGCCATGAGTAGCTTCCCCGGCTCGCCGCGCATTCTCAAAGCAGGGTTGGTGCTGATCGACCCGGACAGCGCCGCCGTGCTGCGGGTGATCGCGCTGCAATACAACCCTGATTCGCTCACGCGCTCGCTGGCGGTACAGGCGATCAGCGCGGATGGCGGCGATCGCTCCGAAGTGCTGCGTCTGAAGGGGCCTCCGGTGGAGACGATCAAGCTGGAAGCGGAAATCGATGCTACCGACCAGCTGGAGTTTCCGGATCAGAACACGGTGACGACGCAGTCGGGCATCTTCGCCCAGCTCGCCACGCTGGAGACGATGATCTATCCCACCAGTGCGCAATTGAATATGAACGACGCGCTCGCGCAGATCGGCACGCTGGAAATCATCCCGATGGAAACGCCGCTGGCACTGTTCGTGTGGAGCCAGACGCGCATCCTGCCGGTGCGCGTGACCGAGCTGAGTATCACCGAGGAAGCGTTCGATACATCGCTCAATCCGATTCGCGCGAAGGTGAGCCTGGGGTTGCGCGTGCTGTCGGTAAACGACGTACCGACCGGCCACAAGGCGGCAAGCCTGTTCATGAGTTATCTGCAGCAGAAGGAGCGGCTTGCCGGTGCCAGCCCGGTGGTGCCGCTGTCCGCGTTGGGGATTACCGGAGTGCCGTGATGACTGCCAACTTCCCTGCCACCAGTCGCTATGCCTTGACCCCGACGGGCACGTTCGTGCGCGCAGACGGCACACCGGTCACTTACCTGTGTCGACGCTTCGTGCCTGCGCCGGAGAGCTTCGCGCTGTTGCAGTGGCACCGCGTGGTGCAGAACGAGCGGCTGGATAATATCGCGGCGCAATATCTCGGCGACCCCGAACAGTTCTGGCGTCTGTGCGATGCCAATCGCGCGCTGTGTCCCGACGAACTCACCGCAACGATTGGCCGCAAGCTGGCTATCACCTTGCCCGAAGGCATTCCGGGGGTGCCGCATGCTTAAAGGCGTGCACCTGACCTTGCTGGTCGGACCTGTGGTGCCGGTGCCGGTGCCGCAAGTGGTGCTCGATGCGTTGACCCAGATCGAGGTGGTGACGCCGGACGAAGCAGCGGGTGCGTTCACGCTCAACTTCACGCTGAGCGTTCAATCGCCGCTGCAGACTTTGTTCCTGCTCAGCGGTGGCAGCGTTGTCCCACTATTGCGAGTGATCGTGGTAGTGACGGTGAACGGCACACCGCAAGTGCTGATCGATGGCGTGGTGACCAAGACCGAAATTACTCCGGGCGCAGATCAACGGCATACCAACCTGCAGGTGACCGGCGACGATCTCACTGCGGTAATGCAGAAGCTGGAGTTTTCCGGGTTGCCTGGTCTGCCTTATCCGGCGATGCCGGCGGAAGCCATCGTCGCGCTGCTGGTGGCGAAGTATGCCTTCCTCGGCATCGTGCCGCTGGTGATTCCGAGCATCGCGATCGATGTACCGATTCCCACGGATCGCATTCCCACACAGCAGGGCAGCGATCTGGAGTATGTGCGTACGCTGGCTGAGCGCGTGGGTTATGTGTTCTATCTCGATCCCGGCCCCGCACCGGGCATGAGCACGGCCTATTGGGGGCCGAAGATCAAGGTGGGCGTGCCGCAACCAGCGTTGAACGCGGACATGGACGCGGCCAGCAATGTCGACAGCCTCAGCTTCAGCTACGACGGCAATGCGCGCAGCCTGCCGATCGTCTACATCCAGAACGAGCAGACCAAGATACCGCTGCCGATGCCGATACCGGATATCAGTCCACTCAATCCACAGCTCGGCCTGATCGACCCGCCGCCGCAGAAATTCCGCGTGCTGCCGGAGACGGCCAAGTACACGCCGATACGCGCGATGTTGCTTGGCATGGCCGAGGCATCGAAATCTGCCGATACGGTTACCGGCAAGGGCACCCTCGATGTCACGCGCTATGGCCAGGTACTGAAGGCGCGTCAGCTGGTGGGCGTGCGCGGAGTTGGCCCGGCGTTCGACGGCCTGCACTACGTGAGCGAGGTGCGCCATACGATCAAGCGGGGCGAGTACAAACAGAGCTTCAACCTTTCGCGCAAAGGCCTCATTTCGACCGTGCCGGTGGTGCCGCCATGAGCAAGTTCTACGGCAAATATCGTGGCACAGTCACCGAGAACGTGGATCCCATGCAGCTCGGTCGCATCCAGGCGATGGTGCCGGATGTGTCGGGCCTGTTGCCGTCGAGCTGGGCCATGCCGTGCGTGCCGGTGGCGAGCAAGATGAGTGGTGTGTATGTGGTGCCGCAGATCGGCGCGGGTGTGTGGATCGAGTTCGAGCAGGGTGACCCGGATTATCCGATCTGGAGCGGCGGTTTCTGGGGCATTGCCGCCGAAGTGCCTTCGCTTGCGCTGCTCGGCAATCCGGCCAGCCCGAGCATCGTGTTGCAAACCGGTCTGCAAAACACCCTGGCTATCAGCGATGTGCCCGGGCCCACCGGCGGCATCATGCTGAAGAGCACCAGCGGCGCGATGATCGTCGTCAACGATATCGGCATCACCATCTCCAATGGTCAGGGCGCCACCATCGTGCTCGCTGGCCCGACGGTGACCATCAACAACGGCGCGCTGGTGGTGACCTAGGAGACGATGATGCCGGGTTTCATTATCCATGTCGGTGCCAGCGTGCTTTGCGCACATGCAGGGCAGGCGCAGGCCACGATGCCCAATCCGCGGGTCACCGTGAGCGGTCAGCCGACCGTGGCGATATCGGGGCCGTGGCTGATCGCCGGCTGCGTGCTGCCGCCGCCGATCGCTGCGAATGGACCCTGCGTAAGCGCGCAATTCGTCACCGCCGCCACACGGGTGACCTCGAACGGACAACCTTTACTGCTGTTCGACAGCCAGGCGATATGTGTGCCCACCGGCACGCCGTTGCTGATCGTCGCCAGCCAAACCCGCGTCACCGCGATGTGAGGACGTGATGATTACCGCGATCAACATCGACTTCCCGTTCGCGTTCGACCTGCACGGCCGCACCGCGACGACCGATGACGACGACCATGTGCGCGACATGATCGAGCAGTTGTTGTTCACCAGCCCCGGCGAGCGCGTGAACCGGCCGGACTTTGGCAGTGGTCTGCTGCAGATGGTGTTCGCGGCAAACAGCCCGGAGCTCGCTGCCGCACTGCAATTCAACATGCAGGCGTCGTTGCAGCGTTATCTGAGCGATGTGATCAGCATCGGCACACTGGAAGTCACCGCCGACGACTCCACCCTGCAGGTGGATCTCAGTTACGTCGTACTCGCCACCGGCGACGCCCGCAGCGATACGTTTACGCGGAGTGCATCATGAGCGCTGTGACCACCAACTCCACGGCGGCACTTAACCCGGGTGGGATCGGTTGCTCGCTGATGCCGGCTTGCAGCAATGAAGCAAGGCGCGAAAAGCTGCGCACGACCGGTACGCTCAACGGCATCGACTACGTGGAAGTGGGCGACGACGGCGTGACGCTGTGTGTGCATTTGTTTGGCGACATCCCCACGGATATCCAGGTCGCGAACGTGCGCGTCAGTGGCGGCGACCGCATTACCGGCTTGCGTGTGCTCAGCGTCAACGAAGAACGCGAGCCCGAACTGCACGACGACGTGTGTCTGCGCGTCGTGCTGGATCGCGAGGGCGATCACACAGCGTATTGCCTGTGCATCGTTGACGCGTCCTCCGGCAACGACCCTGCCAGCTGGATCGCCTATGCGGGGTTCGATCCACGTTATGCCTGCGCCACGTTGCGCTTCCGGCTTGACTGCGGCAAGAACCTCGATTGCGCGGCCAGCACGCCCTGCGTGCCGACACCGCAGCCGCTGCTCGAGATCAACTATCTGGCCAAGGACTATGCGAGCTTCCGCCAGCTGCTTTTCGACCGCATGGCGCTGAATCTCCCGGCGTGGCAGGAGCGGCATGTGCCAGACATCGGCGTAGCACTGGTCGAAGTGCTGGCTTATACCGCCGACTACTTGAGCTACTACCAGGATGCGGTTGCCACCGAAGCTTATCTCGGCACGGCGCGTCGGCGCATTTCGGTGCGTCGACATGCGCGGTTGGTCGATTACCGCATGCACGAGGGCTGCAACGCGCGTGCGCTGGTGGCGCTGTCACTCGCCGTGGGCGAGGCAACGCTGGCACTGGACAATCTGCTGTTGCTCGCGCCACCAGTGGCACAGCTCAATGTCACGCCAGGTTTTATCGATGCTTCCCAGCTTGCCGCCGCGCGAGTGCAGGGCGCGCTGATCTTTGAGCCGATGCCGCTGGAAGGCGCCACGTCCATCACCGTTGTTGCCGCACAGAGCGCGATACGCTTCTACACCTGGGGCGATGAGTTGTGCTGTCTGCCGCGCGGAAGCACGCAGGCCGTGTTGATCGATGCTCCGTTGACGACTCCGCCATCGCCAGCACCACCAGCGCCTCCTCCTTCGACTTCGACGGTGAATCCGCCAACGACACCACCCGCGTCTTCCGCGCCGCCCGGGGCGACACCGAGCAATCCCAATGATCCAACCGGCACGGTAGGTATCGCAGCGATAGGTGCGCCGACCGCATCGGTGCCAGTCACGCCGACAGCTTCGAGCAAAGCCGCCGTCGCCGCACCGCAACGTGCATTGAAATTGCAGGTGGGCGACATCCTGATCTTCGAAGAAGTGCTGGGCCCCGCCACGGGAAATCCGGCCGATGCCGACCCCACCCATCGGCAAGCGGTGCGCCTGACCGAAGTAGTGGAACTTGTCGACCCACTCGATGGCACCTTATTGCTGGAGATCAGCTGGGACGCCTGCGATGCACTGTTGTTCGACCTGTGTCTATCGGTGCGCATGCCATCGCCGGATTGTTCGTGGGTGCAGGACGTGAGCCTTGCGCGTGGCAACGTGCTCTTGGTGGATCATGGCGATCACCTGTCGGGTCAGTGCAGTTGTGCCGCCATCTGCATGCCCAGCGGAAGCGATGATGTTGGCAATGATGTCTATCCGGGCCTGACCAGCGCACTCGCCGACATGCCCGATGCCTGCCAGCGCTGCAACGCGCTCGCCGAGGATTGCTGGCTTGTGCCTGGCTCCACGGACTACGGCTGCTGCCAATGCGAGGGCGCGGTGCAGGACGTCACCTATCCGCCTGATGACACTGGTCACGCGTTGCCGGGCACGCCGCTCACCTGGGCTGAGCCTCTGCCGAGCCAGCCACAGGCGCCGATTTGCAAATTGATCGCACGTGATCCGCGAGCTGCGCTGCCGCAGCTCACGGTGTACGGCGGTGCGTTGGCCGATGTGCTGATTGACAGCACGCCCGCTGAATCGTGCCTGTGGCAGTCGTGTCAGGATTTGTTGGAAAGCGGCCCCAACGATCGCCAGTTCGTGGTGGAGATTGACGATGACGGAGCAGCCCATCTTCGCTTCGGCGATGGCGTACTAGGGCAACAGCCACAGGCTGGCGATTTCTTCCGAGCCTTGTCGCGCCTGGGTAACGGCACAGCCGGCAATGTGGGACGCGATAGTATCGTGTGGCTTGCACTGAAGTCCGACGTGCCGCCGGCAGACGTGCAAGCGCGCAATCCATTACCGGCGAGCGGCGGCACCGCCGCGGAAACGCTGGCAGAAGTCAAGCTCTACGCGCCCGGTGCGTTCAGTGCACGATCGCTGCGCGCCATCATTGCCGATGACTACGCGATGTTCGCCGAACAGTCTCCGAAGCTGCAGGGCGCTGCTTGTGCGATGGCCTGGAACGGCAGCAACTACGAGGCAGACGTCGTGGTCGATCCGCTGGGTCGCGAAAGCCTGTCTCGCTCGCTTGCCCACAGCATCAAGCGCGATCTCTATCGCTATCGGCGCATCGGTCACGACGTGGCTGTGTTGGGTGCGAACTATGTGCCGTTGTTGATTGAATTGTTCGTCTGCGTGCTGCCCGACTTCCTCACGGCGCAGGTGCAGGCGCAGCTGGTTGACTGCTTTACGGCAGGCTCACGCAGCGATGGCACGCCAGGCTTTTTCAACCCCGACCGATTGCAGTTGGGTGAGCCGGTTTTCCTCAGCGCCTTGATGGCACAGGCACAGGCGATCACGGGTGTGGCGCATGTGGAAGTGCGCACACTGACACGCATGGAGGTCGGCGAGTCAGGCGATGTACCAGCTGATGGTGTGCTGCATCTGGCAGCGAGTGAGATCGCCCAGGTCGACAACGACCCGGATCATCCCGATCACGGCAGCATCAGCTTCAGCATGGGAGGTGGGCGATGAGCTGCTGCAGCGCTTGTGGCCAGCATGCCTGCGCCTGTGGTTGTGGCGCCCCTGCTCGCACGCCACTGTCTTTGTACAACCGGCCCGGCTTGAACAGTTTGGCGTATCGGGTCGGCACCTATGCGGATTTCCGCGCCACCATGCAGATGGACCTGAGCAGCGCCGCGCTGCCTGCACTTGCCGGCCTGCGCACGCGCGAGCTCGACGACCCGTCGATGGCCTTGCTCGATGCATGGGCGGTAGGCGCCGATGTGTTGAGTTTCTATCAGGAGCGCATTGCCAATGAAGGGTACTTGCGCACCGCCACGGAACGGCGCTCGGTACTCGAGCTGGGCAAACTACTCGACTATCGCCTGCGTCCTGGCGTGGCCGCCAGCGTCTACCTCGCCTACACCATCGACCCCAACTCGGGGCCCGTGACTATTCCGGCCGGTTCGCGTGCGCAATCGGTGCCCGCGCCAGGCCAGCAGATGCAGACGTTCGAGACCTCCGATGATCTCGACGCGCAGAGCGAATGGAATGCCTTGCAGCCGCGGTTGACGCAGCCGCAGAACATTTCGCTCGACACCATTGCCGGGCTCGGCGAGGTGTGGGTGGCGAGCATCAGTACGAATCTGAAGCAGAACGATCGGCTGCTGTTCCAGTTCGGTAACCTGCAGACCGGCGTATCGGCAATTCGCCTCGTGCAGTCGGTGGACGTGCAGCAGACGGATCAGCGCAGCCACGTGGTGTTGCACGCGTTCGATCCGGCCATCGTGCAGTCGGTCGCAGCGGCGAACACGGCGATTGCAGCGCTTGCCGTCAGCGGTGGCTTGGTGTTGACGGCGTTGGAAGTGGTGCGGCAGAACCTGCTATTGGGTAAGCGCTACAGCAACGCCAGCGACGTCCTGAGTGACTTCATCGAGAGCGGCGGCGGTCGTGCGGCGCCTCCCGCGCCGGTGGCGGCCTTCACGCAGGCGGTGCAGCAGGCTTTTACGGCTGAGGGAGTGGTCACTTCGCCCGCCGCGGGTGGATTTACTGCGCTATTCGGTGCGCTGACTTTGCCTCTGTCGCTGCAGCCAGCCAATAGTCTGCGCTTGCAACGCAGCGTAAGCACGGCGCTGGGTATCGCCAGTGACACGCGGCCGCAGCTGCTACTCAATTTTGCGACACCGTTGATTGATACGTTCTATCGCGCGTGGACCAACGTGCCGCACGGGGATCCGTCACCTACGCTCAGTGGTGTGTTTGCCATGCGTGTCACGGCTTCGCTGTTCGGCTACAACGCACCGTCGCCGATGACGATCGTGCAGACGTGGAATTCAGCCAATGATCAATCGGTCTCCACTCCTACGCCAGGTACGCTCACGCTAGACGAGATCGCCAACCGGCTGTCGCTGGACAACGTATATGACGGCGTGGCGGCGGGCAGCTACGTGGTGATCCAGCCCCCTGACAATCAAGCACAGATGGCTACGCCAGTAGTGGTACAGGTGGCCAGCGCACGTACCGTCCCGCGCACCGACTACGGTATCAGTGGCAAGACGACGCAGCTCACCTTGGTCGATACGTCGGGCGAAGGCACGGGTGGGTGGACAGTGCCGGATGTCAATGCACTGAGGGGTACGCAGGTTTACGCGCAAAGCGAAGCGTTGCCGCTGGCCGAACGGGTACTCGCCGACGACGTCGGTGAGGTCGCGTCCAGCAGCGCCGGCATCGCGGGTGACGGTGCGAATCGTCTTACGCTTGACACTGCCGTCGACGGATTGAAAGCAGGGCGCTGGGTGATCGTGCAAGGTCAGCGCACCGACGTTCCAGGTACAGAAGCGGTCACTGCGGCGGAACCGGTGATGTTGCTTGCCGTGGAGCAGGGCGTCGCGGCGGATCTTCCCGGCGATACCATTCACAGCACCCTGGTCTTTGCAAACAGTGGCCTCGCCTACACCTACCTGCGCAGCAGCGTCACGATCTACGCCAACGTGGTGGACGCCACCCACGGCCAGACGCGCGACGAGGTGCTGGGTAATGGTAGCGGTGCCACTGCCATGCAGACATTCCAGCTGAAGCAGTCGCCGCTGACCTATGTTTCGGCCGCGACGGTCGACGGCGTCCAAAGTACCCTGAGCGCCAGCGTCAATGGCGTGCTGTGGCACGAAGCGCGCAACCTGGCCTTCGTCGGTGCGCGCGACCGCAACTTCGTCACTGCCATCGACAATGCAGGCAATACCAACGTCACTTTTGGAGACGGTATACACGGCGCGCGGTTGCCCACCGGAGTTGAAAATATCACCGCGGTGTACCGCAACGGCATCGGCACACCAGGCAATGTCGATGCACAGCAGATCAGCTTGCTGGCAACCAAGCCGCTCGGCGTGACGCAGGTGATCAATCCATTGGGTGCATCCGGTGGCGCCGATCCCGAAACGCGCGACCAGGCGCGCCGCAACGTGCCGCTGGCCGTGCTTGCTCTGGATCGCCTGGTATCGGTGGCCGACTATGCGGACTTCGCGCGCACCTTTGGCGGCGTTGGCAAGGCCTCTTCAGTAAAACTTGGCAACCAGGTGCGGGTGACCATCGCGGGCGCCGATGATGCACCGATCGACACGACCTCCGACCTCTACCGTAACCTGCTGCAGGCGATGCAGAAGTATGGCGATCTGTCGCTGTCGCTCGGTCTGGATGTGCGCGAGTTGCTCGTACTAACGCTGAGTGCCAAAGTTGGCCTTGCGCCGGACTACGTGTGGGAAAACGTCGAGCCGCTGGTGCGCGCTGCGCTACTCAATGCGTTTGGGTTTGAGTCGCGCGATCTCGCACAGAATATCTATCTCAGCGAGGTTGTCGCCTGCATCCAGGCCGTAGCTGGCGTGGCGTGGGTTGACGTGGATGCGTTCGGCAGCTTCGACGAAGCCACCTTGCTCGCCGATTTCAGCGGCGACAGCGGTGACGGCGACGGCGACGGCAGTGGCAATGGAAGCGGCAGTCCGGGCAGCATCGCCACCGCGCCGGCGATGACGGCATCCGCATCCGCACAGCCACCGCAGCGCGTGGTAGCCCTGCCTGCACGCTACGAAGACGGCACAGTGCAAGCGGCGCAGCTGCTCTATCTGCTCGCTGATGTGCCCGACACATTGCTGCTGCAGGAGGCGACGTCATGAGCGTGAATCCGGACCGCCTGTATGACCTGATGCCCGTCGTCTATCGCATGCGCGATGCAGATCAGGGCTATCCGCTGCGTGATCTGCTGCGTGTGCTGGCTACCCAAGCCAACGTGTTGGAGCAGGACATCACGCGGCTCTACAACAATTGGTTCATCGAGACATGCGACGACTGGGTGGTGCCGTATATTGGCGACCTGCTTGGCTACACCTTGCTGCCAGAAGCGGCCACCCTGGGCGAAGATGGCAGCAACGCAGTACGCCTCGGACGCGTGCTGGCACCGCGTGCCGACGTGGCGAACACGATCGACGCGCGTCGCCGCAAGGGCACCCTGTCGTTGCTGGAAGACCTTGCCCGCGACTCGGCCGGATGGCCGGCGCGCGCGGTGGAGTTCTACAAGTTGCTTGGCTGGATGCAGCATTTGGATCACCAGCATCCGCATCGCGGCGGTAATGCCGACTTGCACGATCCGGGCGTCATGCAGCGCATAGGCTGGGCGAACGGCGCGTTCGATCCACTGGCCCACAGCGCGGACGTGCGACGCATGGGCAGCGCACGTCGACGTGGGCGATACGGCATCCCGGATGTCGCGGATTTCGCGTTTCGGCTGCGCAACTATCCGGTTACGGAGTCGCCGGCTTATTGCCTGGAGGAACGCGGGCCGCACTGCTTCACGTTCAGCGTGCTGGGCAACGACACCGCGCTGTTCCAGTTGCCGATCGAGGAGAGCGTGCCCACGCATATCGCGCAGGAGTGCAATCTGCCCGTGCCCCTGCGCCGCTATCGCTTCGCCGAGCGTGGCCCGCAGGCCGACTACGCCGCGGTATCGACAGCGCTGTATGGCGTGGATAAAAGCGTGCTGATCTACGCGCCCGACTGGCCGAGCAAGGGGCAGGGCTTGCCGATACCAGCCGACGCAGTGATTCCGGCGGATCTCGACGCGTGGCGCTATCAGATACCGCGTGGCCAGGTGGCGGTGGACCCCGAGCGCGGACGCATCATGTTTCCGGCCAATTATCGTCCGAAGCGCGGCGTGTGGGTCAGCTATCAATACGGCTTTGCTGCCAATCTTGGCGGTGGCGAATACGCCCGCGTAACGCCCGAGCTCGAGAACGCCGCACGCTATATCGTGCACACCGCGTTGCCGGACAGCGATCCAACCAAGGTTACCTGGCCGGCAGGCCACTACGCCAGTATCGCCGACGCACTCGCGGCGTGGACGACGGCCAAGACAGCCACGCCGACATTGCGCGCGTTGATCATCGAGCTGGCCGAGAGCGGTGTCTACGAAGGCAGCATCGATCTGCAGCTCGCCGCCGGCGAAGCGATTCAGCTACGCGCAGCCGATCGCACACGCCCCGTGTTGCGCTTGCTGGACGTTCGCGCCAGCCAGCCGGATGCGCTATCGGTCAGCGGCGCCCCCGGCAGTCGTCTGCTACTCGACGGCCTGATGATTGTCGGGCGTGGCGTGGAAGTGCAGCTGTCTGGCGACAACGATGGTGACGTCTCGCAGGAGGATCTGTGCGAGTTGCTGATCCGCCACTGCACCCTGGTGCCGGGCTGGGCGCTGCACTGCAATTGCGACCCCAAGCGCCCGGGCGAGCCGAGCATAACCCTGGACAATTCGCGCGCGTCGCTGCGTGTGGAGCACAGCATCATCGGTGCCATCTCGGTGATCAGTCCGGCGCGACGCGGTGAGCCGCCGAGTCTGCAAGTCTGCGACAGCATTGTGGACGCAACGGGCATTGAACGCGTGGCCCTGGGTGCACCGGATGAAGCAGTGGCCTATGTGCAAGCGAGCTTCGTGCGCTGCACGGTGATCGGCGAGGTGCAGGCGCACAGCGTAGCGTTGGCCGAAAACTCAATCTTCGCCAGTGCATTGCGCGTTCTGCGCCGGCAGTTTGGCTGCGTGCGCTTCTGCTATGTGCCGGTTGGCTCGCGTACACCACAACGTTTTCATTGTCAGCCCGATCTTGCGCTCGCCGCAGCGGACAGTACGCAGCAGGCGCAGGAAACACTGCGCGTGGTGCCCGAGTTCCGCAGCTTGCGTTATACCTCAGCCAACTATGCACGACTTGCCGACATCTGTTGCGACGAGATTCGCAGCGGCGCGTCCGACCTCTCGGCGATGGGCGTGTACCACGACCTCTACGAACCGCAGCGCGAGGCGAACCTCAACGCGCGGCTCGCCGAATATGTGCCAGCGGACACCGACGCCGGCATTCTCTACGCGAGTTAGGAGATCGACCATGAAAGGCGACTTCGCACGTGTCACGTTCGATCCGACCTTGCATTACAGCCAGGTTTTGCAGCAGCAGGGAAGGGTCCTGCTTGAGGCAGACTGGAACGAGCAGGCGAGTATCCAGCTGCATCTGTTGCGCACGATGGTGCGGGATCTGGTGGGGCCGTGTTGGGCGGTCGGGCAGGGCTTTACCATCGCCACGCAACCCCACGTGACTGACTGGCAGTTATCGGCAGGGCATTTTTACGCCGACGGTATACTGTGCGTAAACGATGCGATGTCTACGCTCTCCACGCAGCCGTATGCGCCGACGCCGGACGACACTGTCTACGGTGGCAATCTGGTCGATCCACCCGACAGTTTTGCGCTTTGGCTCGACGTATGGGAACGCCATCTCTGTGCCGTGGAAGCGCCGGAGATCAGTGATACCGCGCTTAACGGCGTCGATACAGCCTCGCGTGTGCAAGTGGTGTGGCAGGCTCGCATGCTGGCATTGGATGCGAGCCACGAAGGCGCGCCGCTCGATGACGCCACGGCTGCGCTGAACGTCCGGCTGCAGGCGGCGACCAACGCCACCGACCAGGCGCTGATCAACCAGCAGATCGCTGCTATCGCGCAGTTGCGCAACAATTTGGGCACGCCGACAGCGGCGAACGGCATCAACATCGATCCCTGTACGACTTTGCGACAGATCTTTGGTGCACGCGCCACGTACGCATGGCCCGCCATGAGTGCGCAACTCGGGCCCGTGGAATCGGACAGCGATCCCTGCATCATCGCCGCCGACGCACGCTATCGCGGCTGCGAGAACCAGCTTTACCGGGTCGAAGTACATCAGGGTGGGCTTGCCAGCACCACGACCTTGGCGGCCGCCAGCATTAAATGGTCGCGCGAGGACGGCTCAGTGGTCTTTCCGATATTGAGTGCGCCCAGTACGGCACAAAGCGATGGAAGCACTCAGATTGCGGTAACGCTGGCGAACCTTGGCCGCGATCAACGACTCAGCCTTGCCGTCAACGATTGGGTCGAGCTGGTAGATGACGACTACACATTGGCGCAGCGTGCATTGCCACTGTTGCAGGTGATCGCCATCGATGTCGCCGATCGCATCGTCACGCTTACGGTGCCGAAGAATATTACGGCCTACGCCATCAACACGGCTGCGCAGAACCATCCGTTGCTTCGCCGCTGGGATCAAAGCGTTGCGGTGAATGCTCAGGGCACCGTTGCGCTGGTTGAAGGCGCGGTGATTGATCTCGAAGACGGCATTCAGATCAGCTTCGTCCCTGGGGGCCTGTACGCCACGGGCGACTATTGGCTGATTCCCGCGCGCGTCGCCGGCAATGGTACACTTGACTGGCCGCAGGTAGCAGGTGCCGCTGCGGCGCTCAAGTCGCGAGGCATGCACCATTACGCCGTGCTCGGCGTCTCCAACCCCAACGGCGGTTTCACCGAATGCTGCTGCCGTTTCGATTCGCTCTGCGCGCTGATCCGGCAAAACGCGAAGCAGACAGGAGCCACCAGCAACACTTCCGTTCTACAGCCGCTGGCGCCAGCCGTGAAGACAGCAGCAGCGGCGACGAATGCGACCAAGACAGCACCTGCTGTCAGAAAAACGGAAGCGACGGCAAAAACGGTGCCTCCGGCGAAGAAAGCGACAAAGACGGCGAAAGCGGCGCCAGTCGCAAAGAAGGCAGCAAAGACGACGAAGGGCGGGAAGGGTGGATCATGACCTTGCGGCGGGCGAAGGAGTCCTCCGGCTTCTGCGTACAGCAGCGATGCATTCGGCGGCAGATGAGCGCGTTCATTCCTGATGAGAAATGCGTCTGCGCCTTGAATTCCGTCGCAACGCAAAAACCGCGAGAAAACGATCAACGCTTGGCGTAACCTTGCGTTTATTGGGTCACGACGAGGACTGCATGATGACGACACGATTTTGTGCGGCGGCATGGAACGAGTCGGGGAACAAAGACGAGCTTTTCGGTCGCCCGCTGGACGTGGGCTTCTGGGGCGTTTTGCGATTGGCCAAGGGAATCGATCATGACGCAAAACGAGTACGCGACTGGTATCTAACGGAAAATATCCGTGAACTCGGCGGCAAGACGGCAAAGCAATTGGTCGAGAAGGGCGAGGCCGATCTCGTCATAGGCTTTTTGAGAGCCATACGGCGCGGCTATCGAGACTGAATCTTCCGGGGCGCAACGTGAAGGCGCAATCCAATGCAGTGAACGTGCGGCTTGAAGAGGCTTATTCGATCAGGGAAGGGAGCATCTCTGCGACCCTTTAAGCCGTCCAGGAGCTCTCAATTTTTCCAGAATGCTGACAAGCGGTCTCGATTAAATCGACGACTACGACTCATCAGCGACGACTTGCGCTCGCCCAGTGACCGAGCGAGCGGCTACGGCTAACCACCATTCTGACATCGAGAAAATGAGGATCCCTGGGCCGTGCATGACCTCCACGCACGAACATCTCGAACCGCCATCCGTGCAGGTCAGCGTGTGATCAAGCGATCACGAGTTCGACATCGATGTTGCCGCGTGTTGCGTTCGAGTACGGGCAAACCTGGTGAGCGGCGTCGACCAACTGCTTCCTTTGGCCATCATCGAGGCCGGGCAGGCTGATGGAAAGCTTGACCGCGATACCATAAGCGGCACCGCCGTCCGTCGGGCCGAGCAAGACGTTGGCATCGATCGCGACGTCGTCCGGCACTTTGAGGCTCAGCTTGGGTGCCACAGCCCGCATCGCGCCGATGAAGCAGGCCGAGTAACCGATAGCGAACAACTGCTCAGGGTTGGTGCCCGGTTTGCCTGAGCCCGGTGAGCTGAGCGTAACGTCGAGTGCGCCGTCGCTGGTCCGGCCCGCACCGTCGCGGCCGCCCGTGGTGTGGGCTTCTGCGGTGTACAACACTTTGTCGAGTTTCTTGAGCATGGTCATTCCCTCAGATTGATGCAGATGGATTGAGTAAGTGCTTCGACTTTCAGGACTACGCCATCCTGGCCTCATTCGCGCTTCTCACACAGCTTGCTGCGGATTGCGGGATCGGGCCCACTGATTGAGTCCGGCACACAGGATCAATAACGATCCGGTCACAAAAAATACTTCATGCAGCCCGATTCTTGCGCCAATCAGGCCGCCGATCAACGGGCCGACGACCTGTCCGGTGAACTGGGCCGACTGCAGATATCCCAGAGTTTTTCCAGAATGGTGTTCATCGACCGAATGGCGAACAAGCCTTGCGATAGAGGGAAGCAATCCTGCGATCGTCATTCCCATAAGCCCACGCAAAAGAGCCAGTTGCCACCATTGCGTCACAAACGCCTGCGGCACCATCACCAGTCCTGTCGCCAGGAGGCAACCTATGATGACGTTCCAGCTGCCCACGCGATCGGCAAGTGCACCGAGGCGCGCGGCGGTCAGCATACTACCCAGAGCAGACGATGCCATGACAATGCCCGCGATACGTGCGAGATGATCGGTAGGTACTCCGAGCTGTCCGATATACACCGTAATGATGGGCTCGATCGACATGTTGGCGAGAAGAACCATCATCGCGGTGAGCAGTAGCGTAACGATGAGGAAATGATGGGATGTCGCCGACGATCCAGCTTTAGCGGCAGCTCGATCCTTTGCGTCAGACTCGCGGTCAAAATCCTCGCGTACCAGCAGAATGGTCGCGACGGCGGCTACGGCGATCATCGCGCCACCGACAAAAAACGTGCCGCGAATGCCAACCCATGCTGGTAGAAATCCGCCCACCAGCGGGCCGACGAGGTTGCCGGTTAGCGCGCCAGTGGACAGCAAGCCGAGCGCCCAGCCGGCACGCATGCGCGGCGCCTGCGTGCCGATCATGACAATAGACGCTGACGCATACCCGCCGATCAACCCCGCTGTCAGGCGCAGCGCAACGAGTTCGACGACGCTGTGGGCGATCCCGATGAGAGACATCACAATGGCCATGCCGATCGCCGCGCGCACCAGCATGGGTTTGCGCCCATAGCGGTCAGCAAGATGCCCCCAGATCGGCGCAGTCACGGCCGTGCCCAGGAAGGTCGCGCCGAACGCGACGCCCGACCACTGTATGACCGCGGATGAAGACGAGATGCCCAGTTGCTGCACATACAGCGGCAGAAAGGGCAGCAACATGCTGAGACTGACCAGCGTCGTGAATGACCCGAATACGCAGACGGCGAGGTTACGCCGCCAGTACGGGGCGTTGCGCTCCGCATAACTGAGCCTGTTGGATTCCAGGTCTGGCGATTGCGTGCTTACGGTGACTTGAGCTGACATACACCAAGCCTTAATTGGAAAGGGTCATGCCTCAGTGAATATGAGAAGCCTGAGGAGCCAATGGCGGCGTTTGGCTATATAGCGGCTGCGCAGCGGGGCTGCGCAGCGGGGCTGCGCAGCCGGAAGGTCTACTTCTTTTTCAATTGCTGCTGTTTTCGGAATTCCGCAACGGGCAAGCCGCCCCATCCGAAGTTCTCCATCTCGACCTCTTCTATGACGACGAACGTCGCCTCGAGCGGTTTGTTCAAGACATCCAACAACAACTGGCTGGTCCCTTTGATGAGGGCCGCTTTCTCTTCTGCCGTTGCGGCATCGCGGCCCGGACCCGAACCTTCACGGGTGATCTGAATGTTGACGATAGGCATGATCGCGTTCCTGGTTGGCTTTGGGGCGGGCAGTGCGCCCGCCCCAGGGATCATTAGTGACCGGCGCTCTGGCCGCCGTCGACATGAAGGATCTCGCCAGTCACAAAACCGGCGGACTCGAGGTAGAGGACCGCCTCGACGATGTCGCTGGTCTCGCCCATGCGATTGACCGGGTGCAGTGCGGCCAAGGCACCGTGTGTCTCTGGCGCGTGCATCGGGGTCTTGATGATGCCCGGCGACACGGCATTTACACGGATGCCACGCTTGGCGTACTCGATCGCCAACGACTTGGTGGCGGCATTGAGACCGCCCTTGGTGAGTGAGGCCAGCACAGACGGGACACCGTCGATCGCATGGTCGACCAAGCTTGTGGTGATGTTGACCACATGGCCGCTACCTTGCTTTTCCATCTCCGCGACCGCGAATTGCGTGGCATGAAAGAAGCCGTTGAGATTGACGGCAAGCGTGCTCGCGTAATCTTCAGTGGTGTAAGCGGTAAATGGCTTTGCGATGAAGATGCCGGCATTGTTGATCAAGGTATCGATACGACCGAAGCGGGACATACCTTCCTTGATCATGCGCTCGGCAACCGCGCGATCCGAAATGTCGCCGGCAATGGTCAAAACATCGGGATCGCTTGACGGCTTGATCGAGCGCGAGTTGGCAATGACCCGATAGTCGCGGTCACGAAATGCCTTGACCAGACCGCCGCCGATACCTTGCGAGGCACCAGTGATAACGACAACTTTGCGTTGATTGTTCATGATTTTCATCTCTAAAAGTAAGGGGAGGGAACCGGCTTGATGCCAGTCGGGGCAGCCGCTCCGACAGCCGCTAATTTAGGCGCGTAGAGCGGATTAGCGAATCCCTGTCAATCGGCAGACACTCTTCCGCGCCGCAGAGGAATCGCAGGATCTGGCTATGCCTCGGCTGTCTTGGTCAGTCGCGAAATGGCGCGCGAAGAGGGCGCGATGTCAGCTTGCCAAAGGCACGGATGGCGCAGCGCAATTCAGATTGGAAAGATTTCCCCGCACAGGCCAAAAAAAAACGGCTGCGTAGGCAGCCGTATTTTTCCGTGTTGCGTCAGGTATGCCGCGTAAGGCAGCGATTGGATCTGTTCTTATTGTCCTGGTGACGTCAAGTGCGGTTTAGTGAAATACGTGGATCGAAATCGAACTCGAGTCTGATGCCGCCGGGTTCGTACATCATCGTATGCCGCTTGGGTCCATCGCCCTGGTTCTCCGGTGCAAACTCAACCACGACGCCAGGCCATGAAGAGATCCGCGCGAACAACTCCTGCAGCGCTTCCTCGCTGCCTACTCGCAAGGCGAGGTGGTGCAATCCGACGCCTGTCTTGCGGTCGAACTTCACATAGTTGGCTGGATCCGTGACTTGCCACAGCGTCAAGGTGATGCGTCCATCGGACACGAAGGCCGCGGGGTAGCTGGGGCGCTCTCCGACCTGGGTCCAGCCGAGACCATTGATAAAGAAATCTCGCGTGATGTTCAAGTCGCGAACGGTCAGCCCGATATGGTCAACGCCGCTCGTTAAAGGTTGGCCGGTCATGGTCATGGTTTCCTTGCAGGTTCAATCAAGGGTGCGGGCGCAGCTGAGATCTCTATCCTCATCCTCGGCACGAGGATTCGACGATCGTGCGGTGCCTCCGATGTCGGGTGATTTAGGAGCATTGGTTCCTAGATGGGTCCTGGATAGGGAGAGATGTAGTCGATCTCCTTGATGTTTGACGCGTCATGTTCGTGTATGACGACGGTGACAAACTTGGGGTCGGATCCGAGCGTTACTTGCGTGGCCTCGGTGAGCTCACGCATGAGCGAGTGCTTTTGCTCAGGCGACAAGCCTCGCTTGATATGGCACTGGATGAGTGGCATGGCATGTTCTCCGGCTAGTGGGGAATCAGGTGTCGGTCAGGATTTGACGTAGTCCGGCAGGTGATGACCGTTCTCCACGAAATCGATACCGCGGCTTTCATGAATAACCAGGAATACGTTGTCGCGCGATTCGCCGGTAGCCTTGCTGACGACGTCGAGTAGAGCGGACGCCAGGCTGCGCTTCTGATCGTCAGTCCGTCCGTTGCGCATATCTATGGTGAGTATCGCCATGGTGGTCTCCAATAGAGGATGGGGTGAGCGATTGCCTCGAGCGCATTTCCTCAACAACACAGCACAAGCTGCACCTTGTCGAAGTTCTTCTCAAGGGGATAATTGCTGGCTGCGGCCGGCTCGGGAAAAAGCTTGACCTCGCTTTTCTGCGCCTGAGCTATGCGCTATGCCTCCTGTGGCGGTGAAATAGAGGAAGTAAAGTCAGTTGATCGGGTGAGGGGCTCCCAGCTGTCGATCTGTGCTTCCAGCTCGGCAAGGTGTCCTCGAACAAGGGTCAGAGCGTCGTTGCCAAGCAGCAAGTGCACCGGTGGATGCTCGGCATCAATCAACGTCAACAGCGCCTGCGCAGCGCGAACGGGGTCCCCGGCCTGCTTGCCGCTTTTTTCTTCGCGTGCCTTTCGGATGGGATCGAACGAGGCGTCGTAGTCGGCAATAGAGCGCGCACTGCGGATCATCGAGCGACCCGCCCAATCCGTACGGAATGAACCTGGCGCCACTGCCGTGACTTTGATGCCAAAAGGCTCTACTTCCTTGGCCAGCGCACCGGAAATACCCTCCAGCGCGAACTTGCTGCCTGCGTAGTAAGCGATGCCGGGAAGTGCGACATAGCCAGCCATCGACGACATATTGATGATATGGCCGGATCGGCGCTCACGCATGCCGGGCAATACGGCTTTCGTCATGGCGACTGCGCCAAAGACGTTGACCTCGAATTGATGGCGCATCGCCTCCAGTGGAGATTCCTCCAGTACCCCTTCGTGACCATAGCCAGCATTGTTGACAAGCGCATCGATTCGACCGAACTCCGAAACAATCGAGGCGACCACGCCGTCGATGGAACCGAAATCCGTGACATCGAGTACAACAGCGCGGGCCTGCTTGGGGTCGATTGCCTCGAACGAGATACGGTCGCTATCGCGACGCACCGTGCCGATAACCGTATGGCCTGCAGCGATCGCAGCTTCGCAGATGGCACGCCCGAAGCCCGAACTCGCGCCAGTGATGAGCAAGACCTTTCTTTTCATGCTGGTTCAGTCCGAATCGATGGGGCTCGCTGCCTGCCCGACGTTGCTTGGGGCGGACAAACCACTTTAGGCGCGTGGTCCGCGACGGCAAAGACGTGCCAGCGGCAATCAGTCTTCCGCCAAGTGAAAGAATGATAAAAAAAATAGGAGCGAACGGCGCGTCCAGCGGGGCCTGCTCGGGCACCGTCTGTTTGCGCAAACAGCACCACCATCACCTGGCCGTATACCGTCTGCCGATCCGCGCGAACTTACGTTAGGTCATGACCTAACGAGCAGACGATGTTCGCGCAGGGGGAGCGGATTCGCGGGGCAAGGCGTCATTCAGTTGTTTTTCCAACAAAGCCAGATTGTTCTGGGTTTCGTTCAACATGGCCGCCATCTGTCCAACAACGTGCAAGAAGCTGCGTGGCTCTACGCTGCCCGTTCGAAGGTCGGTGAGTGTGTCGGTCAGGCGAGGACCATCCAGCACGAGGGTTATATCCGTGTTCATATTGATGATGGCATCGCGCTGACCTGCATAGGCGGCCGAGTAGCGATGCATGCGGCTGCCTTCGATCCAACTGGCTGACTGGTCAGCTACAGCAACGTCCCAGGCTTCATGGCGCAGAGTCGGCCATTTCAGATTGAGATTGAAGCGGCCCGAGGACGTTCTGGCGAGGATATGCTGGACAACCTCAGAATTCGGAGCCTCTGTTTTGAGGTCGTGTACGAGATCGTCACGTAGTTCGTCGAGAGCCGCGGCCTGGGCGATATCCTGCAGACGCGCATTGTGGATGCTTGCAAGATTCATGCGAATTTCGTCTTCGATCTGAGCGCTTGCTGCACTGGCCGCGTGGTGTTGGTGCAGGCTTACAATCAATTGCTCCAGACCCAGCGCAGTGAGAATGCTGAGCACGATCATCAAATAGTGCGTCATGAACTCTTTGACTGAGTGTATGTTCGGTTTTGGAAGTTCGATGTGCATAGCGTGCTCCGATGTCAGAGGGTCACTAAGCGGATCGGCTCTGATCATGCGTTGATTGATCAGACGTAGACGCATCGGGCGGCATGCTGTTGGCGCATGCAATGGCTCAACCACAGCATGCTGCGTTCGCCCAGAGATGGAGCTACTCGAAGGCGTTGGTTGCTGCGCTCACTCGCAAGGATGCTACACCGCAGCGCCGACCTATGGCATCCCAGACCACGAGGATGAGCGTAGTATGCGAGGACTCCCCAGCAGCGTATGCAGGCTGCTTGCCGGACCACGAATACCCATCAGGTGGACGTCCGAGGCGGTTTGTTCAAACCCACACGAGAGATGGATAACTAAGGGTGCCGTCATCGTCTGCCTGGCCGCGGCAAAGCCCCAGGAGGTTCCATGAATCGTCATTTTGATGCTGTAGTGATCGGCGCCGGGCAGGCTGGGCCAACGCTGGCCTACCGTCTGAGCAAGGCAGGACGTAGCGTTGCCGTGATCGAGCGAAAGCTGGTCGGGGGAACCTGCGTCAACACCGGATGTATCCCGACCAAGGCCATGGTGGCTAGCGCTTATGTGGCACATATGACGCGGCGGGCTCAAGAGTACGGCGTCCTGACTGCAGAACCCCGGGTTGACATGCAGAAGGTCTGGCAGCGCACCAGAGGCATCTCCGGCCAGTCTCATGACAATCTTGAGGCGTGGTTGCGAGGACTCGATAATGTGACGCTACTGAAAGGGGCTGCCCGGTTTGAATCTGCGACGACGCTGCGGCTGGGCGATGAGGTCATCGAAGCGGAGTCGATCTACATCAACGTTGGCGGTCGTGCGACCGTCCCTGCGATGCCAGGGGTCGAGTCGGTGCCGTTTCTCACCAACTCCGGAATGATGGATCTCAAGGAGCTGCCGGAACATCTGATCATTATTGGCGGAAGCTATATCGGTCTGGAGTTTGGCCAGATGTTTCGTCGTTTTGGATCGAAGGTAACGATCGTGGAACGGGGAGATCGCTTGCTACCGCGAGAAGACGAAGATGTCTCGACGGCAATCCTGGAATTAATGCGCGACGAAGGCATCAAGGTGCATCTGGGAGCCGAGTGCATCGCTCTTGGCGGAGCCGCTGGAGCTATCAGTGTAAAGGCCGAAGGTGATCGGTCGTGCGAGAAAGCGATCGGTTCACATCTGCTTCTCGCGGTGGGACGCCGGCCCAATACAGACGACCTTGGCCTGGACAAGGCAGGCGTTGCCGTCAATGAACACGGCTACATTCAAGTGGATGATTTTTGCCGGACCAGCGCGTCGAACATATGGGCACTGGGTGACTGCAATGGTCGGGGAGCTTTTACACATACCGCCTACAATGATTTTGAGATTGTCGCTGCGAATCTTCTGGATGGAGACAGCCGACGCATTTCCGACCGCATCCTGGCATACAGCTTGTTCACCGACCCGCCCTTGGCGCGTATCGGCATGACTGAAACAGAGGCAAAGAAATCGGGACACAACGTCATGGTGGGTATAAGACCCATGACGAGGGTCGGCCGCGCAGTGGAGCGGGGCGAGACCACAGGTTTCATGAAGGTCGTTGTCGACGGCGCAAACCAGATGTTGCTCGGGGCGGCTATCTTCGGGGTGAACGGTGACGAGGCGATTCATTGTCTGCTCGACGTGATGTACGCCAAAGTGCCTTACACCGTGGTTTCCCGTGCCGTGCACATCCACCCAACGGTAGCCGAGCTGTTGCCGACCGTGCTTCAGAGTTTACGGCCCGCTCAATGACGGGCGGCCATCGCCTGGCATCCCAGTCATGGGTGCCGGAGTGGCATCCACGATCCAACCAGAGAGGTTTCCGATCATGAGTACGACCATTGCGGGTGTCCCGATTCCCGACAGTCAGCTGGCCCGTGAGGCCACCGACCTGGTTCGCGACACTGAAACACCTCTTCTCTATCACCACTCCCGGCGCGTTTTCCTGTTCGGTGCGTTGACAGGGAAGCAACGGGGCCTTATGTTCGATCCTGAGCTTCTCTATGTCGGCGCCATGTTTCACGATATGGGACTGGTGCCGCCGTACAGCACTGCCACCGAGCGCTTCGAAGTTGACAGTGCAAACGCAGCGCGCGACTTTTTACGTCGTCACGGCATCTCCGACGCATCCGCCGACCTGGTCTGGACAGCGATTGCCTTGCACACCACTCCAAATATTCCGCCGCTGATGAAGCCCGAGATCGCTTTGGTGACCGCGGGAGTAGAGATGGACGTGCTTGGCCTTGGCTTCCCGGTGGTTTCCGCAGAGGACAGGAAGCTTGTGGTGGACGCGCATCCTCGGGGCACGCAATTCAAGAAGGACATCGTCGAAGCGTTTTATCAGGGAAACAAGCACAAACCCGACACGACTTTCGGCAACGTCAATGCCGACGTGTTGGCATTGAAAGATCCACACTTTCATCGGACAAATTTTTGCGATGTGATCCACGACTCGGCGTGGCCAAGCTGACTGGCGCGCCGCGATTCGCGTACCAGGCATTTCTCGTTTATCTGCCGATCCAGGACAAAACCGCCTGCATCAGTTGTTGATGTCGATCACGACTTTTCCCAGAGCTTGCCGGCTCTGTAGAACCTCGTAGGCGTCGTCGACAGAGGTCAAGTCGAAGCGTCGGGCATCGACCAGCGGCGAGATTTTTCCAGACTCGGCTAGCCGAGTCGCCTCGCGCAGGATTTCGCCGTGATGTGCCCGGCCCTCGCCAGTCAACAAGGGAAGCAGGGTGAAGACACCCGAATACGTGGCGGCACGAAATGAAAGCGGCGCGAGTACATGCGTTCCCCAGCCCAGGGCACTGACCACATGACCGAATCGCTTCACCGCTTTGAATGAAGCGTCCAGGCTCGTCCCACCGGCGGTGTCATAGACAAGGTCGAAACCGTGGCCACCGGTATGCATCGCCACATAGTCATCGACCGTCACTTGTGCATAGTCAATCGGCGTTGCACCCAAGCCCTCAATGGCATTGGCACTGGCTGCCGAGCCGGTTGCGAACACGGTAGCACCGTAAGCGCGAGCAATCTGGATGACAATGCGCCCGACGCCACCCGCGCCTCCCTGAACCAGAACGGTTTGGCCAGCATGTACTTTTGCGCGGTCGACCAAACCTTCCCATGCCGTGATGAAGACCAGCGGAAGAGAGGCGGCCTCGCGCATGCTGAAGTTGGACGGCTTGAGGGCAAGCAGATCCGCATCGACAGCAGCGTATTCGGCGAGCGATCCCTGCACACGGCCCACTCCACCTGTCATTCCATAGACCTCATCGCCCGGTCGAAATGTGGTGACTCCCGGGCCCACGGTCTCAACGACGCCGGCAAGATCGATGCCCAGAATGGCAGGCAACGGATGTCTGGCGTGATCTGCGCCACCGCTGCGAATCTTCAGGTCCAGCGGGTTGACGCCGCTTGCGGCGATACGCACCAGCACCTGTCCGGGACCTGCCATCGGGCGGGTCACGGTGGTATGGCGAAACCTGGCGCCAGGTTTCTCTAGAACTGCGGCGTGCATGGAGTCGGTCTTGTTCATGCTTGGGTTCTCAGTGTTTGAACGATCCAAAGGCTGGTAAAAAGTTCTCAGTATCCATCTGAGGAAGTCAGGATGATCGGTATCGCTATGCCGCTACACGCGCAAGTTTTCGGCTCAGAAAATCACGCATGTATGACGCGATTTCGGGCGCATGGGTTTCCAGCGCAAAGTGACCTGTATCCAGCAGATGCACTTCGGCATCCGGGATATCGCGGCGATACGCTAGCGCACCGGCCGGAATGAACGCCGGGTCGTTCTTGCCCCAAACAGCGAGTAGCGGCGGGCGATGGGTGCGGAAATATTGCTGGAATTCCGGATAGTGAGCCAGGTTGGTTCTGTAATCGAGAATCAGGTCGAGCTGGTTTTCTTCCGCGCCGGGGCGGGCCATGTAGGCGATGTCCAGCGTGTACCCATCGGGCGACACCAACTTACGATCCGCGCCATGGAAATACTGGAAGTTGCGGATCGTCTCGGCACTGAGCGAGTCGCGACAAGCTTCACGATGCTCAGGCGTGGGTGATCGCCAGTACGTCTGCCAGGCACCCCATTGGTCGCTGAGGCCTTCGACATAGGCATTGCCGTTTTGACTGATGATGGCGGTGACGCGTTCCGGATGCGCGGCCGCCAGACGGTAACCGGTGGGGGCGCCATAATCGAACGCATAGATCGCGTAGTGCTTTAGGCCCAATGAAACCGTGAACTCATCGATCACGCGGGCGAGGTTGTCGAAGGTGTAGTCGAAGGTGCCTCGCGGCGGTGCTTTTGTATTTCCGAAGCCGGGGAGATCCGGCGCAATCACGCGATAGTCCTGCGCAAGCAGCGGGATAAGATCGCGGAACATATGGCTGGATGTGGGAAACCCGTGCAAGAGAAGAATGACCGGTGCATCGACCGGGCCTGCCTCGCGGTAAAAGACTTCCACGTTGCCGATGTTCCGCGTGAGGTAGGAGACCTTCATCGGCATCTCATCGCGGCCGGCCGTTGTTGCAGAAGTTGGTGCTCTCTTCGAGGTGGCACTTCGTTCGCTTGCGCGAACAAGCTTGGTAGCCGTAAACGCCGCCGCACCGGCAATGGTTGCGAACAGGGCTTTACGCCGCTGGGCATTGATGGTTTCGGCATTTTGGAAGGGCAGGGTGCTCATGGTCGGCCTCATTGCGCATGTTCTGGCTGGGAGGAGGGGTTCCTTGTGGGAATAGGATCGCTCGTGTAAAATACGACCGACCGATCGGTAGTTTACAGAATGGGCGAATGAAAGCAACCCTCGACCAAATCGTTTTGGAAGCCCGCGAACTGTTTCGCGAGCGCGGCTACGCGGGTGCTTCCATGCAGGAGCTGGCGGATCGCGTTGGGCTGAAAAAGCCCAGTCTGTATACGCGCTTCCCAAACAAGGAGGCCTTGGTGTCAGACGTGATGGCGTTGACGTTCGAGGAGACCTTCGCTGACTGGCCGGAAGAGTGCAGCGAATGGATGCCGATGTACGAAACCATCGTCCATCGAATCGCGGCTACGTTGAGTGATCGAAAGCGCTGCATTGGCCTGCACCTCGCTTATGGCGTGTCGGAGACGACGCCGGCGGCGGCGGCTGCCGTTCGCGACTATTTCGCAGCTTTGCGCGATCGGATGGCGGAGATATTGAGTGCAGGTGTGGGCCCTGAGCGTGCAGAGGACATGGCCACCGATGCACTCACTCGTCTGGAGGGAGCGACATTGTGGATTGTCACGGCGGGCGACATGCGACCGATGGAGCGTGCGGTGGCTTCGCTCATCGCCGAAGCCAGAACTGCCTCTGCTCAAACCAGCCACAACAATGCTTAGCGGCTTAGAGACATCCTAGTCTTTAGCGACCACTATCGGTTGCCAACCAGTCACGTATGCGCTGAAGATCGTGCGGCGTATCGACGTCGACGCTGTTGGTCGTCGCGAATCGCTCCACGCGTGCAGCTTCCCGCTGGATCAAGACATGTGCGCCACGCGCGCCCGACAACACCGTCAATGCCGCAAAGCAGTCGCGAGGAAACAGCACGGGTGGCCCGGATATACCGTTATGCTCGGTGACGAGTAGACGTTCAGGCGCCTCATCGTGTCGAAGTAGCATTGTTTGGAACAGCGCGGCTTCCAACAGCGGCTGATCAGCCAGGCACAGGAGCGCCGCAGAAGCTTGCGGAAAGGACGCTTCCGCACACCGAATACCGGCAGCGAGCGAGCTACCCATGCCGTCCTGCCAACCCGCGTGGCGGATGATTTGCAACGGTAAGTCATCGAGCACCGCCTCGACCCGTTCGGCATTGGCTCCGGTAACCACGATGACCGGCACGCCTTGATCCAACGCTGTATGCGCGACGCGGCGCACCATGGGTTGGCCATCGATCTCGACCAATTGCTTGATGTCGCCGTAACGCCGGCTTTCACCCGCCGCAAGCAGCACGATGACCGGCGATGTCAGGCTGTTGAATGAAGCGGTCTTCAATGGATACCGCCTTCGTTGTCGCGCAGTGGACCGCCACTACGGTTATTGATCACGGCCATGATTTCAGCGGCAATCGCCAAGGCAATTTCCTCCGGTGTTTCCGAACCGATATCCAGGCCCGCGGGTGCATGCACATGAATGTCGGCAAGTGTGGGGTTGTCGCGCATTCGTGCAACGCGATCTCGCGAACCGAGAGCACCGATATAAGCCACCGGTGCGCCCTGTAGCGCCCCCAGATAGGCGATATCCTGTTCGAGATTGTGCGTCATCACCACCACTGAGCTGTGCGCATCGAGCTTCAATGCGCTACGCAAGGTGCCAGGGGTTGCGCACACCGCGCGTAACCCGGCTGGCAGCGGCGTTGCGTGCAGGCGTGCCGGGTCGTGATCGACAAGGACGGTCAGCCAGCCCAGGGCTTCGGCCAACGGCAATAGCGCGCGCGCTGCTGCGCTGCTACCGATCACGACCAGCGCATGCGGTGGAGCGACTGGTTCGATCAGCACGTCGACCATGCCGCGTGCGGAGGGCATTCGTAGCGTGAGGGTACGTTGGCTCGTTGCCGACGCCGTGGTGTCAACGATGGAGCGGGTCAACGCTGGATCGTTGATATCGTCGTGCAACATGCCGTCATCACTCCACAGCATTCGCTGGGGCATCACAGCCGTCTCATCCACGCAGTACAGGGTGGCCATGTGGGCACAACGGCGATCGCTGAGGCACCGCGCCAGGGTGTCGACAAAGCCCACGGCTTGCGCTGTCGCCAGAGGCTCGATCAATACCTCGAGTTCACCACCACAGCCCATCTCGAGCAGTACATCGAGGCCTGAGTCTGCGTTGTAACGAATCAGGCGGGGCACGGTACTGGCGATGACTTCTTGCGCACGCGCCACGATGTCGCGTTGTGGGCAGCCGCCGGACAATTCACAAACCACGCGCCCGTCGCCAAACACCAGCATGCGTGTGCCAGGACGGCGAAAAGTAGAGCCTCGAGTGCGGGTCAACGTTGCCAGTGCAGCCTTGGGTTGCGCATCGCGGCGCAATAGACGCAGTGCATCAATCAGTGTGCTCAGCTCGTGCGCCGAATTCATCAGTCAGGTTACCGGCTATGGATTGGATAGCGGAGTTACGCGAAACAAAGGCTTACTGATTGAACTTCGAGTCTAGCGCGACACTTGTCACGCGTGTACCTATCGCGGTGTGGCATTCTGGCCTCTTCCTGATATACGCGATTTTTACGCCTATGCTGCTGGAATGCTGGTTTACCAGCGCATGTACAGGGACGGGCTGGGGGGTACAATCCATTCCTGGATTCTCTACGCACAGTGGAGCTACCTATGTTGTCTTTGTCCGTTAATGGCGAGTCGCATTCGGTTGATGTCCCTCCTGATATGCCGCTGCTATGGGTCTTGCGAGACGTCATAGGGCTGACAGGCACCAAGTTTGGATGCGGCATCGCCCAATGCGGTGCCTGCACAGTGCATCTGGACGGACAACCTGTTCGGTCGTGCGTGCTCGCGGTCGGATCTATCGGCAGCAAGGCTGTTACGACGATCGAAGCCATCGGCGATACGCCCAGCGGTCAGAAGATCCAGCAAGCCTGGCTGGATGCCGATGTGGTGCAGTGCGGCTACTGCCAGTCCGGACAGATCATGTCGGCGACGGCGTTGCTCAAGCGGTCGCCCAATCCCACCGACGCGGAAATCGATGCCGCCATGTCGGGAAATATCTGCCGTTGCGCTACCTACGTACGTATTCGCGCGGCCATCAAACAGGCGGCGACGGGCAAGCCCGAGGGCATGCAGACGATCGTTACCGCGCCCGAGGGAGCGGCATCATGAAGCCGAATGCGGGTAGCCCCGGGAGCGTCGACAACAAGACCTCCGACCGCGTCGACTTGAGCCGACGCCGTGCGATCCAGTCCGGTGGCCTGGCCATCGCCTTCCTCTGGCTGGGCGGCGGCGGTGTCGCTCAAGCGATGATCAACGCTCGGCGGCAACCTGGTGACGCCGCAGCGGCACTGGCGGACGGGAATCCACCTTTCGCGCCGAACGCTTTCATACGCATCGACACCGACGGCGCGGTGCGGCTGGTGATGTCGTCCGCCGAGATGGGGCAGGCGATCTATACCGGTTCGAGCATGTTGCTTGCCGAAGAACTGGGTGTTGGCCTGGACCAGATCACGGTGGAGCATTCTCCAGCCAGCGACGAGTTGTACGGCACGCCGATGCTGGGTGGGCAGATTACCGGCGGATCCACCAGTACGCGCAGTACCTGGCAGGTGCTACGAGAAGCAGGTGCCGTTGCGCGCACGATGCTAATCAGTGTCGCGGCAGAACAGTGGCATGTTGATCCGTCGACATGCACGGTGGATCGAGGTGTCGTACACCACACGGTTTCAGGCCGTAGCCTGGGGTTTGGCGAGCTGGCATCGGCAGCCGGCAAGCTACCGATGCCGGACAAGGTGCAGTTGAAGGATCCCAAGGACTTCCAGCTGATTGGCAAGCCGATGCGGCGCGTGGATTCTGCCGACAAAGTGAAGGGTGCCACTCAGTTTGGTATCGATGTGCGGCTGCCAGGCATGAAGATCGCGGTCGTCAAGGCATGTCCGGTTCTCAACGGAAAACTCGCCAAGGTCGATGACAAAGCAGCCAGGGCCATACCTGGTGTGGTCGACGTGATACGTATCGATGACGCGGTTGCCGTGGTCGGCGACAATTTCTGGGTGGCGAAGCAAGGCCTGGATGCACTGGATATCACCTGGCACCCAGGCGAAAACGCCAACCTCACGACGCAACAACTCCGCGACGCGCTGGTGGAAAGTTCGCTCAACGGCAAGTCGATCATTGCGCGCGAGGTCGGCAGCCGGCCGGCTGACGGGACGGTAGTCGAGTCGCAGTATCAGTCGCCCATGCTCGCGCATGCGACGATGGAGCCGCTCAACGCCACCGTTTTCGTGACCTCGGACAAATGCGAAATTTGGGTGGGCAGCCAAGTGCCTGCGCGTGTTCTCAGCACCGCGGCAAAGATCACCGGCCTGTCCGAAGACAAGGTCATCGTGCACAACCAGTATCTCGGCGGTGGCTTCGGGAGACGGCTGGAAACGGACTCGCCCGAGCAGGCTGTTGCCTTCGCGAAACAGATGTCGTATCCGCTCAAGGTCATCTGGACGCGAGAGGAAGATATCCGCCACGATCGCGTGCGGCCGATGTACCACGATCGCATTTCGGCGGTGCTCGACGCCAATGGCCGGCCGGTCTGGTATGGCTATCGCACGAGCGGAGGCACGGTGTTGGGGCGCTTCGCCCCGGGGGCCATGGGCAAGGACGGTCTCGACAGCGATGCTATCGAGTGCGCGATCGAACCGCCTTACGACATTCCCAATGTGAAGGTCGAGTGGATTCGCCACGATATGCCTCCAGGCCTGGTCGTCGGTTGGTGGCGAGGTGTGGGATCGACGCATAACTTGTTCGTTATCGAAAGCTTTATGGACGAGCTTGCACATCACGCCGGCAAGGATCCGCTGGAGTACCGTCGCGCGCTGCTGCAAAAGAATCCGCGGACGTTGGCGGTGCTCAATCTGGCTGCCGAAAAAATAGGCTGGGGCAGTAGTCCACTGCCCTCGCGGGTTGCACGCGGTATCGCGCTGGGCGAGCCATTCGGCAGTCGGGTGTGTGCCATCGTCGAGGTCGAGGTTACCGCGCAGGGTGAGGTGCGTTTGCGCCGTGCCGTGGTTTCCCTGGATTGCGGCATCGGGGTCAACCCCAGTTCCATCGAAGCCCAAATCCAGGGCGGCCTCTTATTCGGTCTCAGCGCAGCCCTGTATAACGAGATCACGATCAAAGACGGTGCGATCGAGCAGGGCAACTTCTATGACTATCGAGTTCTGCGAATCAACGAAACGCCGTTGATCGAAGTTCATCGCGTCGAAAACAACGAAGCACCCGGTGGTCTGGGCGAAGTGGGCACGGCCATTGCGGCACCGGCCTTGGCCAATGCGATCTTTGCTGCGACTGGCGTGCGTCTTTACAAGCTTCCGGTTGATCGAAGTCTGCTGGTGCAGGACGCCGCTGCACTCAAGAGCGTGGTATCTGCGGCCGCCGCCAGCGATGGGAGGATGGCGCCATGAAACGTTTCCTCGGCATCGTGGTTGCACTGCTGATTGTCGGCGTGGCGGCCTATTTCTGGTTGAATCGCACTGATGCCTCGGAGGGCACTGCGCCGGTGATTGTCGGCGCTCCCGCGGCAGCCGATGTGCTTGCACGCGGCGAATATCTCACCAAGGCAGCGGACTGTACGGCCTGTCACACGGTGCCTGGTTCGGGCAAACACTTCGCCGGCGGTGTCGCGTTTCGTCTTCCATTCGGAACGATTTATTCGTCGAATATCACGGCTGACGCGGATACCGGCATCGGCAGCTGGAGCGACGATGATTTCGTTCGTGCGGTGCGTGAAGGCATCCGCAAGGATGGCAAACGACTTTATCCCGCGTTTCCCTATACCTCTTACACGCAACTGAGCCGCCCCGATGTGCTCGCGATCAAGGCGTATCTGTCCAGTCTGCCCAAGATCTCGCAATCCACCAGGCCGAATGATCTCGGCTTTCCCTTCAATCAGCGCTGGGCGATGGGCTTCTGGAACGCGGCATTTTTCAAGAGTCAGCGTTTTGTTGCCGATCCGTCGAAATCCCCGCAGTGGAACAGCGGCCAGTATCTCGCGACTGCGCTGGGACACTGTGCGGAGTGCCACACACCGCGAGATGTTGGTTTCGGCCTGGAGCGCCGCAACGAACTGGCCGGTGAGACGCTGCAAGGCTGGCGTGCCTACAACATCACATCGGATACGGCACATGGCATAGGCGCATGGAGCGACAGCGATATCGCGAGCTATCTGGCCACCGGACACGCGGACGGTCGCGGTTCCGCGTCCGGACCGATGGGTGAGGTAGTGGAAAACAGCCTCCAATACCTCAAGCCGGAAGACACCGCTGCACTCGTGGTCTATCTGCGTAGCGTTCCCGCGCGGGAAGGAAGCGATCCGATCAGTATCGATGCGCATGCAGCGCCCGTACTGGCCTCCACCGATACAGCGCCCGGCGGAGACCGCACAGATGCAAACAGCGCAGGGCTCAAGCTGTTCGAGGGCGCTTGTGCAAGTTGCCATCAGTGGAACGGTAAGGGCCAACAGACGCCGTATGCTTCGCTACTTGGTAGCCGCGGTGTGAATGACGTCAGCGGCACCAATGTCACTCAGGTGATCTTGCAGGGTTCCAAGATGCGCATCGATGAGCACGATGTCTTCATGCCGGCATTCGCAAAGGCGTATTCGGACACGGAGGTATCGACTTTGGCGAACTATGTCATCGCGCACTTCGGAAACAAGGTGGAAACGGTCACTCCGGACGTTGTAGCGAAACGTCGTCAACTTTAATTATGACGTTGCTCGATGGTTGTCCTCGCCCGCGGTTTCAATGGCTCGGTGCGGGATTGTTTGATTTTCGGATGACATAACCAGTCACCCCTGATACCGAGAGGCCATCATGACGACCGTAGCGGAAAGATTGGTTGAGACTCTGGAGGCGGCGGGTGTAGAGCGCATCTACGGGCTGGTAGGGGATTCGCTGAACGGCATCACTGACTCGCTGAGGGAACGGAAGCGCACGCAGTGGATTGCTGTTCGTCATGAAGAAGTCGCCGCGTTTGCGGCGGGTGCCGATGCGCAGCTGACCGGACAACTGGCGGTGTGCGCGGGTAGTTGCGGGCCGGGTAATCTGCATCTGATCAACGGTTTGTTTGATTGTCACCGCAACCGTGTTCCGGTGCTGGCCATTGCGGCCCACATTCCAAGTACCGAGATAGGCTCCGGCTATTTTCAGGAGACGCATCCGCAGACCTTGTTCAAGGAATGCAGCCATTACGTGGAGCTCATCTCAGACGCCGATCACGTGCCGCGGATCGTTGAGACGGCCATTCGCGAAGCGGTGACCAAACAAGGAGTGGCGGTCATCGTGATCCCGGGTGATGTGGCCTTGCGCGAAGCGGGCTCGCGCAAACCATCGCCGCAGTTGATCCCCCGATTGCCGCAGGTCGTCGCGGCTGACGCGGACCTTGATGCGATCGCCGCTCTTCTGAATGGCGGCAAGAAGGTGACGCTGATGTGCGGCGCAGGATGCGCGGGCGCCCATGACGCTGTGGTGGCCCTGGCATCGAAGCTGAAGGCTCCTGTCGTGCATGCCTTGCGCGGCAAGGAGCACGTCGAATGGGACAACCCCTTTGACGTCGGTATGACGGGGTTGATCGGGTTCTCTTCGGGCTACCACGCGATGTTGGCCTGCGATACGTTGCTTCTACTCGGCACCGATTTTCCTTATCGCCAGTTCTACCCGGAAAAGGCGCGCATCGCGCAGGTCGACATTCGAGGCGAAAATCTGGGCAAACGCTGTCGCCTCGATGTTGGCGTTATCGGCGACGTTCCTGATGTGCTCAAACGGCTACTCGATCGGGTAGTGGAGAAAACAGACGACGGGCATCTCAAGACAGCTGTGGATCACTACAGGAAGGCCCGTGCTGAGTTGGATAGCCAGGCAGTCGAACACGCATCCCGACGACCGATCCATCCACAGTTTGTGGCCAAAGTGATTAGCGATCTGGCAGACGAGGATGCCATCGTCACTTGCGACGTGGGTGAGCCGACCGTTTGGGCAGCACGCTATCTGCGCGTCAATGGCAAGCGCCGACTACTGGGATCTTTCCTGCACGGCTCAATGGCGAACGCGATGCCGCAGGCTATCGGCGCACAGATTGCCTATCCCGGGCGACAAGTCATATCCATGTCGGGCGACGGTGGCTTCAGCATGCTGATGGGCGATTTGCTTACCGTGCGGCAGTACAAATTGCCGGTGAAGATCGTGGTGTTCAACAACGGTCTGCTGGGATTCGTGGACATAGAAATGAAAGCTGGCGGGTTTCTTCCCGTGGGGACCCACCTGGACAATCCCAGCTTTGCCAAAGTGGCCGAGGCTGTAGGCATCTATGGTGTCCGCGTGGAAGATCCCGCGCAGCTTGCCGATGCGCTCAAACAAGCATTCGCACACGATGGCCCTGCACTGATTGATGTCGTTACCAACCCGCTCGAGCTGATCATGCCGCCGAAGATAAAGCTCGAGCAGGCGAAGGGATTCAGTGTCTGGATGATGAAAGCTGTACTCAATGGTCAGGCGAATGAAATAGTCGAGTTGGCGCGAACAGCCTTCGGACGCTGACCCGCCGAAAGCGAGTACACGGCTTCGAGCGCCGACCAGGTTCACTGCGAGAGGGCGTTTCTGTGACCAACACATTCGCGTCGTCAACGATTCAGCAGCCGAAGGCCCGCGCCTTTGCCATCGCATGGGGATGTGCCTTGCTGTTTTATTTTCTGGAGTACGCGGGGCGGTCAGCACCTGCGGTGATGATTCCGGAACTCTCCAAGGCCTTCGACGTTACCGCGCTTGGCGTCAGTACTATTCTCGGCACCTACTACTACACGTATGCCGCGACCAGTCTGGTGGCCGGTGTTCTGCTGGATCGACTGGGTGCCAAATACGTTGTTCCGACCGGTATGGCCATTCTCGGCATAGGCTGCCTTGTATTCGCGATACCACAGCCTGCCCTGGGTGATGTCGGGCGTCTTCTGCAGGGGGGCGGGTCTGCATTTGCGTTCACTGGTGCTGTCTATCTGGCGTCCCACGGGTTCTCCGCACAACGTCTGGCCACGGCGATCGGGCTGACGCAGTGCCTGGGCATGCTTGGCGGTTCGGCCGGGCAGGTGGTCGTTGGTCCCTTGATTCACGGGCCCATGTCGGTCGCCACTTTCTGGTCGCTGCTCGGCGTTGTTGTGCTTATAACGGGTGTGCTGTTGTTCGTGCTCACTCCAAAGGAGCCACGCGCGACGACGGCTCCAGGCGGGACGTCGGGTGTGCTCAGTACCTACAAAGTGGTGTTTTCAAATCCCCAGTCCTACCTGTGCGGATTGGTCGCAGGTTTGTTATTCGTGCCGACCACGATTGGCGACATGGTCTGGGGTGTACGTTTCTTTCAGGAGGACAAGCTATTCAGCTATCAAAGCGCTGTCTTCGCCGCTTCGATGGTGCCCTTGGGTTGGGTTTTTGGCTGCCCGTTGGTTGGTTGGCTGGCTGACATGTTGCATCGGCGCAAGCCGGCACTGGTAGGGGGCGCTGTAGTGATGTTGTTGTGTGTAATCCAATTGCACTTCATGCCAACGCTGGCGCCAGCGTGGCTTACTCTGCTGATATTCGGCGTGGGATCGGGTGCCGCCATGATTCCTTACACCATCATCAAGGAAGTCAATCCGGACAGCGTGAAGGGGAGCGCGACCGGTGCCATCAACTTCTTGACCTTCAGCGTAACCGCCTTGGTGGGGCCCATCTTTGCCGGGCATTTTGGCAAGACGCTCAGCGTCAACAACGTGGATCCCGTAGCGCACTTTCGTCACGCGGGTGTGTTCTGGATCGCCATCATCGTGCTGGCGCTGTTGGTATCCCTGGCCCTCAAGGAAACCGGTCGTTCGAAAGTGGATGGCTGATGCAGCGTATGCGCACCTGATCCGACATGGTTGTACGCACGAGGCCGCGCAGGCCTGATCGCGGTTAAGCGAACCACATGCGACCGGTGGCGGGCTCAGTACTCAGCGCTTGGAAAATCGCTGGCGTATCCGTACAGTAGTGAAGGGGCCAGTCGGCGATTACCGTTCGCGAAGAGGTGCGGCAATGGATATCTCCGATCTGCTCGCGACGATGGCGGCCGAGCATGCGTCCGACCTTTACCTGAGTCATGGTGCGCGGCCGTCGATGGTTGTCGCGGGGGTGCCGCGTTATCTAGGCGACAAGGTGTTGACGCCGATCGATACGCACGCCATCGCCTATTCGGTGATGAACGATCGGCAGCAGAAAGAGTTTGAATCAACGCTTGAGATGAATCTCGGTATCGCGCCAGCGGCCATCGGCCGCTTTCGCGTCAACGTGTATCGGCAGCGTGGTGAAGTGGCGATTGCCATCCGCTACATCACCACCGAGATTCCGGAAATCGACAGCTTGCGACTGCCTTCGGTACTGCGCGATCTGGTGATGTTGCCGCGTGGCCTGATCCTGGTGGTTGGCGCGACCGGCTCGGGCAAATCGACCACGCTTGCCTCGATGCTCGATCATCGCAATCGCAATCATGGCGGACACATCCTCACCATTGAGGATCCCGTCGAGTATCTGCATCAGCATCGCCAGTCGATCGTCGACCAGCGCGAGGTCGGCATCGATACGCTGAGCTATGAGAATGCATTGCGAAATGCCATGCGCGAAGCGCCGAACGTGATCATGATCGGTGAAATTCGCGATCGTGAAACCATGCAACAAGCCATAGCCTATGCCGAAACTGGCCACTTGTGCCTGTCAACCCTGCATGCCAACAACGCCAATCAGACGCTCGATCGCATTCTCAATTTCTTTCCCGACACCGCGCGCCATCAATTGCTGGTCGACCTCTCGCTCAACCTCAAGGCGGTCGTTTCACAGCGCTTGTTGCACGCTGTGGACGGCACGCGGGTTCCTGCGGTCGAACTGATGCTCGTCACCGCCTACATTTCAGAGTTGATCGAGAAGGGCGAAATCGCGACCATCCGCGAAGCGATGAAGCAGAACAGCGAAGTCGGTATGCAGACGTTCGACCAGGCGCTATATGTGCTCTATGCGGCAGGCACCATCGGCTATGCAGAGGCGCTTGAGCATGCCGACTCGCGTACGGATCTCGCACTTCAGATTCGTCTCCAGGGTCCAGCACCGCACGAGAGTGCGCGTGGCGTGGTGGACGGCATTGAGCTGCCGCTGTCCCTGCAACTCGGAAAATGAGCGACGGCCCGGAGTCGGGGCTTCGCGAATCTGTCATTGCAGGGTGCCCCACCCATACCATCGTCTAGTGGCGCAACACAGTAGTCGGTGCGAGATTTAAGGGCTCACCGCACGAGTAGGTGATAGGAGGCTCCCAATGAACGCGACGACGAATCCCGGCCAGCTTCGGGTGGCCCGGCGCTCTCCTGCCTATTGGCGTGTCACGATCGACAACCCGCCGATCAACGTCATGGGCCCGGAAATGGTCGGGCAGTTCCAGCATGTCATCAACGCACTCGAGGCCGACGAGGATCTCAAGGTCGTGGTCTTCGACAGCGCGGTCGACGGCTACTTCCTGAATCACTCTGATTTCCTCGCCAAACTCGAAGACCTGACCTCCATGCCGGCAGGGCCCACAGGCTTGCCGCCGTGGCCGGACTTCCTCGTACGCCTGACGCGCGCGCCCGTTGTCTCCATCGCTCTCATCCGCGGGCGGGCGACGGGCAATGGCAGCGAGATCACGCTTGCCTGCGATATGAGTTTCGCCAGTCGGGAAAAGACCATCCTCTCGCAATGGGAGGTGGGCGTGGGGATGGTCGCCGGTGGTGGCCCCATGGCCCGGCTGCCCCAGCTCATCGGCCGAAATCGCGCACTGGAAGTGCTTTTGAGCTCGGAAGACATCGACGGCGACCAGGCCGAGGCCTATGGCTATGTGAACCGGGCTCTGCCCGATGCCGACCTTGACGCCTTTGTGGACGCACTCGCGACTCGGATCAGCAAGTTCGACAAGTGGGCGATCGCCAACACCAAGCGCCTCGTCAACACCAGCCTGCCGCCGGACGTCGAGCTCGGCGCCGGCTGGGACGCGTGTATCGCGTCGCTAGGGCGACCCGCGGCGCAGGAGGGCATCAAGGCTCTGATCGCTCGCGGGTTCCACAAGCCGGGAGATGTCGAAAATCGGCTCGGATACTACCTGGGCCAGCTTCCGCGTTAGGCCGGCGTGGGACGCCCTTCGGGAAAGGGCGAACTCAGGGTCGACTCCACGCGGCGCTTGTTCTGCGGCGGTTGCGGCCGCGCAGAAATGCGCCTGAGTTTCGTCGGCAGAGCGCCTTTTGCGCGATGGGTCATCGCCATGGTGAGCACTGTCTCGGCGGTGGCTTACTGCTGCGCACCGATCCGCTACAAGCCCACGATGCTGTTCGAGCACGCCTTTGCCGTGTTTTGAGGCGCTGCCGACCCGCTTTGCCGCACCGATTCTCTCCATTCGGCAGCTTTCCGGAAGGTCGCCGGCCGCTGTCGTGCGTGAACCTTCAGATCGCCCTTCAAAGTCACTTGCATATTGATAGTGACTTATATATGATGCTCATCATTCTATGATCTGGCAACGAGGAGCATCACTGTGCAGCGCACAAATTTTGAAAGCATGCATTGCCCGATTGCTCGCAGCCTGGAGCGGGTAGGCGAGTGGTGGAGCATCCTGATCCTGCGCGATGCCTTCCAGGGCATAAGCCGCTTCGACGACTTCCAGAAAGGCCTGAACATCGCGCCGAACATGCTCACTCGCCGGCTTCGTGCGCTGGTCGAAGACGGTCTCCTGGAGCGTCGCCGCTACAGCGACAAGCCGGCACGCTATGAGTATGTGCTTACGTCGTGTGGCCGCGATTTCCGTCCCGTGCTGCTGACCCTGATGACATGGGGCAACCGGCATTTTGCGCAGGAGGGCATCAGCATGTTCCTCGCTGATGAGCGCACGGGGCAGCAAGTCGAGCCCGTGCTGGTCGATGCCCGTACCGGCGAACTGATCGATCGCGAGCACCACACTCTGCGTGCGGGCCCGGCCGCCGACGAACGACTTCGATCCCGCGTCGAGTTCAGCCGGCAACAACGCTTGCAGGGTCGCGCGCCAACCCCTTCTTCATCCCCTTGAATCATCCCCTTTAATTCCGGAGTTTTCTCATGAGCACCATTGAGGCCGTCGAGCGGACAGCCATTTCCGACATCACCGAAACCGCGCCGCCCCGTAGCCGGCGTAAACGCATTCTTGGTGCCGCCATCGGTGCTGCGCTGGTGCTCGGTACCGTTTACGGCGCGCATTGGTGGACGACCGGGCGCTTCATCGAAGACACCGACGACGCCTATGTCGGCGGTGATGTGACGGTGATCGGTCCCAAGATTTCGGGCTATATCACGCAACTGGCCGTTAGCGACAATCAGCAGGTACATGCCGGCGACCTGTTGGTGAAGATCGATGATCGCGACTATCGCGCCGCACTGGCGAAGGCTGATGGTGCAGTCGCGGCACAGGAGGCACTACTGGCTAACCTCGACGCGACGGCACACTTGCAAGAGGCAAACATCGGGCAGGCCAGGGCGGGTATTGCCGTCGCCGAGGCCGAGGCGACTCGGGCCCGCGACGACGAGGTGCGCTATCGTGATTTGGCAGGCCGTTCGGCCGTTTCCGTTGAGAGCGAGCAGCGCGCCGACGCGACCTACAAAACAGCAAGGGCGAATGACGACAAGGCACTGGCAGTGCTGACCGCAAACCAGCGCCAGCTTGACGTGATTGCCTCGCAGAAGCAGCAGGCGCGAGCGGCGCTGAAACAGGCCGAGGCCGAGCGTGACATTGCGAAATTGAACGTCGGTTACACCGAGCTGCGCGCGCCCGTCGACGGGACCGTCGGCAACCGCCGTGCCCGAGTGGGCACCTTCGCCCCCGCGGGCTCCCAGCTGCTCGCGATCGTCCCGTCCCATGGTCTCTGGGTCGATGCCAACTTCAAGGAAGACCAACTGGCCCGCATGCACGCGGGACAGGCGGTGCTCATCCATGCCGACGTGCTGCCGGGTCGGACTTTTCATGGTCGTCTGGCCAGCCTGGCGCCGGCCACAGGCGCCGAGTTCAGTGTGCTGCCGCCGGAGAACGCCACCGGCAATTTCACCAAGATCGTGCAACGCGTTCCGGTACGTATCGTGCTGGAAAAACAGGACGACGTGCTCGGGGCGTTGCGCCCCGGTCTGTCAGTCGTGGCTGACGTGGACACTCGCGCTCCGGGCCGCGCAGGCGCGCCATGAACGCCCGACTTTCAACGCTTGCCTCGCCCTTCGATCCGGCCGGGATGAGTACGGCGAAAAAGGTCTTCGCCTTTGCCAGCATGTGCGTGGGCATGTTCATCGCGTTGCTGGATATCCAGATCGTATCCGCCTCGCTGCGCGACATCGGTGGCGGGCTATCCGCCGGCACTGATGAGACCGCATGGGTACAGACGAGCTACCTGATCGCCGAGATCGTGGTGATTCCGATGTCCGGCTGGCTGGCGGGGGTGTTCTCCACGCGCTGGCTGTTCGCTGTCTCGGCGGCCGGTTTCACCGTGGCCAGTCTGCTTTGCGGCGGGGCGTGGGACATCCAGAGCATGATCGTGTTCCGCGCGCTGCAGGGATTTCTCGGCGGCTCGATGATCCCGATGGTGTTCACGACGGCCTTCGTCTTCTTCAGTGGCAAACAGCGTGTCATTGCTGCCGCGACCATCGGCGCGCTGGCTTCGCTGGCGCCAACACTTGGCCCGACGCTGGGCGGCTGGATCACCGACCACTGGTCGTGGCATTGGCTGTTCTTCGTCAATCTGGTGCCCGGTATTTTCGTCGCCGTCGCGGTGCCGCTGCTGGTGAACATCGACTTGCCGAATCTCTCGCTGCTGCGCCGGGCGGACTACCCGGGCATGGTGCTGCTTACCGCCTTCCTCGGCTGCCTGGAGTACACGCTGGAGGAGGGGCCGCGCTGGAACTGGTTTACTGACAACACCATCCTGACGACAGCCTGGATTTCCGGTTTGGCCGGCGTTGCGTTTATCGCGCGCAGCATGACCTACGATCACCCGTTGGTAGACCTGCGCGCGCTGCGCGACCGCAATTTTGCGCTGGGCTGCCTGTTCTCGTTCGTCACCGGTATCGGTCTGTTCGCCACGATTTACCTTACGCCGCTCTTTCTCGGGCGCGTGGAAGGTTATAGCGCTTTGCAGATCGGCGAGGCGGTGTTTTCCACCGGTGTATTCCAGATCCTCACCATCCCGCTGTATGTGTTCCTTGCGCGACGCTTCGATCTGCGCTGGATCCTGATGGTCGGGCTTGCGCTGTTTGCATTGTCCTTGTGGGACTTCACGCCCATCACCCACGACTGGGGCGCGCACCAACTGCTGCTGCCGCAGGCGCTGCGCGGCATGGCGCAGCAATTGGCGGTGCCACCCGTGGTCACGCTGACACTTGGCGGCCTGCCACCCTCGCGTCTGAAGCTGGCGTCCGGCCTGTTCAATCTGATGCGCAATCTCGGTGGCGCGATTGGCATTGCGGTATGCGCGACGATCCTCAACGACCGCACCAACCTGCACTTCTATCGCATGGCCGAACACCTCAATACAACCAACGAAGCGATGAACCAGTGGCTTGATCAGGCTGGCGGGCATGTCGCCAGCCTCGGTGACGCAGGTGCCGAGTTGCATCAGTTATGGCAACTCACGTTCAGGGAGGCGCAGACGCTCTCTTTCGCCGACGCCTTTCTGGCGATCGCGGTGTGCTTTGCCGTCGCTACCGTGATGGTGCCGCTGATGCGCAAGGTGGCAGCCCCCATCGCTCCTTCGGCCGACGCGCACTGAAAACGTTGGCTTGTATGCATTGGACCTTTCCCACGTCAAACGAGCCGCATCGGCTCAGGACACTGCCATGAATTTCTTGCCCATCGCGGCCAACTCGGCGCCCCCATCGACCATGCGTGCGGCGCGGCGCTTCACCCTGCGCGCCGCCACGCTGGCAGCAGCGATCGCAGGACTCGTCGGGTGCATGGTCGGCCCTGACTACACCAAGCCAGACCTGAAAACGAATACACAGTACGTCAGTCAGGCATCGCTTGGTCAGCGCACCACGACCGAGGCGGCGCCAGCATTGGACACCTGGTGGACAGGCTTCAACGACCCCGAACTTACTCGCATCATTGGGCGCGTGATGGCGCAGAACCTCGATCTGGCGGCCGCGATGGCGCGGGTGGATCAGGCCAGGGCGGCTGCGCGCGAAGCCGGTGCGCAGCTGCTTCCGCAGGGCAGCCTGGATGGCCAGGTTCTCCACCAGCGTCAATCGGTCGACAGCCCGCTGGGCGAGATCGGACGTGCGTTACCCGGATATTCGCGCAACCAGACCTTGGAGACGGTTGGCGTTGGCGCCAGCTGGGAGCTCGATCTGGCCGGCGGACTGAAGCGTGGCGCCCAGGCTGCCACAGCCGAAGCGCAGGCAGCTGAGGCTGCCGGTACCGGGGTGCGTGTCTCGCTCGCGGCAGAGGCGGCCGATGCTTATTTTCGGGTTCGTGGCGCGCAGGCGCGTATCGCGTTGGCGCAACAGCAGGTCGATACGGAAGCCGGGTTGCTGGAGCTGGTCCGCGTGCGCCTTTCCGGCGGACTGGCCACGGTTCGCGAGCAGGCGCAGGCGCAGGCACTGGCACTGGTGATGCAGGCGCAGGCCACCTTGCCGCCGCTGCAAATCGAATTGGCTGAGCAGCTCAACCGACTTGACGTGCTCATGGGGTCCGCCCCGGGAACGTACAGGAGCGAGGTGCTGGACAGCCCGCAGCACTTCGCGGTGCCCTCGCTCGATACCGACGGTGGACCGGCCATGCTGCTACGTCGCAGGCCGGACGTGATAGCTGCCGAGCGTCGCCTCGCTTCATCCAGTGCGCGGATCGGCGTGGCTGTGGCCGAGTACTACCCCAAAGTATCACTGGGTGGGTTGCTCGGCTTCGATAGTCTGCGTACCGGTTCGTTGTTCTCAGGGGCTGCATTCGAGCCGCAGGCCGTGCTGGGTTTGCACTGGCGCCTGTTCGATTTCGGCCGGGTCGATGCAGAAGTGGCGCAGGCCAAGGGTGGCGAGGCTGAAGCGCTCGCAAACTATCGCCAGTCGATGCTGCGTGCCACCGAGGACGTCGAGAACGCGATCGTTGCGCTGACCGAACTGGAGGCCCAGCACGATGAACTGAGCAAGGAAGTCGACGCACACCAGCAGGCGCGCGCGGCCGCCGAGGACGCTTACAAGGGCGGCGCGATCAGCCTGATCGAAGTGCTGGACGAAGATCGCCTGCTGCTGTCCTCGCGTGATCAGTTGGCGCGCGTGCATGCCGACGATGCGCGCGCCGCCGTGGCCGCGTTCCGCTCTCTTGGCGGTGGTTGGACGCCGATCGTCGATGCGCAACCCGCGGTGGCATCGTCGTCGAAGGTCGCGGTGCGTTAATCAGGCGTCGTGACATCCGACGATAGATAGGGAGCAGCAAGACGTGCGCTATGACAATCAGCACAAGCAGCAGACGCGACTGCGGGTATTGGAGGCAGCAGCAGAGGCCATCCGTGCCGAAGGACCGGAGCGAATCAGCGTGGCCGCCGTCATGGCTCGGGCCGGGCTGACGCATGGCGGCTTTTACGCGCACTTCGACTCCAAGGAAATGCTGGTTGCCGCCACGATCGACTTCATGTTCGACCGGGACGAGGCAAAGTTCATCGAAACCACGAAGGACCGGTCTGCGCCTGAAGCGCTGGCGGTATACATCGACTTCTACCTGTCCATCGGTCATTGCGGAAGCCGCGGCAGGGGCTGCGCGATGGCATCGCTGGTATCGGAACTGCCGCACTTGAACGCGTCCGCGCGCGAACGCTTTACCCAGGGTTCCCAGCGCCTGCATGAACGTCTGATGGAGGTACTGGAACGTGCCGACGTTGATGATGCGAGGTCGCTGGCCTTGACGTTGCGTTCGGCCATGGTAGGCGCCTTGGCGATGGCGCGTGCGCAGAGCGATCCAGCCGATGGCGACACCATCCTGCAAGCGACACGCGTCGATCTGCTGCGACGCCTCGGCATTGGAACAGACGCCTGAACGTTACTGAGTTCGTCAGGCGACAAACATGACCCACATCCATTCACCGAACTCACCGGAGACTCTCATGAAACTCGACATCGTGCTTTGCCATCCCGTCCGTACCGCCATCGGCGGCTTCAATGGAGGATTGCGCAGCGTGCCGGCCACAGCACTTGGAGCAACCGCCATCCACGCAGTGATGGAGCGCGCCGGCCTTGCATCAGACGCCGTCGATGGCGTCGTGATGGGGCAGGTGGTGCAAGCGGGCAGCGGCATGAACCCCGCACGCCAGGCAGCCATCGGTGGTGGTCTCGATGTATCGGTGCCGGCGATGACGGTGAACCGCGTTTGCGGCTCGGGCGCTCAGGCTATCGTCTCTGCCGCGCAGGACATCATCAGTGGGCAGGCCAGGGTCATGCTGGCGGGAGGCATGGAGAACATGGACCGCGCGCCGTATCTGGTGGATAACGGCCGCTGGGGCTATCGCATGGGTCATGCGCAAATTTACGACAGCATGTTGCTGGACGGCTTGCATGACGCGTTCTCGCAGAAGCATTCGGGTTGGCACACCGAGGACCTGATCACGAGATACGGTGTAGATCGCCAGACGCAGGATCGCTGGGCCGAGCGATCGCAGCATCGTTTCGTCGCGGCCCGCGACGCCGGCCATTTCGACGCGGAGATCGTTCCGGTGGAGGTGCGCACGCGCAAGGGTGTGGAGTCCTTTGAACGTGACGAGCCGCCGCGCCCCGACACGACGATCGAGGCACTTGCCCGACTGACTCCAGCCTTCCGCGAGGACGGCACGATCACGGCCGGCAACGCGCCGGGACTGAATAGCGGTGCAGCCGCCATGCTGGTCGCCGAGCGCGGTTTTGCCGAAGCACGGGGGATGGCGCCGCTGGCACGACTGGCTGGATTCGCCGTAACCGCTGTGGAGCCCGGGATGTTTGGCATCGCCCCGGTGTCGGCAGTGAAACTGGCCGTTCAGCGTGCTGGCTGGAACATGGACGAGATCGAACGCATCGAAATCAACGAAGCCTACGCCGCCATCGCCATCATCGTTGCCCGCGAACTGGGGCTTGCCGATGACCAGGTCAACGTTGAAGGCGGCGCGGTTGCCCACGGACACCCGATTGGCGCGACGGGTGCCATCCTGACGACACGACTGTTGCATTCGATGCGCCGCGACGGTCTGCGTCGCGGCGTGGTCACCTTGTGTATCGGCGGCGGACAGGGCATCGCCCTGGCCTTGGAGATGCTCTAAGAGTTCGCGTTTTGCCAAATGAAACGTATTGCCGGATCAACCTTGGTGTGTGACCAGGCAGGAAGACAGGCGCGCAAGCTACGCGCCTGAATTTTTATGCCGCTACACCCCGCGAGTGAACTGCTGGGTTATGGCATGTGCTGCTCCGCCTCGGTCGAGCCCGTGGTTTCCCAGCCGCCGCCGAGCGCCAGAAAAAGGTTGATCTGATCGGCCGAGATCTTGCTGTCCAGGGCTGCCAGCGCCTGATCGGCAGAAATCAGTGAGAGGTTTGCGTCGAGCACAGTCAAGTAATCCTGACCACCCAGGCGAAAGAGCCGTTCGGCGTCACTGGCGGCCGCGGCTGCCTCATGACGGGAGGCTTCCAGATAGTTCCGCTGATCCAGGTCGCGCGCATAGATGAAGAGTGCGCTCTCCGTTTCGCGCAGGGCGCCCAGCACCACACCATCGAATTGTCCGAAGGCAGCATCCACGGTCGCCTGCGCCCCGCGTATGCGCGCCTTGGCAATTCGCCGGTTGGGGAACTGCCAGGTGATCAGGGAGCCGATGGAGTATTTGAGCGCGCTGTATTGGAGAAAGGTCGTATCGGGTCCAACCGATTCCACGCCGATGCCCAGCGATATCTTGGGATAAAGATCGGCGGTCGCCACACCAACCTGTGCCGTCGCGGCGTGCAACACATATTCCGCATGGCGCACGTCGGGTCTGCGCGCCAGAAGTGCGCGACCGTCGCCGACCGGAATCGGCTGGTTCAAGCGGGGATCCTGCACGCACGCCGCGACGGTACGCGAGAACTCCGCGGGTGGTCGCCCCGTCAACACCGCAAGGCGATACAGGGCGATGCGCCGGGCGGCTTCAAGCGGCGGAATGCTCGCGCTCACGCGATCTTCCAGTGCCTTGGCACGCGTCACATCCAATGAAATGCCGCGGCCTGCCGCGAAGCGACGTTGGGTGAGGGTTGTACTGCGCGCCTGCAAGGCTACCGATTGCTGCGCAATGGCGATCTCATGCCCGGCCGAGCAGGCGGCGACATACGCGCGGGTGGTGTCGGCAACGACGGTGATGCGCACCGTGTCGTAAGCGGCGCGCGTCGCACCGAGGTCCGCTTCCGATGCCTCGATGGCCCGGCGAATCTGGCCGAACAGATCGACCTGATAGGACAGGCTTGCGCCAAGGCTGTACAGGTTGAGCGGAGGAATATCGACGTCAGGCAGCAGTTGCTCCTGCGGTGAGAGACGTGTGTAGCTGGGCGATACTTCCAGATTCGTGCTTGGATACATTTGATCTTTGGCGAGATCAAGATTTGCCTCCGCGCGAGCAATGGATGCAGACGCGATGCGCAGGTCCGTATTTGCTTTCAGCGCTTGCTGAATCAGTCCATCGAGCATCGGATCCTGATAGAGCTGCCACCACGTGCCGGGCGGCGGTGTGGTGACGAAGGCCGCATTGTCGGCACCGACAAATGCGCCAGCGGCAGTCCTGGAGGCAATCAACGCGCTATCTGGGCGCCGATAGTCTGGCCCCACAGTCGTGCAGCTACACAGCGAGGCTACGCCGAGCCCCATGGCAAGAAGGCGCTTCACCTGCTGCCCCGCTGTGATGCATGGCCGTCGGGAAGCACCTCGACACTCGCCGTTCGGCCCATGATCAAACGCACGTCGCCGGGCTTTTGGTCGAGCGCGATGCGCACCGGAATACGCTGGGCGAGACGGACCCAATTGAAGGTGGGGTTTACGTTCGGCAGCAAGTTCGCATTCGGTGTGCGCTCGCGGTCCTCGATCGCGCTGGTAATGCTCTCGACATGGCCGTCGAGGATGCGGTCTTCACCCATCAATTGCACGTGCGCGCGGTCGCCGATATGGATGCGCGGCAGTTTGTTTTCCTCGAAATAGGCAACGATGTAGAACGAGTCGCTATCGATGATGGTAAGCGCGGGTCTACCCGCTACAAAGTAATCGCCTGGCCTTAGATTGAGATCGGTGATCGTACCGTTCACTGTCGCCTTTACGTCGGTGCGATCCAGGTTGAGTTGGGCAAGATCCACGGCAGTCTGGGCCTGCCTGAGAGCAGCGCGTAGCACCTCGATGCGGGAGCCGCTTTGTTCGCGACTTTCTGACGAAGCCAGCTCAGCGAGTGCGACATTGCGTCGGTTCTCGCGGTCTGCTTCAGCCAGTTGTGCGCTCTGTGTCGCAACGCGCTCCTTGGCATCGGCGAGTGCCAGCTGGTAGCGCGAACGGTCGATTATGAAGAGTGTGTCGCCGACGTGCGTCACTTGATTGTCGCGTACGCCGACCGACGTCACCAGCCCCGATACATCCGGTGCGATCTGGACGAAATCGGCCCTTACACGGCCATCGCGCGTGCGTGGTTCCACTTCGTAATGGATCCATAGCCAACGCGCTGCGAGCAGGGCGGCAATGACGATGACCAGCGTGACCAGACATCGCGCGACCAGCATGGGAAGTAACTTCCAACTTGTCATGCAAGCATCCTCGCTAGGATAGGCATGGCCCAGGCTGACAGGCACCAGAGGATACCGAAGAGGGCGATGTCGACGAGAGCGGGATGCCAGATCAGTCGATAGAAACCGACCCACCGCAACAGCCGCCGCACGATCATCAGCACTAGCCACGCCACGCCCGCGGCTACCAGCGCACCGCTGAAGTAGATGCCGAGGAAGTTGACTTCGTCTAGCATTCGGCGGTTACCCTGGGTTGGTAGGGAGGTGCGTCAGGAAACAGGCTGCGTCGCAGACCGACGGCAGCCACCACACCCGCACAGCGATCGGCGGACGTGGCCATGCGCAGAATCGCTGCGATGACTGCATCCAGACTAACAATGACATTTTCCGGCAACACGGGATGACGGCCCTGAGCCAGCCGTGAGAAATAGGTCCCCAGCACGGCCAGAATGTCATATATCTGCCCTGTGACGGCACGGTCCGAGCCAGGCCGCAGCTGGCGCAGGTCGATAATGCCGACACCGATCTTCAGGTCTCTGAGCGCATCAGTCAGCCTCCATTCCTCCTCGGCGGGAGCCCGGGCGAGGCGCGGCAACAGCAGGCCCACCCGATCTAGCATGCGACTGGCCCATTCAGCGCGTTCTGGCATCAATGGTGTCGCGGTGAGGAAGGCCAGCTCCCTCCAGCCTGCACGCAGGATACGGCGAATCACACTCTGCACCGGAAGCGTACGTGCCAGGCTCAAGCCGATGAGTCCGGAGGTGGCGCCGACCAGAAGTGCAATGTAGGTATTCATGAATATGGGGAAGCTGGAAAGGAAAGTCGGCTGGAGGGCAAGGCCTGCACTAAATCCGACCGACATGGCGAGAGCCTTCAAGCCATGTTTCGGCTGCGCGAAAAAGTATCCGATCGTAAAGATCACCGGGAACAGGGCGGCCGCCAGCATCACGAATCCATCAATGGACGGAAGGATGGCAAATTCGTAAAACACCGCTACCGGAAGGGCAATCGCGAACCACACGGTCAGCGTCTTTGCCATCGGTGTCGGATCGTCTGCTGCAGCGAACAGCGAGCATGTCACCGCAGCAATGCCGATCGCCACTGGACCACTCTCCCAATGCACCGCAACGGTGAAGATGGCGAGGCCGATGATCGTGGCGGCTGCGACCAGTGCCGAGAGAGCCGCGATACCGCGATCGATATGCAAAGGCCGCGATTGGCGGAGGCTGGGAAGCGATCGCAATGACGCGGCGGCCTGTCTTGCGGGATTGTGTAGCGCCTCCCTCAACACCAAACATTCCGCCCAGGTTTGTATCAGTTCGATGAGACGTCCAGCCAGGCTCGCCATCAGCAAGTCGGACCACGTGGATTCGGGCCGCAAGTGGGGCTTCAGATTCTCTGCGTCACTGATGAGTTGGTCTTTCGTCAGATGAAAAGTTTGTTCACCGGCCGCTATATCCGCCGTAGCCACCCAGGTGGCGATGCGTTCCAACACCGGAGCCATTGTCGACATGTCCGTGCCCTCATCGTCCAGGGCGCGCAGGCGATCTTCAATGGCGCTTGAGAGGGGAAGAAGCACAATGAACCGTTCCTCCATCGCCCGTAACATGCGACTGCGGACGCCGGCGAATTCGCCTTCAAATTTCAGATTGGTGGCTAGTAGATTGAGCTCGGTGAGGTCGATGGCCGCATTTCGCGAAATGGGCGCGGACCGGACTGTCGTGAGCGCGCGCAAACCATCACTGACCCAGGAGCGGGCGTCATTCACGATGGAATCCATCTTTGCACGCAGGGCCGCAGCCACGCTGCGCGGAAGGAAAATGCTGTGCACAACCGCAATGGAGAGGACACCGATGACGATCTCTTCACTGCGCGCCACCGCCGCATCGAAAATGACGGTTGGGTCGGTAGCCGCTGGCAAGCCAACCAGAGCCAAGGTATAGCCGGCGAGCATGAAAACGTAGGCGCGTGGTGTTCGGTCGAGCAGCGAGATGTAAAGACACAGCGCAACCCAGCCTGCCACCGCCAGGATCATCAGCTCCGGCGCGCTGGACAGGCGGGGGATGATGGCCAGCGATCCGAGCAGGCCAATGGCGGTACCGGCCACGCGATAGCTTGCTTTGGCCCAGATCGCACCAACCAGAGTTTGCGGGGGTTGCGCCAGAAAGACCGTGACCATCGCCCACCACGGATTGGGCAGGCTCAGACTGAAGGCAACGTACAGCGCCAGGATCACTGCAAGAAAGCAGTTGAGGGCAAAGAAAACCCGATACGTGAGGGTCTGTCCCATAGTCCGGATGTCCAAGCGGGAGCTGGCCTAACGGAACCGGCAACAAGCAAGGCAGTCGTCCGAGAAGCTTTACCCGTCTTCCCGAACAGCTGAACTAAGGCCACAAGGCCTATTCCTGAGTCGCCATCCAATTCTGCGCTGCATTCGGAGATTATGAAACCGTCGGATATAGCCAAAACGCCCCATCGAGTCTCGTCCACAGCCGAGCGGGAAGAGGCGAGCCAAGGCGCTTCGCCGGAGCGGCAGCACGTGGAGCTTCTCCACGAATGCTGGCGCATTCCCTTCGCCGAAGATCTGCCTATCTAGACCGCTAGCCTGAAGGCACAGAAGCGTCGCCGGGGAAGCGATGCTCTCGTCCTTTCCCTGGCTCAGCCGCGGTTCTCCAGGGTGGCAATGTGATGACGTATTGCCTCAATCGCGTCACAAGATGTCCGCGTGTAGCGCCTACCGCCCCGTGGCTAGCGCCAAGATCGCTGGCACGCTTCTTGATTGTGCACATCAACACGCCGCACTTCGCAAAGCTCGGACGGCGTGATCATGTGGGGAGCTACCGTCGCGTACGGCGAACTCCGTCCGAGCTTTTTGTGGCGCAACAGCGGGGAGTTCGTGCGTGCTTTTGACTTTCATGGTTCTGGACGATAGAAGCGAAAACCTTGACGTCCAATGCGAGATCGACACTCGGGGGGACGAGGTATCTTGGCGCGCTGAGCTGCGAGGGTCGTCTTCCGTGCGAGGTATGCTCGAGGGGCGCGCCGTCACGGTCGAGGCTGTTCGCGGGCACATTCAAGCCGAGGTCTTCCGGCAAAAAATCCGCGCACGAGCATGACGCTCCAGAACAAGTAATTGGAATAAAAATCGGGAAGGAGTAGGGTCGCGGCAAAGGAGTGTCCCGGGGAATGCCCCAGATTCCTCCACGGCCCTCGATGCCCTGGCAGCGCGAACCCGCTGCATCGGGTGAGGGCGGTAGCGTCCCTGGTTTTCCATCGGCCAGGCCATGCAGCCCGTCCGCGCAGGAGGTCCGGACCGCTCCATGCCAGTCAACCAAGACGCAGGTTCACATCTTTACCTACGTCTGGCTTGCTAACGGTCTGGTGGCCCAACATGAGCCCCGCATCATTGGTAAAGCGACGGGTCAGGCCAAATCTGCGGCCCTGGTCGCCATCGAAAGGCTCTTCATAAGGTGGGGCGTTTCCTACTGCCTGTGTCCATCGATGGCGGTCTATACCGCGAGGGCCTTCGAGTCGGATGGAAACGCCGATTTGCATGTTTTTTTTAGTCAAGCCATGTCACAAAGCAACAAGACGATGTGGATCGCTTCCTCGATGCTACCCACTCCTGGTCTGACGCTCACGAGTAGGTTGTCTGGCCGAGTTGCACATGGGAGATCACCCATGCGAATGCACGTAGATAGCACTTGTCGCACCACCCACGTCATTCCCTTGGCACCTCTCGCATCGTCAACGTTGACCCAGCGGGTACCAGGTCTTCGCTGGTGCAGTGTCTTCATGAATGGAGATAACCAGATCCTGAGCACCGATACCGGTGCGCCGCTGGTCGACGACCAGGGCAGCCTCACCGCCGGCCCGTGCGGACCACTACTTCTGCCGCTCACGTCGCCAACGCGCTGGGCTTTGGGGGAATGGATGGGAAAGAACGAGTTCTACAAAGAAACACCTGCTTTCATCCGCGACTGAGTCGTTTCCGAAATCGAAACGTCAGTCGGTTACCGTTGCTACCTGCTTGAATGGAGATCGCCATGACACTCACAGCAAAAGCCACCCCCGGTTCCCAACTTCTAACGCCTAAGGATCATGCATTGATCCTCATCGACTTTCAGTCGCAGATGTCTTTCGCGACCCATTCGATCGATGCGATCACGCTGCGCAACAACGCCGCCCTGGTTGCGCGAGCTGCGGCAAGCTTCAAAGTCCCGACCATTCTGACGACGGTCGCGGAGAAGAGCTTCTCAGGCCCCATGTTTGCCGAAGTCACCGATCCATTTCCGGGCCAGAAGCTGCTTGACCGTACGTCGATGAATAGCTGGGAAGACGCTGGCGTGATCAAGCAGGTGAACGCCATCGGCAAGAGTCGTTTGGTTTTCGCCGGCTTGTGGACGTCCGTTTGCATCGTCGGGCCCACCTTGTCTGCCATTGAGCAAGGCTATGAGGCATACGTCATTGCGGATGCTTGTGGCGATGTTTCCATAGAGGCACATAACCGCGCGATGGAAAGAATGGTCCAGGCCGGCGTGCGGCCAATGACTTCTCTGCAATATCTGCTGGAGCTGCAACGCGACTGGGGACGCGCCGAGACCTACGACAGCACCACCGGTATCGCCAAGTTGTACGGCGGCGCCTATGGTCTTGGCGTGATCTACGCCAAGACCATGTTCCATAGCGAGGGCGGCTGATCTTTCGCAGATGACGCTTGCCATGGTGATGAGCCTTTCGATTCCACCGCGGGAGATCTGACATGAAGCCTTATCTGTTTTCGCTCGCCGCCGGCCTGTTGGTCGGTGTGGTCTACGCCCTTGTGCATGTCCGCTCGCCCGCGCCGCCGGTTATCGCACTGGTGGGTTTGCTTGGCATTCTTGCCGGCGAACAGATTCCGCCGCTGGTCAAACAGGTGATTGGCCGGCAGGTGAGCACGACCGCATGGGTGGCGCAGCAGGTTAAGCCGCATTGCTTCGGACAGTTGCCACAAGGCATGCAAACGAGCGCGACCGCCAGGAATACGAATAAGGAGGAAGCGCCATGAACACCAAGCGTGCCGAGCCGGAACTGCTGTTGCTCAATGGGTGCTTCGCGACGCTCGATCCGGACCAGCCTAAGGCAAGTGCTGTGGCGATAGCGGACGGAAGATTGGTGGCTGTCGGTGATGACGAAGATGTGCGTGCATTGGCCGGCGCTGAAACGCGAATCGTCGATCTCGGGGGGCGCTGCGTATTGCCGGGTCTGATCGACAATCACTTGCACATCATTCGTGGCGGCCTGAATTTCAATATGGAATTGCGCTGGGACGGCGTACGCTCGCTTGCCGACGCGATGGATATGCTGCGCCGGCAGGTGGCGGTCACACCGCCACCGCAATGGGTGCGTGTGGTTGGCGGTTTCACTGAGCATCAGTTCGTCGAGAAGCGCTTGCCGACCATCGCCGAACTCAACGCCGTGGCGCCGGATACACCGGTGTTTCTGCTGCACCTCTACGATCGCGCGTTGTTGAACGCCGCGGCATTGCGGGCGGTGGGCTACACCAAGGAAACGCCCGAGCCATTGGGCGGCCAGCTCGAGCGGGACAAGGCCGGCAATCCAACGGGACTGCTGCTGGCCAAACCCAATGCCGCGATCCTGTATGCGACCTTGGCCAAAGGGCCGAAGTTGCCCTTTGACTACCAGCTCAACTCCACACGCCATTTCATGCGCGAGCTGAACCGACTCGGCGTGACCGGGGCCATCGATGCAGGTGGCGGCTTCCAGAACTATCCGGAAGACTATGCCGTGATCCAGAAGCTGTCCGACGACGGCCAGCTGACGATCCGCCTGGCCTATAACCTGTTCACGCAGAAACCGAAGGCGGAAAAGGACGACTTTCTCAACTGGACGAAAACCTCCAAGTACAAGCAGGGCGACGACTACTTCCGCCACAACGGTGCCGGCGAAATGCTGGTGTTCTCGGCGGCGGATTTCGAAGACTTTCGGCAGCCGCGGCCCGATATGCCCGAGGCCATGGAAGGCGAACTTGAAGATGTCGTGCGCCTGCTGGCCGAGAATCGCTGGCCATGGCGCATGCACGCGACGTACGACGAGACGATCAGCCGCGCTTTGGATGTGTTCGAGCGCGTCAACCGCGATATCCCGCTGCAGGGGCTCAATTGGTTCTTCGATCACGCCGAAACGATTTCGGAAGCATCGATCGACCGTATCGCGGCACTCGGCGGCGGTATCGCCGTGCAACACCGCATGGCCTACCAGGGCGAGTATTTCGTGGAGCGCTACGGCGCGGCCGTAGCCTCCGCCACGCCACCCATCGCCAAGATGCTGGAGAAGGGCATCAAGGTGTCGGCCGGTACGGATGCCACGCGCGTCGCGTCGTACAACCCCTGGGTATCGCTTGCCTGGCTGACCACCGGCATGACCGTGGGTGGCCTTCGCCTCTATCCGCAGCGCAACTGTCTGGATCGCGAAACCGCGCTACGCATGTGGACTCAGTACGTGACCTGGTTTTCCAATGAAGAGGGCAAGAAGGGGCAGGTCAAGGTCGGGCAACTCGCGGATCTCGTCGTGCCCAGCCGCGATTACTTCGCCTGTGCCGATAGCGAGATCGCCGACATGACGTCGGACCTGACGATCGTCGGTGGCAAGGTCGTTTTCGCGGCAGGCGGCTTCAGCCATCTGGACGAGACTCCGCTACCCCCTGCGATGCCGGATTGGTCGCCGGTGCGTGTATTCGGCGGCTACGCAGCCTGGCAGGATGCCACGCCCATGGCGGCGCGCCAGATCCACTCGAACGCTTGCAGCTGTGCCCACGCATGCTCGATCCACGATCACAGCCACATCAGCGCTTGGTCCGCCAAGCTCCCTATATCGGAGTCAGACCTCAAGTCGTTCTGGGGTGCGCTCGGATGCGCGTGCTGGGCGGTGTGAGATGAACACCTCGCGATACATCAGCGATACACCGGCCGTCATCGCCGCTATCCTCAGGGCGCCCGCGACGGTGTGGCTGGCTCGGGTCGCTTTGACCCTACCGTACTGGTGGAGCGGCGTCGACAAACTCCTGCACCCACAGGCAGCTTTGGCCGAAATGCATGCGACGGGGTTGCCCGCATCGTGGCTGCTCTATGGACTTATATTGGTCGTGCAGTTGGGCGGATCGCTTGCGATCATTTGCAATCGGTATGCGTGGCTGGGGGCGGGGGCGCTGGCAGTGTTTACGGCATTCGCCACCTATCTGGCACATGCTTTCTGGAGACTGGACGGCGCGGAACGCTTTGCCGAGATGAACGTTTTCATGGAACACATTGCCCTGATCGCCGGTATGGCTTTTGCGGCGCTGTACAGCTACGCCGCCAAGAGGCGCGATGTCTAGGCTCTATCTAACCCATGGCTCTATCTAACCCATCGGAAGAGGCGCTTTATGGAAATCAAGTCATTCAACAACGTTGTTCGCACGACCATTGCCGTTGCCGTGATCGCGCTTTTGTCGACGTCGCCTGTTTCGGTCAGTCTGGCGAAGGAGGCCGCAGCCAACGCTCCGAGCGTCGCCGTCGGTCCGCAATATGACACTACCCATGTCTATATCGCGCCGGGCGATTTCGATACTTTCGTCAACAGTTTCACAGGCACGTTTGGTGGCCAGCCATCCAAACGCGGCACCTTCAATGTATTGCCGGTACCCAGCAGTACTGAGGGCCAATACGTGTGGACGCCGGTGGGTACGCTGTCGACGTTCGCCTTCCTGACGCCGATCCCGTATCCGTTCGGTCAGGAACGTACCGGTTACCTGGTGACCGATATGGATCAGGCGATCAAGGATGCACGCGTCGCCGGTGCCGAGGTGATCGTCGACAAGTTCAAGGATCCGATCGGCCTCGACGCGGTGGTGCAGTGGCCGGGCGGCGTCAAGATGCAGTTCTATTGGCACTTCACTGCACCGGCCTATGGAGTCCTTGAGACGGTGCCGGACAACCGGATCTATGTGTCGCGCGATACGGCGGACGTGTTCGTTCGCGACTGGCTGCGCTTCTCGCATGGAAAGGTGGTTTCCGATGACCGTAAAGCTGACGCGGGCGAAATCGGCAGACCCGGGGAAACCTATCGGCGAATCCGTATCGAGTCAGGGTTTGGCAAGATGCAGGTCAATGTGACGGACGGGCATCTGCCGTATCCGTTTGGCCACGAAATCAGCGGCTATGAGGTCAAGGATCTGGACGCAACGCTGGCCAAGGCCGCGTCCAATGGGGCGAAGGTGTTGGTTCCGCGATTCGAGGCCAGCGACCGAAGTTCGGCCATAGTGCAATTTCCGGGCGGTTACATCGCAGAAATCCACGCGCCAAAAATGCATTAGTTGATGGCTTGTGGCGGCGCGTTTTGAAGAAATCGTTGGGTGCGCGCCAGCGCTTTTACGAACATCCAAACGCTTGGGGACGACGCCCATGAAACGATTCGACGCCGTGTTGCCGAAGTAGACGGAGTGTCCGTGCCGACCGCTCGCGCGCTGCTCTTGGTAGGGGCTTGCCTGGTGAGCTGCAGCCATCTCGTGCTGGCTCAAGATGTAGCTGTGCCGACGGATCAAACCCGGCAGCGACCGGCCATTGGCTTCTACCGCTGGCAAGAAGATTGGTCCGTTCTCGCCGATCCCCGGCTCCGGACCGAGCCCGGTGACGCACTCAAGTACATATCACTGTCGAAGACCAATCCCAAGAGCTACCTGTCATTTGGCGTGACCCTGCGCGAACGCTTTGTCAGCGTCGACCCTGCGCTGTTCGGTGTCGTGGGTGGTCATCGTCAGGACTATCTGCTGCATCGTCTGGAGTTTCACGCGGACGCACACCTCACGGACAACACCCGCATCTTTGTGCAGCTGGAAAATGCACTCGCCCCGGGCCTGGCCAAGCCTTCGCCGGTCGACGCGAACAAACTCGACCTGCGGCTTTTCTTTCTTGATACCCAGGCTGATGTCGATGGTGGATTGTTCAAGTTGAGGGTGGGGCGCCAGGAGATCGCGTTCGACCTCCAGCGTTTCGTCTCGGTACGCGATGGCCCAAATGTGCGCCAGGCCTACGATGCGGTCTGGGCCGACTACGAGCGTGGTGGGTGGCGTTTCACTGGTTTCGCCAGCCAGCCGGTGCAATACCGAAACCAGTCCGATTTCGATGACTACAGCAACAGTCATTTGACCTTCGGCGGCATCCGCGCCCAGCGGCGTATCACGGCTACCAGCGAACTCAGTATCAGCCTGTCTGACTTCCGGCAGGACAATGCGCATTTCCTGGCAGGATCCGGTAACGAGGAGCGCCAAAACGTCGACGTGCACTACAACGGCAGCGCAAATGGTTTTGATTGGGATATCGAAGGCATGAAGCAGGGTGGGAGCATCGGGGCGAAGGATGTAGATGCATGGGCATTTGGCTCGCTGACCGGCTTTACTTTCGGTGATGTGAGTTGGAGCCCGCGCCTCGGCATTCAGCTTGACGCGGCATCGGGTGACCGCAATCTTTCCGACGGGCAAGTGGGGACCTTCAATCCCCTGTTCCCGAACGGCTACTACGAGACCTTATCCGGTTACACCGGCTACACCAATTTCATCCATCTGAAGCCTTCGTTGACGCTGACACCCATGCAAGACGTGAAGTTAGAGGGGGCAGTTGGCGCACTTTGGCGGCAGACCACGCACGATGCGATCTATGCGCAGCCGGACATCCCGGTTCCAGGCACGGCGGGAGAGCCAGGGCGTCGCAGCAGCACCTACGGACAGCTGCAGCTGAACTGGAAAGCGACCCGTAGTCTCGCATTCGGCATGGAGTTTGATCGTTACTTCGTGGCGCCGGCTCTGCATCGCGCAGGCGGTCATGACTCGGACTATTTTGGCGCCGAGGTGCGCTGGGGCTGGTGACGGTCGGGAACATCAGGAAGTCGCGCATGCAGGAGGAGAAGCAATCCATGGTCCGCCGCTTTTGTGATTGCTGGCAGGGTCCCTTCGCCGAAGGTCGCTCGGTAGCCTCCTTCCTCTATTGTGAGCTGCCGAAGCGAAGTGAATAATTGGTGACGCTTTGAACATGTCAATGCTGATACTTGATTGTTTGCATATAAAGCTGGCCGTAAGCATCAAGGCCGCGCTGACGGCAAGAGCGCCACGGCGTAGAGAGGGCGGCCATCAAACTATTTCTGGTCTCTAGCTTTAGCGTATTGAGGTCTCATGAATTTCATGGATAGTGGATTGCTGTTCGGCTTTAGCGTTGTGATCCTTGATTTTTTGGCATGGCGCTTCTTTCGGCTAAAAAATGAGGTGGCGCGACTAGCCATCCGCACCTTGCTCTTCATGGCGCTGAGCTACGTTTTATGGAGATATGGCTTAAGCCCGCTGCACGTGGCTCCCTGGACAGACAACCCCGTCCGGCATTTATTTGCTCAAGGATTGGAGTTGCTGTGGTGGTTGCAAGCTGCACAGATCGGATCGGTCGTGTTGGCGCGGGTGGTCCTTTCACCTGAACTGCATCGTGAACATCTGTTCCAGGACATCTTGCGTGCCATTGTCTTTATGGTCGCCGCCCTCGCTGCCGTTGCTTATGTCCTGGAGTTGCCGATCGGTGGGCTGCTGGCGACGTCCGGAGCGATGGCCATCATTTTGGGTCTGGCGCTGCAAAGCACCTTGAGTGACGTTTTTTCCGGCGTCGTTCTCAACGCGACGCAACCTTTTCATCTTGGTGACACGGTCACGATCGGCGATATTCAGGGCGAGGTTATCGAGCGGAACTGGCGGGCGACGACGCTGTTAAATGGTCAGGGAAATTTTGTCATAGTCCCTAATAGCGCTGCGTCAAAGGCAAATATCGTCAATGAGAGCCGACCCCCGCAGATGCACGGTATGACTATAACCATTCGTATATCCCCACGAGTGCGGCCCGCCAGAGTTATCGCCGCGCTCAGGGATGCTATCGAAAGCACCGTCGGTGTGCTTGAGACACCCAAGGCCGTTGTGAGTACGCATTTAATGCATCCAAAATTTGTCGAGTACGAAATACTTGCGTACGTTGCATCCGCTGGAAGCCGATCTGCTACCAAGAACGAAATCATGGATCAGGCCTATCGGCACCTCAACGCTCACGGTGTCGAGCTTGGGCAACCGCCCGCCAATGACCCTGCACCAAACCGTGCAGAGAAGCTATTGCGTGGCATCGAAATGTTTCGTGCGCTCAACGATGCGCAATTTACAGCGCTTGCGAAGGAGCTCAAGCACGAAGAGTTTTCGGCAGGCGAGATAATTTACCAGGTTGCACCGGACTGCCCTGACAAGCATCGCGCACTGTGCATCGTGGCGACAGGGGTCGCCGCATTGCTAACCCCGTATGACGGACGTGATGTTGAGCTTCGGCGGCTCTCACCGGGTGATGCAGTGGGGCGCGCGGGAATTCTCACCGGCGTAAGCAAAGGCATAAAACTGCGGGCGATCAGCAAGGTTGCGATCGCCAGACTCGGCAAGGACGCCATTACGCCGATTCTCCAACAGCATCCTGAGGTAGCCAGGGCGATGCTGGAGTCCCTGATCGCACTTCAGGCCCAGGAAGCAGAAATTCTGAACGAACTGCCATCACCCGTTGTTGAGGCGGGCGGCATCTTCGGCCGTTTGCTAGCGGGAATGAGGCGGTTGCATGGCATGACAAATCGGTAACGTGCTCGGCCATGGGGCGAATTCGACATCGACCGTCATGAGGGAATTCACTAAAGTTTTCGCGTGCCGCACGGGTGCGGCGCGATGGGCCAAACTCATCCGCGTCTTGGCACGCACCCCAGGAACAACTCGAGGCTCATGCGTGCGCCCGCGGCCAGAGGATGCGCAACGTTCCATGGCGACGGTGATCCACGATGCGCTGCGCACTGCGATCATGGCTCGTTACCGCCCAAACTGCTGGCAATGGTGCGCGCCAATCGAACCGTTCGACAAAGACGATCATGGGAAGACTAAATCCATGACGATTGAGGCCTGCGGTTGACGCCGTTATTACAGGCCGCGTGCAAAGCTAGCGGTTTATACTTGATGGGCACGATACGCTCAGCCCTGTTTCGAGTTTTCCCTGGAGATAGCTCATGAAAGGTTCTGACCTCTTCGTCGCAGCCCTTGAGAACGAGGGCGTCGATCGGATTTTTGGGATTCCGGGGGAGGAAAATCTCGACATCGTCGAGTCCATTCGGCGGTCATCGATTCAGCTCATTTTGACGCGGCATGAGCAAGCCGCGGCATTTATGGCGGCGACGTACGGAAGGCTTACCGGCAAGCCTGGTGTGTGCATCACCACGCTTGGGCCGGGAGCGTTGAACCTCACGACAGGTGCCGCCTATGCACTGCTAGGCGCCATGCCGATGATCATGATCACGGGCCAGAAGGCCATTCGGTCGTCCCGGCAGGCACGCTTCCAGATCGTGGATATCATTTCGACGATGAAGCCGCTGACCAAGCTTTCACGTCAGATCATCTCTGCAACGATGATACCGGCGATGGTCCGTGAAGCTTTCCGCGTGGCGGAAGAGGAGCGGCCGGGGCCGGTACTTCTGGAACTTCCCGAAGATGTCGCGGCTGAAGATGGCGGTGAAGTGCCCTTGGTTCCTTCGCACCCGATTGAATTTCCTCAGGCGAGTGCGGACGCTCTTGATCGCGCTGCACAGATGATCATGCAGGCCAAGTCTCCGCTGCTGATGCTTGGCGCAGCGGCATCGCGGCCACGCTCGACTTCGGATCTCGCCCAGTTCGTGCTGCGTACGCAAATTCCGTACTTCACCACACAGATGGGTAAAGGCACGGTGCCGGGAGGCAGTGAGCTTTACATGGGCACCGCGGCACTGTCCGAACGTGACTATGTGCATGAAGCCATCGAACGCGCCGATCTCATCGTCACCATCGGTCACGATACCGTCGAGAAGCCGCCTTTCATCATGGGCGTCAAGGGACCGAAGGTCGTCCACGTGGGCTATCAGCCGGCCAATGTCGAGCTGGTTTATTTTCCCCAGGCGGAAGTTATCGGCGACCTTGGACCATCGCTGAGACAGCTTGCAGATCGTGTTGAAGGCAAGATCCCGAATGCACAGGCCCTCTTGCCATTGCGAGAAGGCATCCTGGAGCGGATCGCCGCACGTGCCACCGAAGATCGCTTTACGCCCCAACGATTGGTGCATGACGTGCGCGAGGTCATGCCAGCAGACGGCATCCTGTCCCTCGACAACGGGATGTACAAGATCTGGTTCGCGCGGAACTATCGAACACGAGTGGCGAATACGCTTTTGCTTGATAACGCGCTGGCGACGATGGGAGCGGGATTGCCGGCAGCCATCATGGCCTCGATGCTGTATCCCGAACGACGCGTCATGGCCGTTTGCGGTGACGGCGGCTTCATGATGAACAGCCAGGAGTTGGAAACGGCCGTCAGGCTCAAGCTCAACCTCGTCGTGCTGATACTCGAGGATCACGCATTCGGCATGATTCGCTGGAAGCAGGCCGTCGATCAGTTTCCCGACTTTGGCATGACCTTCGGCAACCCTGATTTCGTCACCTATGCCAAGGCCTATGGGGCTACGGGAACGAGGGTCAATGCCGTTGCTGACCTGCGCCCGATCCTCGAGAAGGCGTTTACTGATGGGGGCGTGCAGCTTGTCGTCGTGCCCATCGATTACTCGGAAAATAAGCGGGTACTCGTTGACGAGTTGAGTCAACGTTTACCGGTAGAGAAAGGAGCATGACGATGGCACAGACACTTCAGGTGGTGCAGGCGTTTGACCGGGCTGTCATCACCGAGGTTCCGGCAGACGATGCCCGGGCGCTCGAAGCCAAGCTCGCTGCGGCGAATCGGATGCTGCGAGATCGCGATGCCTGGCTCAAACCCCATCAGCGCAGCGCCATTCTTTTGCGTGCCGTCGACCTGCTCGAGGCGCGGCAAACACATTTCGCCCAACTCATCGCAAGGGAAGGGGGAAAGCCGTATGCCGATGCTGCCGTCGAGGTCACCCGGGCGATCGACGGATTGCGTAATGCGGCTGATGAACTGCGGAGCTTTGCAGGCCGGGAAATTCCCATGGGCCTCACCGCAGCGAGCGATGGGCGATGGGCGTTCACGACCAAAGAACCGATCGGGATTGTCGCTGCCATATCGGCCTTCAATCACCCATTGAATCTGATCGTCCATCAAGTGGCGCCAGCGATCGCCGTGGGTTGCCCGGTGATCGTGAAGCCGGCCACGGCAACGCCGTTGTCCTGCATCGATTTTGTCGCGCTTCTTCGGGAGGCCGGTCTCGATGAACCGTGGTGCCAGACCTTCGTCACGGACGACAACTCGTTGGCGGAACGTCTCGCAACGGATCCGCGCGTGGCCTTCCTGAGTTTTATCGGATCGGCAAAAGTCGGCTGGTATCTGCGTAGCAAGCTCCCGCCGGGGACACGCTGCGCCCTGGAGCATGGTGGTGCCGCTCCCGTCATTGTCGATCGAAGCGCTCCGCTGGATCGGATCATCGAGCCGATCGTCAAGGGTGGCTACTATCACGCGGGTCAGGTGTGCGTCTCTACGCAGCGAATCTTCGTTCATGCGGATGTCGTGGAGGACTTTGTCGAACGACTGGGCGCACGCGTGCGATCACTTCGTGTGGGCGACCCACTTTTGCAAGAGACTGAAGTGGGTCCGCTGATCACTCCGCATGAAGCGACCCGGGTGACATCATGGATTGACGAAGCGGTTTCGGCCGGCACCGTGATCATCGGAGGTGGCCGTCTATCCGAGACCACGCTCATACCAGCCGTTCTGGTCGAGCCAGCCGCCGATGCGAAGGTTTCCCTGCTCGAAGTATTCGGGCCGGTGACGTGCGTCTACGGGTATCGGGATCTCGACAAGGCCATCGACATCGCCAACTCACTGCCATTTGCCTTCCAGGCCAGCGTGTTTTCGGCAGACATTGCGCCCGCCATGCGAGCCGCCCGACGGCTCGATGCTTCCACTGTGCTGGTCAACGATCACACGGCGTTTCGCACTGACTGGATGCCATTCGCGGGACGGCGCCAGTCCGGGTACGGTGTGGGTGGCATCCCGTATTCGATGGAAGAGATGTCACAGGACAAGATGGTGGTTCTGCGCTACGACGGATAGCCGTGGGATCTCCAATGGAGTGCTGGACCGTGGCGGCGAGGCGAACATTCGCCTCGCTCAGCTCACCCAACCCGGGGAACAAATCCGGCGACGCCGGTCTCAACCACGGCGTTGAACCGGATGTTCGTCGTGATGCCATCTCTGATCTCACGCATGGCATCTTCCGGCAGTGATGAAATCTCGAAATTCGTCCGGATGTGCTCGGGGTTGGTTGATGTGGTCAGCACCGCGGTACCGCGCTGCACAGCCCAGGCAAGTGCGACCTGGGCCGGGGTCTTGTGGACACGCTCAGCGATCGCCTTGATCACCGGGTCGTTGGTGACTTTCGGTTCCATCCCATGACCTAGCGGCGCGAACGCAAGCAACACGATCCCATTCTGCTGACAGAAGTCGAGCAACTCCCATTCGGGAAGGTAGGGGTGGCATTCGACCTGCACCATAGCGGGCATGATCCGCGCAGCCGCGACAATTTCCTTCACCTTCTCCAAGGTGATGTCGGATAGACCGATGGACCTGCATTTGCCCTCGTCGACGAGTCGCTCCATCGCCTGCCACGTTTCTACCAGGGTTACTCCGGAGTCATAGATCGGCTTACCCTGTTCGTCTCTCGGGTTGTGGTCGTCGCCCGGCTGGAAGGCAAAGGGCGTATGGATCAGATAGGAATCAAGATAGTCCAGCTGCAGACGACGCAAGCTCGCCTCGAGAGCAGGTTTAACCCGCTCCGAACGGTGATTGCTGTTCCATAGCTTGCTGGTGACGAAGAGATCCTCGCGCCGAACCGTCCCGGACTCAAACACCTCCCGCATCGCATGTCCGGCCACGTCTTCGGTACGGTAGAGCTCCGCACAGTCGAGCAGCCGGAAGCCCACTTCCAGCGCGACTTTAATGGCTTGCCTGGCGGCGACATGATCAGCGATCAAGGTACCAAACCCAAGCGCCGGGATGGCACCGGTTCCGTGGGCCAGAGGAAGGGTTGCGCTTTGAAAAGAATGGGATGGGTGCATGCTCATGCTCCTTCTAGAGGAGAGCAGTCAATCGGAAGGTCATCCTTCGTTCCCGCAGGTCATTCTACGCCCGAAGGCAGCGATGAAATTACCCCCGGCGGCGCCGCATCGAGATACGGCCTGGGAGTCAGCCTCGTTGCGACGCCGTACCTGATACATAACGGCTGCCAGGCACGCTCCAGCGCCATGGGAGATCCTTGCCTTGGCTAATGCCGATACGAGTGCTGCCCACTAGATCCCTGGGCGGGGCCATGCCATCGTCGACGATCGCGAAGCCATCCCGGGGGGCTACAAGATCAATCCCGTTTTGCGCCCGGTCGATGCCCATTGCCTGAGTCAGGCGAGCGGGTCCACGGCATAGATCGCGATCATTCGCTATCCGTGGGCGGGCTGCGCGCATTTGCACGATCCCGTGCAGCGGTTCCAACGCGCGGATGAGTACACCGCATCCATCTCCCGGCGGGCCGGACACGCAGTTACAGCACCAGTGCATGCCGTAAGTGAAGTAGACATACATGTGCCCTGGCGGCCCAAACATGATGGCATTCCGCGCAGTTTTCCCTCTGTACGTATGCGACGCCGGGTCGATCGCGCCGACATAGGCCTCCACCTCCACAATACGGCCCGCGCGACCATCCGCTGATGCAAGGACCTTGTTGAGCAGTCGTGGTGCGACCGTGGTGGCAGCACGATTGTAGAAGGCGCGCGACAGGAGCTTGCCCGGCCAGAGGATCGACGAAGGTTTTTTTTCTACCACTCGAGCTCTCCCATAAGTGTCGTCAGCACATGCATGCCGCACCTTGCTGGAAACGCCGGCTGACCCGAGCGCCGTCTCGGTTGTTCGAGACTTTACCGGGGTGAAGGCTTTGCGGAGTCATCGCCATTGGCGTCGGCCACCGTGTCCAGATAAAGCTGGCGGTACGCTTCGACCAGACGGTCGAGAGCGAACGCGCGGTTTCTTCCGCTGGGGTTGGGCACCACCCAAACGGTAGCGCCTTCCATACCGTTCGGTTGTAATCCCCAGGCAATGTCGCGTCGCCCTGAAAGAGCTGAGTACGCCGCCTTACCGAGAAAGGCGACAACACGTGGCGCGTACCGGGCGATCTTCTGCTCGAACTGCACGGCAGCGGAGCTGAATTCCTCCGGCGACAGTTGATCCGCCCGTGCCGTCGGCCGTCTTACTACGGTCGTCAGACCACATCCGTACTTGAGGATCGTACGGTCTTCCTCAGGTCGAATTTCCTCAGGCGTGAAGCCGGCGAGATGCATGACGCGCCAGAACCGATTGCTTCTTCCAGCAAAATGATGTCCCGTCGCGGCCGCTGTCAATCCGGGGTTGATCCCGCAGAACATCACCTTGAGGCGTTCGGCGATGATGTCGGGCAGTTCGTCGATCACAACATGCCTCTCAAGCCTGCAATATGACTGTGCTCGATTCTAAGGCGGACCCTTGCCAAATTCGCGAATGCCGATCGCACTGACCGATCACCCGCAGATCACGCTGACCACTTTGTGTGCGAGCTTCTTTAGCTCACTCCGCGAAGTTCCCGCGCGAGCGCGGATGGCCAGCGTATGCATTGTCGCGGAGGCGAGCAGGGCGAGCGCTTTGGGATCTGCCCCCTGTTTCAAGTCGCCGACGGCACGCGCCAGTTTGAAGCGCGCCTCGAAGTCGGCATCGATCCTGCGAAAACCCTCCGCGACAATGCTCTGGATCTCGGTATCGCCTGCGGCTTCGGTAATGGCGGTTCCAACCACGAAACATCCAAGCACCTGATCGCTGCCGGAAAAGTAAATCGACAGCGCCGCGTCGTAGACCCGCGTCAACGTCTCGGCCAACGTCCCGCCGCTCCCGAAAGCCCGATCCAGCGCCGCAAATTTGAGTTCCCAGTAGTCGTTCAATGCCTTGACGTAGATCTCGTGCTTATCGCCGAACGCTGCGCGAAGACTCGGCCGGTTCATGCCGGTCGCAGCAGAAATATCGTCCAGTGAGGTACCGGAATAGCCGGTCTTCCAGAACGCCTCTGCCGCCTGCCGAAGGGCGGTTTCGGGGTCGTAGGCACGTGGCCGCCCGCGCGGCTTTTTCTCGGTATCGTCATGTTTTGTACTAGATCGCATAAAAAGCTTGCCTCCCGCGTTTCGGGAGATTATTATCCGTTCCTGTACAAAATTCAACGTACGTGGAATCAACACCCTGAGCAAGGTGATCGACCGGCCCAGGGGCCGTACCCCAGAGGAGCGCGGTTGCCGCGCATTTGTCGGTTTTCGAGTCATTCCTGCACTCAATAGGTATCTGTGATGCGCCAACAATTTGATGAAACGGTTGAGGGGCTGGGTTCGAGCGAGCACACCGGGAAGGCACGCCCGAGCATCAAGGCACGGCTGCGCCGGCCGCTGATGGTGGCCTTGCCCTTGCTGCTGGTACTGGGAGGCGGTGCCAGATATCTGCATGGCGCGCGCGACATTGCGACCGACGACGCTTTCGTGCGGGCCGCGAAGGTCTCCATCAATGCCAGGGTTCCTGGTCAGGTGGTGAAAGTCGCGGTGACGGAAAACCAGCAGGTTCGTGCGGGGCAGCTGCTGTTCCAGATAGATCCACAGCCCTACCGGATTGCAGTGGAACAGGCCGATGCGCGGCTCAGCAGCGCGCGCCTCCAGGTCGAAGCGCTCAAGGCGACTTATCGCCGGCAATTGGCGGATGTTGAATCGGCCAGGCTTTCGGCTGACTTCGACTCGCACGAATACGACCGCAAGAAGGCGCTGCTCGCCACTGATTTCGCTTCGCGCTCATCGTACGAGCAGGCCCAAACCGACCTCATGGTCGCGCGTCAGCACATTGCGTCGGCGCAGCAAGACGTGTCGAACACCATCGCAGGTTTGGATGGCGACCCGAGTATCGAGGTCGATCGGCACCCGACGGTTCGCGAGGCCAGGGCGCAACTCGATCGCGCGCGGCTTGATCTCTCCTATACCACGATCACTGCGCCGGACGATGGCGTCGTCACCAAGGTCGACGATCTGCAAGCCGGCGATTTCGTCAGCAGCGGTGCCACGGTGTTCTCGATGATGTCGAGTCGGCACATCTGGGTCGAGGCGAATTTCCGCGAAACCGGTCTGACCCATATGCGGCCAGGCCAGGCGGCGATCGTCGATGTCGACAGCTATCCGGGACACGGTTTCAAGGCACACGTGGTCAGCATCAGCCCTGGAACGGGCTCGGAATTCGCACTACTGCCACCTGAGAACGCCACCGGTAACTGGGTGAAGGTAGTGCAGCGTTTGCCCGTTCGGCTGGAGCTGGACAAAGTCGATCCGAAGTGGCCGCTGTACTCGGGCATGAGTGTCACCGCGCAGGTCGATACCCGGCAGGACGGCTTTGCGGTGAGTCGTGATGGTGGGGCGGGGAAGTGAACTCTGTCTCTGATCCACGCACCGAGGTGACAGCTCACTGGAGCCTGGTGGTGGCTGCGCTGCTTGCAACCTACATGCAGGCGATGAACATTTCGATCCCGAATGCGGCGGTGCTGCACGTGCAGGGCGGTCTGTCGATGACCGACGACGAGATCGGCTGGGTCTTTTCCTCCTACATCGCCGCAAGCGCCATCGTCATGCCGATGACGCATTGGCTCGCGGGCCGGTTTGGAAGGAAGGTGATCTTCCAGGTCTCGATCGCTCTATTCAGCCTTGCACTGATGCTCGACACGCTGGCGACGACGCCGCTGCAATTCGTATCTGCCCGCATCCTTCAAGGCGCCGCGAGCGGCACACTCGCGCCGATATCGATGGCGATCCTGCTGCATGAATTGCCTCCATTTCGCCACGGCCGCATCGGCATTGCATGGAGTGTGACGGCGCTGCTCGGGATGCTGAGTGGTCCGGCTATCGGCGGCTGGCTCGGCGAATATGTCGGGTGGCATTCCATTTTCTATATCAGTCTTCCGATGGCCGGGTTCATCGCGTTGGCGATGGGTGTCTACCTGAAGGAGAAGAAGCTGCACAAGAGTGAGCACTTCGACTTCTTTGGGCTGGCGACGTTCTCGGTAGGTATCGCCGGGCTGCAGATGTTGCTCGATCGCGGCGAACGCATGGAATGGTTTGCGTCGCCGGAGATCTGGGCCGAGGCGATCGCATCGGCGCTCGGTTTCTATCTCTATATCGTGCATGTGCTGACGAAGGACGAGCATTTCCTCAACAAGGCCTTGTTCAAGGACCGCAATTTCAGTGTTGCGACGGTGATGTTCTTCGCTTTCGGCTTCGTGCTGCTGCCGACCCTGGCGCTGACTTCGCCCATGCTGGAGGAGTTGCTCGGTTACCCGGCCGACACGGCGGGCTTCATCACCATTCCACGAGGCATTGCCCTGGTGGGTGCATTGCTGCTGACGTGGCGCGCGCCGACACGAATCGATAACCGGCTCTTGGTGATCGGCGGGTTGGCTCTCGTGGTCTACGGCAACTGGCGGATGCTTGGTTACTCGCCGTTGATGGACTGGTGGCCGGTGGTCGCAGCGGGTGCCATCCAGGGCGCGGGCCTGGGCATGATGATGCCTGCACTCACCAGGGCGGCCTTCAGCACGCTGGACCCAAGGTTTCGCGCAGAAGGCACCGTGCTGTTCAACCTGTCGCGGCTTTATGGCAGCACGATCGGCATCGCGATCGTACAGCTCTACTTTTATAGCAATACCCAGAGCATGCACCTGGCTTTGGCCAACAATCTCAGGCCGTACCGCATCGCGAGTCAGGCGGCCGGTTCTCTATCGGGACAGGGACTCGCATTGATGAACGAGCTGATTACGGGGCAGGCGGCGCTTGTCGCGGTCATTGGTCAATTCAAGCTCTTGATGATCGCCATGCTGATTGTGAGTCCGCTGGCTCTTCTCCTACGCAAGCCGCGTTCCGGCAACATTCCTGGAGTCGCAAAATGAAACTGCTTAGATCGAGTCCGTTGGGGCGCTTTGCCCGGACGGTCACCCTTGCCACCGCCACGGCTGCGCTTCTATCCGCGTGCATGGTGGGGCCGAACTTTGAAAGGCCGGCGGCGCCCCCTTCGCAACACTACGATACCCAGGCCGAACAGAAACTCGGCGGGACCAACACGACGGCTGGCGCGCCGCATGTCGAGCTCGGCAAGCGAGTGGATGGCGATTGGTGGTCAACGCTTGGTTCCGCGAAGCTTGACGAAGTGATGCATAAAGCCATCGTCGGCAATCTCGATCTGGAAGCTGCGGATGCGACGATCGCTCAGGCGAACGAAGCCGTCGCCGCCACTGCGGGTGGGTTGAGTCCACAGGTGGGGTTTGGCGCTCAGGGCGGCCGGCAGCGGGCGAGCGACGGGGGCGGCGTGGCCGCGTCCAACTTCTACTCGGTCGGGCCGCAAGTGAGTTTCGACTTCGACCTTTTCGGTGGCACAAAACGGCTGGTCGAGGAGCGTGCGGCGCTCGCCGAACTCGAAAGGCATCGATTTGACGCGGCCTACCTGACCGTGACCGGCGATGTCGCCAGCGAGGCCATTCTGTTGGCCTCCGCCCGTGCACAGATTGACGCGGTGCAGGTCCTGATCACGGATGATCAGAAGAACCTGGATCTCGTTCGCAAGGCCCATCAATTCGGCAGCAGCACGCAAGTCGATATCGCTTTGGCCACGACCCAGCTCGCGCAGGACGAGACCCTGCTACCACCGCTCGCCCAACAACGCGATGTGGCGCGGCACGCGTTGTCGATCCTAGTGGGAAAGAGCCCTGCTGACTGGTTGGCACCGAATTTCGACCTGGGCGATTTCGCGCTGCCGGAGAATGTGCCCGTCAGTCTGCCCTCCGAACTCGCTCGCGAGCGGCCGGATATTCTTGAAGCAGAAGCCCAGCTCCATGCATCAAGTGCGGCGATCGGCGTGGCAACGGCGGATATGTACCCGCACCTGACGCTCTCGGCCTCACTCACTCAGGCCGGCCCAGGCATTGGAACTCTGTGGGGACTGGCCGCCGGTTTGACCGGACCGATCTTCGATGGCGGAACACGCAAGGCGAATCGTCGCGGCTCGATCGACGGCTACAAGGCTTCCTTCGCCAGCTACCAGCAGACCGTCATCAAATCGTTCGGCCAGGTGGCGGACGTCCTGCAGGCCATCAACCATGACACCGAGGAATATGCGGCGCAGGAGCACGCATTGAGTGCTGCCGAAACAAGCCTGCGATTGAACCGGCAGGGTTATCAGGTGGGTGAAATCGGTGTGCTCCAGGTGCTCGACGCCGAGCGAGGCTACCAGCATGCCTTGATCGGCCAGATCCAGGCGAAGACAGCGCGGCATCTCGACACCGTGCAACTTTCCATTGCCCTGGGCGGCAATGCCAGTGGCGCCTTCGAGCAGAGAGTGGCGTACCGCGAGAAACAATGAACCGACAAGAGAACAGAAACATGCATACTTTTGAGCACCTTCGTCATGTCAGATTTCCGCTCATCCAGGGAGCTGGAACCATCCCGGCCGTTGGATTCGGCACTTTGATTCCGAATCCTGTGGCCGCCAAGCAAGCGATCAAAGTCGCGTTGGAAGTAGGATTCCGTCACCTCGATTGCGCCGAGCTCTACCGCAACGAAGACGTGGTCGGCGCTGCGATGCACGAGGCATTTGAAGCCGGGACGGTGAGCCGAGAGGAGCTCTTTGTCACGACCAAGCTATGGAACAACAATCATCGCCCCGAGCGAGTCAAACTCGCGTTCGAAGCAAGCATGCGTCGTCTGCAGCTCGACTACCTTGATTGCTATTTGATCCACACGCCGTTTGCCTTCCAGCCTGGCGACGAACAGTATCCGATGAACGAACAGGGCGAGCCGATCTATGACTCGGGGGTAACGCTGGTCGAGACGTGGAGAGCGATGGAGCGTCTCGTGGATGAGGGAAGGTGCAAGTCCATCGGGCTATCCGACATCACTCTGCCGAAGCTGAAGGAGATTGTCGCGATTGCGCGCATCAAGCCCGCTGTGGTGGAGGTCGAGTGCCATCCTTTTCTTCCCGAGTGGGAGCTGCTCGAATTCTGCCAGCAGCATGGGATCGTGCTGCTTGCTTTCGCGCCATTGGGACATGGCATGGAGCCCAGAATCACGGACGACCCGGTGATCAAAGCCATCGCCCAGCGTGCCGACATGACTCCGGCGCAAGTCGCGCTGGCGTGGGCTGTGCAGCGCGGTGTGGCGTTCCTCACCACGTCGACCAACCCTGCCCATATCCAGGAAAATTTCGACATTTCCTCGCTGCCTGAAAACGCCATGCGGGATATGCAGCATCGCATCACGACGAGCGTCCGACTGAACGCGGTGGTGGAGACCGGCGTGCCTGGATTTGTTCCCCGGCGTGCGTGATTGAACTGAGGTCGAGCTAGCGAGTCCAGCTGCAGCCGCGCCGTTTTTCGGCGTCGGCTGCATACTGTTGCCGGATATCGTGGATCATGCTTTGTGCTCTACCCACTGGGCACGCCAAGCCGGAGCGTCGAAGGGGTCAGCGAAGTATTGAGTCTCGTGCGAGACCTTTCCGTCGCGGAACTCCATGATGCTCACGGTGTAGGCGCGCTTGCCCTCGTAGGTAATCACATACTCGCTAACCCACAGATTGCCCGCCCCCACGATACGCCGGATCACAAACCCCGATGGTCGACCGGGGTGATGGCTACGCAGCGCTTGCAGGTTATGCCGACCGTGGATGACCTCGCCTGACTGTGGGTAGTCGCATACAGCATCATCGTGATAGATCTCATGTTCGGCAACTTGGTCACCCGCAGCGGATGCAGCCCAATGTCGATCAATGGCCATCCGAATATTCTGCTCTTCCATCATCGACCTCCTTTGAATCCATCTGCTTGTGACACCGATCCGTGCCACACATTTGTCGGCCAGGTGGCCGATCCTTAGTGCTAAATCGGGCTTACTTTCGACCTGGCCAGGTGAAACTCATGTCTTTACAAAACGCCAGCAGCCTGTCCATCTTCGCCAGAGGGATAGATCCCATCCGCTATCGACCGGATAAAACTGCAGTCAAAAGCAGATAAAAATCAGGGCTATCACTGTCGTCGTTCACACTGTGCGAATCGCGACCACGGGCGGCACCTTGGCGGCATATCGTGCCGGTCCCCATACAGCCAATTGACCAAGTAGCCACAATAGCAGCGCACCCAGCAGGGGCACGTAAAGCGGCATCCCTGGCAATTCATAGACATGCATCAGGCCGAGATTCGCAAAGAACGCAAGCAACGCTCCGAGTACGATGCCGACGCTGACGATCAGGAAATTTTCGGTATGGAAGTAGCCAAGGATATCGCCCGTTGTTGCGCCGAGTGAACGACGGATACCGATCTGTCTGCGTCGCTGGCTAACCCAGAAACTGCTCAACCCCACGATTCCGCCTGCGGTAGCCAGCAGTAGCAATCCGCTGAGGATGCTCATCAGCAACGCCACGCTACGATCGTCTGCATAAGCGCGCTCACGTTCCTGGGCCATGGTAAAGACGCCTGCTTTCGGATCGATGATGCGTACGCCGCCACGCTCTTGCAGCGCTTTCAGTGTTGCAGCGATCACCGGTTTCATGGCGGTGGAGTCGGTACGCACCAGATACACGACACCCGCTGGATCGAGATAATGCGCCGGGACCAGCACCGTATAGCCATCTAAGGGTCCGCCATGTTTGAGTGGCCCCTGCAAGCTGGCGACGATACCGGTGATGGCGGCAGGCCCATCCGGCAGGTAAACCGTTTTACCCAGGGCCGAACCATCGGGAAACAGCTTATCGGCAAGACTGCGGGTGACGATGATGCCTGGAGGAGACATCTTGTCGTCGGGGCCGATGGCGGTGATTTCATCGGGGCGAAAATTGCGCCCTGCGACGAGTGATATGCCAAGCGTATCGATTGTGTGCTCGTCGGAAGCAAAGAACGTGGCCAATTGCGCCCGCGTCTTCTGGTCCGGTTCGAGCTTCAGTCTTGTGATGATATTGGCGTTATATCCAGCCAGCGGAAACCCCTGGCTGGAAAACGCGTCACGCACGCCCGCGACATGCCGCAGGGTACCCAGATCGGCGCGAATATTCGCATCGATCTGGGCCGCATTCTGACCCATCTTCCACCCGTTGCGGATAACGAAGATATGGGTTTCGTCTGTTCCGGTGGGGCGAGACAGATGGACGATGCGCGTTGCCACGATAAACAGTGCGTTGGATGCCACCGCCAGCGTCAGCGCCACCTGCAGAACGATGAGCACGGTGGCTACCTTGTGTCGACCCAGTGCAGCAACGATCGGGCGCAGCTGCATGAATGTTCTGGTTAGTGCCATGACGGGAGCCTCAATTGATCTTGATTTGCCAGGCGGGCTGGGTTTGCGCTGCCCGCCAGGTCGGGTACAGAGCGGAAACCACCGTGGCAGCGATGGCGAGCAGCACGGTCAGTGCTATCAGCGAGGTATCCGCATGCACGAGACGTGCAATGTTCGGCTCGAAAAGTCCCTCGGCACCCCATACGCCCAGCAGTGTCAGTGCCACGCCGAACAGGCCGCCGACGAAACCCATGGTGGCTGCCTCGATCAGAAACTGCCCGTAGATGGTCACTCGCGAAGCACCCAAGGCGCGGCGAATGCCGATTTCCGGTGCTCGCCGCATGAATCGGGCAAGCATGAGTCCGACGACGTTGACCAGGACAATCAGCAGAAAGCTGGCAGAGACCAGCATGGACAAGGTGGATGTGCTGGGCGAGAGCCGCCAGTACGGTAGCCAATCCGTCAGATTGCGCAGGCGTATGTTGGGGGCCCAAGAGAAGCGCCCGAGGCGTTGCTGCTCCCCGGCATAGTTGCGCAAGTATTCGCGGTAGCGATCCACGTCGACGGGTGTAGCAAGCTCCACCCACGCATCGATCCGGTCACATTCGCTGTGCAGGTAGGCATCCCAGTGGGATGTATCCGATTGCCGTGACGCCGTCGGGCAATAAACGAAGGTGCTGTCCTTCTTCATATCGGTCGCGCGGGTGAACGGGATGTAGATATCCCCCGCGTCATCGAACGCATAGACAGTTCCATGACTGCCGGCGTCAAAAAAGCGCGGTCTCGGGTTCCAGTCCTCCAGCACACCGCCGATCAGGAAGAGTTGGCCATCCAGCCGGATCTCGCGTCCGACGCTGTTTTGTCCGGCAAACAGCGTTTCGTTCAAGTGCCGACTGATGACCGCCACGTTGGAGCGCTGTGCATCGTCATCCGCCGTCCACCCGCCGCCAAAGCGAAAAGGCACATCGAACATCGAGAAGAAGTCGGCGGTCACCGCGTCGCCACCCAGCGACGTGGCGGGGATCAATGGATTATCCGATTCCACTTGCCATTTTGTGGCATAGAGCAACGTCAGCCAGCTCGCCTTGCGTGCCCGCCACAGCGCCATCGCATCGATGTAGCTCAGCGTCTCGATTGGTTCGCCCTCATTGTTGTAGGCCGCACCAACATTGTCGATCTGCGGAATGTAAAGATGGGAAGACCTGGCGGGGAGTGGGTCGCTCGTGGTCGCACGGAAGACGGCATAGCTCACCATGCAGGCCGACACCCCGAAGGCCAGCAGCATGATCACCAGCGTGGTCAAAGCCTTGCTTCGCACGCTGCTTCGCAACGCCAACACAACGTAATACCCCCACATAACGCTCCCCCTGTGATGTCACTCGATAGTTGGAAGATGTACGGTCTGTCAATCTATCAAGCGCACTATCGTCCATGTGGTCATCGCCAATGCAGCGCCCAGGCCAATGCTGAGCAACATCAACGCGGTGAATGCCGGATTACGCTGAAACCGCGTAGTGCGAGATCATGTCGTAGCTAAACAATGTAATGCCTGTGGGATGGTTCGGAGTGCCGCACTACAGCGCCTCCCTACTTGAAGCGAATATCGTGCCAGCCATGCGATAGGCATTTTTAGGCGTTTTTTCATCGTGTTATAAATCGTCACCGCCTGAGCGCCCTGTCCGCGGACAGGGTGGCGGACACTGCGGGGACACCGCGGGGCGTATTCACGCTGGTATGCCCTGTGTCATCTGCACCGCCCGACTTTCACACATTTGCTTAATACCGTCGTCGGCGGTTCGTCTGCGCGATCTCACGACCGAAGCCGGCGCTGAACTGGCGAACGGTGACGTGGCGTTGCGTTGCAGGCTAACTGAGAACGGTTGGTCGCGAATGTCGACGTGGGGTCGACGAGCGATTTTCACTCGGGTGGTTAACTGGCTGGCGATGCTGGTCAAGTTACCCGCCGAGATGGGTCAACTGCGTCGGCATGAATGGTCAACAGAATGGCACTCCGAAGCAAAGTGGCCTATGGCCTCTTTGCAGCGTGTCCAGTCAGTACTTCAAATTCAGTTCCGGCACGTGCTTTTTGTGGTGCTCGAAGAGCTCCTGGAACTCTTCTTCTGTCAGTTCGTCGAGGGCATAGACAGCCACCGGGTCCCACGTACGGTCCGTCGCCCGCGGTTGACGTGGGCCGCCACGTAGCGAAAACAACCGCCCGTCGCGCTCAAGCAGCTCCGGGGCTTCCTCGAGTTGCTCGGTTCTCACGTTGCTGGGGGAGACAAGAAACACGGCGAAGATCATGGGAAACTCCTCGTGCAGGCGGGCTTCTACTCTATCGATCACCAGGACCGTGATTCGCCCGCGTTATTGAGCACCTCAGAGGGGAACCGTAGCAACGGTTCCTGGTGCCGGATGGGTAGCGCGACGCCAGTTTATATCCATGTGCGTGCTAAGACTTCGCCCGCACTTTGGACTTACGGAATGCCCGAAGAAAACATGCTACCGCATCATGCGCCCAGCGGTCGCGCTGCGCAGCTGAGGGGCGCGATTCGGGGTGTGTCACACATTGCATCTGTGCTTCGCCACGAACCATATTTACAAAGAGTGCCGCCGCAGCGTCACGTCCGACGCTGCTGAAGTCGAGTTCATCTTTCGACAAGGCCCCATCAAGTAATTCCGCGACAATGCCATTCATGGTGGCCGGCCCTGCAACGTAAAAGCGTCGGGCGAGTTCGGGAAATCTGGGGGCTTCCGCGACGACGACCCGGAACAGCGCCAGGGCCTCGGGCGACAGCACAGTGTCCAGATACGCACGCGCAACCTCGTCGAGAATCCATTCCAGACGGTTATCCGAGAACTTAAGTTTACGGATGGTCGAAAGATTGTGTGCGCACTCCGCCTCAATGACGGCCGTGAACAAAGCCTCCTTATTGGGATAGTGCGAGTAAACCGTTGACTTGGATACGGCGGCGGCCTGCTGAATCATATCGGTCGTCGACGCGCTAAAGCCGTGGGCAAGGAATATCTCACGGGCACCCGCAAGCACGGCCGCTGCCTTGTCCGGCGGCGACGAGACTGTCCGTAGCACGGGATTCGAGTCCGCGGTGGAGGTTGGGGGCTTACGGTGCGGGGAAGGGGGCATGGAAAGAGGTCCTTGACAGGAATCACCCTCAGCGTACCAGAAAACGTGTACCGAACCGATCGGTCCGTTTTGAGATATGAGCCGAAGTACTGCTAAAAGGCTAGTTGTTCTTGAGACTCTTGACGTACCGTACCGCTCGGTTTACCATTTCAGGATGTCGATAAGAACAGGTCTATCACCCATGCAACCTCAAACGATGGGCTCGTCATTCATGCGAGTGCTGAGGACCCACATGTTTGATGGGATCCTGAAGAGCGCGGGGTTGTTTTGCGCAGGTGTCCTGCTGTGCTCGTGCGCCGCCATCCCGCATCTCGGCCGCTTGCCGCAACCCATTCCTGTCTCGGAACTTGAAACTACGCGTAGCTTCAATACGGCTCAGGGCGACTGGCCTGCGCAGAACTGGTGGGAGTCGTTTCAGGATCCTCAGTTGGAAAAGCTCATTGGCGAGGCGTTAGACCATTCGCCGACAATGATGGAAGCGCAGGCGAGGCTACGAGAAGCGGTGGCTCAAACGGGAGAGGCTCGCTCCGCACTCTATCCAACGCTTGGCGCCAGTGCCTCGGTGACGCGGGACAAGTTGAGTTACAACAGCATTTTTCCCGCTGCCGCCGTCCCTCGTGGCTGGAACGACATGGGGCGCACCACTCTGGATTTCAGTTGGGAGTTGGATTTCTGGGGTAAGAATCGTTCAGCGCTACGCGCCGCCGTGTCAGAAGCGAACGCCGTAGAAGCTGATGCCGCGGGTGCCCGGTTGCTGCTGACGACGTCGGTGGCTGATGCCTATGTCCGGTTGCAATATTTGTTTGTGCGGCAGGACGTCGCCGCGCAGTCGCTGCGAAATCGGCAGGACTCCCTGCAGCTTGTGCAGCGACGATTCGGGCAGGGCCTGGATGCGCAGGTTTCGATCGAAGAAGCGAGTGCCCGTGTAAACCTGGCCCAGGCTGATCTGGCGGAGGCGAACGAGCAAATTGAACTTGCCCGTAACGGTATCGCCGCTCTTCTGGGCCGTGGGCCGGATCGCGGATTGGATATCACGCGTCCTCAACTCTCCGTCCGTCGCTCCGTGGGCCTCCCCTCAACCATTGAGGCTGACCTGCTGGGTAGAAAACCCGAAGTTGTTGCAGCGCGGTGGCGTGTCGAGGCAGCGGCCAAGCGGATCGGCGTTGCCAAAGCTGCTTTCTATCCCGATGTGAACCTCACCGCGTTCCTTGGCTTTGAATCGCTTGGCCTGAGCAACCTGACGTCTGCGGGCTCCAATGTGGGTGGCTTCGGCCCTGCGTTGCACCTGCCGATATTTGAAGGTGGCCGCTTGCGGGCCAACTATCGATCCGCTCGCGCTGAGTTCGATCTGGCGGTAGCCAATTACAACGAAGCGCTGACCCAGGCGCTACGTGAAACAGCAGACGCGGCACGTAGCCTGACTGCGCTGAACGACAGGCTCGTCGCGACAGATGCCGGACTGGCTCGTAGCGAAAAAGCGTATGCGCTGGCCAAAGAAAGATACGACGGCGGGTTGGCCGATTTCCAAACCGTTCTCACTGCAGAAGACGCATTGCTCCAGGCGCAAATAGCCGATACCGGCCTCCACATGCGCGGCTATTCGCTTGACATTGCTTTGGTGAAGGCCCTGGGCGGCGGCTTCGAATCCCCATCCAAGTTTCAAGAACAGGTGAAGCTGTGAACGACCATACAGATGAAGGCATGACAACGCAGCTCGGCGCCGAAGCCGGCAAGGCGCAGGCCGCGAAGCGAAAGCGCATGCTTCTTGGCCTCGGCGGCATCCTCGCACTCAGTGCCGTTGGATACGGAGCTTATCTGCTGATCTTTTCCGGCCGATCAGTTTCCACCGACAATGCCTACACCAGTGTGGAAGTGGCCGAGATCACGCCACAGATCAACGGGCCCGTAAAGCAGGTGAACGTCGTCGACACCACGGCGGTTCATGCGGGCGATGTCCTGGTCGTGCTGGATGACACCGACGCAAAGATTGCCGTAGCACATGCACAGGCAGATCTCGCGAAAGCGAAGCGACAAGTGCGTCAGATGATGGCCAACGATGTGAGCCTGGGAGGTCAAGAAGACCTCCGTACCGCAGAGATCAGTGCGGCGGACGCGGATCTTGCCAGTGCAAAGGCAGCTCTTGAAAAGGCGACGATCGACAATAAGCGCCGTCAGAACCTCGCCGAGGGCGGGGCTGTGTCGCAACAGGAATTGACCGATTCCCAAGCTCAACTCCGCGAGCGCACTGCAGCTTTCCAGCAGGCACAGGCGCGAGTGACGGTAGCTCACGCCGCGCATTCCGCGGCTAGCGGCGCTCGTCAAGCCAACGATGCGCTCATTGTCGATAGCACCGTGGATACGAACCCAGAGGTATTGGCCGCAGCAGCGCGCTTTGAGCAAACCAAGGTCGACCTGGCCCGAACCATCATTCGTGCACCGACCGACGGCATTGTCACCGAGCGGGCGGTGGACGTGGGGCAGCAGGTACAGCCTGGGAAGCGTTTGATGAGCGTGGTTCCGATTGACCGCATCTACGTCGACGCCAATTTCAAGGAAAGCCAATTGCGCAACGTTCGACCAGGCCAGGCTGTCAATGTAACGTCCGATCTCTACGGTGACTACGTGGTCTACACCGGCATTGTCGAAGGCTTTGCGGGTGGTACCGGTTCGGCCTTCTCTGCCATTCCCGCGCAGAACGCCACCGGCAACTGGATCAAGGTTGTGCAACGTTTGCCGGTGCGCATACGACTCGATCCGAAGCAGCTCGCCAAGCACACCTTGCGTGTGGGGCTCTCGATGAACGTCACGGTGGATCTGACGTCAGTCAAGGCCGACAAGTTGTCGCGTGAGGACTAGCCCATGGCTGCTCGGGAACTACAGCCGCTTGCCGGCGGCAAGTTGGCGTTCGCTGCGGTCGTGCTTTCGTTGGCGAACTTCATGGTCGTGCTTGATACCACGATCACCAACGTCGCCATGCCGACGATTTCGGGCGACCTTGGTGTATCAACCACGGAAGGAACCTGGATCATCACCGCTTACGCGGTAGCCGAGGCCATAACCATACCTTTGACGGGTTGGCTCTCAAGGCGCTTCGGTCAAGTGCGCGTTTTTACCACCGCTGTCGTCGCTTTCGTGATCTTCTCCATCTGCTGCGGCCTGGCGGGGTCACTGGGCAGCCTGGTTCTTTTTCGCGTGCTTCAGGGCCTCGCCGGTGGCCCGCTTATTCCGCTGTCTTCAACGCTGCTTCTTTCGGTATTTCCCAAACAGAAATCCAATATCGCGCTGTCGCTGTGGGGAATGATGACGGTCGTTGCGCCGATTTTCGGCCCCATTCTAGGTGGCCTTATCTCGGACAATTGGAGCTGGTCATGGATCTTCTATATCAACATAGGCTTCGGCATTTTGGTGGGTTTTGGCGCCTTGAGCGTCCTCAAGGGGCGTGAAACCAAAACCGAACGAAGCCGTATCGACGCCATGGGTCTTGCGCTTCTCGTCGTGTTTGTCACCGCTTTCCAGGTCATGCTCGACCAGGGTCGCGAGCTCGACTGGTTCTCCTCGAATCTGATCGTCGGCTGCGCGATCGTCTCGGTAGTGGCGCTGGCTCTGCTGATCATCTGGGAGCTGACCGACGCCGATCCGGTGATTGACCTGTCGGTGTTCAAATCCCGTAACTGGCTTGTCTCCACGATCGTACTGAGCCTGATGTTCGGGATCTTCTTCGGCAACATTGTGCTGACACCACTGTGGTTGCAGCAGCAGATGGGCTACACCGCCACCTGGGCGGGTTACGCGACAGCCCCCATGGGCATCCTTGCGGTGCTGAGCTCTCCGTTGATCGGCAGGCTTCTTCCCAAGGTCGATCCGCGTTGGCTGGTCAGCTATGGGATGGGTGTGCTCGCGCTCTCGTTCTTCATGCGGGCGCATCTGACTTCGCAATCCGACTTCATGTCCGTCGCTGTACCGATGTTCATTCTCGGGGCGGGCATACCTGCCTGCATCATCACCTTGACCTCGCTCGGTGTATCGGATCTGCCCCCTGAAAAGGTTGCCAATGGCGCCGGCCTGCAAAACTTTCTCAGGGTTATGTCCATGGCGATAGGTGCAACCCTTACCCAGACCTATTGGGAGCACATGAGCAAGTTCACTCGCACTGAGTTGGTCAATGCCATTGCTCCCGGTGCGCCAACCGACATAGCGATGAAAGCAGTCGATGCGGGTATCCCGCCCGAGCGTACGGCGGCTCTTTTCTCCCGCTTGGTCGACGGCCAGTCCGTGATGCTTGCGACGAATGATTTCTACGCGCTGGCAACCGTGCTGATGATTGGATCGGCGGCTCTTATCTGGTTTGTGAAGAAGCCCAAGGGACCACTCAAGAAGATCGCCCATTGAACGAATGCACGTCAGCGCATGACACTTGATCCGAGGACAAACTGAAATGTCTCAAACTCAACTCACCAGTACCAAAGACGAACTCGTTGCTCGTTTGATCCCCTTGCTGCAGGAGGTCAAGGACATGACCACGAACACCGAGGTCGAGCAATGGTTGAATGCCAAATACGGCGTTGATAGCGAGTTGTACCAGGACTTGTCGCGGCTGATTACCCTCGGCGTGGAGGAGGGCTGGGCGGCCTATGTTGAAATTGCTGGCCCGCGTTACCGTCGCTCGCAACTCCTCTTGCCCAGTGCGGAGACGTTCTTCTTCAGTGCCACAGCCGTGCTGATGGACAGTACGGATAGCTCGCAGAACAATCCCGAAGGGAGCTTCCGCGGCGGCTATCACTCGCACCCGTATGGCGAGATCAATCTGGTGGTACCACTCAGCGAAGGTGCGGCACTCGCAGGTCCGAACGGCTGGTGTTATGGCGGCTGGACAGCACCGGCACCGGGTAGCCACCACTTTCCGGAAGTGAAGGGCGGTGCAGTCATCTCGCTTAGTTTTCTGCCCGCGGGACGGATTGCGTTCGACGTCAAACCGCCGCAGTCATAAGCCGCCAAGGTGTGCCTTACAGGTCGAGCTCGACATCCGTAGTAGGGCGAGCGCAACAGATGAGTGTGTCGCCGTTCGCGGGTGCGTCGATGGGTAAGGGATCATAGAGAACTTGCCCTTCGATAAGAGCGGTCACGCACGTGTGGCACACACCGGTGCGGCAGGCCCACTTGACCGGAACGTCGCATGCCTCCGCCAGCTCCAGCAAACTTTGAACCTTGTCAGACCACCGTACAGCCAAACCGCTTCGAGTGAAGGACACCGTCGGCCCGCTACCTTGCTCTCCCTCGGGTGCGTGTGGTGGCTTCTGTGGGACTGGGGCGATCCCCGGTGTCATTGAAGTTCCGCCTCCGAACACCTCTGTGTGAATGCTGCCGCTGACGACCCCGATGCCTTTCAGGCCATCGATGAGTCCGGATAGAAACCCTGCCGGACCGCACAAGTAGAACTGTGCGGTGGTGGGGACACCAAGCTTTTGCAGCAGCGACGCACTGATGCGCTCGGAGACATCAAAGTCCCGGCCCTGCAGGTCGACAAGGCGAGGCTGGCTATAGGCAATGATGGATTTGACGTGAGGCAGTGCCTTGAGCAGCTGGAGAACCTCTGGTCTAAACGGGTGCTCCGCGCCGTTTCGGGCACCGTAGATCCAGTAGACGTCTCGATCGTTTGCCGTTCGTTGGGCGACTAGCTGATGCAGCATGCTCAGCACCGGTGTAATGCCGATCCCGGCACTAAGAAACACGATGGGCTGATCGCCTGGTTGAAGTGAGAAACTTCCGCGTGGCGCACTGACCTCAAGGCGATCACCGGCCGAAATGCTGTCGTGAAAGTAACGGCTACCATCGCCGGTGCCCCGCTTCACGCTGATGCGGTAGAAGCCGTCCTCACCGGCATTGGAGATCGAGTAGCTTCGAATGAGGGTACCCGTTCCGTTGGGATGGGGGGCGCGCAGCACGATGAATGATCCAGCCACGGGTGGGGCGAGCGCAGGCGGATCGATCGCGGTCAGGACAATCGACTTGACGTCAGCACTTTCGCTGACGACATCCGCGACCTTGAGCGTTCGGAAACCGGGCCACGCTATCGCCGCCAGGCCCCCGATTCGCGTCGAATCGTTGGCCTTTGTGAGCAAGGCATCGAACGATTGTTTCCACCCAGGGCTGAATGCAGGTTCGATGGCGGCCCGACGGAGGCGATCCTCTGGAGGCTCGGGCAGATAGAGCAAGGCATCCGCATCGACCACCGTAATCTTTTCGTGCCCTTGCTCTACTCGCACAATCTCGTCGCCCGAGCCGATCTCTCCTTCCTCGATGACCCGAAAATAGAATCCCGGACGTCGATGCGAGACGAGCAGCGCAGCCATGCGTGAGTCGCCCATTCGAATACCGACGCGATAACAAGTCACGCGTGGCTGCGACACCTCGAACAGTGCGCCACCGATCCGATATCTGTCACCAATGCAGACCTCGTCATCGGGTAGACCGTCGACCGTAAGGTTTTCCCCGAACACCCCGTACTCGCTGAGCGTTCGTTGCAGAACTTGCTCCCAATATCGATAGGAGGCCAGCTGGTAGACCATCACTGCGCGGTGGACACCTCCATGTCCCTGAAGATCGCCCTGACCGTCGCCATCGATGTTGAGTTGACGGGCCATGACCCTCCCGCTGACCGGCCGCTTCCAGATCGCGGTGCGAACGCTCCTTCCTCGCCACTCGACATCTGCCGGTAGACCTACGTTGATGGAAACAACGTGACTCATGGCTTTGGTCTCCGTATGCGATGTCGGGTACACACAGCACAAACTCCATGTCATCCGTCACTTTCATCAGACATCAAGGACGATCTTCTCTGTCGATCCGCGCGCCGGAACGGCACAGCAAATCAGCACATTCGAGGCGTCGTGCGCTGCATCGGGCGTCAACGTATAGGTCACCTCGCCCTCAAGTAACCTGGTGCGACAGGTGCCACACGTACCACCGCGACAACTGTATTCGGGTGACAGGCCCTGAGACTCGGCCAACTCCAGCAGTGAGCCACTGTCCGGTGTCCACTGCGCGTCTTTTCCCGATTTCATAAAAACGACGGCGACATCCTTGTCGGAAGGAGGAGGATATTCGACTCGTGGCCTGCCCAGGTCCGCCGTGCGGCGCAGGCTGACGGGGCCGAACGCCTCTGCAAAGATCCGGTCGTCGGCGATACGCAGCGCGCGTAGTTGGTCGTACAAGGATTGTATGAATTCGGGTGGGCCGCAGAGATAGAAGTCGTAGTCGTCGAACGGCAGAACATGTTTCAAGACTTTGATGTCGATACGACCGGAAAAATCGTAGTCTCGGCCTGGTTGCGCGTCGCTGCCAGGATCGCTCAGCACACGGACAAGAATGGCTTTTCCGTTGGCAGCTTTGATCAGCTCGGCAAGCTCCGCGTCAAAGGGGCGTTGCTTCAGCGTGCGGGAGCCGTGAATGAAGTAGATAGGCCGAAAGTGTCGGGTCCGCATGCCTTCGTACACAATGTGTCGAAACATCGCCAACATGGGGGTAATGCCAACACCCGCTGAAATCAGGACGGCAGGGCGGTGTGCGGATGCATCAATCGTGAATTGACCATCCGGCGCACGAACTTCAAGAGTGTCTCCTTCTTTCAAATGGTCGTGGAGATACGACGACACCGTACCTTGCCGTCTGACGGATATCCGATACACCGCATCGGAGGGCGCAGACGAAAGCGTGTATGTCCTGATCGTGGGCGCGGCTTCTTCGTTTAGTCGCAATCGGATCGGCAAGTGCTGTCCCGCCCCGTGTGGCATCAAACCCAGGCCATCATCGGGTGTCAGGTGAAAACTTCGGACGGTGGAGCTCTCATCAACGATCCGTTTGACTCGGAAAGTCCGCCACTCACGACTCCTGGCTACGGCCTGAAGACGTGCTGCAGCCTCCGTCCAGGATCCTGTCAGAAGTGAGTTTGGCGAGTAATCCAGGAAAGCGAAGTGCGTCTGAATCGCCGATCTCCGGCGTATCATTTTCCGAACCCTCAACGTGAATAGGCGTTCGGCGCCCTGGAAGGCAGATATCTCATCGGAATCAAAATCGATCGCGGTGTCCCCGATAAGTTGGAGAACATCGCCTCGGCTGAAGTCGACGAACAACAGCCCCGCACGGCGAGTCTCGATGAGATTGCCCAACGTGTTGAAGTGCAGGTTGCCTGCAAAGTCCGGGATGGTGAGCAAGTCATCCTCGACTCGGATAAACCCGCTCCGTCCCCCACGATGCGACACATCCACCTGTCGTCGTGACTTCTGGTCATCCGGATCCGTATAGCTCGCGATAAAAAATGTGTCGGCGCTTGTTATGGTGGCCGTAGCTTCTTCGTCAAGACTTTCTCTGATTTCGGGCGCAACAGGTGGCGATGCGGCGCCACCCCCGGCAACCACGTCGCGAGTCTGGATATATTGCGGGCAGTTGCCGAACGAATGCTCGACCGCCACCGCGAAGCCATCGCCAAACACTCGTGTGACCTGGCCATTCATTCGATTGCGGCGCCGGGTTTGAAACTCCAGTCCGAGTAACCCTACCGGCGTACCGGGTGAAAGCAAGCCGCTTGCCGGATCGCCTTGGGCGGGCAGCGCACGAATTTCCAGCAGCCGTGGGTCGGGCGATACAGCGAAGCCGGGTGGCCCTTCCAGCATGGTCGCCCACGGCCAACCATCCTCATCGACGACGCCCATGAGCAAGGTGGGAAGTTGTGCATAGAAGTCACGGTGTTGGTCCGGCATAAAGTCGCGGATGACCTTTCGGCCGATGGCTTCCATGCGCTCGGCAATGCCCAGACGCTTCTGGATCTCCCGCTCTCCCCAGTTCCAGGGGGATGGCTTGCTTTGATGGTTCTGTGACATGGAGCTTCGTTCCAGAGGCAGAGTGTTGGCTCGCGCGGCACGCTGCCAAGCTCGCAGCGATTCGCTACATCAGGATAGACCCTGGAATGGCCTCTGGCTCCTGGCACCCCAGCTTCGAAAGCTCAGATGTTTTCGCGGATCATTTCCACGATGTCAGCTCCGCGCCCATGAAGTACGGCTCGAGTGGTATACAAAGCCATGCCGATAACGGGTTTTAGCTCCATAAACGGCGGCTTGGTCAACTCAAGCGGATTGACCCTCACGTTGAGCAGGGCAGGGCCGGGCTGGGAGAGCCACTCGTCGATGGCGGCATCCAGCTCAGATGCCTTGTTGACCGTTTTTCCCCACAGGCCAATGGCCTGGGCCACGTGCCCAAAGTCGGGATTCTTCAGGCGCGTAAACGTGTCGAGCATGCCTTCTGCCATCTGTTCTATTTCGACAAAGCCAAGTTTGCTGTTGTCATAGACCACAATCTTGACGGGTATGTCTTCTTGTATGGTCGTCAGCAGCTCACCAAGCAGCATCGACAGGCCGCCGTCTCCGCAGAGCGCGATGACTTGACGTTCGGGCGCGGCCTTTTTTATTCCAAGCGAACCCGCAAGTGCTGTCGCCATCGTGCCGTGAAGCAGGCTTCCAAAAACGCGTCGCTTTCCGTTCGTGTCGATGCAGCGGGTAGCCCAAAAAATCGGCGTACCGTCATCGCCGGTAAAAAGCGCATCGTCAGCGGCGCGCTGGCTTATGACAGAGGTGAGATACGATCCCGGAATGGTGTCGTCATGGCCCGGGGCTAGATGCTTTTTCCAGGATGCCACGTGCTCGTGATAACGGTCGACATAGGTTTTCTGGAAGGCACCGTCACTCTTCTGTTCTAAAAAAGGAAGCAATGAGCGCAGGCTGGGCTTGATATCGCCGACGGCACCCAGCGTCACATGATGACGTCGGCCAAGGTGGGTGGGGTCGAGGTCGATCTGTACGATTTTGGCGTGGTCAGGGTAGAACTGACGCCAGGCGAAGTCGGCTCCCAGCAGGAGCAGGGTGTCGCAGTCCAGCACGGCTTTGTAGCCCGCCTCGTTTCCCAGAATACCCGTCATGCCAACGTTGTACGGGTTGTCGTGTTCAAGGAAGCTCTTCCCTCGTGACGTATGGGCGACAGGTGCTTTGAGGCGTTCGGCGACAGCAACGATTTCGTTCAGCGCATCTTCGCAACCTGATCCGGCGTAGATGGTGACTTTCTTTCCGGCATTGAGGATCTTGGCGATTTCCGCGATTTCATCGTCGTTGGGACGAATGGTCGGACGCGGAAAATGAACGCGATAAGGGAAGTCTTCGTGGACTTCACCATGCGATATGTCGACGGGAACGATCAGCACGGCAACGCCGCGCTTGGCGATGGCAGCCTGGCAGGCCATGACCGTTTTCTTGCGGGCTTGGTCCGCGGTAAGAATCATGTCGCAGAAGATCGAGCAATCTTTAAACACTGATTTGAAATCGACCTCCTGGATAAACTCAAATCCCATTTCGCTCAGCAGGATGCTGCTGGCAATCAGCACAACGGGTGAGCGATTGCGGTTGGCCTCGTACAACCCATTGATGAAATGCAGGCTGCCCGGGCCACAGCTACCGGCGCACGCGGTCAACTGGCCAGTAAAGGCCGCTTCGCAGCCAGCGGCGAAAGCACCTGCTTCTTCATGCCGAACATGCACCCACTCAATCGAGCTTTTTTCGAGATGTTCGGCGATCAGATTCAGGGTGTCGCCGACGATGCCGTAGCAGCGCTTGACACCCGCTTGTTCGAGGACTTCCACGATGATTTCAGCGACTTTCTTGCTCATGGCACACTCCACTGATTAAGTGAGTACGGCGAAAGCGAAACGTTATGGCGACACAGGCTGATGACCGAGTGCGAGATCAAGCGCGGCCCTGGCAATTTGGACGTCGGCATCGGCGTCCTCCTGGTCAGCCTGTGCCTGCGCGAGAACTGCCTCGTTGTTCGTGAGATCCGTGATGCTGCTGAGACCGTGTCGATACGAGTCCAATGTCGCTTGATAGGCGATATCGGAAGCCTTCGTGTAGGTCATCGCCTGGGTGCGATTGTCGAGGCTCGTTTTGAGACGGTTGTAGGCCTGCACGACTTGCAGGGAAGAGCCGTTCCTGGCGACTGCCAGCGAATCCTCCGCGGCCGACTTTTCCGAGAGCGCGAGCGACACGTTGGTCGCTCGCGCGCCGCCGTCGGACAGGGCCCATTCGAACGAGACGAACAGCGCATTGCCGGTACGGTCGATCGACGAATAGGGGCTGCCGTCACTGCTGATTTCGCCGACGTTCTGAAACACCTGCGCAGATAGACTAATCGTGGGGCGATACGCGGCCCTCGCCGTGTCGATTTTGGCTTCCGATGCAGCCACCTTGTCCTTGGCAGCGAGAATGTCCGGTCGCGATTCGAGCGCTTCATCGATCAACGCTTTCAGCGTTTGCAGGGGTGCTTGGGGGGCGATGTCCTCCGGGGCGGCGATTTCAAAGTGGCTCTCGGGCGGCAAACCGACCGTTGCGACCAAGCCTGCAAACGCAATGTCTGCGGCGCCGGAAACTTTGGTCAATGCCAAATGCATGGCGGCGGTCTGACGCTGGGCTTCGGCCACCTGGACCGACGTGGCGCGGCCATGATGGCTTTGATCGAGGACGGCCTGCTCGGTGAGTCCGGCGGCGTCGAGTGCCTTTTCCGCGGCTCGAATGCGGCCTTGCATCGAGACAGTCTCAAAGTAGGCGTCCGAGACATCGTAGATCAGCTTTTCCTGCGCGCCCATGACCGCCGACTGCGCGGCATCGGCGTTGTGTTGCGCCTCTTCGACGGCGCCTTTGCGTCGGCCGAAATCGGCCAGCAGCCATTTCATTTCCAGGGTGGGGAAGATCTCACGCGTCGACGAAACGAAGTAACCCTTCGGCGCGACCGTCGGCGGAATGGCCAGAGGCGTTCGCTGGATGCCGCCCAGCGCCTTGATACTGACCTGAGGTGCGTATTGGCTCCTGGCCAGCCGCGTCGCCAGGTTTGCCTGGTAGGCCTGTTCTTCGGTTTCCCGTGTTTGCGGGTTGATCGACAATGCCAGCTTCAACAATTCAGGCAACGAATAGATTCGATCTTCGATGGCGGGCGCATCTACGGCGGTCAGTGCGGTGGATGTTTGCGCCCCCGCCCACGAAACGGGCGCGTCGTTCGCGATGGCGGGTGTGAGTTGCCCCCAAAGCGCAATGGCGACGCTGCACCCGCCAAACAGCGATTTATAGGAGGTGCGACGCATGATCGATCTCTTCGTTTAGGCGTAATCGTGCTCGGCCGACAAGAGGCGTTGGATCCGGCATGTCAAGGTCCGGCGAATCGGGCGCCGCTCCCTTGGAAAGCGCGAGCAAGCGTTGCGACGTGTGGATATCGGCGACAGCGGGGAAGGGAACCGGAGAGTGGAGGCGCTGGAGAATAAATGCCGAGTAGGCCAATCGTTCCATGGCGGCAGCCTGGAGTTCAGCTGAGTGGGCTGGTCGCTGGGTCGAGACCAGCTGCCGTTCAAATGCCGAACGCGACTTCAACAAGGCAGCTTGTTGGGTTTTGGTGTTGACCGCCAGCCGGAGGTCGGCGGCGGCGTGTGCCGTCGGCGCGACGAGGAGCTCACCGAGTTTTTCAAGCGAAGACGACCAAAGATTGCGCGCTTGCTGAAGTGCACTGACGGGCCAAAGGCTCGTGAAAAAGACACTGATCCAGACGTTGCCGATGACGATACCGACAACTCGATCCCTGAGTACCGTCAAGTCGCTTGCTGGTGCGTAACCCTGCAACACTCCAAGAAAAAACGCGAAGGCCATCTGCATGCCGGCGTAAGCAATATTCTCGCTACTCGTGGAGACCCAGGCGAAAAGCGCTGAGACGGCGCCGACGAGCAGACAAAGTTGACCAATATCGGTGAGCGACGGAATGACGAAGACAAGGCACAAACCGGCCAGGACGCCTCCCATCAATGCTCCCGAAATTCGCAGGGTCAGCTTATGAGCGCTCTCGCCGAAGGTGGTCAGCGAAACAAAGAAGCAGGTTGTAACGGCGGTGCGAATGCCTGGCCAAGCCAGCAGGGTGTAGGTGGCGTAGGAGGCTAGAACGGCGAGAGTCACTTTGAGCGCGTAGCGCACGTGCGCCGGATTGCGGAAAGCATCCGGCACAAAGAGTTGCCGGGGCGTGGTGGTGCCGGCATCTGGAGCGCCGGCATTGGAGTTTCCGCTGGCTTCATTGTGCAAGTCACGCAGTGCCAGACGGAGGGCCTCGCAGGCGGGTTCGGGCTCTGTTTCCATGCCGTCTTGAACTGTCGGAACGATCGCAACGTCGATGCCTCTTCGCTCGAGAAAGAGCGCTCGGCTTTGGCGAATGCTCAAGGCCAATGCATGTCTGGAGGTCGCCGCCAGCTGCGGCGTCAAGGCGCGGGCGATCTGGAGTATCTCGAGCATGAGCCCAAACAGCCGCTGGTCTTCTTGCGCGAACACCTTGAGCCTTTTTTCCCAGAGGAAGGCTTTCCCCTTTAGCTGGTTAAGCGCCACGAGCTTTTCGCGCAGCAGGGACGGATTTTGGGAGAGTGGTAGTTCGATATAGTCCGCGACGGCTTCCATCAAGGCCGCAGCTCGTTGGCGGGAAAGTGCAACTGGGCTCTCTCCGGTAAGCACATTGATCATAATGACAGTGAAGACGGGCGTTGCCACCACAAGCCAAAGCCAAAGTACGGCGTGTGTAAGCACCTCGGTGTTCGGTATGTCATCGATGAGTGTCTGCGACAGGACCAGGACGAAGCCCGAGAGAAAGGCGATAGGCCCTAGCGTGCTGGTGCGCGAAAGGTAGGAGCCTATGAACGTGCTCAGAGCCAGCAACGGAATCCGCAGCGCGGGTTCCGACGCGTCGAAGACGTAGAACAGGAGTGAAAGCGCGATCGCTAGCGTTGCGGCAACCAACCCACCAATCGAGCTGACAAGCGTCGAAGCGGTGTCTTCCTGGCTAAGCAGAAAGATCAGATACGCCACGTAAGCAGGCAGCGGAATTTGAAATACCATGGCCACTGCCACCGCGATGGCCGTTCCTGTAACGATGCGCGCGATGGAGCGAATCCGCCGCGTATCAAGCTGGAGCTCGCGACGCAGTAGCGCGGTCAGTGCTCCCGAGGTCGTGCTGTCGCTCGCAAGGGTCATTTCACCACCTTGACCGAAGCGGTGGCGCCGATGCGCAAGAAGCCCGCATCGTGACGATCCAGGCGCACCCATACGGGGAAGCGTTGCGCCACCACGACCCAATTGAGATTTCGATCGACCATGGGCAATCCAGGGCCCGACTGTCCCTCTGGCTGAACACCGGATCCAAGGCTTTCCACCACGCCTTGCAGCGGATGCTCGTCGTGACCCATCACCCAGACGGTGGCGCGATCGCCTGGCTGGAGATGCCGCAGATCCGTTTCCCGGAAATTGGCGATGGCGTACCAATGAGTGTTGTCGATCAGCGTAAAGAGCGGGTGGCCCTCCACAGCGAATGAGCCGATCGACAGATTGAAGCCAGCGATACGTCCATCGACCGGCGCCCGAATCACCGTCTCGCGAACGTCACGCGCGGCCAGGGATTGGACCGCTTGCGCGCCGAGCAGCTGCGCCTTGAGACTGTCCACGTCGCCGATGGCTTCCTTGGCTTGCGAGGCTTGTTGAACGGCGGCCGCCAACTGTGCATTGGCCGTCCGCTCGTTCGTGCGCGCTTCGTCCATTTGCTGGGCCGTCACAAAATTCTTTGCGAGCAGAGGCGCCATGCGTTCGACCGTGTTGTGCGCCAGCGCAAGTTGTTGGCGTGCGCGATCGACTTCGCGAGCCGCCGCCTGCGCGCCCGAGCCCTGCGCGGTCACTTGACGGCCGGTCAGGTCGATCTCGGCCTGTAACGCAGCGACCTGTGCATTGGCCTGACGAAGCTTCAGGTCAAACGGCTCGGGATCTATGCGTAGCAGCACGTCGCCTTTGTGGACAAACTGATCGTTCTGAATGCTGGACTCGACGACGCGTCCGCTTACCTCGGGAGTGATGCCTGCGCTGTAGGCAAAGACATAGGCATCATGAGTGCGAGGGCGCTGGTCCAGGACAATCATCGTGGTGATCAGCATGACCATCGCGCCAACGATCGCCACGACCGCGATGATTCGACCCAGAGTGTTGTTCTCGGACATGCGCGGTGTCTCCTTCATCCCAGCCATAGCAGCCAGATCGCCAGGGTCACGGCCAACCACGTACAGAGGTAGACGACCACCGGCATGGGAAGCGTCGCGTCAACGCCGGTCTTTCCGAGCACGACGCGCAGAATCACGACACCGACCAGACCTAACAATGCGCAGATCATCCAGGTCGGAAAATAAGATCCCAAAATGTTCCGTGAGGGTGACGCGCTACATGCCGTCAATACGGCAACCGAGGTCAGGATCAGCGCGACACGCAGCGAACCTCCTGCCTGCGCGAACAAAAGCCGGAACTTCGGGCATCGACGTGAATTCATGACGCGTTATTTCCTGGTGTTAGCCACATGGCGCGAGGGTCATCGACAGGTTTGGCCACCCATGATTGAGCAGGCACTTTTTCGCCAACTTGCGACTTGTCCGACGTCCAAAGTCGTTTGTTGGATTGCCCAGTGGGGCCTGACAAAGCGCACGATATCCGCAGTGTTCTGGTCTGACACACGATCGGCGATAGGATGCGTCGTGAACTGCGTGGAAGCCCGCGAGGTACTGGAACTGATGCCTCCTGTCGGCACGACATGGACGAACGACATGGGCTCGTGGTCGAGGACCACCGGGTTGCCGGCCACCGCGGGAAAGACGTAGACCGGTTTCACCGCAAGCATGAAATTTGCAGAATGTGCTTGCATGTCCACGCCAGTCACGCGCGCGCAGGAGCGGGAGGGCTTTGCCGGATGGAGTGCGTCGCCGTTGCCATGGGTAGTCACCTCTGCGCCACGCGAGCTTTCCTGGGGTTTCCTTCGACCGGGGCACGGCAATATCTACGCGCAGCATAACGAGGATGTACTGCGCTGGCTTCAGCAAAACATGGAATAAGTGACAGTAGAAATACTGATGAAACGGAGCTCCACGGCCCAATCCCGTTAGAAAAGGGTCTGCCAAGCAAGGTCGCCATCCTGTAACGGGTTCCCGCCGTTGTCATCTTGCCGATTTTTGTAGGGCCCGGGTCCGCGGAGGGCGAACGCCGCAAGTTCTTTCTTGCGAAAGGCTATTTTTGGCGTTACGGCGCCTTTGGGGGGAGTGCCTGGCCCCCAGTCCGAGGCCATGGCATGTCGGACGGGAAATGCAAAAGCGTGACCGATCCCGCGCTGAATTCATGCTACATTTCGGAGCAGGCAGCGGGGTCATTCCCGTCGTCTGCACGGAGATTTTCGAGCCACGTTCACGCCCCTTCAGCGGGCGGTATGTTTAGCCAGATTTCCCGGGAGCGCTAGCGATGGAAATGACTCGCCGCGAGTTCATCAAGTTCACAGGCGTAGGCTTGGCAGCATCGAGCCTTGGCCTGCTCGGCTTCGGGGCCTCAGGCGAGGCACAAGCCGCAGCTGTACGCCCCTTCAAGCTCACGCACGCGACTGAAACGCGCAACACCTGCACGTATTGCTCAGTCGCCTGCGGCATTCTGATTTACAGCATGGGCGACCGAGCCAAGAATGCGCGCTCGAACATCATCCACATCGAGGGTGATCCGGATCATCCGGTGAACCGCGGCACCTTGTGCCCGAAGGGTTCGGCGCTACTGGACATCGTGCACGCGCCCACTAGGCTGCGGGCGCCACGTTATCGGTCGCCGGGCGGTACCGAGTTCAAGGAAGTTTCCTGGGACTTCGCCCTGGATCGCATCGCCCGACTGATGAAGGACGATCGTGACAAGAATTTCATCGCGAAGAATAAAACCGGCGACACGGTAAATCGTTGGACCAGCGTCGGCATGTTGGCGGCCTCGGCGTCGTCCAGTGAAACGTCCTATCTCACGTGGAAGGCTGTCCGCTCGATGGGCATGGTGGTGTTCGACAACCAGGCGCGCGTCTGACACGGACCGACGGTGGCCAGTCTGGCCCCATCATTCGGTCGCGGTGCAATGACCAACACCTGGCAGGACATCAAGAACGCCAACGTCGTTATTGTCATGGGTGGCAACGCCGCCGAAGCGCACCCGTGCGGCTTCAAATGGGTAATCGAGGCGAAGATCGAAAACGGCGCCAAGCTCGTCGTGGTCGACCCGCGCTTCACCCGTACAGCCTCGGTGGCCGACTACTACGCACCGATTCGTCCGGGAACGGACATCGCGTTCCTCAGCGGCGTGATCCGCTATCTGCTGGAGAAGGACGCCATCCAGCACGAATACGTGCGTGCATATACCAACGCCAGCCTGATCGTGAAAGACGATTTCACGTTCAAAGACGGCTTGTTCAGCGGCTACAACGAGGACACCCACAGCTACGACAAATCGAGCTGGGACTACGAGCTGGGCAATGACGGTTTTGCCACGTTCGACGACACCTGGCAGAACCCACGTTGCGTCATCAACCTGCTCAAGGATCACGTTTCCCGTTACACGCCGCAGATGGTGTCGCGCATCTGCGGCACGCCGCAGGACAAGTTTCTGCATGTGTGCGAGCTCATCGCCAGCACGTCCGCGCCAGACAAGGCCATGACCAGCCTCTTCGCGCTGGGCTGGACGCAGCACTCGGTAGGCGCACAGAACATCCGCAACATGGCGATGATCCAGCTGCTGCTGGGCAACATCGGCGTGGCCGGTGGCGGCATGAATGCCTTGCGTGGGCACTCCAACATCCAGGGACTGACCGACGTCGGCCTGCTTTCCAATCAGATGCCGGGCTACATGAACCTGCCCACCGACAAGGAAACCGACTTCGACATTTACATGTCGACCAGGCAGTTCAAGCCGTTGCGTCCCGGCCAGATCAGCTACTACCAGAACACGCGCAAGCTCTTCGTGAGCCTGATGAAGGCGCTGTATGGCGATGCCGCCACGCAGGAGAACAACTGGGCCTTCGACTGGTTGCCCAAGCTCGACATACCGCTGTACGACATCATCAAGGCGTTCGAGATGATGAACAACGATCAGATGACGGGTTACATCTGCCAAGGGTTCAATCCGCTGCAGGCGTTCCCGGATCGCGGCAAGATTCGTCGGGGTTTGAGCAAGCTGAAGTTCCTGGTCACCATGGATCCGCTGGATACCGAGACCTCGCGTTTCTGGCAGGACTTTGGCCCGCAAAACCCAGCCAACTCCGCGCAGATCCAGACCGAAGTATTCCAATTGCCCACGACGTGCTTCGCCGAGGAAAACGGCTCGCTGGTCAATTCGGCGCGCTGGCTGCAATGGCATTGGAAGGCCGCGGACGCGCCCGGCATTGCGATGTCTGACATCTGGATCATGAGCGGCATCTTCCATCGCGTGCGCGAGCTCTATCGCAAGGAAGGCGGCGTCTTCCCCGATCCCATACTCAACCTCACGTGGAAGTACACCGACCCCATCAGCCCCGATCCGGAAGACCTGGCCAAGGAAATGAACGGCCGCGCGCTGGCCGATCTCACCGATGCGGCTAGCGGTGGGGTAACCAAGGCCGGTACGCTGCTGGACGGCTTTGCGCAATTGCGTGACGACGGCACCACGTCGTCCGGGTGCTGGATTTTCTCGGGCTCGTTCACCGAGAAGGGCAACCAGATGGCGCGCCGCGACGCCACCGATCCACGCGAGCAGGGCATTGCCCCGAACTGGGCGTGGGCATGGCCGGCCAACCGGCGCATCTTGTACAACCGCGCCAGCGCCGATCCGTCCGGCAAGCCGTGGAACCCGGCCAAGCCAGTCATTTCATGGAACGGCACGCGCTGGGTGGGTATCGATGTGCCCGACTACACGCCTACCTTGAATCCATCGGCGGGCGCGAGTCCCTTCATCATGAACGACGAAGGTCTGGGCCGCCTGTTCGCCCGCAAGCTGATGGTGGAAGGGCCGTTCCCGGAGCACTACGAGCCGCTGGAGTCCCCGGTGGAAAACGTGCTGCATCCCAAGGTGCCCAATAACCCGGTGGCACGCGTGTTCGCCGATGATCGCGCGGCGTTTGGCAGTCCAAAGAACTTCCCGTACGTGGCGACCACCTATCGTCTCACCGAGCACTTCCACTTCTGGACCAAGCATGCGCTGATCAACGCGATTCTCCAGCCGGAGGAGTTCGTCGAGGTTGGTGAGGTCCTGGCCAAAGAGAAAGGCATCAAGCAAGGAGGCTGGGTGAAGGTGTCCTCCAAGCGTGGCGAAGTGATATGCAAGGCCTATGTGACCAAGCGCATCACGCCACTCACGGTCGACGGCAAGCCGACCCACGTCATCGGCGTGCCCCTGCACTGGGGCTTCACCGGCCAAGCGAGGAAGGGCTACGGCGCCAACACGCTGACGCCGTCCGTTGGCGACGCCAACACCCAGACGCCCGAGTTCAAGGCGTTTCTGGTCAACATTGAAAAGACCACTGCACCGGCAACCTGAGGACAACAGTCATGTCAGATTTGCAATCGCAAGACTATGTCCGCCGCTCCGCGTCGACGATGACGCCGCCCATGGCGCGCAGCCATGAGGATCAGGTCGCCAAGCTGATCGACGTCACCCGTTGCATTGGCTGCAAGGCTTGCCAATCGGCGTGCATGGAGTGGAACGACCTGCGGCCGGAAATCGGTCACTTCGAAGGGTCCTACGAAAATCCCATGGACCTGGGTCCCAGCGTATGGACCCTGATGAAATTCGCCGAGTACGAGAACGAGCAGGGCAACCTCGAGTGGCTGATCCGCAAAGACGGCTGCATGCACTGCGAGGATCCGGGCTGCCTGAAAGCGTGTCCTGCGCCGGGCGCCATCGTGCAGTACGCGAACGGCATCGTCGACTTCATCAGCGACAAGTGCATCGGATGCGGCTACTGCGTGAAGGGTTGCCCGTTCGATATCCCGCGGATCAGCAAGAAGGATCACAAGTCATATAAATGCACGCTGTGTTCCGATCGCGTATCGGTCGGGCTGGAGCCTGCTTGCGTCAAGGCATGCCCCACCGGAGCGATCATGTTCGGCACCAAGACCGACATGAAGGACTGGGCGCAGGAGCGCATCGTCGATCTGAAATCCCGCGGCTTCGAAAAGGCCGGCCTGTACGACCCGCCGGAAGTGGGCGGCACTCACGTGATGTACGTGCTGCATCACGCGGACAAGCCCTCGCTGTACTCGGGGCTGCCCGACAAGCCGCACATCAGCGCGGTCGTCGAGGCGTGGAAGGGCTTCATCAAGCCGCTGGCCCTGTTTGGTATCGCCGCCGCCGCCCTTGCCGGTTTCTTCCACGCGATCACCATTGGCCCGAACGAGGTCACTGAAGCGGATGAGATCGAGGGCGCGCGCGTCTTGCGTGAATCGGAATCGGAGAAGTCACCATGACCCGCCCGAACACCGTGATCATCCGTTACACCATGGCGAACCGTGTCAATCACTGGATCACCGCGATCTGCTTCGTGTTGCTGGTGTTGTCAGGCCTGTCGATGTTCCATCCGATGCTGTTTTTTCTGTCCGGCTTGTTCGGTGGCGGGCAGTGGACGCGGGCGGTGCATCCGTGGATCGGTTGCGTGCTGCTGATCAGTTATCTCGGCCTGATCATTCAGTTCTGGCGCGCGAACCTCGTGAACAGGGACGACGCCGCCTGGATGAAGTCGATCAAGGAGGTGTTGGTCAACGACGAAGATCACGTGCCACCGGTAGGCCGAAACAATGCCGGCCAGAAATTCGTGTTCTGGTCGATGACCTTGCTGATTCCGGTGTTGTTCTTCACTGGCCTGGTGATATGGGAGGTGTACTTTGGCGAAGCCACCTCGATCCCGGTGCAGCGTGTCGCCGTGTTGATCCACAGCATGGCGGCGATTGCGGCGATCCTGGTCTGGATTACGCATGTATACGCGGCCATCTGGGTTCGCAACTCGGTACGTGGCATGACGCAGGGTTATGTCACTCCGGGCTGGGCCTGGCGCCATCACCGCAAATGGCTGTCGGAACTGGCTTCCGGCCAGCACGGCAAGACCACCATCAGGAAGCGTCCGTGAAGCAAGCCGAAGCACCACCCGACGCCAAATGGACCGGACCGTCACACGCCGGCGTCAAGGCGCCCGAACCCATCCTGCTGGCCGATCCGGCCAAGCGTTTCGCCGCCACCGCGCAACGCCTGGAACGCCTCGCCGAAGGGCATCCGCTGGATGCATGGCTACGCTTCATGGCCAAGCTGTCCCGGGCTCAGCACACCGTGGCAACCACGCTCGCACCTGCCGTCACGCTCAATGCGGACATCGTGGCTCAGGCTACCGAGGCGCGCTTGCCGCCGTTGGCGGCCGATGGTCATCACCGCGAAACGTCCTGGCGCGAAGGGCTCAGCTTGCTGCTCGACCGTATCGATACTGGCGAGCTGCCGCCAGCTGCGTTGCAGGCGATGGAGCAATTGCGGCGCTGCGATGCCATCGCACTGGAGCAACTGGCTGACGATTTCCTGCGTGGCGAGGTGGCATCCGTCGATGCGGGCGCGGCCGTCTATGTGGCCGCTGCCCTGCAGGTCTATTTCACCGGCTCGGCGGCGCAGCTCAAGGCCGAGGACTTGCGGCTGCTCGAAGAACGATCGCTATGCCCATGCTGCGGCTCGCCTTCGGTATCCGGCGTGATCACGGCCACCGGACTGACACCCGGCAGCCGTTACCTCTATTGCTCGCTGTGTTCCACCGCATGGAACCACGTGCGCGCCGTGTGCATCACTTGCGGTGGCACGCGTCGGCTATCCCTGCAAGGTATCGAAGGTGACCCTGGCGTGGTCAAGGCCGAGACCTGCGGTGACTGCCACACGTACGCCAAGCAGCTCTATCAGATGCTCGACATGCAGGTCGATCCGTATGCAGACGATTTCGCCTCGCTGGGGCTGGACATACTGGTAGCCGAAGCGGGCTTCGCTCGGCACGCGCCGAATCCGTTGCTGCTGGTTGGCGATGGCGAAACCGTGGTCGAGTAGATGCGAGAGGCATCGGGTGTAGGAGCACACCCTGTGCGCGATCAATGCTTGCGATAAAGCAAATCGCGCACAGGGCGCGCTCCTACAAGAGAAATTCGCGCACAGCCGGCAGGCGGGTCAGGGTGCAAGCGGATCAGTGCAATCCCAGCAACGACGCAAGCGCTCCCGCGAGAACTCCGAAGCCAACCACCGCCGCGGCAATTGCCACCAGCAAACGAGCAGGAAACGAACGCCAAAGCATCGCCAGCGACGGCAGGCTCACCGGGGGCAAGGTCATCAGCAAGGCAGCAGCAGGGCCGCCACCCAACCCCAAGGCGAGCATGGCCTGCACGATCGGTACTTCGCCCGCCGTCGGAATCACGAACAGCATTCCCGCCAGCGACAAGGCCACGATCCAGAACCACGGGTCACCCATCGCTGGTCCGATGTGGGGGAACATCCATGCACGCACCGCACCCAGCAGCAAGACGATCACCACGTATTCGGGAATCAGACGCACCGTCATCCGCACGAAGATCTGTGCCCAGCGCTTACCCACCTCAGCCAGTGAGCGCGGCTCGGGCTCGGTCGGTAGCAACTCCGTCGGCACCCGTGGGCTTGATGTCGTCATGCGGTTGGCCAGATAGCCCAGTCCGAACACCATCGGCACACTCAACAGCACGCGTAGCAGTGTCCAGTTCCAGCCCAGCACGAAGCCGGTGAATATCAAGGTCGCAGGATTCAACATCGTATTGCCCAGCCAGAACGCGACCGAAGCCCCTGGTGAGGCTTGGTGTTTGCGCAAGCCCACGACGACGGGTGCCGCGCAGCAGGTGCACATCATGCCCGGCAGGGCAAACAGGCCGCCGGCCATCACGCTGCCGAAGCCGCGACCGCCCAGTACGCGCTGCACCCAGTTCACCGGAAGCAGGGCCTGGACGCCCGAACCGAGCAACAAGCCCAGCACCATCGCCTTCCAGATGGCGTTGCCGTAAGCCAACGCATAGCCAAGCGCGGCACTCCAGGACGGCGCCGGCGCGCTTGCCTGGTCACCCATCAGGATCGAATGGCCAATGGAGTGCGACGAAGCAGCCACGAAAGCCCGTCCGTAGTACGGATACCACTTCACATAGAACAAGCCGGCGACGGCCAGCAACACGAAAATGAACCAGCGCATGTGGCGCGAGCTTTGCGAAGCGGCGGGCATAGATACCCCTGCGGACAGTTCGGGACATTAAGGCCCTACAGGGCACGATGTTGCCGCCGAATGCCGTAGGCCTGCTGCGCTGCGGAGGGGCAAGACTGTCGAATGGCTGCAAGTGCAGCTGCGTCGCGAAGCATGCTACGGCGTTCGGCCAAAGTCACTAGGGTTGGCGACAGGGTGCTTCCGTTCGCCTTGACCCCAATCGGTCCGCACCGCAGCATAAGGACAACTCCGAGCCTTCGCCGCCGCGCTCTCGAATCCAAGCCCGAGTGTTCGGCGACGTCACTGGATAAGCGCCATGGCCGAACCCGAGGCAATGTCTCTGCGTCAGCTCCCTGCGGTTGCCACCGTGCTGGCGACGGCTGAGGCAACCTTGCTGCTTGAGCGCCACGGGCGCGTCGCCACCACCGATGCCATCCGACAGGCTATCGACGAAGCGCGTGAAGTACTGCGCGCAGCTCCCGCGACGGCGCCGAGCGCTACCGAATTAGCCCAGCTGGCCAGGGAACGGTTGGAGGCACGCACGCCCGGTCTTCGTCCGGTGTTCAATCTCACTGGCACCGTGCTGCACACCAATCTCGGTCGTGCTGTGCTGGCGGAAGCGGCGATCGATGCCGCGGTGGAAGCGATGCGCCACCCGGTAGCGCTGGAATACGACCTGGACGACGGCGCGCGCGGAGAACGCGACGATCACTTGCGTTCTCTGCTGCGCGAATTGACAGGCGCGGAAGATGCCACCGTGGTCAACAACAACGCCGCCGCCGTGCTGCTTTGCCTCAACACGTTCGCGCTCGGGCGCGAGGTGGTGGTGTCGCGCGGCGAGTTGATCGAGATCGGCGGTGCCTTCCGCATGCCCGACATCATGGCGCGGGCCGGCGCACGCATGGTCGAAGTGGGCACCACCAACCGCACCCATCCAGCCGACTACCGCAACGCTCTCAACGAATACAGCGGCCTCGTGCTCAAGGTGCATACCTCGAACTACCGTATCCAGGGCTTTACCGCGGAAGTCGGCGCGCGTGAGCTGGCTGCGATCGCCGATGCCGCCGGTGTGCCGCTGTTGAACGATCTGGGCTCCGGCAGCCTCGTCGATCTGTCCCGCTACGGGCTCGCCAAAGAACCCACCGTGCGGCAAGCGGTGGGCGAGGGCGCACGGCTGGTCACCTTTTCCGGCGACAAGCTTCTTGGCGGTCCGCAGGCGGGCTTCATCGTCGGGGATAGCACGCTCATTGAACAGATCAATCGCAATCCGCTAAAGCGCGCGCTGCGCGTGGACAAGCTTCGCCTGGCTGCGATCGAGGCCACGCTGAAGCTGTATCGCGATCCCGACCGTCTCGCTGAACGACTGCCCACGTTGCGCTTCCTGGCCCGGGGCAAGGCAGACATCGAGGCTCAGGCGCGCCGATTGCAGCCCGCGGTGGCCGAGCGGATCGGCGACGCCTTCGTGGTCGAGGTCGGCGACTGCCTCAGTCAGGTCGGCTCCGGCGCACTGCCACTGGATACCCTCGGCAGCGCCGCACTGATCATTCGCCCGCGCGGTAGCCAGAGCGGCTTGGAGCGGCTGGCTGCGGCGCTGCGTGCGTTGGCGCGTCCCATCATTGGCCGCATTGCCGATGGTGCTCTGCGCCTGGATTTGCGCTGCCTGGCCGAAGCCGACGAAACGCTGTTCCTGGCGGCTCTGGCCCAGCTCGACGCCACCGGCCTGGCCGCGCGCACCCCATGATCGTTGGCACCGCCGGCCATATCGACCACGGCAAGACTTCGCTGGTCAGGGCTTTGACCGGCGTCGACTGCGACCGCCTGAAAGAAGAAAAAGTCCGCGGTATTACCATCGATCTGGGCTTCGCCTTCCTGCCATGGGACGACAACCTCACCCTCGGCTTCATTGACGTGCCCGGTCATGAGCGTTTCGTGCACACCATGGTGGCCGGTGCCAGCGGCATCGACATCGCCTTGTTGGTGGTGGCGGCCGACGATGGCGTGATGCCGCAGACGCTGGAGCATTTGGCGATCCTGGATTTGCTGGGCATCGGGCGAGGCTTGATCGCGCTCACCAAGGCTGACCTGGTAACGCCCGAACGGCTGGCCGAAGTGAGCACGCAGATCCGCGCAGTCACCGCGGGCACCGTGCTCGAAGACGCCGCTATCCTGCCGGTTTCCGCAACCACCGGTCTGGGCATCGACGCGTTGCGCGATAGGCTCGCCGCCGAGGCACGCACGCTGGGCGATCGCGCCGCCGACGGTCGCTTCCGCCTTGCTGTCGATCGTGTATTCATCCTGCCCGGCATCGGTGTAGTGGTGACCGGCACCTTGCTGTCCGGCGTGGTGCGCGTGAAGGACCAGGTCCTGCTCAGCCCTTCGGGGCTGAGCGCGCGAGTGCGCTCCCTGCATGCGCAGAACCAAGAGGTAGAAAGTGGAAGGGCGGGTGACCGCTGCGCACTCAACCTCGCCGGCGAGGGCATTGCCAAGGATGCGATCCATCGCGGTGACATGGTCGTCGATCCATTCCTGCACGCGCCAACCGACCGTATAGACGCACGCTTGCATCTCTTGCTCGGCGAACCCAAACCCATCGGCCAATGGTTCTCGGCTCGACTGCACCATGGCGCCGTCGAGGTCGGCGCCCGTGTCATATTGCTCGAAGGCGAGCAATTGCTGCCCGGCTGCACAGCCGACGTTCAACTGGTGCTGAGCCGGCCGATCGCCGCCGCTGCACTTGATCGCTTCGTGCTGCGCGACGTCTCTGCTCAGCGCACGATCGGCGGCGGCCAGTTTTTCGATCTGCGCGCGCCTTCGCGCCAGCGCCGCACCGTCGAGCGCGAGGCGGTACGCGCGGCGCTAGCCCTCGCCGATTCACAGGATGCCTTCGCCGCGTTGCTCGAGATACCTCCATTCGCTTGGGATCTCTCGGCCCTCGCGCGGGATCGGGCACTGTCCGCCGAGAAGCTCGCTGGCATCATCAGCGCGCTCTCGCCGGTGGTCTTTCACGTTGGCGAGGAACGCATCGCGGTCAGCCAGAAGCATTGGCAATCCTTGGTTACCAGTCTGATCGAGTGTCTTGAGAGCTTCCACGCGACGTATCCAGATTTGCAAGGCATGGGCCGGGAGAAACTGCGGTTGGCATTGCAACCCAGGCTGTCTGCTGCCGCCTTCGCGCTGGCACTTCACCATGCGGACTTTGCTGGCCGTGTGGTGCGCGATGGGGCCTTTGTGCGGTTGGCCAGCCACTCACTGCAGTTGAGCCCGGAACGCGAGGCGTTATGGCAAACGATCGCACCGCTGCTGGGCGGCGATGCCCGTTTTCGCCCGCCGCGAGTGCGCGACATCGCCGGGGTGCTTGCACGTTCGGAGCAGAACATCAGGCAGTTGATGATATTCGCGGCGCGACTGGGCCTGGTCGACGAAGTGGCGCACGATCATTTCTTTCTGCGCACGACGATGCACGAGATGGTGCTGATCGTCGCCGACATCGCCGCACAGGCGGCGGACGGCCGGTTTACCGCCGCACAGTTTCGCGATCGAATCGACAGCGGTCGAAAAGTAGCGATCCAGATACTAGAATTCTTCGACCGGCAAGGCGTCACGCTCAATCGCGGCACCTTGCGCCGGATTCAGGCACGTTACCTCGACTTGTTCGAATCCACTCCGCGCTGAATGGAAGAGAATCGTTTTGGAAGAGAATCGTCTCCGGTGGGGCGTCCGGACTTCAAATCCGGGTGAGGCAGATAAGACTGTCTCGGGTGGGTTCGACTCCCATTCTCTTCCGCCACGTCACTGGCGGCTTTGTCAGATGACCTCGATGCCTGGAGCGCCCGCCGTTACCGCGCCGATGACGCTCGCGCGGGGATAGCCTGCGGCTTCGATCATCGCCCGAATCGCCTCGGCCCGTTCCGCTTTGCATGCGACCAGCAAGCCGCCAGACGTCTGTGGATCGGTCAACAAGTCGCGGCGCCATGGAGGGAGGTCAGCGGGCAGGGCAATGCCATCGCTGTAGCTGTTCCAGTTTCGCTTGGACGCGCCCGTGACGTAACCAGCTTGGGCCAAAGCCTCAGCCTGGGAAAAAAAGGGAACGCGTACCTGTTCAATCCTGAGTCGCAGACCACTGCCGCGAGCCAACTCCAGGCCGTGCCCCAACAGGCCAAAACCGGTGACATCCGTAATCGCATGCACGTCCTCATCCTTGGCCAGCTCGTGGCCGATGCGGTTGAGCTGCGTTGTCGAGGCCAGCATCTCCGCATACGCATTCGCCGGTAGGGCCTGCTTCTTGAATGCCGCCGAATAGATGCCTACACCGATGCCCTTGGTCAGGATCAGCGCGTCACCTGCTTGCGCCGTGGAGTTGCGGCGTACATCGGCGGGCGCGCAAAGCCCGATCACTGCGAGACCATAGATCGGCTCGGCCGAATCAATCGAATGGCCGCCGGCAACGGGAATCCCCGCCTGCGCACAGACCGCTTCGCCCCCGGCAAGGATCGCGCGCACCGTCTCCACGTCCAGTTTGTCCAGCGGCATCCCCAGGATCGCCAGGGCCATGATCGGCTTGCCGCCCATGGCGTACACGTCTGACAGCGCATTGGCCGCGGCAATGCAGCCGAAATCATAAGGATCGTCGACCACCGGCATGAAGAAGTCAGTCGTAGCGATCAGGCAGGTGCGCTCATCCACCTGCCACACGGCCGCATCGTCGCTGGACTCTGTACCAACCAATAGCTGCGCGAATGGCATCGCTGCCGGCTTGTTGGCGAGCAATTGCTGCAGCACGGAGGGCGCGAGCTTGCAGCCACAACCTCCACCGTGGGCGAGGTCGGTCAAACGAACGGAGGTCATATCAGATCCTGCGAAAGTCCCGATAGAGCAGCGGCCAGTTCCGCGCAGCATAGCGGCAAGACCGCGGGATTGAGTAAAAGGGGACGGGTGGTTGACGAGACTTTACTTGCTCCGTTCCGGCCTCGTTCCCGCTCAATCACTAAGCCACTTGATGTCGCTTGCACCATCCACGTGCCACACCCATCACCGTGCATGGATGGCTACATCCGCCCGTGCTCACGGTTTCTGGTAGCTCACGCGCCAGATGCTGTTTGAGCCGTCGTCACTCACGAGCAGCGAACCATCGCTGGCCGCGGTGATACCGACGGGGCGCCCCCACACCTGACCGCTGGGCAGCACGAAACCGGTGAGGAAGTCCTGATACTCGCCGGTAGCGCGGTTGCTGTCGTGACGTGGGACGCGTATCACTTCGTAGCCTACGCGCGCTGAACGGTTCCATGAGCCGTGCTCTGACGCGAAGATGTCGCCGTGATATTCCGCTGGGAATTGCTCGCCCGTATAGAACATGAGCTGCAGCGACGCATTGTGGGGATTAAGCAGCACGTCGGGCACGATCGCCTTGCTCGCCAATTCCGGATGCTTGTCGGCGTGGCGTGGATCCTGGTGAGCGCCCATGTACCACCAGGGCCAGCCATAGAAGCCGCCTTCTTGCACATGCGTGATGTAGTCGGGCACGAGGTTGTCGCCGAGTCCGTCGCGCTCGTTCACCGAGCACCAGAGCTCGCCGGTTTTCGGATCGATGGCTAAGCCAACAGCGTTGCGTATCCCATAGGCGTACACCTGCATGTCGGAGCCATCCGGGCGAAACACCAGAATATCGGCACGATTTTTCTCTCCCGGTGTCGTATCGGGATCGTCGACGTTGGAAGCGGAGCCCACCGACACGTACATGCGCTTGCCATCGGGAGAGAAGCTTACGTCGCGCGTGGAGTGTCCATCGTTGCTATGTGGCAGGTCGGCGACGTGCTCTGGTTTCGCTTCCGCCTGCAGATCGCCATTCTTGTAGGGAATGCGCACAACCTGGTCGGTATTGCCGATATAGATCCACTGCGGGTACGGCCCTGCTGGATAGAAAGCGATGCCGAACGGCTTGTTGAGGCCGCTGGCGAAGACGTGGGTTTCCTTGGGACGGCCATCGGCTGTCATGCCACGGAACATGGTGATGCGTCCTGCACGCGTTTCCGCCACGAAGACATCGCCATTGGGTGCGGTACGCAGCAATCGCGGGTTCTCTAGACCGTTGGCAAACAGTTCCACCTTGAAGCCGGGCGGTGCCTTGGGCCATGCATCGGGGGGACGCGCCACGAGTTGCGGAGCATTGCCGGCGGACGCCGTGGCGTAAGGCGCGGGTAGATCGGCCACAACGATTTTGCGGCTGGTGCCGGGCGATTCGTAGCGGAAATCGGTGAACGGTGCCTTGGGCTTCGGCCAATTCCCGGGTGTCATGGACGCGGTTGCCGCTGGAGCAGCTGGGGTGCTGGACGCGGCACCTAGCGATTGTACGAAGCTCACCAGATTCCAGCGTTGTTGCTCGGGCAGGGTGTTCCAGGCGGGCATGCCGTCGTTGATGTCGCCCTTGCTGATAAACCAGAAGAGGGCACCAGGGGAGGCGTGCTTGACCTTGGCGCCCGTCAGGGCCGGCACATTGCCAGTACCCTGTGCGGATGCGCCGTGGCACGCCGCGCAATGCGTGGCATAAAGCGCCCTGCCTGCATTGACCGCGTTTGCCTGAGTGGCGAAAGGGTTGTGAACGTCGTCGACGGACAAGGGTGCGTGATGAAAGCGTGAGGTGTCGTCCTGTGCGAGTGCATGCAAGGGAAAGCCTCCACCGGTGACTGCACCAAGCACAGCCATGCAGGTCGTGAGCTTTGCGGCAGGGAAGCGTCGGATCAATACGTACGAGAGGCGATTCATGTCGTTCTTCTCTGGACATTCATGGGTGTGGCGTACGTTACACCTTGCCCGCAGCGGAGACCTTCGGATCAGGCATTAGGCAAAGTCGGACCGCTGCCGGCGCCGCTGCAATATCAATTGTTCATATTGATAGGCTGTGAGGTATTTGGTTGGTCGACGCGAAAAAGTGAGTCGGTAAAAAGGGTGATTTGAAAAAAGTGCAAGGTTGCGGGCTTTCCGTGCGGGGGGCTGGTCGGATTGGAGAAAAGCCCGCAACATGCCAGCCCTCGCAGCAGATCGTCTCAATACCCTTGTTCGGTGACGAGGCGAAGTGGGCAGCGGGCTTCTGAAAAGCGTCAGACTCCATTATTTCAAGAATGACATCGTCAGAGTTCAAGTTGGCAGCGTTACGCCTGAAATTTCAGCGCAAATGGCCAGAAGGCGATTTTGCAACACCGTGTCATGGGCCTGTGGGTTCGGCTTCATCCGCTTGAGGTGATAGAAGTATTTCCCTGTGACTCGCGCCTCAGGATTGTCGTTTGCTGCTAGCCAAGCCTGGGTGCGGTGCGCTTCGTCGATGTCGTCAGGCGCACCAGGTCCGCCCATCTGGGTCGGCACCCAGCCTGGCTCTAAGGCATTCGAAAGAACATGCGTCCAGCGCCGTGCGACAGCGAAGGCAAGCATCACATCGTGGAGCTTGCTTTCGGCATAGGCGGAAGAGCCATTCCAGCGACGCTGCCTCCAGAGGATGTCGTCCAGCTGAGCATCGACATGATGATGCATGCCAGAGCCGAGATAGACGAGGCGTTTCGGACGCTCAATCAATGCAGTGAGTAGGTAGGCTGATAAGGTGTTGACCGCGAAGACATGCGGCAAGCCATCGGAGGTCATGCAGTATCCCTCACGGTACCCCACGGCCGCGTTGTGGATGACCGCATCGAAGCGCCCGAGTGCGTTGACTTGCGTTGCAACGTCCGTCGCGCCTGCCATGGTTTCAAGGTCACCGATGACGATGGCCTCTGCCTCAGGCAGGGAACATGCAGCATCCTCGGCGCGATTGGCATTGCGCGCGTGGATGACGACCTTGTGGCCTTCGCCTGAAAGCAGTTCGGCCGTCATCAAGCCAAGGCCGGTTGACGAACCTGAAATAAAGATGCGCGACATGTTTGTTTCTCCTGGGACCGACACCAGCTAGCGGTGGCTTGCTGGCCCGGCATTAATGTTTCAACGTTGCGGCGTGCGAGCGGTGAGCACGAGCCCCGCGCCAGTCAGCGCGCAGGCCGCACCGAAGAGATAGACGGCGGCATAACCGAAATGTCCGGCGACGATGCCCGCCGTAGGACCGGATATCCCATAAGCGATGTCGAGAAAGGCGACGAAAGCGCCCATGGCGCTGCCACGATTGGCCGGCAGCACTCGCTTGAGCGTTTCCACGCCAAGCGCCGGAAATACGAGGGCGCAGCCGAGGCCAGTGACTAGCGCTCCGGCGAGGGCGACGACTTCATAAGGAGCAATCCACAGCATGGTCTGACCGATCATCTCGACGACCAACGACCAGAACGCGACACGATAGCCGCTCATTTTGTCCGGCAAGTGCCCGAGTACGAGGCGCACGAAAATGAAGCCGATGCCGAAAGCCGTCATGACCCAACCAGCATTGCTCCAGGTTCGCGCCGCGAAATAAAGGGATGCGAAGGCGGTGAGACCCGACAAGCCAACGCCCTGGAGCATGAGGCCCAACCCTTCTCGCCAGATCTGGCCGACAACCCGATAGAACGGCAGGCGCTGGCCAGCCGAGCTTGAATAGGATCGCTCGCGAAACGCAATCACTGCAGCGGTGAGCGGCGCGACGATACATGCAATCATCGCAGTTTGAAGCCCATAGTTTTGATACAGCGCCATGCCGATCGGTGCACCGATAGCGAGCGCCGCAAACATCGCGATGCCGGTCCAGGACATGGACATCCCGGCGCGCTGGGGACCCACCGATGCGATCGACCAGGAGACGCATCCGGTGACGAACTGACTCTCGCCGAACCCAGCGACCAGACGTCCAACGATGACCACGGCAAGACTGGTCGCCGGCGACAGACCCCGCATCGCTGCAATGAGATAAAGAAGCCCGCCGAGTGCGCACACTACCGCGCCCTGGAGAGCGGATCGCTTGCCGCCGTAGTGATCGGTCAGTCGACCGGCATAACCCCGCGTCAGTACGGCAGCGAGGAACTGGATGCCGATGACGAGCCCGACGATGAAATTACTGAAGTCGAGCTTCTCGTGAATGAAAAGCGGCATGACCGGCAACGGTAGACCGACAGATAGATAGCCACAGAACAATGCAGCAATGATGCCGGGTGCGGGGCGAGACAGATGAGTCGGCGCTCCCTGAGGCCGGCTCATATCAGTTAAAGCGGGCGCTGACATAACAGCCTCCACGATCTCGGTTGATGAAGATCGAGGCGTCGCCAGTTTCCTTGGGCGACGCCTTCGAATCAGGCCGGAACTTCACTGTTCAAGGCGGACGTACGCAAGAGCTCGGGGCGATACCCACTCGCTTTGAGCAAATAGTTCCGGGAAGCAACGACATCAGCCGACAGTTGCGCCAGATCGACGCCCACCAACTTGCCTGCACGCTTACGGATCTTGCCTGCGACCATCACGGTGTCGACGTCCGAGCGCTCGACGGCTTGTACGACGGTGCCGATCGCGTTCGTGGCCGGGAATACCGCAGCACCGTCCGTTCGAATCATGATGATGTCGGCCTGTTTGCCGGGTGTCAGCGTGCCGATCGAGCCTTCAAGACCCGCGGCCCGTGCGCCATTGACCGTTGCCGCTTCCAGCACCGCATTCACCGAGATCGGAGCCGGCACGTTGGCCTCCTCGCGGAAGCGTCGATAACGCATGGCCGAGCGCTGCTGTCCGAAAAGAGCGTGCATTTCGCCGAACAGATCGCTGCCGAAGGCAGTGTCCAGATCAATGCCAAGCGCAGGCCTCAGGCCGTAGTCGATGGCCTTCTGATAAGCGAATGTCTCGTCATCGAAGCCAAACAGCGCATCCGAACGTGGATTGACGGTGATGTTGACGCCCGCTTCTGCGAACAGCTTCCATGTCTCTTCCGGTACGCGCGTGCAATGGTTGAAGATGTTGTGCGGACCAAGCACGCCAGGTCGTGCGAACTCCGGTGAAAGCTTGGCAAGGTCACCGATGAACTCGCTCAGAATGCGCATGTCGAGTTCGCGCGCGACCTTCCACCAGTCGAGATTGAATTGCCCGAACAAGCCAACCCGGACGAGACCATCACCATAGTTCCAATTCAGTGCGAGACGTTCGAGATCGTGCGGCAAGTGCGCCGTCGAGGCCTGCTTGTCCATGGCGGCGCCCACCATATGCAACGCTCGGATGCCCGCGTTCTCAAGCGCATCCAGGGCCGCGTCAGTGTGCTCGGGGGTGCGCGAACTGTGGCAGGCGTCGATGATGGTGGTGATGCCTGCGTCGAGGGACGCGGTGGCCGTCAGCTTCGTGCTCAGATACATGTCCAGCGGGCGGTAGTGCGCGCCCAGCTTCTCGGCAACGACGTCGATGTAAGCGAAGAGATCATCAACGTCGGGCATGAGCCGACGCATCACGCCGAGCCATGCATGATGATGCGCATCGATCAGGCCCGGAAGGACAATACTGCCCGACGCTTCAATGATCTCCGCATCGTCGGCTCGAATGTCAGGGCCAATGGCTGCGATGCGGTCTCCATGGACCAGGACGTCGCCGATTGCCAGGTTGGAAACCTTGGCATCCATCGTCAGGATGGTGCCGCCTTTGAAAAGGGTAGTGCGTGCTGGACCAGACATAGGAAGGTCTCCCCTTTGTCGATGAGTGAATCAATCAATGCGCCGTAGCGGTAACGGCCTGGAGTCCTTGTCAGTCCTCCCCCTGGCGTACCGTTGGGCGCAAAGATAGGATGTGGCTCATCTTTGATAAAGATAGAGTCACTCAAATTATTTTTGCTTAAAATCACAAATGGAGGCGCCATGAGCTTCGATGGGCGGTTGCTTTCCGGGATGAGCGTTTTGGCTGCGGTCGTAGAGGCTGGCAGCTTTAGTCGTGCTGGCGAGATTCTTGGGCTATCGGCGTCCGGGGTTAGCCGGTCGGTTGCGAGGCTCGAAGAGCGACTGGGCGTACGCCTGTTGAATCGCACAACGCGCAGGCTGCACCTTACGGATGAGGGGCTTCGCCTGTACGAGCGCGCTGCACCGCATCTTGAAGGCATCGAGGAAGCCGCCAATTTTGCTTCTGGGGCCGCCGCGACAGTGCGAGGTGCGCTACGGGTAAGTCTCAATCCCATCTTTGCGCGCCATGTACTCGCGCCGAAGCTGCCTCTTTTGCGAGAGCGCTACCCAGGACTCGAACTGACGATTTTTCAGCACCCGGATGTCGGCGATCTGATCTCCGAAGGCATTGACGTTGCGGTGCGCTTCGGGCCGCAACCGCCTTCTACGATGTCGTCGCGGCTGTTGCTCGAAACGCGAGTCCTGACGGTTGCGTCGCCCGCCTACATCGCCCGGCATGGACAACCCAAAACACCCACCAAACTCCTGGAGCACGATTGCATTCAGTACATCGATCCTCGACATGGCAAGCCATTCCACTGGGAGTTTCAACGGGGCCGTGAGGTGCTCCCCGTCGAAACAAAAGGTCACCTGACGCTCACGGATGTCGACACGATGGTGCAAGCGTGTGTGGCCGGAGCTGGCATAGCGCAGCTGCTATACCTGGGTATCGAACATTTGATCTCCAGCGGCGCACTCGTCGAATTGTTCCCCGATTGGCCGGGAGAGACGTTTCCGCTTTATATCGTTCGACCATCGCGCCGCTTGGCCCCAGCGGCAGTCGAAGCATTCCTGGAATTTTGTCGAGAAATCTGTGCGGAATAGCGCGAACGACCGGCGATAGTCATATGCCGCTTAATCGTGTCAGCGCTGCCTTGAAGTTGGCAGTGGTATGCCTCGATTCATCCACGACAGCAAATTTGGTACGTCAACGATCGATCAACCCCATCATCTTTTCGTTGTAGCGCGGGCCAGAAATTTTTTCGGGTGCCAAGGCGTCGTCGAGCGCCTTCATCTTTGCGTCATCGAGAGTTATGGCGGCGGCGGCCACGTTCTCTTCCAGATATTTCCGGCGCTTGGTACCGGGGATCGGCACCACGTGATCGCCTTTGTGGAGTAACCACGCAAGCGCTATCTGTCCGGGTGTGGCGTGGAGTCCCAGTGCTATGTCACGTACCGCCTGTGCGGCTTTCACATTGGCATCGTAATTTGCGCCCTGATAGCGCGGATCGTTGCGTCGGAAATCATCCTCCGGGTATTCCTCTGCACGCTTGACCTCGCCTGTAAGGAAGCCGCGCCCGAGGGGCGAGAAGGGCACCAGTCCGATCTTGAGTTCGTGCAGTACGGGAATCACGTCACGTTCCAGGTTGCGTTCCCACAGCGAGTATTCGCTCTGGAGTGCCGAGACCGGATGAACGGCATGAGCGCGACGGATGTTGGTCACGCTTGCCTCGGAGAGACCAAAAAACCTCACCTTGCCTTGCTTTACCAGATCACTGACTGTGCCAGCCACGTCTTCGATGGGTACATGGCGATCGACGCGGTGTTGGTAAAGCAGATCAATGTGGTCGGTACGCAACCGCTTGAGGGAGGCATCGATAGCCTCACGAATGTGTTCAGGTCGGCTGTTGGTGCCGTGGCTCTTGCCTCCCTCGAAGTTGAATCCGAACTTCGTCGCGATCATGACCTGATCGCGCTTGCCGGCCAGGGCGCGACCGAGCAGATCTTCGTTGGTGAAGGGGCCGTAGACTTCGGCGGTGTCGAGGAAAGTGCAACCGAGCTCGATCGCTCGATGCAGTGTCGCGATGGATTCGGCTTCGTCAGCGGGACCGTAGGATTGGCTCATCCCCATGCAGCCCAAGCCCATAGCCGACACCTCGAGTCCTTGTTGGCCGAGTTTTCGTGTGCGTAGTGTCATGAAGATGTCCTCATATGACTTGCAGTGCTGGCTTCTTCAGCCGCCCACTGGCACTGGAATGAGTTGCTATTGCATTTGGATGCCTGCTCACGACCGGGACGATTCTTGATGGGGTCGAGAGATATCCAGGCATGCTGCGTTGTACTAGTCGGTATATTAACGTGGCTGATAAGTTATTCGTGTCACTGACGGATACCGACCGAAGCACGCTTCGGCGATACTCACGCACATTGGCAGGAGATGCTAGATGGATTTCGCACATTCCGAGCGTTCACGCGCGCTGGCCGAGACACTCAATCGCTTCATGCGAGATGAGGTCGACCCAGCCGAAAGTATCGTCGCCGCTGAGCTGACCGGCAGTAGAGACTGGCGTACGTGGCATCAGCCCGCTGTGATGGAGATGCTCAAGGCCAAGGCGAAAGAGGCTGGCCTGTGGAACCTGTTTCTGTCCGAGCCCGAGTACGGCGCGGGCCTCAGCAACGTCGACTACGCGCCGCTGGCCGAGATCATGGGCCACTCGTTCATCGCGCCGGAAATCTTCAACTGCAGTGCACCGGATACCGGCAATATGGAGGTGCTGCTGCGCTACGGCTCGGACATGCACAAGTCGCGCTGGCTGAAGCCATTGCTGGACGGTGAAATCCGCTCCGCGTTTTGCATGACCGAGCCAGATGTGGCGTCGTCCGATGCCACCAATATGCAGGCGACGGCGACGGTTGACGGCGACCACATCGTACTCAACGGACGTAAATGGTGGTCCACCGGTATCGGTCATCCGCACTGCCGCGTGGTCATTTTCATGGGCCTCAGTCATCCCGATGCGCTACCGCATCAGCGCCATACGATGGTGGTATGCCCGCTCGATGCGCCTGGCGTGAAGGTCGAGCGCATGCTGCCGGTGTTCCATGCGTACGACGAGCCGTCAGGCCACGGTGAGGTCAGCTTCACGAATGTACGGCTACCGCTCGATCACGTAATTGTTGGTACCGGCCGGGGTTTCGAGATCGCACAGGGTCGCCTTGGACCGGGCCGAATCCACCACTGCATGCGCGCGATCGGCGCGTCCGAGCGTGCACTTTCGCTGTTGTGCGAGCGTGCCAGCGCGCGCGTGGCGTTTGGTAAGCCGTTGATCGAGCTGGGCGGCAACAAGGACATCGTGTCCGAACTTCGCATGGCGATTGAACAAGCGCGACTGCTGACGCTAAAAGCCGCGTGGCTGATCGATACGCAAGGCGTCAAAGCGGCGATGAGCGAAATATCCCAAATCAAGGTGATCGTGCCGAACCTGGCGCAGAAGGCCGCCGATGCCGCCATCCAGATCCACGGTGCGGCCGGTCTGTCGGACGATTTCCCGATCATCGCACTGTTCGCCAGCGCGCGTATCCTGCGCCTCGCCGATGGGCCCGACGAAGTGCACCGCAGCCTGATCGCCAAGCTGGAAATGCGCGCGCAGAGTGCAGCGCTTGCCAGAACGGATTCATCATTGGGGAGCAGGGCATGACGGCGGCGGTCGATGAGGCACGCAGCGTTCGCGATGAAGACCAGCTGGATATCGGCAAGGTCGACGCGTTTCTCAAGCAGCACGTCGACGGCCTGCGCGGCGAGCCGACAATCTCGCAGTTTCCCGGTGGCGCGTCCAACCTCACCTATCTCATCAAGTACGGTGAGCGTGAGCTCGTGTTGCGCCGCCCGCCGGCGGGCGTGAAAGCAAAATCAGCGCACGACATGCTGCGCGAGGCACGCGTCATGGCGGCGCTTAAACCGCATTATTCGCGAGTACCGACGATCCTGGCGATCAGTGATGATCAGGCAACACTGGGCTACGATTTCTATGTGATGGAACGCCTGCGCGGCATCATCCTGCGCCGCGATCTGCCGCCCGATCTCGGGCTGGATACCGATGGCGTGCGCCAGCTGTGCAAAGGCTTTATCGATCGGCTGGTGGAGCTGCATCAGGTCGACGCCTCACTACCGGAACTGGCCAGCCAGGGGAAGGGCGAGGGCTATATCGCGCGGCAGATCAGCGGCTGGAGTGACCGCTGGCGCAAGGCGCTGAACGACGACACCGACCCCTGCGAAGACGTGCTAGCCTGGCTCGCCGAAAAGCAGCCCATGCGCGAAACCGCCATTTGCGTCATCCACAACGATTACCGTTTCGACAACGTCGTGCTCGATCCCGAACATCCGCTGGATATCGTCGGGGTGCTGGACTGGGAGCTGAGCACGCTGGGCGACCCACTGATGGATCTGGGCGGTTCGCTGGGTTACTGGATACAGGCTGACGACGACCCGGTGTTCCAGTCTTTCCGGCGTCAGCCCACCAACGCGCCTGGCATGCTGACGCGGCGCGAACTGGTGGAGTGCTACGGCGAGCGCACCGGCTGGAACGTTGACAATTTCGAATATTACGAGGTATTCGGGCTATTTCGCGTCATGGTGATCATCCAGCAGATCTACCGCCGTTTCGTACTGGGCCAAACCACGAACCCACAGTTTGCCAGCTTCGGCCAGGCCGTTGCCTATATGGGCAACCGCTGCCGCAAGCTCATCGCTGCATCGAGCCTCTGAGCATGGCGAGTGTGCTGCTTATCCGTCACGGCCAGGCCAGCTTCGGCACCGCCGATTACGATCGGCTGTCGCCGTTGGGCGAAGAACAGTCGCGCCGTTTGGGCCGTTGGCTGAAGCAGACCGGCAGCGCGCCCGATCTCGTGGTGGTGGGGCCACGGCATCGGCACGCACACACGGCCGATCTTTGCGTCGAGGCAGCCGGTGTTACCGCGCCACGTATCACGATCGCCGGTCTGGACGAGTTCGACCACGAAGAAGTGCTGGCGCGCTATCGCCCAGATTTAGCTTCGCACGACGCGCTGATGGCGGAGCTGGAACGACTTGAACACCCACATCGCGCGTTTCAGCTCATGTTTTCCGAGGCTGTCGCGCGCTGGACCAGTAATAGGTTCGATCGGGAGTATTCGCGAAGCTGGACTGTGTTTCGCGCGGCCGTGATGGAGGGCGTTCAAGCACTGGCTGCGCAGGAAGCGCGCAGCATCTGGGCGTTTACCTCAGGCGGTCCGATCGCGGTGATAACCAACGCGCTGGTCGGCGCGCCGATCGCCGATGCGTTCACGCTGAGCTGGCCGTTGGTCAATACCTCGACCACCCGCGTCTCGATCGGAGCCCAGCGCAAGAGCCTGATCAGCTATAACGGTTGGCCGCATATCGAAGGTGCCGATTCCACAGATCTGGTCACCTATCGATAGTCGCATCAGATATTTAAATGGACGTCTAAACAACCAATCGTGTATTTCAACCGAGAGGACACCTGCTCAGGAGTGCAACCGAGCTGTTCGACCTCTCAGTACAGCAATTCGCTGGCCGCCAGATTTGGCGCTGTTCGATGCGGAGATCGATAATCAGGTCCTGCGTGAAGGGAGCAAGCGAAACTTCTAAGTGCGGATGCGATATTGAACGCCGGATTCAACGCGTCCTACAATTCAACCGTAGGGCGATCAGTTGAGCTTGTGACTGGCGTTGTTGACGGAAGGGGCTGCCTTTGGCCGGGCTGCTGTGTACAGATCGGAATGTTGTACAGGTCGCGAAGCTGATCTGTGCCGCGCGAGCAATATCCGGGGAAGCCAATCGCGGGCTGGTTTCGTCAAGTTCGATTCTGATGAGACTTCACAGCGCATCGCCTTGCTTGCCGGTCGGCCGTTTGGCAAGCTGATTCACGATCGCGCGTTTCTGGGGAGGCGCTGTGACTATCTCTTTTCAAGACCATTTGCGCGCACTTCGTCGGCCTGCAGCTCCATCGCTTGCTACCCGTAGGCTGTTCAAATCCACCCTCATTTTCAGTGAGATCAGCGGTGGCGCGGGTCATGGAATGACGGATCCCTTTCCCTACGACGATGCTTACTTGGTGGCGGTGCGCCTGGTCGAGGGTAAGCACGCCCGGGTGTTTTATGAGGGCAAGGAGGCCAAACGTTACGACCTTCGGCGTGGCGCAATGCATATCCACGATCTTCGTCGTCGCCCGCAGGTTGAGGTGTTGGATTCCTTTCATACACTTAACGCCTACGTACCACGAGCGTTCTTTGTCGCGTACTCTGAGGAACATGGTCGGACTTTCAGCGACTTTCCAACTGACCACCGCGCCGGCGCGATCGACGCCACCGTAGAATCATTGCTACGCTCACTGCAGCGAAGCTTGGCTGCCGCGTTGCAAGAAGGTTTCGCTGAAAGGCTTCAGAACTGACACCGCTCTTCACTCACGGCACCACCGTTCGGCATGGCATAAACATAGCTACGCGTCGCCGAACGAGCGCGACTTCTTCGATTTTACTCTCGCGGCTGGAGGCAGGCCCACCGAGATACTCACCAAGGAGCGCACCTATCATATCGATGGCGAAACCATCTTCGTGAAGCCGATCGCGCCTGCGCACACCGATGGCGACATCATTGTTTATTTCAAGAATGCCGATGTGCTCGTGCACGGTGACACGTTCTGGAACGGGATCTATCCTTTCATTGACAATGCGCGCGGCGGCAGCATCGACGGCGCCATCGCCGCCGCCAACGAAGCGCTGGGCATGTGCACAGATCGCACCGTCGTCGTGCCTGGGCACGGGCCCACTGGCGATCGCGCGCACCTTACCGCCTTCCGCGACATGCTCGTCGGAGTGCGCAAGAATGTTGCAGCGCTCAAGAAGCAGGGCAAATCTCTCGATGAGGTTTTGGCGGCCAAGCCGAGCGCAGAATACGATCCGACGTGGGGCCAATTCGTCATTGACCCAGCGCTTTTTGATCGCCTTGTCTATCAAGGACTGGGGCGTCACAGCAGCGGCCAATCCAGCCATTGACTTGGTTGACATCGGTTGGCCCGCGACTGGGAACAGGTAGATGCCGCCAGGTGAAAGAGAGCCGAAAGATTGGCGCCGCACCCGACGGATGGCGAAATATTTACGCCGTCGCACGATTTCGCTATGGCACTTTTACACGGTCCTGGCGCAGCATGCCGCATCCGCTCCGTGGAGCGACGACAGGCACGATGCCGTGAGCATATTGTTAGTTCATGGGCCACACACTACAAGCACGTCTCTCACCCAAGAATTACAGCGAGAGCTTCAGCAACAAGCCGACGCAGGTGGACGCACGCTGGAATTGCGCGCATGCGATGATCTTCATGATCTTGTTGTTAAAGTCTGCGCGGCCAAATCCGACGCCACTGAATTCGTACTGCTTGACCCAGGCAATTTGGTGGAGCAAGTGCGCGCGCACCCCGAAGCTGGTTTCGCCGAAGCACTCGACAAGCTAGACGCCCCATACATCGAGGTTTACGAAGAATTTGGCGCAAAACTAGCACACGACGCTGGCTTTCATAGTGCCCCGATCGCCACTGTCATCATCAATGGCAACATCGGCAGCGGCTACCGGATAGGTCTTGGCATTGCCCTGCGGCAGTTGGATGCGGAACGTCGGCGTGCCGACTTCACATCAGCACGCCACATCAATGCCAGGTAGCGCTAGCGGCTCGAATGTCACAGTCGCGCTTCTTGTCCGTCGCTGAGCAACCGTCGTCGTCATCGATACATATGGTGCACCGAACAAAACCTTCAACGATGTGACTAAGCTCCAGGATGACCAAGCATCGAGGCGAAACGATGGCTCTCGTCTGCACTTGCTCTAGGCCTATCAAACCAACGGCCTCGACCGCGAGATTTCCGGCGCGATTTATTGGACCTCAATCGGCTCGAGAAGACCTCGCTGCACTGCCTTGAGCGTCGCAGCCGCCCTGGTGGTGCAGCCGAGCTTTCTGAAGATGCTTTCAACATGGGTGCGCACTGTACTGGTGCTAATCGACAGCTTAAGCGCGACGGCCTTGTTGCTTGCCCCCAGACTAATGCAACGCAGGACCTGCCTTTCGCGCTCTGTAAGTAGGTTGGGGCATGTGCCGACAGCATGTGGTTGAATTGAAGCGCGCCGCGCGTCCAGAGGAAAGAGTGCTCGGACGGCGACACTGTCGAAACGCCCCCTTCGTGACTCTTCAAACAGGATCTCACGCACTCCATCGGCAGGCAATGCGCCACGCAAAGGCCGAGGCCGGGAGCGCGCCGCCTTGGCGATAGCTGCGGACAATACTCGCGCCGCGAGAGGGATCTCGTCCGCGGTCAGTCCCCGGTAGTAGCCCGAACCATCCGACCGCTCATACGCATGAGAGGCGAGGCTGATTTCGCTTTGAAGGGAACGCAGTAGCCCGCTGGTCCGACTGGTCCAGTAAGGCACCAAGCGCACGCGCTCCCAAGCGGATTCGGATATCCGTGCGTGCCTGTCGCCTGCTGTTTCCCGTGTCACCCTCCATTGTCAAAAGGGCCCGCGACAGGGCGGCATCTGCAGCAAATTGTCAAAATTCTGAGCTGCACCGGGGCCGCCCGGTGTCGCATCGAGCGGTCTTATTCGTGCCGCCCGGGCGCTAAGATGACCTGGTACAGGGGTGAGTGGAGGCGGTGATGTGGAAGCGGGCGGTCGGCTACGGGGCGCTGCTGGCGACGGGAACGCTCGCTTTGCAGTGGCTCGACTACCAGCGCATGGCGCGGATGCATTCGGGCGACATCTACGCGTTCCTGGTCGCGGCCGCCTTCCTGGTACTTGGCATCGTCCTGGGCGTGCGGGTCTTCGCCACACCGGTGCCGCCCGCCTTCGACGGCAACCCCAAAGCGCAGGCGGCGCTGGGCCTGAGCGGGCGTGAGCTGGAGGTGCTGCAGGAACTGGCAGCCGGCCACTCCAACAAGGAAATCGCGGCGCACCTCCACATTTCGCCGAACACGGTCAAGACGCACGTGGCGCGGCTGTTCGAGAAGCTGGGCGCGAAGCGGCGCACCGAGGCGATCCGCCGGGCGCGCGAGCTGGGAATCGTGCCCTGATGCGGGATTATTCCGGATGAATATGCCCAAATCATCCATTTGTACGATTGCCAGGCAGCGTCGGATGGCGGTCAATGGCGGCTCCATCCATCACTAAGGGGTAACACCATGTTGCGGACCATCCTGAAATACGGCGTGATCGCCGGCTTGGTCGTCGGCGGATTCGAGCTCCTCACCTTTGTCGCGTTCTCCGGAATGCCGCCGCTGAAATACGGCATGGTGATCGGCTATACGACGATGCTGATCGCATTGAGCGCGGTGTTCGTGGGGATCAAACGGCACCGGGACGTGGATCGGGGCGGGGTGATCGGCTTCTGGCCGGCGCTCGGGGTCGGTGTGGGAGTCAGCTTCATCGCAGGGATCTTCTACGTGGCCGCGTGGGAAGCGGTGCAGGCGATGACGCACATGGATTTCGCCAGCTCCTATGCGCACGCGATCATCGCGAGCGAGAAAGCGAAGGGTGCGAGCGCCGAGACACTAGCGAAGCTGAGCGCTGACATGGAGACGTTCAAGGTCCAGTACGCGAACCCGATGTACCGTCTGCCGATGACGTTCGTGGAGATCTTCCCGGTCGGCGTGCTGGTGTCGCTGGTCTCGGCGGGACTGCTGCGCAACAGCCGATTTTTGGCCGCCCGGCGGGGTTGAAGAGCTTTGTGACCGTCGGTGAGCCGCGCCAGCCGGTCCCTCAGCTCCCACTGTGCGCAATGTTGGTGACCGCGGTTGGTGATCGCGGCAGGGGGTTTTCCAGCGACGAACTAAAGCGCTGCTTCCTGAGCAAACGGCCGCGCCTCCAGCAGTTATCGAATACTGCTGATGGTTTTGCCCTGCACCAGCGTGCCGACCACAGCCCCGGTCGCCTGATTGATCCCGAGCAGTCGCACAATCACCGCGTCGCCCTGAATAGGTCCATTTGAACCATAAGGGCGAGGGACAATGGCATTGACACCGCATTCGAGCAGGGCATGCCATCCGCTGCCGGCGGGTGTCAGCGAAGTCAGCACAGCAGGGTAGATCTGGCCGACGGTGAGCTGGGAAGGTATGGACTGTTTGATGGGCTGGGCCGGTTTGATTGACCTGTGAGTATGCGCCAAATGGAAAATCCGCGTCCTGCTGCGACGCCAGCTGACACGAATCCGATTCCAGCGTAAGAACAGACGGTTTAGAGCGTTTGCCGGACGTGCAGAGTAAAAACCAGATCGTCATCTCTGCCTGCGAGCGTGCCGCGTCAGCAATGGGTAATCGTTGTACCCGGCCACTTTGCTGTCCGAACATTCAGCGATAGATTTAAGAAACCATCCAACACGCCTGCCGAGCTTGGCTGGCCACGCCGGGGGAGGGGAGACTTTCATGCCGTTGATCGTCGACGCGTCCGAAGAGGCATTGGCGGCGCTTCTGGAGAAGCGAATGCTCCGGCGCGCGGCCAGCCGGGCGGCCACCGATCTCCAGGCACTCGTTGATCAGCGCGTAAAACTGCGCACGGGAACTGCAAGCATTGTGTTGCAGGGCGCCGAAGCCGCCGGCGTGTTGACCGATTTGATTGGCTTTGTCGAAGGCACGCTTCATAGGTGGGCGGGAACCTACGCACCTGTGCATTGGCTGTGGCTGTTGCGCCGAATCCAGCCCGCCGTGTTCGAGGGCGCACTGCCGACAACCCTGGCCTATGACTCGGCGTTGGCCGCCGTGCTCACCGGTGCGTCGCCGGTACGGGGACGCTTCCGTTTTCAGGAGCGTCAGCTCACCTATCCCCTCAGCGACTCCGACGGGGAGCGGGTGTGGCGCTTTTGCGCGGGCGTCCGGTTTCTCTCACATCTGCACCAAACTTACCGATGGGCCAGCAAGGGGGCTCCGATTCGGTTCCAACGTCGCGGTCCCATTCGGCCCGAACCATCAGAAGCTCTTCGAATCGCGGCCGAACGCTACGACGAGCGCGTGGCCACTGAGACCTCTTTTCTGTCGCACTCCGGAACCATTTTGCTTCCTGAAGTCGGGGCTCGCGAAAGCTCAATTACCGGAGTTCTCCAAATTGATCCCACCTTGATACCGATACCTGATCTGCCTGGGGTGCCCATCCAGGGGGCGCAGGTCTCGGCGCGATATATTCCCCATACCGTCGATCTGGACTCGTTGCTTGAACTGCTTCTCCAGGAGGAACCATCAAGCCCGACGCCTGCCGCGACGAATACCGCGGCCCTCGTCTGCTTGTTGGCGGCCTTCCACGACATCGTTTTGCAGCACGGTATGCTCAGCGGGGTACTTCAGCGCGGCTATTTGCTTTGGGGGCGTGAGCGGCTCTTTCAGACCCTGGCCGACGCATTTACCCGCCTGCCTCCCATCTTCCAGAAGCTCGCTAATTCCTCAGGCATAACGTCGCCAGACGACTGGACTCGCGCGTTGCAGACTATGGACGGAACAGCTTGGCCTCTAGTCCCTGGGCCCGTTTTGCGCATCGATGGCGAGGCAGCTGTGCTTGACCTGTACTTCGCGACGATGCGTCTGAACGCGCTTATAAGCGAAACGGCGCAGCGGGGGGCTGCTGCGAACGCGCGTGCAACGCAGTTCGAGTGGCGCGTTCAGTCGGCGATCGATAACTCGTCCTGGAGACCGGACACACCGTTACGGGATCTTCGGGGGCGACCGTTGCGCAGGGCAGGGAAAGCCGTAACCGACATCGACGCATTGGGGGTCCGCGGCACGAGCCTGCTGCTGGTGTCATGCAAGAGCACCCTGTACTCGCCTCAATACGATACGGACGACCATGCGGTTGTCCGAAACCGCGCGGACTTGTTGTCGCGTGCAATTGCAGAATGGGATCAGAAAGTCGCGTCCTTTCGGAGCCATCCCCTCGGAGATAACTTCGACTTCTCACCGTTCAAAGAGATCTGGGGGGTCGTTTGTACGCCGATGCCGGTCTTTGCGCCGACCGAACCACGTACTTCGATGGCCCCGGCGATGCTTGGCGCGGGATGTAGCTTTCATGAATTGGAGAGTTGGCTCGCCAGGATCTAGGCCCTGAAGGGCGTCGATCACTGCAGTGTTTTGAGAACTACGAAGCTCACCAGGTTTCTCGGTAGCCGCCAAGATCAAGACCTGCACGTTCCCCGAGGGTCAACGGAAGCTCCGCCGAGACTGGTTGTATTTGCTCCCGTGTGGTTACGTTTTTTCCCTGATTTTATAGGGCTGATAGTGGGGCTCCCAGAAGAGGGCTCTGATGCGCTCCGATAAGGTTGCTTCATCGCAAGGGTCGGCCACTCCGTCGGCCTGGGCCTGGCGAGCGACAACCTTGGCGACGGCGATGGATACCTCACGCAGCTGAGCTACAGGAGGTAAAAGTCGGCCGTTTTTGTCATTTACGGTGGGCGACATCGCTGCGACGGCCTTGCCCGCGACCATGAACATCGCATCAGTGACCCGGCGCGCACCCGCGGCGAGTACACCCAGGCCAACACCTGGGAATATGTAGGAGTTATTGGTCTGGTTTATCGGAATCATCTTCCCGTCCCATGCCACCGGTTCGAATGGACTGCCCGTGCCGATCAGTGCGCGGCCATTTGTCCAGGCGAGCAAATGCTCCGGTGTCGCTTCGGAGCGAGAGGTGGGATTGGATAGCGGAAAAATGACCGGGCGCTCGGCATGCTCCGCCATCGTGCGAATGACTGTTTCGGTGAATGCACCGCGCTGCCCAGACACACCCACCAAGACGGTCGGTTTGGCATTACGCATGATATCGAGCAGCGATATCTCGCTCGGGCTTTCCAGCACCCATGGAGTAACCGCCTCGCGCCTCTGTAAAAAGGGCGCTTGCGCGGTCGTGATGTCCGGCATGCCTTCGACGAGCAAACCGTTGCGGTCAACCAGGAAGAAGCACTGACGTGCTTGCGCTTCGCTGGCACCCGCATCGAGCATGGCTTGCAGCAACAATGACGCGATGCCACAGCCTGCCGAACCCGCACCGAGAATGGCGATACGCTGATCGGTCAATTTCACTCCGGTCACGTTGATGGCCGCCAAGAGGCTGGCCGTGGCAACCGCGGCGGTGCCCTGGATATCGTCGTTGAACGTGCACAACCGGTCCCGATAGCGCCCCAACATGCGGCTGGCATTGGAGCCCGCGAAATCCTCCCATTGGAGAAGAACGTTCGGCCAGCGTTCGGTCACGGCACTAATGAATTCCTCGACGAAGTCGTCGTAGTCCTGTCCGGTCACGCGTTCATGCTGCCAACCAATATAAATCGGGTCGGCAAGGCGCTCCTGATTGTTGGTGCCGACATCGAGCAGGATGGGCAAGGTCAGCTCGGGGTGAATGCCTGCGCAACCGGTGTAAAGCGATAGCTTGCCGATCGGAATGCCCATGCCGCCAGCGCCTTGATCGCCCAGTCCCAGTATTCGCTCACCATCGCTCACCACAATCACGCGAACCCGGTCAAAACGTGGATCAGCCAAAATCTCGCGGATGCGCTGCCTGTTCGGATAGCTCAGGAACAAGCCCCGCGGTTTACGCCAGATCTCGCTGAAGCGCTGGCAGCCTTCGCCTACCGTTGGCGTGTACACCAGGGGCAATAGTTCAGCGAGGTTGCGCACCAACAGCGCGTAAAAGAGGGTTTCGTTGGTGTCCTGCAAGTCGCGCAGAAAGGCATAACGTTCGAAATCCGTATTGAACGCACGCAAGACTTTCAAGCGACGCGCCACTTGCACATCGAGCGTGCCGATATGAGGAGGCAGTAACCCGTGAAGACGAAAGCGATCGCGTTCGTCGTCGGTGAAGGCAGTCCCCTTATTCAGCATCGACGTATTGATGAGATCGAAACCGGTGAGGTTGGTCTCGATCGGGGTGTCCAGTTGATATGCAGGGAACTCTGTCACGGCACATTGGCTCCTTTTGTCTCGGCGCCCGTTGTCAATTATGTCACTCAATGTCGTCAGGCTGCGAGAGGACGGATAACAGCGAAGCCATGCCCGTACCGCTACGGGTGGAACATGGCGCCGAGCCGCTTCCGCAAGCGTGTCTGGTCAGGCGTAGCCCTCAGGCTCGGGTACGCGCAGCGTGCACAGACCTGCGATGAGCAGGCTGGCGCCGCCCATGCCCAGGGCCCAGATGGGCTGGTTGTGGAAGCACAGCCGCAGCAGTAGACCGAGCACGCTGGCGGCGAGCAGTTGGGGGATCACGATGAAGAAATTGAAGATGCCCATGTAGACGCCCATCTTCGCCGTGGGCAGGTTGTCGGACAGCAGCGCATAGGGCAGTGACAGAATCGAGGCCCAGGCAAAGCCGACGCCGACCATCGAGGCGAGCAGCCAGTGCGGATTGCGGATGTACAGGAACGACAGCAGGCAGCCACCCCCAAGGCACAGGTTCACCACGTGGCTGATGCGCAGGCCCCATCGGTGCACCATCAGCGGGATAACCACCGCGGCCAATGCTCCAAAACCGTTGTATGCGGCAAACAGCACGCCGACCCAGTTGGCACCCTCGTTGTAGGCGGACGAGCCGGTATCGGTGGTGGCGTAGATCGTCTGCGTCACGGCGGCGGTGGTGTAGATCCACATCGCGAACAGCGCGAACCAGGAGAAGAGCTGCACCCAGGCCAGTCGCCGCATCGAGTTGGGCATGCCGTAGAGGTCGCCCATCACCTCGCGCAGCATCCCATGGCTACGGGTGCGGCTCAGCCATGCGAACAGCAGGCCGAACACGATCAGGCCGCCGGCCAGCAGGTAGACCTCTTTCTCCAGCACGAAATGCCTGATCGCGAACAGTACCGCGATACCGACCAGCAGCAGCATCACGCCCGGTCGCCAGGCGCGCGATGCATCCACTGCGGGCTCATCCGCCACGTTGTCGGTAAACGATTGCAACTGCGCAGGTGGATATTCGCGCGTGGTCAGGATGGTCCAGAGCACCGCGCCCAGCAGTACCGCCCCGCCACTGTAGAACGCGTACTTCACTGTATCGGGGATGCCGCCGTCCGGCGCCACGTTGGTCACACCGAACTGCGCCAGGATCCAGGGCAGCATGGAGGCGATCAGCGCGCCGGCGCCGATGAAAAAACTCTGCATCGCATAACCGGCGGGTCGCTGTTGCGTGGGCAGTTGATCGCCGGCGAAGGCGCGGAACGGTTCCATCGATACATTGATCGACGCATCCAGGATCCACAGCAGGCCGGCGGCCACCCATAGCATCGGCGCGTTCGGCATCCACAGCAGCGCCAGCGAAGCGAACACCGCGCCGACCAGGAAGTACGGCCGGCGTCGGCCCAGGCGGTTCCAGGTGCGGTCGGAGTAATGACCGATGATCGGTTGCACGATCAGCCCGGTCAGTGGCGCAGCGATCCATAGGGCAGGGATGTCGTTGACGTTCGCGCCCAGCGTCTGGAGGATCCGACTGACGTTCGCGTTCTGCAGCGCAAGCCCGAACTGGAGGCCGAGAAAGCCGAAGCACATGTTCCAGATCTGCCAGAACGACAGTGCGGGTTTCGGCCTCATGGGTGCCTACCCTTATGGCAGGTAATGTCGTGCGGCGCGGTCGCGTTCGCTGGCGGCGTGCTCAGCACGTGCGCACCGTGGGGTCTTCGCTATGGTTGATCCGGGTCATTAACACCTCCTCTGCGGCAACAGTTATGTCATGGCGTGGCGCATCCCGCATGTTGCGGGCGCAGCATCGGCGCAGCTTTTTGCCGGCGACATCCTTGCATGGCAGGCAGCGTCGCGGTGCAGCAACCAGCGCCACGTACATATTCATGGCTACCGCCGGCACGCCGGCCGCAACGCCGATCGTCCTTGTAAAGCGGAGGGCTCTGGCGGCATAGTCGATCAACAGTGTGACGACAGCGGAGAATCCATGCGGGTACGCCTCGAAGATGTGGCGCGCGCAGCGAGCGTATCGCCCAAGACGGTATCGCGCGTGCTCAATGACGAGGCGAACGTGACGGATGCCACGCGTCAGCGCGTGCGCGCGGCCATGGAGGCGATGGACTATCGCCCGCATCCGTCGGCGCGCAGTCTGGCGGGCAATCGCTCGTTCCTGGTGGCTATGTTGTACGACAACAACGACAACCCGGCCTCGACCTATCTGGCCGAGATCCAGGATGGTGTGCTCGAGGCCTGCGACGCGCATCGCTACAGCATGATGGTGCGCCCGCTGCGCATGAGCGGAGGTGATTTCATCCGTCGCTTCGATGCGCTGATATCCGACCACCACCCCGACGGCGTCGTGCTGACGCCGCCGATCACCGACTATGCACCGCTGCTGAAACGTCTGCGTGAGCGCAACGTGCCCTATGCCAGTGTGTCGCCACTGCGGCGCGGCAAAATCATCGGCGTGACGATGGACGAGCAACGGGCCTCGCGGGCAATCGTGGAGCACCTGCTGGAGCTGGGCCACCGGCGGATCGCTCACGTGATCGGTATCGCCGACCACGGTGCCAGCCGGTGGCGACTGGCCGGCTATCGCGAGGCGATGGCCGCCGCAGGTCTACCCGAGGATCCGGCTCTGGTAGTGCAGGGCGCCTTCACCTTCGGCTCTGGCGTGGCGGCTGCGCGGCAGCTGTTTTCACTGGCCGAGCGGCCGACGGCGGTGTTCGCTGCCAACGATGACATGGCCACCGGTGTGATGTGGGCGGCGGGCGAGTACGGTTTGAAGGTGCCGCACGACCTGTCGGTCTGCGGCTTCGACGATACGCCGCTATCGCGCCAGCTGTGGCCAGCACTCACTACGGTCCAGCAACCGAGCCGTGAGATGGGCAAGATCGCAGCCGAGCAATTGCTAGGCGTGTTGCGCGGTCACGGCGCCGGCCACCTGGTGCAGGTGCCGTTCTCCCTGCAGATCCGCGGCTCTACTGCCGCCGTACCCTGAGGTCGTTTCGCTCCGCCGGGTGGCGCGGGAGTCATGCTGCATAGCAAATTGACAGCGCTGTCATTCCTGTCATTGTGCGACCCAGACGCGTACCTCCGGTGCGCCAGCCTGGAGCCATGACGTGCCATTGCTGCCCCCATCGAGCCCGTTCCTGCGACGGGTTTCCATGTCCGTATCACTCGCTGGCGTATTGCTCATGACCGTTCCCGCCATGGCCGGCGACGCGACCACCGTCCACCCCGAACTTTGGCCGAAAGGCAGCTCGCCGTTGCCGACTGATCCACTGATCGAGTCACGAATCCAGGCATTGCTGGCGAAGATGTCGGTGGCAGACAAGGTCGGACAGATGGTCCAGGCTGACATCAAATACGTGACGCCGGACGATGTGCGCGAGTACCGCCTGGGCTCGATACTGGCCGGTGGCAACTCCAAGCCGCCGGGACAGCCGTACCCCACTGCATCGCATTGGCAGGCGCTGTCCGACGCGTTTTACCGCGCGTCGATGGATACCTCCGCAGGAGGGCAGGCGATCCCGGTGCTGTTTGGCATCGACGCCGTGCATGGCCACAACAACCTTGTCGGCAGCACGCTTTTTCCGCAGAACTCTGCGCTGGGCGCCACGCGCGATCCGCAACTGATCCACGACATCGGCGAAGTCACCGCGCGGGAACTGCGTGCCAGCGGCATCAACTGGACTTTCGCGCCCACGCTCACGGTGCCGCAAGACGTGCGCTGGGGCCGATCCTACGAAGGTTATTCGCAGAATCCCGCGCTGGTGGCGCAATACGCCGCCGCCATGATCGGTGGACTGGAAGGCAAGCTGGGTACCCCGCAGTTCCTGGATGCGGAGCACGTGATCGCCACCGCCAAGCATTTCGTCGGCGACGGCGGTACCCGCGACGGCAAGGACCAAGGCGACGCCCAGATCAGCGAGGCGGTATTGCGTGACGTACACGCGGCCGGCTATCCGCCAGCAATCAAGGCCGGTGTGCAGGTGGTGATGGTCTCGTTCTCCAGCTGGAACGGGGTGAAGATGGCAGGCAACAAGGCGCTGATCACCGACGTGCTAAAGGGACGCATGGGCTTCGACGGGATCGTGTTGGGCGACTGGAACGCGCATGGCCAAGTGCCCGGCTGTACCAACGAAGATTGCCCTGCGGCGTATAACGCCGGACTGGATATGCTGGAGGCACCCGATTCCTGGAAGGGTCTCTACAAGAACACTCTGGCCGAGGTGAAGGCTGGGGTGATCCCGATGAGCCGCGTTGACGATGCAGTGACTCGCATCTTGCGGGTGAAGATGCGCCTGGGCATGTTTGAGGCCGGGTTGCCGTCGGCCAACCCGCTCGTGGTCCGGTCGGCGCAAGTGATCGGGAGTCTCGCGCATCGCGCGCTAGCGCGTCGGGCGGTACGCGAGTCGCTAGTGCTGCTAAAGAACAACCACAGCGTGCTGCCGATCGATCCGCGCAAGCACATCCTGGTCGCCGGCGATGGCGCCGACAACATCTCCAAGCAGAACGGCGGCTGGACGCTGACCTGGCAGGGCACCGGTCTGACCAATGCGAATTTCCCGGGGGCCACTTCGATCTGGGCCGGTCTCCAGGCGCAGGTGCAGGCGGCCGGCGGCAGCGCCGAGCTGTCGGTGGATGGCGACTACAAGCAGAAGCCCGACGTCGCCATCGTGGTGTTCGGCGAAGATTCCTACGCCGAATTCCAGGGTGACCTGCCGAACCTGGCATATCGTCCAGGCAACGATCACGACCTCGAACTGCTGCGCCGCCTGCGCGGGCAGGGCGTGCCGGTGGTGGCGGTGTTCCTGACCGGACGGCCGCTGTGGATGAATCGCGAGATCAATGCCGCTGACGCCTTCGTGGTGGCATGGCTGCCGGGCAGCGAAGGGGAGGGCATCGCCGACGTGTTGCTGCGTACCCGCGATGGTCGCATCGCGAACGACTTCCACGGCAAGCTGGCGTATGCGTGGCCGCGTAGCGCGGTACAGGTACCCGTCGCCGCCCTTGCACGAGGCGAGCATCCGCAGTTCCCCTATGGCTTCGGCCTGACCTATGCCGATAGCGGTAACACTGGCCCCTTGTCCGAGGATGCCGGGATCGCACTAAGCGCCGCGCGGGCCGGTGTTTATTTCACCCATGGCAAACCGGCGCAGGGTTTCGCGCTGCACCTGACCGGCGCGAACGGCGCGGCCATGAATGTCGTCGCCGCCCCGGCCGCCACGGCGGACGGCAGCCTGCACATCAGCGCGCTCGACTACAAGGCGCAGGAAGACGCGCGCAACCTGAGCTGGTCCGGTAGCGGTGGGGCAGGTGTCGCGCTGGTGGCGCCCGAACCGCTCGACGTGGAGCGCGAAACCAATGGCGATGTGCTGCTGGTGACCACGTTGAGGGTCGATGCCGTGTCGCCCGGTGGCACGTCGATCGGTGTCCGCTGCGGTGTCGGCTGCAGTGGCCAGGTGCCGGTCGGCCAACAGCTCGCCGCGCTGCCTCACGGGCAGTGGCTGCGTGTGGGCATTCCGCTGAAATGTTTCCGCGACGCCGGCGCCCACATGAGCAGGCTGGACCAGCCATTCGAATGGTCCAGTCATTCAGGCGAACAGATCGCCATCACCGACGTGTCGCTCGGCACCGTCGCGGACCGGACGCTGACGTGCACGCCTCACGGGGACAAGCCATGAATGTCGAGCTGCTGTTCACGGTGGCGATGCTGCTGGCGTTGGTCGTTGGCTTCGTGAAGTCGGCTGGGACGTTGCGCCAGCGCGACCTCGCCATCGGCGGCGCCACGTTCTTCCACACGTTGACCGAACGCGGGTTTCACGGAGCGCGGGGCGGCACGCGGACCCGCGCGCGTGAGATTGGACGCCAAGGCGTCCATTTGCTTTGCACCATTATCAAGCTGCCGGGAGGCTCGGCAAGCGGCGCGAGGGGTTGTGCAGCATGAGTTTTTGAATGCTTTGATGACTTGTTGCCATGCGGCAAGCATTCATCGCAAGGGCGCTCTATTATCCAACAATGACAGCGCTGTCATTTTGGGGTCAACGGCGTGCCAGTGGGAGCTGGGAAATCTTTGTCATCGCCGGAGCGTGCGGCGGACAACAATCATCCGAACGATTTAGAGGGAGAGCTAAATGAATCTGCATCACAAATTGTTGTATGTCGCCATGGCACTCGTGCTCGCTCCGGGCGCGCTGCGTGCGGCGGATCAAGACGCGACACCACCAAACCCGGCATCCCAGAATCCCATAGCCGCTGACAAGAAAGCCAAGAATCTGGACACCGTTTCGGTTACTGCGACCAAGCGCGAGACGCCGCTGCAGAAAACACCGGTGGCCGTCACGGCGATCACGGCGGACACGCTCGACAAGGAGCGCGTGATGACCGTGCAGGATCTGACCAAACTGGTGCCAGGCCTGCAGGGTACGTCGGAGGGCGATCATGACGTGGTGACGCTGACCATGCGCGGTATCGGCAACGACAGCGCCAAGACCGAATACGCCGACCCTGAAGTCGCGACCTTCGTCGACGGCGTGTATGCGGCTCGTGCCGAAGCTGCGTCGGGTCTGTTGCTTGACATGGATGGTGTGGAAGCGCTGCGCGGTCCACAGGGCACGCTGTGGGGCCGCAACTCCACCGCTGGCGCCATCAGCTTCCAGACCGCCAAGCCCGATATCAACGGCGGCTTCTATGGCAATGGGCAGATCGAGGCTGGCAGCTACAACCAGGTGGGCTCGCGTGCCGCGATCAACCTGCCTATCAGCAGCACCTTCGCGATGCGTATGGCGGTGGTGCACGAGCAGCATGATGGCTACGTCGACTACCAGAACCCGTCCAGCGAGCTACCGTCAGTGGCGCAGCAGAAGACGACCTATCTCGCCTCGGGCGGCAGTCTGGCGAGTTTCCAGCCGATCAACCTCAACCAGTTCGTTCAGGGCGGTCAGAAATACGACGCGCAGGATCAGTCCGCCGCTCGCGTGAGTGCAGTGTGGCAACCCACCGACACGTTCAAGTGGAATCTGTCGTACGAATATTTTGTCGATCGCGGCACCCCCAGCCTGAGCCTGATGCAGCAGCCACGCGCGGGTCAGGATTTCTGGTCGGCGTTGATCACCACCGCGCCGTATCTGGATCGAACCTCGAAGACCGTGCGTAGTCGCATGGACTGGGATGTCAGCAGCGATATGGAGCTGAGCTATATCGCCGGCTACAACCGTTACTCGGGCAGCAGCGACTTCGACCAGGATGTCGGCGTAGCCGTACCCACCAGCTTCACCACGGGCGGCGTGCAGCAGGAAGACCGCACCAACTATTCGAACTACACAAGCTACAGCAGTGAAATTGATCTGAAGTCGAAGGGCCCGCAAACGATCGACTGGATCCTCGGCGCGTACTACGAGCACGAAGACAACAACATCCGCTTCGACATCCCCATCTTGAATGGTACTGACCAGGGTTCCATCAATTGGCAGGGTTCGTTCATCCAGCCGAAGGAAACGGTGGAGTCCAAAGCGATATTCGGCCAGGCCACCTGGCATATGTCCGATCACTGGCGTCTGACGACCGGCGCTCGCTGGTCGCATGACAACAAGGACAATGACGGCGGTATCAACTGGGATTGGAATGGTGATCCTACCGTGCCGCAGATACCGATTTCGCCGGGCGTCCAGCCAAGTCCTGCGAACGGCTTCAGCGCAGGTCAGTACAACACGGCGCAGTACAGCAAGAGCGATGTCACCTGGTTGGCGCGTGTAGACACTGACGTCGGTGAGCATGGTCTGCTTTACGCCAGCGTCTCCACCGGCTACAAGTCCGGCGGAACCCAGGATGGCGGCGCGTTGTACAAGCCGGAGACACTCACCAACTATGAAATCGGCACGAAGTTCTCTTTCTTCGGCGGGCATCTGACCTGGAACAGCGCGGTCTATTACGAAGACTTCAAGAACTTCCAGCTGTCCGCGCCAATCACCTACGCCAACGGCGCCCACGGCCTTGGCTTCTCGAACGTGCAGGGCGACACGGAAGTGTTGGGCTTCGAGTCGGAACTGGCATTGCAGCAGCAGGATGACCGCCTCAACCTGATCTTCTCAGCGATTCCAAAGAAGAAGCTCGGTACGCTGATGTATGCGGGCAGCAACGATTATGCAGGTTTCCCGACGTGCCCGGCGGGGGCGCCTCTGGGCGTCGGCAATTGCCTGAACGTCACGGGCAACGATTTGCCACACGCGCCCAATTTCTCGTTGACCACAATTTACGAGCATGATTTCCACCTGGGTAACGGTGGCCGTCTGACACCACGTTTGAGTGCCCAGTACCAGAGTGCACAGTGGCTTAGCTGGTTCAATCTGGGTGCGCCCGATGAGCAGAAAGCGTATGTGCGCGGTGACGTGTCGCTGCGTTACAGCGAGCCGGGTGATCGCTGGTACGTCAACCTGTATGTGCAGAACGTCAGCGATGATCGCATCAGGACCAGTGCGGGAAGCAGCGAGGTCAACGGCAGCCTGCTTTACTACTCGCAGTACCTGCCGCCGCGTACCTACGGTGTCCAGTTTGGCTTCTGGTTCTAATAATCGAGTTGTGATGATCGAGTCCTGATGATCGAGTCCGCGTCGCTTGTGATGCAACACTATTGCCGTTCTCTGCAGGCATCCCCGACGAGGATGCCTTCAACCCTCCCTTGAATGGCACTTTGGCCGGACCCTTCTGGGTCCGGCCTTTCTTTCGAGAGCGCGGTGGGAGCATGTGGTTGCGGTGAACACCGACCATGCTTTTACCGAGTACCAAACCAGTGGTGACGTTGGCACCGCCCGTGTAAGGAATAAGACATGTCGCGATTGAAAAAAGTGCTTGTAGTGGGTGGTGGGACGGCCGGCTGGCTGGCGGCATGCTATCTGGCGAAGGCCATGAATTCGGTTCATCCGGACAGTGTCCAAGTGCATTTGGTCGAGTCGGACAATATCGGCCTGCTCGGAGTGGGGGAGGCCACGTTCCCTTCGATCCGCGGCACGTTGTCGGCCATCGGGCTGGACGAGCGGCGGTTCCTGGTGGGGGCCACGGCAACCTACAAGCAGGGTATCCACTATCGCCATTGGGTCAGGCCGCCTGGCACGCCCGGCAGCGACCATTTTTTTCACCCATTCAGCCAGCCGAGCCAACGGCCGGGTGGCCCCGAATTATTGCCTTACTGGCTATTGGGCGCGGCCCCCGACGGCATGCCGTTCGCCGATGCAGTGACCATGCAAAGCACCTTGGTCGATCATGGACGCGCACCGAAGCGACCGACGGATGCTGATTATCAGGGGCCGATGAATCACGCGTTCCATTTCGACGCGGCCTGTTTTGCAAAAGTGTTGGCCGAGCACGGTCAGCAAACGCTGGGGGTGAAGCGGCACGTCGCGACAGTCGAGCGCGCCGTGTTGGACGAGCAGGGCGCCATCGCATGCGTAGTGACCAAAGAACTTGGGGAGCTGACCGCCGACCTCTACGTGGATTGCACCGGTCTGCGCAGCGCCTTGATCGGCGGCATCATGCAGTCGCCGTTTCGCAGCCGCCGGGATGTCCTGTTCGCCGACCGCGCCGTGGCGATGCAGGTACCTTATGCGAAGCCGGATGCGCCGATCCCGCCTTACACTATTTCCACCGCGCAGGAGGCTGGCTGGATCTGGGACATCGGTTTGCAGAAGCGCCGCGGTGTCGGTTACGTGTACTCCTCGCGACACACGGATGCCGAACGTGCTGAGGAAGTGTTTCGCCGTTACCTGGGCCCGGCCGGCGAAGGGCTGACGCCCATGCACATCAAGTTTGAAACCGGTTACCGGCCCGAGCACTGGCGCAAGAACTGCGTTGCAGTCGGCCTCGCCGGTGGCTTCGTGGAACCACTGGAGTCGACCGGAATTGCATTGATCGAACTGGCTACCTATCTGCTTACTCATCTGTTGCCAGGTGACACCGACAACATGGAAAGTGCCGCGCGTCATTTCAACGAGATGATGGTTGCACGCTACGACCGCATCATCGACTTCATCAAGATGCACTACTGCCTGAGCCAGCGGCGTGACTCAAAGTTCTGGATCGACAACTCCGACGCCGCCAGCATTCCGCAAACCCTCCAGGAAAAACTCGCGAAGTGGAAGCAGCGCCCGCCGCATCGGCTGGATTTCGTCGGTGACCTGGAAATGTTCACGACCGCTAGCTGGCAGTACGTGCTGTACGGCATGGAGTTCCAGACCAGCCTCGAGTCCATGCGCAACGCCTATCCGCACACGGAAGCTGCGCGCCGCGAATTCGCAATGATCCGGCAGGCGGCCACTCGCGCACTCGACGATCTGCCGGATCACCGTGCGCTGGTAGAACAACTGTGCCGCGAACATATGCAGCGCGTGCGGCCTGATGCGGATATGGCTGCAGTGGCCGGCGCTTGAATTGTAGATAGCCGCTGCCGTGTTCCCGCATTGAAACGTGTTTAAACCTGACACATGTGGCCACCTGTCCGGGGACACGGTGTGCACATTCAAACTACGCACGGGTCATGAAAGAGAAGCCGACCGGTGCCGTGACTTCCCTGCCAGTCGGGACATCACCGTGCGGCTGGGTAAGGTAGCGCGTCACAAATTTCACGATAGGAGAGCTCCTTGATTTCGCGCAACGTCAAGATTTCGCGAAATTCGCTCGGCACCCCCCCATCTAGATGACTAACCGCCAAATCACCAATAACGCTTTATTGGTTCGAGGTGGCCATGGCTCACGGTCTTTCGCGCAGCACCATTGGACTACTTGCGGACATGCACCACCCCAATCATGAATGGATGAACGGTGCAAAAGTAGACGTAGTCACCCGGCTGGGTGAATGTGTAGGAATAACTGTCCCCGGTATCGAGGCCTTGGGACGTAAGTACGCCGCCCTTGTCTTTGCTCGTCACAGTATGAGGAATTTGATCACGGTTGGTCCATGTCACTTTGGTGCCTGGCTTCACTGTCATATCGCCGGGACGGAAAGCCATTTTGCTGATATCGACCCCTTGCGTGGGCGTCGATGCCTGAACCGAAAAAGTAGCGCTGAGTAACCATAGGCAAGCAGTCATGCACGACATGCCATATCGCCGTATGTTCGGCAGAGTCATGGTTTTTTTCATGATTGTCTCGTTGAATTAGTGAGGTGTTATGCAGTCAATGGTCGAGCGGGGTATCGATGAGCGCCAGGCGTTGTTGCCCGCGGACAACCGACACTTGGCGCGTGCCAAGCAGTTTGCCCAGCTCTCCAGGAGCTACGGTCATGGGACTCGGCTCGCCAAATCCGGCCTGCCCCGGAGTCGGCAGTGGATAGGCAAGCGATGCGGCGGTATGTAGCGCGACGTGACCTTCCACTTTCTGCATCACCTGGTGAATGTGGCCGTTGAGAACGGTCACCGAACCGAAGGGACGCAGTAGGGCAAGTGCTATATCAGAATCGGATGTACCCCAGCCCCAGGGAGCCCAGATGGTCCACATCGGAATGTGCGCAAAGACCACGATCGGGGTGGAATGCGATACGTTGGCGAGATCGGTTTTCAGCCACTCCAGCTGTTCGTCACCCAACGCGGCCATCGTGCCCATCTTGAAGTTCTGGACGTTGTTCAGGCCTATGAAGTGCACGCCGCCTTGGTTGTAGCTGTACCAGGCGCGACCGTGTCCATCCGTGTCGAAGAACTTTAGATAGCCATTCACTCCGTCATCGATCGCATCATGTTCTCCGGGAACTGTATGCATGCGGTCGACATGAATCTCCTTGAATATCTCGCGTGCCTGGCCAAACTGCTCCGCCCGCGATAGATGACTTATGTCACCGGTATGCACGACGAAGGCGGGGCGTTGCGGCAAGGCATTGATGTCCGCTATGGCGCGCCGCAAACTGCCGACAACGTCAGGATTGGCTTGTTTGTTGAAGCCGAGGTGTGTATCGCTAATCTGCACAAAGGTCAGGGAATTGGCAGGTGCGGACTGAAGGGTGCCATCTGATGTCATCCCTAAGGCCCTAGGGACGCCGCCCGTGACGTTCCAAAGAACCGCGGCTCCTGTCCAGGCCGCCAAACAGCCCAGTGCCTTTCGCCGACTTGCATCATGTCCAGAACCGTTGTGATCAAACTCGCTCATGACATTCTTCCTGATGGGGGACTCAGGTACTTGATCACTCAGGACAGACTTTTATTCCCGACGCCCCGTCAGGAGTTTCCGAATCATTGGCTCGGGCGCCATGACGCCGTAAGGTTGGCGGACGCGCAAGCGGACGGAGTCTATCGTTGAGGTTCTGCTGTGGGCCTCGTGACCGAGCGTGAGCGTGACAGTCAAGCAGCAACATTTCTTGGATCTCAACCCAGCTGGAGCAGTCCGTTCGTATGTTCCCTCGGTAGAAACCTTCTATCAGCAACCTCCTTACTACAACGCTGATCGATCCCACGATCTGCCAGCGGCAAAGCGCGTGTATGCTTCAGGCTGAAATAGGGGGTTCGATGGATTCGTCGTTAAGGATTGCATTAGGGATTGTGTGCGCCGCACTGATCTTGCTTTTCGGGTAAATCGCGTACCACGAGTTTGAGCGTCAACGTGATATCGATGAAGCTCAAACGATCATCCAGACGTTTGCTGGCGGCAACGCGTCTGCTTCTCAGCAATCGCAAGACCAGCTTACTCAGCAACGTGCTCAGCAAGCGTTCGACCTTCGCCAGCGCCAGCTGGCGGCGTATTCAGACCAGCAGCGTCATTTGCTTGCCACGAACCAGCGCTGTGTCGGCGGCGTTGTTGTGGAGGTTAACGGCACTTCGTATACGGGCGCACCGCGTTCACGTGTACGCCCTGCGGTCCGAGTCCCTTGGCGAGGCCGATCGTTAGCGTATCGACGGCACCATTTCATAGAAAAATTGGCGCGCGTTGGTCGGCATAGTCTCGGTTGCTTGATGACCGCAATACAAACAAGTCAGCGTGACTCAGGCCAACTCAATCCATTGCACACAATAGAGACGCGTTCTCTCCCTCGGTGGCTTTTTGTCGTTGCGTCTGCCAAATAGGTTGAGCCACTCGCTTAAGGAGTCGTGAGACTTGGGCGTAATCTCCGAGGATCATCTGGAAAAGGTAGCGGGGTACGCTTCCATTTTGCTGGCCGTCCATGAGCGCTCCAAGAATCATAAGATCGCGCTGGCAAAAGTCCTTGAAATTCCGACACAGGCATTCGGATTCAAGCAGATTGGCGACGAAACACTGAAGTCAGGATCATCAGACTGGCCCTCGTGGGCAGCCGCCATGGGCACGCGAACGCTTGCGAAGGCGAAGCGAAACCAGACGCTCAAATATTTTGCGCGGGCCTCGCCACTCAATCATTTCATTGCCGAGGGCGTGATCAATGTCCCGTAATTGATTGTGCGCCCTGTTGCGCGCAACCACCGCAATTGTTCCATCAGGCGTCCTTTCCCGCTGGCATTGATCTTGCTGTGCGAACTTGAGGAACTTATCGAGTGCTATTATCAAGATGTTCGTTGCTAGACATCCATGCGGCAATGCATGGCCTGGATTTCAGGGCCTCGCCAATTCCGAGGGGTAAGAGTCATGAGCAGGGAAGGGAGCGCTATCGAGCCGTCGCGGCGGCACTTTTTGCAGGCTGCCGGCCTCTTCGGTTCCATCGGGCTGATCGGAGGAGCCCGCGCACTGGGCGCGACGGCGAAGTCGGTTCGATTGCCGTTCGTCAACGGAGAGCGCGAATTGACGAATGCCTTTCCGCAGAAAGGCGAAATGATCCTCTTGCGCACGCGCCCGCCTTTATTGGAAACCCCATTCGATGTATTCGATCACGGCGTATTTACACCCAATAATCGTTTCTTCGTGCGCTGGCACCTGGCTTATATCCCCACCCAGATCGACGCAGAGGCCTTTCGTCTGACGGTACGGGGCCATATCGGCAAGCCCCTGTCACTAACTCTTCACCAACTGATGACCGAGTTCGCGCCAGTCGAGCTTGCTGCGGTAAATCAGTGCTCGGGCAATTCCCGCGGCCTGTTCAATCCAAGAGTCGCTGGTGGCCAATGGGCCAATGGTGCCATGGGTTGCGCACGCTGGACCGGTGTGCGACTGAAAGATGTGCTGGACAGGGCAGGGGTGAGTGCGGGGGCGGTCCAAGTTCGCTTCAATGGGCTGGACACAGGCCTAATTAGCGGTACGCCTGATTTTCTGAAGTCCCTCGACATCGATCACGCACGGGACGGCGAGGTGATGATTGCCTACGGCATGAATGGTGAGCAGTTGCCGCTGTTGAACGGCTTTCCATTGCGGCTCATCGTGCCCGGTTGGTATTCCACCTATTGGGTGAAAATGCTCAACGACATTGAGGTGCTGGACAGGGTAGACGACAACTATTGGATGGCGAAGGCGTACCTCGTGCCGGACACGCCATACGCCAGCGTCAAGCCGGGCCAGAGCGATTTCAAGAGCGTGCCAATCAGCCACATGCCGCCGCGCTCGTTCATCACCAATCTACGCGACGGTGATCGAGTGCTCGTCGGGCATGCGGTGCATACTCGAGGGATCGCATTTGGCGGGGACGCAGGAGTGTCCAAAGTGTTCTGGTCGAGCGATGGTGGCGCGCATTGGATGGATGCGATGCTGGAAGAGGATCATGGCAAATACAGTTTCAGGCGCTGGAATGCCCACTACACGCCAAGTTCCCGTGGTGAAAACACCCTGATGGTCAAAGCGATCAATAGCAACGGCGTCGAGCAGCCAGCCGTCCCGAACTGGAATTCTGGCGGATTCATGCGCAACGTTGTCGAGTCGATCAAGGTCACTGTTGCCTGAGTCTGCCCCCATGAAATGCATCTCTGCACTCACTGTTGCGATCACGTTGGCACCTCTCATTTTTGGCTTTTCAGTGGTGCAGGCGGGACCACCGGCTCCGATCGCCATCCATTCGGTTTCCGTAGAACTGCCGGTCAGTCGTACTGAGTTTCCGCCTGGGCCGGGTTCTGATCTTTCCGGCAAGTGCCTGATCTGCCATTCGGCCAGCATGGTGCTGAAGCAGCCAGCCTTGTCACGGGCTCAGTGGACGGCCGAGATCAACAAGATGCGCCACACCTATGGCGCGCCGATCGATGATGACGAGGTCGACAAACTGAGCCTGTATCTGGCCAAGATCAATGCTGATCAACAAACCCACTGACGCCTCCATGAGGAGTCGCAGGATTCCTCACGAATGTCCGCGTTGGCAGCGGCTACACGATTTTCCGCCGCCGCAATATTGGGCCTTCGCTCAAGCAATTCCGAGGGAAGGTTAACCGTGATGGCCGGTGGATCGATATCAAGCGGCCCTCGGGCAGCGAAAGGTTGGATGGCGGAGCGCCGGTAAGGATCGCGATGGCGTGTTCCAGGTTTGCGCGCTTTAACCGCATTTCGGTGGCCTGCGTTCGCGCGCCATCCAGCTGTGCCTGCGCCGTCGAAACATCGCCTTTTCGGGCGTACCCGACCTGCACGCGGGCCTGAGTCAGATCCAGGAATTTTTGACCGTTCAGGACGGTGTCGTCGAGGATCTCCTGCTCAAGGTCGTAGCCGCTGAGCACGAAGTAATCGATGGCCAGTTCGGTGTGGATGCGAAGATTGATCGTGGCGAAATCGTCGGCGGAGGCCTCCGCGCGAAGTTGAGATCAAAGCCCGCTTCATACTGCTTGAACGGCGAAATTCCCGGTGTCGAAGAAGTGAATCTGCGCCTCTGGAATGTCGCGCTTGAACGCTTCGGTGCCCGGCGGCAGGAAGAACGGATCGTTCTTGCCCCCAGATCGCCAGGAACGGTGGGCGATGATTACGGAAACAAGCCCGGAAGGTGGGGTGGAGCGCTTCTGCTACGGCCTTTCGTTGACTCACCGGATCTGACGCTGCCAGATGCCGAAGCCAATGCCGCATAGGGCAACCAGTCCCAGAAAAGTGAATCCATCCTGCGCGCTGAGGAAAGCCGCTTGGGAAGAAATTCCCTGGCCGATCTTCGCGAGGGCTATGCCCTTGCTCTCGTCGAGCGAGTGTCCGAGTGCCATGAGTGATCGGGTCAGGGCATCGATTGTGGTCTGGTAAACCGGATTGAATGGATTGACTGACTCTGCCAGGCGGCTGTAGTGAAGCGCATTCCTGTGCTGCAGGAGAATGATGGTGGTGGCTGTTGCGAACGAATAGGTCAGCTGCCTGACAATGTTCTTGAAGCGGTAGCCATGGCTATAGCTGTCAATCGCGAAAACACTGAAGGTGACGTTGGCCACGGGTAGAAGCATCGGCAACAGCAGGCTGCCACGCATCAGCAGTGCAGGTACCAACCATGACATGCTGACATCGTCGTGACCCTCGACAATCCGCCCGTCAATGCACTGGGCGTCCCACTACCCACGTGTGCCGGCGCATACGGAAATCGCTGCCGTACAAAACACCTTCGCTTCCGGCGAAGACGATCAGACTCGGCAGCGCCGCAGTACATGAGGAAAGCGCAGTGTCGAAATTGAAGCGTTGCAGATCCGCAAGGATCGATGCGGGTTCATGCACTTCTGCGTCGTGCTCTACGTAGCGCCCGCAGGTTAGTACATCAAATTTTGTCGGCTCGAGCTCTACATTCGCGATCCGCTCCTTACACGGCTTCGTCCAACAATGGGTAATCGGTATACCCGGTTTCGCCATCGCTGTAGATGGTTTCGGTATTCACGGCGTTGAGCCGCCATGTCGTCTTGCAACAGATTCGACAGCGAATCCGACAGCACTATTGCGAATCCACGGCCAGCGGGGTGAACTCGTCCTACACATCTAATATGTTAAGCAGGGTGCTGACGTCGGGGAAGCCCGGAGCCCCAGCTATGAACATCACGATCCGTCAGCGGATTCTTCTGAGCTTTGCGGTGATCCTCGCAGTGATGCTGGTGATGGGTGGTGTTGCCATCCAGCGGCTGCTTCGCATCGAGGCGGACGGTGCTGTCCTGCAAGGAGACGCTCTCCCCGGGATGTATGCTGCCGACCAACTGCAATCCGCTTGGGCAGCGAATCAGTCGCTGCTGCAAGCGCACATGCTCGCCGCCGATGCGGTCACGATGACCCGAATCGAAGATGAGCTGCGCACCAATGGCGCCGCCTTCGACGCGCAGCTTGGTCGCTACGAGGCGACCGTCTTCACGGCTGACGAGCGCAAAGACTTCGAGGCATTGAAGCGCGCCAGCGTGCCATATCTCGCCGCGCTGCCCGAGGCGATTCGGCTGAGCAGGGCACATAGCGATGCAGCTCGGGACTTCCTGCGAGTTCGCATGGACCCGACGTTCGAGCAGGCCAACACGGTGATCGTGCGGATCGAAGAGCACAACCACAGTGATGCCTTTGCCGTCACGGGAGATATCGCCAAGGCTGCCGCGGCCGCGAAAACCGGCATCTGGGTGACCTTCCTCGGCGCGCTCGCGCTGGCGGTCCTGACCGGTTTTTACCTGCTCAAGGCCATCAGCCAGCCGCTGCACCTGCTCACTCGGGCAGTGGAAGTGATGGCGAAGGGCGACCTGAGCGGGCGGCTGGCATTGGCGCGCACAGACGAATTTGGTGTGCTTGCGCAGGGCTACGACCGCATGGGCAACGACCTGTCGGCGTTGGTGGGGCAGGTCCAGACCTCCGGCATTCAGGTCAACTCGTCGATTAACGAGATTGCCGCGACGCTGCGTGAGCAGCAGGCCACCGCCACCGAGATTGCCGCCACTACCACCGAGATCGGCGCGACTTCACGCGAAATCTCGGCTACCTCCAAGGAGTTGGTTCGCACGATGAGTACGGTGGCGTCCGGCGCGGAACAGACCGCCGCGCTCGCCAGCGACGGCCAGTCCGGGCTGGTGCAGATGGGGGAGATCATGGGCAGAGTCATGGAAGCCACCGCGTCGATCAACGCCAAGTTCGCCGTGCTCACCGAAAAGGCCGGCAACATCAGCCAGGTCGTTACCGCCATCACCAAGGTGGCCGACCAGACCAACCTGCTCTCGCTCAATGCCGCGATCGAAGCGGAGAAGGCCGGCGAATACGGTCGCGGCTTTTCGGTGGTGGCCACGGAAATCCGTCGTCTGGCCGATCAGACCGCGGTGTCGACGCTCGACATCGAGCAGATGGTGCGCGAGATCCAGTCGGCGGTGTCAGCCGGCGTCATGGGCATGGACAAGTTTTCCGAAGAGGTCCGTCGTGGCACCAGCGACGTGCGCCGAGTCGGCGAACAACTGTCGCAAGTGATCCAGCACGTGCAGGCGATGGTGCCGCGCTTCGAGTCCGTCAACGAAGGCGTGCAGGCGCAAGCCACCGGCGCTGAGCAAATCACTCAGGCGCTAGCGCAATTGAGCGAAGCCGCGCAGCAGACAGTCGATGCCTTGCGACAGTCGAACCAGGCGGTCGACGAACTGCATCATGTCAGCGCAGGGCTGCGCGACGGTGTCTCGAAGTTCAAGCTGCAGGCGTAGAGGAAGCAATAAGGGTCCGGACACTGCCGGGATGAAGGCGGCACCATAGAGAGCGACGGCATGCTGTTCCTGCTATTCCAACTGGGCGAGGATCGTTACGCGATCGAGGCGGCGAAGGTCGCCGCTGTGCTGCCGCTCGTGGTTCCCAAGGCCATCCCGGGCGCGCCCGCGGCGGTGGCCGGTGCCTTCGACTATCACGGCACTCTGGTACCGCTGATCGACTTGAGCCAATTGGCGCTCGGCCGGTCGGCACAGCCGCGGCGAAGCACACGGATCATCATGGTGGAGTACCTGGTGGACGGCGACACAAAGCCGCTCGGGCTGATCGCGGAGAACGCGTCGGAAACGCTGGTGCGCGACCCCGCCGAATTCGTACCGAGCGGTGTGCGCAGCGACGGTGCGCCGTACTTGGGTCCGATCGTTTCGGATTCGCGCGGCATCGTGCAGTGGGTGCAGACCGATCACCTGCTCCCGGACGGGGTGCGCGATCTCCTGTTCAAGCAGCCGGTCGTCAGCTGATGCCTTGGACCGACTTCAAGGTGTGGCTCAAGGAAACGATGGGGCTGGATTCGGCGACTATCGGGCCAGCAGCTGTCGAGCGTGCAGTCAAAATCCGTATGGCCGTCTGCGCGCTGCATGACATCGCAGGCTATTGGAACTTTGTACAGGCCTCTGCAGTCGAGCAACAGGAGCTCATTGAGGCGGTGATCGTGCCGGAGACCTGGTTCTTCCGCGATCGCGATGCGTTCGCGGCGCTGGCCCGGGTGTTCAATGGCGATTGGCTCGCCGCGCAGCCCAAGAACATCCAGCTCCGGTTGCTGAGCCTACCCTGCTGCTCGGGGGAGGAGCCCTACTCGATGGCAATGGCCTTGCTGGATGCGGGGTTTCCCGCGGCGCGCCTGCGCGTGGATGCCATCGATATCAGCGAACAGGCGCTCGCCAAGGCGCGACGTGGACTGTACGGCAGCAACTCATTCCGCGGCCACGACCTGCAGTTCCGCGAGCGTCATTTTGAATCCATCGCTGGCAAGTGGCAGCTGTCGGAGGTGGTGCGCAAGCATGTGCGCTTCGAATGGGGCAACGTCCTCGCTCTCGATGCGCTGAAAGGCGAAGCGGTTTACGACGCCATTTTTTGCCGGAACCTGCTGATCTATTTCGACGAAGACACCCAGGTCCGCGCCGTCGGCGTGTTGTCAGGTTTGCTGCGCGCCGAAGGAGTGCTCTTTGTCGGCCCAGCCGAAACGGGCCTGATGTTGAACCTGGGCTTTGCTTCGGCGCAGATGCCCATGGCGTTCGCGTTTCGCAAGCCCGAGACCAAGCGACCGAGTCAGCCGGCACCGCGCGCCGCACCGCCTGCGCGATCAGTGGTCGCACGCTTGGAGACGGCTGCCGCCGCCGTGCCCAGCCGTGCTGTTCACCACACGACGATTTCCGTCCCGCCGCCCGTGGTCGAATCCGATCTTGAGGCTGTGCAAAGACTCGCTGACGCCGGCCACTTTGCCGACGCGGCCACAGCCGGCGAGGCGCATCTCAATGCACACGGCCCGTCGGCGCAGGCGCTTTACTTACTGGGTTTGATCCACGGCGCAACAGGGCATCGTGCACGTGCAGAGGACCATTTCCGCAAGGCGCTGTATTTGCAACCCGACCACTTGGAGTCCTTGGTGCACCTGGCATCGCTGCTGGAGACCAAGGGCGATGTAGCCGGCAGCCAGCGAATGCGTCTGCGCGCGCGGCGCTGTGGCGAAGCGGCGAGCTGACATGACCGACCCGCGACCTACAGGCAGCGTTGCATCCCTCGTCGCCGAGTTGCTCGATCGCGCTCTCGACGATGCCGAGTTGCGTGAAGCGACGAAGCATGTCGCGCGAACAGCGGCCAGCCGTGAGTTGCTCACCCGTTCGACCTTCATCTTTCGACTGGGCCCGGAGTGGCTCGGATTGCCCTCTTCGGTGATCGGCGAGGTCGTGGAAACAAGGGCGATTCACACGTTGCCGCATCGACGCGAAGGCGCGATGCGGGGCCTTGTGAACGTGCGAGGACAACTAACGATTTGCCTCGCCCTGGAGCCGCTGTTCCAGCCCGGCACGCCCGCCACCCCGGGGGGCGCTCGCCAAAACCCGGTAAGCCGGCGGCTGGTGGTCGTGGCGATGCAAGGTCAGCGCCTGGCCTTCGAGGCCGACGAGGTGCACGGCAGCCACCGTTTCGACCCGGATATCCTGCGCAGCGTGCCCGCTACGATCGCCAAATCGGTGGCCAGTTTCACCACGGAACTGCTGCCTTGGGATGATCACACGGTAGGGTTGCTCGATGCCGAGCTGCTGTTCCACGCACTGGGGCGTCGGCTGGGATGAGTACGGGCAACCTCAGCAACTATTCGATGCATGACCTGTTCCGTATGGAAACGGAGGGGCAGGGGCAAGTCTTGACGGACGGGTTGCTCGCGCTGGAGCGCGCGCCCACTTCCGCCGTCGATCTCGAAGCCTGCATGCGCGCCGCGCACTCGCTCAAGGGCGCGGCGCGCATCGTCGGGCTGGTGGCTGCCGTCGTCGTTGCCCATGCGATGGAGGATTGTCTGGTCGAAGCCCAACTGGGCCGCCTCACGCTACGCCATGGTGTCATCGATGTGCTTCTGCGCGGCGTCGATCTGATTGGCCGCATCGCCGACACGCCCGCAGAGGACGGCGAGCGATGGACACAGGCGGCATCGCCGGAAGCGGAAGCGTTTCGGGCTGCGCTCGCGTCTGCGTTGGCTTCCAACACCGACACGGAGGGATCGACCGCGCCCCGAGCTTCGCTCCCGGCCGATGCCGCCGGCGTCGCTGGCGACGAAATCGCTGAACGCGTGCTGCGGGTCACCGCGAGCAACCTCAACCGCATGCTCGCACTGGCTGGTGAATCACTGGTCGCGTCGCGTTGGCTCGAGCCTTTCATTCGCTCACTGACGCGGCTCAAGCAGCTTCAGCGCGACACCGCGACTGCACTCGACCGTCTCAATGACTCCGGGTCGACCGACCCGGGCGCTGCGGAAATCCTGGCGGAAGCACGCGGCAAGATCGACGAATGCCAGCGGGTCCTTGCCGACCGGGTGACGCAGCTGGATATGTTCGATCGGCGCTGTGCAAGTGTCGCGCACCGGCTCAACGACGAGGCCCTGGCTAGCCACATGCGACCGTTCGCCGACGGCATCCAGGAATTCCGGCGAATGGTTCGGGATCTGGCGCGTGAGCTGGGCAAGGAGGCGCACCTCGAAATCGTCGGCGACACGGCCCAGGTCGACCGCGACGTGCTGGATAAGCTCAAGGCGCCACTCACGCATCTGCTGCGTAACGCCATCGACCACGGCATCGAGTCACCATTGGAACGGCTGGCGGCCGGCAAACCCGCTGAAGGCCACGTGCGCCTCGATGCCCACCACATCGCCGGGTTGCTGGAGATCAGTGTCTCCGACGACGGCCAGGGCATCGCCATCGAACGTGTGCGCCGGGCGATCGTCGCGCGCGGCCTGGCCGACGAGCAGACTGCGCAACGCTTCACTGAGGCTGAGCTGCTGGAGTTCCTGTTTCTACCCGGCTTTACGGTCAAGGACACCGTGTCGGAGATCTCCGGCCGGGGCGTTGGCCTGGATGTCGTGCAGAACATGGTCAAAAGGGTGCGCGGAAGCGTGACTCTGTCATCCCGGGCCGGACAAGGCTCGCGCTTCCAGTTGCGTCTGCCGCTGACGACCTCGGTCGTCAAGGCCCTGGTCACTGAGATTGGGGGTGAACCCTACGCGTTCCCACTGGCAAATATTGTTTGCACGGCGACGGTGCTGCGCGCCGAGGTGGAGCTGCTGGAGGGGCGCCAGCACTTCCAGTTGAGAGGCCGCCAGGTCGGTTTGGTTGCTGCCCGGCAGGTGCTGGAAGGTACCGAGTCGAAAATCGCTCCTGACCAGCTATCGGTCATTGTGGTCGGTGACCGCCGCCACGAGTACGGGCTGGCGGTGGATGGCTTCCGCGGGGTATTCGAGCTCGTCGTCCAGCCGCTGGACCCGCGCTTGGGCAAGATCAAGGACATCAGCGCCGGCGCGTTGCTCGACGATGGATCGCCGTTGCTCATCGTCGACGTGGACGACCTGATCCAGTCGGTCGAACGGCTGGTAACGACCGGGCATTTGGCGAGCGTGCGCTACGACGAAGGCGTCGACGAAGTAGCACGCAAGCGTGTGCTGGTGGTGGACGACTCGCTTACCGTGCGCGAGTTGCAACGCAAGCTGATCGAGAACGGCGGTTACGTCGTCGAGGTCGCGGTCGACGGCGTGGACGGATGGAACGCGGTGCGCCTGGGTCAGTTCGACCTCGTCGTCACCGACATCGACATGCCGCGCATGGACGGCATCGAGCTGACCGGCCTCATCAAGAATGATGCCCGCTTGCGTGATGTGCCGGTCATGGTGGTGTCGTACAAGGACCGCGACGAGGATAGGCGACGCGGGCTGGATGCCGGCGCCGACTTCTACCTTACCAAGGGCAGCTTCCATGAGGACGACTTGTTGCAGGCGGTGGTCGACCTGATCGGTGAGGCGACGGCATGAAGATCGGCATCGTCAATGACCTGGTCATTGCGCTGGAAGCGCTGCGGCGCGCGTTGGCGCAACGACCCGAGCACACGATCCTGTGGTCGGCGACAGATGGCGAGGAAGCTGTCGCGCGCTGCGCCCAGAACCGGCCCGACCTGGTGCTGATGGATTTGCTGATGCCCGGCATGGACGGGGTCGAGGCCACTCGGCAGATCATGGCCCACACGCCTTGCGCCGTGCTGATTGTGACTGCCAGCGTCAGGGACAATGCGCCGCTGGTGTTCGAGGCCGTGGGCTACGGCGCCATCGACGCCACCGACATGCCGATGCTTGGCGACGGCGCGGGCAACGCCGCGCCACTGCTCGCAAAAATCGACATGATCGGCAGGTTGATCGGCGTCCAGCCAGCCAGGACGGCACGAAAATCTGCCGACTGCCCACCTGCTGCAAATCGGCTGGTTGCGATCGGTGCTTCGGCGGGGGGGCCGCTTGCGGTGGCGAAAGTGCTCGGGGGGTTGCCAGCGACATTTCCGGCAGGGATCGTGGTGATCCAACACATCGACGAGCAATTCACGCAGGGCATGGCGGATTGGCTCAGCCGCTCCTCCACTTGGCCAGTTCGCCTTGCGCGGCCTGGCGACTGCCCGGCAGCGGGAACGGTGTTGTTGGCACGTGCCCACAAACACCTGGTTGTGAACGCCAATGGCTGCTTGGACTACACCCGTGAGCCGGCCGAACTGTCCTATTGCCCCTCTGTCGATGTGTTCTTTGAAAGCATCAACGCGTCGTGGCCGGGAGAGGCGATCGGTGTGCTGCTCACGGGCATGGGACGCGATGGCGCCGCTGGCCTCAAAGAGTTGCGGTTGAGGGGCCACCACACGATCGCCCAGGACAAGGCGAGCAGCGCCGTTTACGGAATGCCGAAGGCCGCTGCGGAACTCGGCGCTGCGGTCGACATCCTGCCGATCGAAAAGATCGCGCCCAGGCTGCAGGACGTCTTTGCAGTCAACTCGAGGAGCACGCCCAAATGATCTCACGAGGTTCAATCGCCCTTCCTGCAACCCTCGAAACATCCGTGAGCGAGGCTCGGATTGTCGTATTTCTGGTTGATGACCAGGCCATCATCGGCGAGGCAGTTCGCCGGGCGGTCGAGAACGAACCGGATATCGAATTCCACTACTGCAGCGTAGGCGCAGAGGCCATCGGAATGGCCGCGGCGTTGAGACCCACGGTGATCATGCAGGACCTGATCATGCCCGATGTCGACGGCATGACCCAGATCCATCTCTACCAGATGCATCCGGCGCTCCGGCATGTTCCGATCATCGTGCTGTCCAGCAAGGAAGACGCCGCAGTAAAGAGCCTGGCGTTCGCGACTGGCGCGGTCGACTATCTGGTCAAGCTCCCGGACAGCATCGAACTGATCGCGCGCATCCGTCATCACTCGCGGGCCTATACGAATCAGCTGCAGCGCGACGCGGCTTACCGTGCTTTGCGCGAAAACCAGCAGCAACTGATGCAGTTGAACGAAACGTTGCGTCGACTGAGCGACGTCGATGGCCTCACGGGACTCAGCAATCGGCGCAATCTGGACGCGTACCTGGAAAGCGAGTGGCGTCGCGCCGTTCGCGATCGCGAAGACTTCTCGATTCTCATGATCGATGTCGACAACTTCAAGCTGTACAACGACACCTACGGCCACCTCGCCGGGGACGAAGTGTTGAAGCAGGTCGCCAAGGTGATGCAGGAATGCGCGCACCGTCCGGCCGATCTCGTGGCCCGATACGGCGGCGAAGAGTTCGCCATGGTGCTGCCCTCAACATTGCAGGCAGGTGCTAAGCGAGTTGCTGAGCGGATCTGCGCAAATATTCGCGGCCTTTCGATCACGTCTGACGCCTCCGAAGGGATGTGCGTCACCGTCAGCATCGGCGGAGCGACGGCGGTGCCTAGCCGTGGCGAGTCCTACACCCCGCTCCTGGAAGCCGCCGACGCTGCCCTGTATGAAGCCAAGCGAGCCGGCAAGAATCGCGTAGTGAGCCACGAATTAGATTGACGCCGCCCATTCGTGACTGAAGCGCAATGACTGAGAAGCGATGACGATGACAACCCCCGGCAACTCATCTGCCAATCGCATCACTGTGCAGATTCCGACGGCGTCGGGCGACATGATCGACGAGTGGGTTTACCCGCCCGAGAGCAGTGGCCAGGCTGAGGCTGAGGAAATTCATCCAACCTAACCGCCCAAGAGGTCATCTACCCACTTTTCGCCCGCTCCACGTATGGCGATTAGCAGCTCCTCTGGAAATGAAGCTGGCATCTCTGTAGGACGAAGCGACCACGGTGTAGCCTGTCTCGTCAGGTTGCACATCCACGGCACTTTCTATGAACCTGCCGCTTTGACTCTCAGCGAAGGTGGCGATCAGCCCGCCCGCCTCGTCGACGGCGCCTCGGTCGCGCAGAGCGACGAGCGCATGTTGCATGCCGAGAACGGCGCAGTCGTGCGTCACTACATTGGTGGTCAACCCGCGCAAAGCTCCATGGCGCTCCATACTCATGTCAGTCATTGAGGCAGGTGAGTCAGGCACGACAGAGCCATATCACATGCGGAGATTGCGTTAGGTTCGAGCAATCCGCGCAGGGATCGTTAAAGACGGGCTTCCCTCATGGCATAACAATGAGGTACACCCGGACGCAAGAAAAGATTGAGTAGGCATGTCGCCGCTCACGCATACGGAAGCGCCAAGCCGGGTCTCTCATTCGTGGGTACCGTGGAGGCCCGATATGGCTCGTCATGTACTACTCACTTCGGCTGCCGGAGTGCTTACTCTTCATCTCGCGCTAGCACATGCATCTGATCAGATCGAGTCCGCGAACAGTCTCACCTTTGGCAACCCGGGCACGTTATTTGTCGGAGACTGGAAAGGAAGCCACATCTACGCACTGACTGTACCCGTGGCCAAGTCTGCAGCGACGCAACCGTTCAACCTGAGAGATGTTCAGGGCCCAATATGTGTGACTGTCGTATACACACTTGCTTGATCCCCGGTGAACGCATCAAAGCGGATGGTGGTGTGACCCCTCGGAGGACTTGATCTTGTTACTCACACGGGCACAGATCACATGGACACCGATTCGACAGAAGTTGGCGTCGCTGGAGACGTTGAAGCCCGTGTTGGTAAAGGATCATGAAGACCGAGGGGCTTGCTCTGCGCGCCCTTGCTTCCTCGAGGAACGAGCATGAACTCCCGCATCGTTCCTCCGCGTCACATAGCGACCAATGAAGGCAGGCATAGGTATTCGCAAACGTACGGCTACTTCCCTGACCTAGCTTCGGCACCGCGACAGCCTGATATGAGCTTGCCTTGTTCGTGCACTGTGCTGTGCGCGCCTCGGTGTGCCGGCGAGTGCGGTTGCGCAGCCTGCAACCTCCAGTTCGCAATATGGGCCGATGAGGCAGGCCATTCGGGGTCGGAAGAGCTGCGCTCGGAGGAGGGGCAGTTCAAGCTTTATCGTGGCGAGGTTTGATGACCAGAGGAGGAGACCCAACAAGCCCGGGACGAGTCACCTTTTAGCCTTGCTTGACCTGCCGTATATCAGATATGCGCGACAGTCCAGGCTAATCGAGAGGCAAAACGTATGGCGGTTACGCGGCAGCACATCCAGCGGAAGCTGGATCTACTTAGGGTGTCGATCCCCAAGACGATTCGGGACTACGAGAACTCATCGGATTTCCGTTGCGCGCTTGTAGGTGAAGCGGGCAGCGTCATGGGCGGTGTTTCCGCAAAGGACTACCAGTGGACGCGCCTCCAGCTGTTCGCCTTGTTAAGTGACTGGGGGCTTAGACCACCAGCGATGTTTTTGCCCAAGCAGGACAAGGTTGGTCACGTTGTGTTCCAAAGATTGACTTCGGCCTTTCGACGACTCAACAGTCCGGTGCTATCGACCAGGCGGCCGTTGATGGTCTCCTTCGTCCATCGCATGAGCTGCGTGGGAACCGATGCGTAGTCACCGGCATTGAGCAAGCGCAGCAGGGTAGAGGTCAGGAAGGCAAGCTCTCCCTCGTTGAATACGGAGAACATTCGACGAACCCGACGGCGGTGGTAGAGCTTTAGAGGTCGATTGCGAGATCAGCTCAAACTTAGGTGCAGACATTGCACAAACCAGCTTCCGCTTGTGCTCAAACTTAGCTGCCGAAGTCACCGCGGGGGCCACAATCAGGAACCATGCCAGCACTGTTGGATTTCGCATTCTTGGTACTTCCGGATGGGTGTTGCGTCGTCAAGCCCGGTCAGACGTTGAGTTTGTTCGCCGGATAGCCAAATTTCCCGTTGCGTCCGGGGCAGGGCACCCTTTGTTGCGCCGTGGTCGGTCGGGCGGCGCAACACTTTTATGAACAAATCGTGGTTCGCCTGTCAGCCAGGCGTCTTAGTGTTGCGTGAGGGCTTTGAGCGCTTCTGCCACTTCCTCCTTGAGCGCCTGTACAGAGGCGATGGGCGCGTTCATCGCTATGGTGAGAACGGGCACAAGCAAGATGGCATTGACATATATGTGATTGGATCGTTCGGCAGGCATACTTTCCAATGCAAACGAGTCGAAAGATTCGGTGCGCAAAGAGTCCATGCGGCCGTTGCAGCGCAGGCGTATCAACCCAGCGCGTTATTGACGCTTGGGAGGAGCAAGTTCTCAGCCACAGTGAACTCGATCACCCATGTTTCGCTCACGAGAAGATCACAAGGAGACCTGTAAGCTAATGGCCCCCTGAGCGGGCGTCGCTTCGACGGGATGCGATGAGTGCAACTCGCTATCAACGATAAACACACCTTGGCGGCCTGCCGTCACCGTCTGTCTGGTGTGCTTCCAATCCTGACTCGCACGTCTAGCGACTTAAGGAGCAACGTGTGACTGACGCCAATCAGCCCCCGACTTTGCGCGACCTCCCTATTGGTTTAAGCGCGGCCGGGTTGCGCAAGGAATTTGACAGCATGGGCACGGTTGAAGTGCCTGCAGACCGCTATTGGGGAGCCCAAACGCAGCGCTCATTACTGCATTTTTCAATCGGTGACGATCTGATGCCGAAGGCCGTCTACCACGCCTACGGCTACGTCAAAAAGGCCTGCGCTCTGGTGAATAGCGCAGCCGGCCGCCTTCCCGATTGGAAGAAGGAGGCGATCGTTCGAGCAGCCGACGAAACCATCTCGGGCAAACTCGACGAGCACTACCCTTTGTTTGTGTGGCAGACCGGCTCCGGTACGCAATCCAACATGAACGTCAACGAGGTTATTTCCAACCGGGCGATCCAGCTGGTTGGTGGAGTTCTTGGATCACAACAGCCTGTAGGTCCGAACGATGACGTCAACATGGGGCAGTCTTCCAACGATACGTTTCCCACTGCCATGCACATCGCCGCGGTGGATGCGATTGACGCGACGCTGCTGCCACAGGTAACCAAGCTCGCTGAGACGATCGAAAAAAAAGCTGGTGGCTGGATGGACGTGGTCAAGATCGGCCGCACCCATCTTGAAGATGCCGTGCCAATGACGGTTGGCCAAGAGTGGTCTGGATGGTCTGGCCAGATCCGGGCATGCATCGAGGACATCGAGTCGAGTCGAAAAGGTCTCTACGACCTCGCCGTTGGGGGCACTGCCGTCGGCACGGGGTTGAATGCGCCGAAGGGCTTCTCCAAGGACGTTGCCGACAAGATTGCCGAGCTCACCGGAAAGCCCTTCGTTACGGCGCCGAACAAATTCGTTGTCCAGGGATCGCTTGATGCGATGGTCCGTGCACATGCGGCGTTGCGCGGGCTCGCTGTCGCGTTGATGAAAATTGCGAACGATATGCGTTGGCTGGCTTCGGGTCCTCGCTGCGGCTTTGCGGAACTAAAGCTTCCGGACAATGAGCCGGGATCTTCGATCATGCCAGGCAAGGTCAATCCGACGCAGTGCGAGGCCATGGTGATGATCACCATTCAGGTCATCGGTAACGACACGGCGGTCGCGTTTTCCGGAAGCCAAGGGAATTTTGAGCTCAATGCCATGCGGCCGGTCATCATCAATAATTTCCTGAAATCGGCACGCATTCTTGCCGATGGATGCGGAAAGTTCCGCGAATTTTCCGTTGAGGGTACTGAACTTAACCGCGACAAGATTCGAGGATATGTCGAAGGTAGTGTGATGTTGGTGACCGCACTGTCCCCAGTGATCGGCTACCAGAACGCCGCTCACATTGCCGAAAAGGCAATCGCCGACGGGTCGACCCTGAGAGAAGCCGCGCTTGCGTCCGGCAAGGTCACCCAGGAGCAGTTCGACAAGATCGTTAATCCGTTGACCATGATCGGAGACGGGCTCGGCGGCGCTTGAGCCGAGGGCCGCACCCTGCCGGCTTCTGACTAGACCACTTATCCAGAAGGAAGACACGATGATTCGTTGCATCCGCCTGTGGACTGGAGACGACGGCAATTCCTACTTTGAGGAAGGGTCTATCGATCTACCCAAGGGCGAGCGGGGCGACGTGCTCAGTGGAACCGCCGGCGTTTCGACCATATCGTTTCGTGAGACCAAGGCCGGTGGAGTGTTTCAATGGCACGACGCACCCATCCGCCAGTTTGTCATCACCCTTAGCGGAACGCTGGATTTTCAGACACGCACGGGCGAGCACTTCATCTTGCGCCCGGGCGACATTTTGCTCGCCGAAGACACGACGGGCAGTGGCCACAGTTGGAAGCTGGTGGATGATCAGCCGTGGAGGCGCGCCTACGTCATTCTGGCGCAGGGTGTTGATCCGCTCTTTGTCGCCCAAGGCGCCAAAGTCCAGTGACTTGATCGCCTATTCACTTGGAGACAACCATGTCGCAGGATAAATCTACAGGCGCGGTCGACGTTCTGCTCATTGGCGCCGGAATCATGAGTGCAACATTGGGCACCTTCCTGAAGGAGCTGGAGCCATCACTCACCGTTTCCCTGTACGAGACGCTACACGATTGCGCACTGGAGAGTTCGGAGGGATGGAACAACGCAGGTACTGGCCACGCCGCCAATTGCGAGTTGAACTACACCCCAGAGCGCGCGGATGGAAGCATCGATATCTCCGAAGCGCTTCAGGTCAATGTCGAGTTCGACCTGTCGCGACAGCTGTGGACCTACCTGGTACGAAAGGGCGCCATTGCGGATCCACAAGCCTTCATCAACGCCTGCCCGCACATGAGCTTTGTCTGGGGCGAAGAGAATGTGGAGTTTCTTCGAGCACGCTTCAAAGCCATGTCTGCCAACCACTGCTACGAAGGCATGGAATACAGCGAAGACAGCCAGCAAATTGCGCAATGGGCTCCGCTGATCATCGAGGGTCGACAGACGGGGCAAACCATCGCCGCCACACGGATGATTACCGGCGCGGATGTCGACTACGGCGCGCTCACGCATCTGCTGGTCAATCAGCTGAGTGCTCAGGCTGGCTTCTCCGTTCACTACAAGCATCGCGTAGTCGGTTTGCATCGGGAGGCCGACGGCAGATGGCGTGTTGAGGTCAAGGATATTGAAAGCGGGAAGACTCACGCCACCTTGGCGAAGTTTGTTTTCATCGGTGCCGGCGGCGGTGCCATTGAACTCTTGCAGAAGTCCGGCATTCCTGGGGGCCATGGATTCGGTGGCTTTCCGGTCAGCGGCATTTGGTTGCGTTGTGATGTCGACGCCGTGAGCAAGCGCCATCACGCAAAGGTCTATGGCAAGGCCGGGCATGGTTCTCCTCCGATGTCCGTGCCGCATCTCGATACGCGGATCATTGGAGGCAAGAAGTCGTTGTTATTCGGACCATATGCCGGATTTTCGACCAAGTTTCTGAAGTACGGTTCATATGCGGACCTATTCGAATCCATCCGGCCAGGCAACCTCCTTCCGCTGCTTGAGGTTGCCAAGGACAATTGGCCACTCAGCGAGTATCTCATTGGCCAAGTCCTTCAGTCGTCAGGTCACATGTTTTCCCTGCTTCAGCAATTTTTCCCCAACGCAAAGAAGCATGACTGGCGTGAGGCAGTCGCGGGACAGCGTGTGCAGATCATCAAGCCGGATCCTCAAAAGAGAGGTGTGCTCGAGTTCGGTACCGAGCTTGTCGCCGCAGAGGACAATTCGCTTGTCGCCTTGCTGGGCGCATCCCCCGGCGCGTCGACGGCCGCGTTCATTGCGATCGAAGTTCTGCAAAAATGTTTTGCGCCAAAGTTAACCCCCGGCGGTTGGCTGCCAAAACTCAAGGAAATGATCCCTACCTATGGGGTTGATCTGAAGCAGGATGCCGATGCTTGTCGAGAGACGCGTGCCGTCACGGCATCAATCCTCAAGCTTGAAAACATACCAAACTCAAAGCCGGCCAAGCCAAGAGTAAAGAAGTGAGCCATAGTTGACGGTACCGAGAGCGTCGACAATGCCCCCGCAAGTCATGGTCCCGCATCGGTTGAGCAGGATGAGCTGCCCCAGGCGCTTCGACCAGTTCTATAAATCGTAAGTGCCCAGGCGCATGGATCTGGATGAAGCCTGATGACCTCCAATGAGCGTCGCAATCTCGTCCTCATTTTCGCGCGGACACTTTTCATCAACGGCCAGGCCACCGATCAGACCGTGGCGGCGGCTGAGCGTCTTGCCCGTGCACTTGGCTTACGTGCGAACGTCACCGCACGCTGGGGAGAACTTCAACTGCGCTCCGATAGCACGGGGGACAGTTTAATCACCCAACTATCGGCTGATCCCGCTGGGGTCGATATGGGGCGCGTAGCATCGACGATGCAGGCGATAGAGGATGTGGAGTCCGGGCGGCTCGCGCCAGATACCGCAACGAAAGTGATCAGCTTGATATCGCGTGCGCCCCCCGCACCAACGTGGCTCTTCGCGCTTGCTGCGGCGGCAGGTGCCGTAGCGCTATCCGTGATTTTTGGCGGCGGCCATCTCGTTTCCACGATCCTGATATTCGTGAGCGCCGGATCTGGAGCCTTCTTACGCCGAGCTCTCTCACATCTCAGTACCAACGAATTTCTGCAACCATTTTGCGCAGCCATACTGGCAGGCGTTATCGGCGCGTTGGCGGTTCGATTCGGTCTGAGCTCATCACTGCGCCTTGTCGCAGTTTGTCCGTGCATGGTCCTGGTGCCAGGACCACACTTCCTCAATAGTGCCATGGATCTTATAAGCGGCCGTGTCCATCTTGGCGCAGCGCGATTGGTCTATGCCGGCCTCATCGTCGTTGCAATCTCGACGGGGTTGCTTCTGGGCCTGGCTCTGCTTGGCCTTGATCTCCCAGTCGATCCACCGGGACGTACTGTTGCTTTATGGCAGGATGTGATTGCCGCCGGCATTGCGGTTGCTTCATACAGCACCTTCTTTTCCATGCCGTTGAACATGCTGCACTGGCCGGTGGCGGTGGGCATGCTGGCCCATGCCCTGCGCTGGGTTGCACTTATCGTGTTCGGCTTTGGTGCCGCCGCCGGCGCACTTGTCGCTTGCATCGTCGTCGGATTGATACTCACTCCAGTTTCTCGCCGCTCGCATATGCCGTTTGCAGCCATCGGCTTCGCTGCCGTCGTGTCGATGATTCCCGGCGTCTATCTTTTCAGGATGATGAGTGGGCTTGTGCAGATTGCCGGTGGTGCACAGCCAACGCTGTCGTTGATAGGGGGAGCGATCTCTGACGGTATGACTGCCTCGACCATCACTCTCGCGATGAGCCTCGGTCTCGTCATTCCAAAAATAATCATTGACCGATTCAGCAATCCATCAACACCAGCGGAAAAGTCCTGACATTGAAAGCGATGTCGATGCTCGCCAGGAGGTCTGGCGCGGTAGCTACGGCTATACCTGGGCTAGGGCGCACCACGGAGGTCGCGCATGCCAGGGCGCCCCATGGCCGCCTTGGATAACTTGCCCCTGTCGTCGGTAACGGTGAGGAAATAGCCGCAACTAGCCGAGCAAGCGTCGGAAAGACGATCAGGGCAAGTTATCAGGGCAGAGGAGGGCGATCTCGCCGCGATTCTTCGGTCAGATCCAGGGAGTCCGAGTTCGTTCGCTCTGAAACCAATTCAGCTGAATCCGATCAGGGGAGCAGCTCCTGCGACTTATGTAGCGAATCCGCCACCTGCAGACCGTCCATCTATCAAACGATATCGCATATCAGGGTGCTTGAACTCTGACGCCGCCGGGCTTGCGGCATTGCCTATTTAATTGATGCAACGCATGGCCTTGTCCGCGAGCGGGCCTGGCGTAGCGGAGGGCCAAGCGGCCATCGCGGGAGGTCCGCTTCCGACTGGGGGGGAGGAAGTCTCTTTCTACGCGCCCCATTTTCTGGAGAACATTGCGAGTAACAGCGGAGTCTGATTCAATCGCTCGAATGAATTGTTCAAGGTCGTTCGTGTAATGGGATGGAGTCACAACGTCACGGTGAGTGGGCGCACCGCAGCCTCGCAAGAAGGCATGCCGCCGGCGAAGCCTTTCGATCTGTTTCCGACTCGCATTTGGCAGGTTTCGTTGAACCGGTTTTCGTCGCGTTTCGCTGAATGGTTAGCGACAATCGAAGCCTTGCGGGCAGCTGCTCCGATTCCTGCAGGAAGGACCAATCGCGGAGGCTGGAATAGTACGGATAACGCCGTCCTGCATCAGCCCATCTTCGGCGAGTTGCACAAAACCATACGCGACTATTGCCTGCAGGCGTTCAACGAAATGGGGTTGGCCTCGCCTGCGTTCGAATTGCAGTCATGGGCGAATATCCATGATCGAGGTGGGTTCAACTTTCAGCATATGCACGAAGGGGCGCTGCTCTGCGGAACATTCTATCTGCAGGTTCCAGAAGGCTCCGGCGCGCTGGTATTCAAGGACCCGCGACCCGGCGTGCACAATTCCTATGCCAAGGGTTCCGGAGCAAACGCATTCAAGGACATCCAGCTGCATCCCTCAGCCGGACTGCTTGTTCTGTTCCCTCATTGGTTCGAGCACTTCGTTGAGCCGCATGGCAACGATACGCCGCGCATCTGCATCCCGTTCAACGCGCTGCCGCCTTGAGCCGCGCGCACACCAATGGGCGCGACGGCACTGCCTGCTCATCTAGCGGAGGCTTTTTGTGGAGAAGCTTCAGTCCTCCACACCGCCCACCTTTCGCATAGCGCAATCGGCATACACGGCAACCGTCTTCAGCCGTTGATGTAAATGGGATTGCCTACCATCAGCAGTTCGCCACCAGTGCCAAGCACGTTGGCACGGACCCAGTGGCGCTTGCCGTCGCTGCTCCAATCGAATGACGCCGACTGCTGCGCGCCATGGATGGCCAGATCGGCATTGGGCTGTATCGTCTTGCCATCGGCAATGATTTCGATATGGTCACCAGCCAGTGCTGATGTCGTGACTGTGATTTTCACGGTGCTTCCCGCTGAAGCGGATAGCGCATCGCCCATCTCGGCTGTCTGGTCGCCTGCGCGCGCGGTCAGGTCGAGCATGCGATCGCGAGTGCCTTGCACGTCGATGAAGACGTGCCCCGCACGAATGCCATCCAGGATGGCCGGCATGGAAAGTTCGCGCGCATGTACCACCGTGGTCGGTGTTCCGATCGGGATGCTGCTGCCCGGAAGGTATACCACCGATTTGGCATCATGGTTGTCGCTGCCACCGATCGCTGTGAGGCGATAGCCTTTGCTGATCTGATTCTGCCAGAACGGGATCCCCGATAGCGCTGGACGTATGGCATCCGGACCGTTGACCGCTTCGATAGCCTGGACGAGATGCATGTCCACAGGATCTTTGGGCGCCCAACCACAACCCATGCATGTCTCGTCATCGGGGCGTCTCGCATGGTTGATCGAGATCACTCCATGCAAGGTCGAGACGTTGCGCAACAGAGCATTCCAATCCGGTACCGATGCACTACCCACCCGAAAATCGACGGGCTGGGATGCGCCGAACAGATTGGCGTGGCCGCTGAACGTGGTCAGCTCGCGCGCCGGCATCAGCAGAAGGCGGTCGAAGTACGGCTGCAGCTCCCGGATATCATTGAACTGCGACACCGTGTTGTGATCGCTCAGCGCGATGAAGTCCAATCCACGATTCACCGCCGCTTCAACAGTCAGGAACAACGGGCAGGGAACACGTTGCGCTCTGCTCTGGTTGGTACAGCTGCCATCGCTGTGTGCCCCGTGCATATGCAGGTCGCCGCGGTACCAGCCGGCTTCCTTTCGCAGTGGCGGGTTCAAGACATCCGGGCCCCATGCTGTTGCGGCGTCATGAGCAAACCAGACGCGTGCGGTGTAACTCGCATGCGCGTTGTTTCGAATATTGGGAATGCCCAAGAGCAGCGTCCAGCGACCGGGGCGAATTGCCCCCGGAAGATACGACGGCGTGGCGTCGGTGGCCGATACAGTGAAGACGTGTTTGCTACCGCCGCTCCAACCTCGAAAACCATCCTGGCCCCGAAACCCATCCGGACCCAGCAGCCCGAGATCGACGGTGGTGTGCTGCTCTATGCCGGTGTAGTCGAAGGCGACCGTGATGCGCGTGACACCAGGGGGCACATCGAACGGCACACTGCGATAGGTCTCGTTGTCTCGCCCGTCGATGTCGCCGTGCAAGATGCGATCCTGTGCCATGGCACAGAAGCTGGCCGCCACCAACGTGGATCCCAGGAAGAGTCGCAGGAGGCGACGCCTTGTTGCATGGAAGGTTGCAGACATGTCCGATACCATCACGATTTAAAAGCGATACATGACGGAAGCGCGCAACGAGCGTCCCAACAACGGGCGCGCGATGAACACCGTAGCCCCTGCATCGCTGCTCTTCAATTCGCCGGAGCGCGGATTGCCCTCGGTCAAGCCAAGCGAGTTGTTGAGGTTGTCGGCATACAGGAATACCGATAGATCTTGCGTCGCTTGATAACGAGCGCTGAAGCCAATCGTGTGGTACTGCGGCAAAACGACTGAATTGGCGGTATCGGTATAACGCCTGCCTTCGTACTCGAAGGACATCTGCAAGCGGATCTTGTTTTGAAGCAAGTTCAGGCCGGGCACGATGCGCGCACTAACCTTGGGTACGCGGATCAACTGATTATCGTCATAGTCCAGCAATACAGGCGCACCGGCAACGACCGTCGTATAGCTCAGGCCCTTGTACTTGGGATCTTCCAGCGTGGCGTCGTACTGCACATCGAATAGCGATGAAGGATAGAAGGTACCTTCGAGCTCCAGGCCATAGGTTTCCGTATTTGCATAACCGGTCTCCGCAGTCGAAGCGCCAGTATTGATGTTGAATGCGTAGTTGCTGAAGTTGACGTCGTTATATTTTGTATAGAAAACCGTCGCGTAGGCATCGAGATAGCGGTTGCTGAATTTGTACCCGATCTCGGGCAGGACCATGGTCTGCGTAATCGGCGTGGCAGTCGGTGTGGTGATGTATGAACTTAGATTGGGCAGGCGAAAGGTCGATGTATAGCGTGCAAACAACCCCTGGTGATTGTCGAACTGGTAGTTCGCACCAAGAGTCCAGCCAAGCTTGTCGAAGCTATGGTTGTAATCCACGAACTGACCACTGCCAGTGAGGATGTTCGAGCTCCAGGGCGTGCCGAGATTCACCGTCTCCGGGCTTTCAGTCCAGCCCTGCGTATTCACCTTCTCCCAGCGTGCGCCCGCGTCTATGCGTAGCTTGTCCGTGACCTGCGATTCGTCGGAAAAGTAGAACGCATTGGTCGCTGATGTACCGCTTGCGTGTGCCCATTCGTAGCCGTTCGCGTAGATGCCGTTGTCAGTCAGCATGCCAATGGGGGTGCCGTTGGCGTTTACCGCAGCCAGATTCAATAGGCGCGCGTTATCGGATGCATCCATCAATACGGATGAGGAATACCGATCAAAACTCTGGTCGAAATGCGCATAGTAATAGCCGAACGTGACATCGTGCGTCTGGTCGCCAAATTCGAATTTTCGCATCAGACGCGTGTCGCTGGTGATTTCGTTCATCGGCATGGTGATGCCCCGCAAGCCGCCGAGCACGACCAGGCCGTTACCGTTCTGATTCGCGTTATTGAACACTTGATTCGGCGCATTGACGTACTGAAGCTGCATGCCACTGGCCGCAGGATAGTACTCGGCCAGCCGAGACTGCGCTGAAGCCAGGAAGGTCGCTGCTGTCTCTACGGCATTCGGATAAACGCCATTACGCTGGGTGTCGGTATCGCTGTAGCGCAGACCCTCGGCGACCTTCCAATCATCACCGAGGTTGTAGTCAAACTTGAAGGTGAGTTGGGTACGCTTCACTTGCGTGCCGAGGCTGTTATCGAAGTTGTAGTCGCTTCCGTTGCCCTGTTGCAACTGCATGTGCTCAGTCTCGGGGCCGGCCAGCGTACCGTAATTACCGTTCACGCCTGGCACCGCCACGAGATCTCCACTCGGGTTCCTATACATGGGAATGCCAAGGTCAAGCGCCACCTTGTCGTCCATGTGCTTCACGTCGAAGCTGACATCACCGTTTTCGAACGTACGCGAAAGCGTCGCACGCAATTGGCCGCCCTTGTCGTTATTGAAGCCGGGATCGCGAATGCCGTCATCGACCCGATAGAAACCGCCGGTACTCAACTTCCAGCCATCTCCAAGCGGCGTGCCGTACCAGAAATCCACGCGATTCAGGTCATAGTTGCCGACCGTATATTTAATGAGCCCTTCGGCCACGTCATCTACCTGGCGCGGAATAAAGTTGATCGCGCCCGCCGGTGCGTTGGAGTAGAAAATTGACGATGGGCCGCCGCGCACGACTTCGATGCGATCGATGGTTTCGTCGAGACGAAAGGCCTGATCCGCATTGAGGTACCCCAGAGCGGGATCGTGCTGCACAGGAATGCCGTCTTCGAGCAGGTTTACCGAACCGAAGCCGTCGACCGGGATGCCCCGTGCCCGAATGTTGCCGCTGGCCTCACCGCCGGAATCCTCCACCCAAAATCCCGGCACGGACTTCACGGCGTCGGTGACGCTCGTTGGGGCTTCCATGCGCAACCGGTCTTCATCGATGGTGGTGATCGAGTAGCTCGTCTCCGCTTTCGTGCGGACGCCCACACCGGATCGCGCGGTGACGACCACCTGATCGAGTTCCTTGGTGTTGTTGCTTGCAGTGGGCGTACCGCCACCGTTGGGGCCGGAAGGGTTACTACCTGTTGTCGTCGGGGCAGGGGCGGCTGGCAACACGGCACTCGACGACACGTTTCCCGGGACGATCGTCACCGTACCGGGCGTGATGAAGCGATAGGTAAGTCCAGTGCCTTTCAACAGCTGTTGCAACTGCTGCACCGACGCTAGTCCCGCTGCTGCACCGGGGCTGCGCACGCTATCGGCAATCTTCGATCCATAGACGATCTGCATGCCCGTTTCATGAGCGAAGCGATCCAGTGCCTGCGCGAGCGGCATGGCCGCGATGGCTGCGGTGTGCTGTGTCGGCACGGGCGTTTCGGCGAAAGCAAGCCACGGCGAGTTGCTGGCGAGCACAAGGGCTATTTGAAGGGCAAGACGATTGCGCATTTTTGGCGAGACCTTTGAAGGGATCGGGAAGTTGGCCGACACAGGCACTCAATGCGCTGTGTTCTGACCGATACCTATCTAAGAGTCTCCGGCGCGGCGATCGGGTACCGCCCGTTTCGTGAATTTTTTCTTACAGCGATCCAGCCTTGGTATCGCCAGCGCCCGACGAGGCGATTACGCGTACCCGATCGCTGTCGTGCACTACGCGCACGCCAGGCAACGTCGCCAGATACGCACTGAAAGCCTGCGGATCATTCGCGTGAAATACACCGCTGATCTGCATATCAGCGATTCGCGCATCCTCAATGACCAGCGGCGTGGATGTGTACGCGTTGAAACGCTGTGCGACATCACTGATTGTTTCGTGCTGGAAGCGGATGTCCCTGGGTAGCCATGCTGTCGCCTGTTCGACTTGCCCTGGCCGGATCGTCCCGATGCCGGATGAGCTCAGTTGAATTTGCTCGCCCGCCGTTAGATCCGCGATCTTGTCGCCGCTTCTTTGCACTTGGGGGACGTCAATCTTTATCTCGCCGGCCCCTTCCCGCGGAGCATTCCACACACGGACGCGGCCGCTTATCACCGTCAGCGAATCGCTGTCCGCATCGCGCTTGACGTCAAAGACGGTGCCGATGTCCTGCAAGATATGTCCATCGACGCGCACCAGCATGGGCCGGCTCGGATCCTTGCCGACCGCGAACAATGCGTTGCCGCGAATGACCTCGACTTGGCGATAGCGGGCATCGAAACGTACTTGGATCTGGCTGTTTCGGGCGAGCTGGATCAGGCTTCCGTCTGGAAGTCGAACGTCACGAATGGAATCCGCGTCTGCTGCATAGCTTTCCCGAAGATTGCCCGCTGTCATCCGCCACTGCCAACCGGCCAGCAACACCAACGCCACGATCGCGGCGCATGCAACGGCTTGCGCGAGCGTGCGGCGCCATGGATGGCGATATTGCGGCGAAGCCAGGCTTTCGCGTGCCATGTCGGCCACAACAAGGGGAAATACCACGACAGGATTCTCGCGCCTTGCCTGCTCCACCAAGTCGGCGGCCGCCATCGTTTCCATCGATGCGGCAGCCTTGAGGTCGCCATGCATCTGCGCGATAGCCAGGTATTCAGCCACATGCGCAGGCGAAACGTGCAACCAGGCCAGGAACGCGGCGCGCTGGCGTTCGCTGGGATGATCCTGCTGTTCGAGATACCAGGCCACCGCCTGCTCGCTTATCCGGCGTGCGCGACGCCCAGCCTCAAAGTTCGTGGTCTTACTCATAATCGGCCATCCTTTGGCGACATGCAGCCAATCCTTTGACGATGTATTTCTTCACCATATTTGTCGAAATCGCGAGCCGCCCGGCAATTTCACGATAGGACAGCTCATCGCGATAGTGCATCACGAGAACAGCCCTGCACTTGGGCGAAAGACGCTGGATGAGCACACCTAGTCGCTGCTGGCGCAACTCGCGATCCATGTCCGCCTCGGCGCTGCAAGGCGTGCTGAGTTGCTCGATGACCTCTTCCAACCCCTCACTGCTAAGCGGAGATTGCTGGCGCATCACCGCACGCTCCTTGATCAGATTGGCGGCAATGGTAAAGAGATACGCCTCGGGGTTACGGATACTGGCCGCATCGGCCGGATCGATACGCAACAGGCGCAGATACACCTCCTGCGCCAGATCCTGCGCGTCCCAGCGATGGGCCACGCGGCGCAAAAGGTAGCTATGCAGCGAAGCGCCTTTCTCCGCAAACAGCTTCGACCATGTCTTGTGCTTATCGAACATTGAGCCCTTGCGACCATTGAGACCGGGCAGGGAGAGCCAGTTCGACAGACTCCCGGAGCTTATCCAGCACTTATGACGATTTCGTGAATTTCAGAATGGTCATGGCACAACACAACGGGTGTCTGTCCTGCAAACAGCCCTGCGCCGGTTTGCAGGACTCAGTCACCACCGGTTTGCTTCGGACCACTGCGCGGTTTGTCCTTGTTATCTCGGGTAGTTGCGCCTGCACCCCTTCGATAAGCTATCAGTGAGCCTGTGCGTGGCGGCGAAAGCGCCCTGACCAATCCATTCGTGGCGACCGGAATTCGGCAATCACGTCATTCGGCGAATGCGGATGGATCACAATTTCCCCATCGACTAGTTCATCGCAGAAGCGTCCGCCACGAGGGGGTTCGATGGCGTAACGGCTGGTATGCGGATCTCCGTGCACAAGGTGCGCAGTCAAGACGCACTCGTGGGGTTCATGCACGCGCGCTATCAGGCGATGCGGCTCGAATCGGATTTCTGTGTAAACGCCATGAGGACCCCTGGCGTGGAGAACCCCTCCAAAGAGAGGGCTCACAGGGATGGGAGCACATAGTGCTGTGGAGCTGATACCCAGAAGCAGAACGATCACCCACGTCTTGGATTTAAAGCACGCGCCGAGCGCACCGCAAGCGAAGCGAAGCGCTGTCAGGGGAGGGTGGTTGGGGATAAGGTTGGGCAGGGGATCCATCGATAGATCTCAAAAATCGGCTGCTGATTGAAGCACCCGCGAGTCGCACGTGTTGAGACCTACCCTGCATCGTCGGATACCGCGTGCACGCGGGGACGTACATCCTGCGGTGCGTGCAGCGGGTGCTTTGATCGCGGATTGCGAGCCGGCCCAAGCGATGATGCGTATGCACGGCACACTGAAGAGCGACTTAACAAGCCCACCCAGTCGCGTTTCGACGACGCCGCTGTCAACGCGAGGGAAGGGCACGAGTCACCTTGTGGAGAGACCTGCTGCAACACCTCGGTATCAAGCCAGGGGAGCGGATCGAGCTGGATTTGCTGCCCGATGGCAGCGCAGAATTGAGGGCAGCCCGGTCTACCGGATCGATGGTTGGCTTTATCGGCCTACTGGCCGGCCGGACAGCCAAGGTCGCCACCATCGAAGAAATCAACGAGGCTAAGGCACTGGTCTCGGACAGTCGCAAGTGAAGGTACTCAACACACTCAGTTCGGGAGCAATACCATGGCCACCTCATCGCTTGCAAAGATCGCGATTCTGGACGATTACCAGAGCGTCGCGCTCGATATGGCAGACTGGTCGCCACTTGAGGGACGCGCAGAGATCACGGTGTTCCATGATCATTTGATGGAGGTGGACCGTCTTGTCGATCGCTTGAAACCATTCGACGTGGTGAGCGTGATGCGCGAGCGCACGCCGCTGAGTCGTACCATCATCGAACGCCTTCCCCGTCTCAAGCTGATCGCATCGACAGGCGCCGGCAATGCGTCGATCGATCTGGACGCGGCGGCAGAGCGAGGGATCAAGGTCATGAACACCGGGTACTCATCTACGCCGGCCATCGAATTGGCATGGGCCCTGATTCTGGCCATGGCCAGAAATATATCTTCCGAGAATCAATCCCTGCGTGAAGGCGGCTGGCAGACGGCCCTTGGAACTGAGCTAGCGGGCAAGACCCTCGGCATTCTAGGCCTTGGCCACATCGGATCGGCGGTTGGCGTGATCGGACGCGCATTCAGGATGAACGTGATCGCCTGGAGCCAGAATCTGACCAACGAGCGTGCGGAATCAAAGGGCATACTGCGGGTGGAGAAGGATGTGCTGTTCTCGACCTCTGACTTCCTGTCGATCCATGTCCGCCTGAGCGAGCGCACACACGGCCTGGTCGGTGCGGCGGAACTTGCTCAAATGAAACCAACCAGTCGCATTGTCAACACGTCACGCGGCCCGATCGTCGACACAGCGGCACTGATTGACGCACTCCAGAGTGGCCAGATCGCGGGTGCGGGCATCGATGTTTACGACACTGAGCCGCTAGAACTGACCCACCCGTTGCGCACGCTCAGGAACGTATTGGCCACGCCCCATATTGGCTATGTAACACGCGAGATGTACCAGACATTCTATGGCGATACCGTGCGCAACATCGTTGAGTGGCTTGATAACCAGCTGTAACCAGCCGTGGCGACAGAGCCGGGTGTCTCTTCGTCAATAGGGCCGTGGGCGATCACGCAGCTGCACCGCTTGCAATCAACTGGAGTCAAGTTTGTTGGTGGGATTCACGCGCCGCTCGCTTGGGCCGGTCGCAAATAAATGTGTTATGTGCTTTTAGAATCGGTCGGTGCTCGGGCGAAGTAACACTCTTACTTTGCGGGACGTAACAGAAAAAGTAGTTCCGGGATTGGCCCGCTGATCGAGTGATCGGCATCGACATGACTTCTGGTCTCTTGCGCGAAGTATCGAACAGGGGGTTGCCGTTCGCAGCCTTACGGCGATCCTGCCGACGTCGGTGGTAGTGGTGCGGTCGCGATTCCCGTGTACACCAGTGGCGCTACTACATCCGGGGCTGCGTCGTGAATCGGTATGGTGCGGAAGTGCTCAACCAGCATCGCCATCCCGCCCGAGCCGGCGACTGCTAACAGCATGGGAACCAGAAACGCCTGGTTTACCCGTGTGAATTCGAGCAACAGTACGATCGCCTTCAAGGGCATTCGCATTGACGTCGCGAGAAATGCAGCGGCACCAACGATCGCGAAGCTGCCCAAGGGAACGGCAGGAAACCAATGATTCCATGCGCCGCCCAATGTGATCGCAAAGAGCGCACCATTGCTGAGTCCCGGCGTTAGTAACCCGCCCATCGCGCCAACGCGGCGGGTGGTTTCGGTGCGTTGTCTGGTCAGACGAATCGCCGATTCCACCGGTTAGGCGCCTTGACGTTTGGTTTCGGCAATCGGATGGCTCGCCGGAGGTTCATGAAGCAGGTTCGTCTGATTCTAGCGGCAGACGTCAAAATCGTTTGGCTGCCGCCTTCGCGGTCGCCGTCAACGGATGTGGTCGCGCCAAGTTAGGTCAGCGCTGCCTGCAAATCCGCGATTTCCTCGCGCAGCGTCGCGTTTTCTTCTTGAAGCTCGGCCACTTGCTTGCGGAGCCGCGCAAGTTCGTCTATGCCGTCATTGAAGTCTGTCTCGGGTGGAGGTGCGATCGACTCTTTGGCGGCGGCTTCCCGCGGTTTGCGCTTGGATTCGCGCACTCGCTTGGCCGCTTCCTTGAGTTTTTTGCTTCCTGCCAATGCGGCCTCTCGCTGCTCGTCTTCCGGAAGGCTCGCGACGGCGGCCGCAGCATTGATGGAGATCGTGCCCGAACGTATGGCTGCCACGACTTCGGCTGTCGCATGCTTCTGGATCTTTTCGATGAGTGCCACTTGATTGCCGCTGAGCTTGGCCTCGCGTGCGAGCGCCTCTCGGCTAGGTGGCCGCTCGCTGGGGGCTGTGGTGGCAGAGGCTGGTTCGCCGATGGGGGCTGCCACGTCCTCGTGATCGGTCGTGGGCGCCGTGGATGCAGATGCCTGGGCGGCGGATCGCTGTGCCAGGATCTCGCGCTTGCGCAGCGCCAGAACGCCACGCTGGAAATCCGACACACTGCGCCGGCCCAGGTGTTGCTCGATCATCCACAGATGCACGTCTTCGATCGACTTGAAGTACGGGTTTTGCACCGTCTGGAACGGCAACCCATGCTTCTGGCAGATGCCGTAGCGATTGTGGCCATCCACCAATACGCCGCCCCACAACACCAAGGCATCGCGGCAGCCCTCTACAAGAAGGCTGCGCTCCAGCGACTCGTATTCCTCCGGTGTCAGAGGATCAATATAGGCCTTGAGTTCTTCGTTGACGACAATATCCATCAAAGTCAGCGCGGTCCGATAACAGAGAAAAAGTCGCGCATTGTAGTGCCTGTGGCCGGAATCGGAACACGATGTCCGCCAAGTGCTCGTTGGATTGCGCCAGAAGGCTTCAATGCCTTGGTCGGCGTGGTGGACGACGCGAAAACGGGTAGCGTCGAGGTAGGGCGGTTAGGGCAGGCTATCGGGGGTAGGGCGGACTGAGGTGTCGATCTTCCATGCGTGCCACTTGCACTACGTGCCGCGGTTTTCTCCTTTCGTGCGACGGGCTACGGCTAGTAGTGCATATCGGCCGACATGACCTTCAGAGCGTGCTCTCACTCCATGGCCCCCTGAACGATGACTTGGCGGCCACCTTCACCGCGGGCCACTCGCTGGTAGGCGTCGACGGCGTGGATCAAGGGAATGGTGTTCTGCACCTGCGGAGCCTGCAGAGTCCCATCGTCAAACAGCGGCGCTACCTCATCAAGAAGCCGTGCCGTCTGAGCACCGTCGAGCTTGAGCGAGTCGGCTCCGAACAGCTGCGATTCATTGTGATAGAAGTCGCGAACATCGAAGCTTACGCGGCTGGCTCCTGTCGCACTGATCTCCACCAGCCGGCATCGATGAGCAAGACAGCGCAGCGCCGCTTCAAACATCACGCCACCCACCGCATCGTAGACGACGTCCGCGCCCCTGCCTTCGGTTAACTGCCGAAGGCGTTCGGGCAGGTCAGCGTCAGATAGTAAGGTGCCGTCGAATAGGGCTGCGTCGGAAGCTGACAACGGTTCCCGGGTTATGCCGATGACTCGACTCCCACGCCAGCGTGCGAGCTGGGTCACTGCCTGACCCACGCTGCCGGCAGTGCCGATCACGGCAACCGTCTCGCCATGGCCGGTGCGGGCATATTCAATCAGGCCCTGCCAGGCTACGGTGTAAGCCACGCCAACGCTGGCTGCCTGGACAAAGCTGAGGCATGCCGGTTTCTGCGACAACGCTTCTAGAGGCACGCGCATGAATTCGGCGTGCGCTCCATCGATGGTAAAGCCGAACTGCCCACCGCTGCCCCATACCTCTTTGCCAAGCCATTCGGACGGCCCCTCGACAACGATGCCAGCGAAGTCGCGCCCTGGAACACGGGGGAGGGTGGTCTGGCTCATCGCCCCGGCGAGGTTCTTGACGTCGCTCGGATTGATCGCGGCGGCGCGGACTTCGACGATGGCGCTGTCGCTGTCAGCGCGCTATTCCAAGTCCCCAATACTTCCAATACCCTTCGGGAAGCGGTCCATCTGAGCGCGTTCGATACTCTGGTAGTGCGCCAGGTGCATCTAGCGGAGACGCTGCTTACCGAATTGGGCGAGCGACACCGAGCAGCAAAGTGGATGGCTTCCCATCATCGGTCCTTTGATGGTCGAACTGCCTACCAGGTCCTCGCTGACATGGAAGAGGCCCTTCTTTGGAATGCGCTGGAACGGCGGGGTTATAATGAGTCCGATTCAGAAAGTGTCTTCAAGAGTTAAGGATTTTCGCGCTGATTTGACGCATGTTGAACAATTGAAGGACAAATGGCGAAGCACAACAGTTAAGGCCCTGGTAGGTCGTCCGTAGTCTCGAAACACCATTATGGCCTTCGAGGTCGAAAGAGGAGGAAGTCTCCTTTTACTCGTTACGCATAATTCGGAATCGGGAGGTCGCAATGGCAAAAGTACAGTCTGAGGTGTCCGCAGACAAATTGGCACTCTTCGACAAGCTGGTTGCTACTTTTCCAGAAGTGCAGCTGAAGGGCGCAACCGTGCCGTATACATCTCTCAACGGACATATGTTCAGCTACCTCTCGAAGACGGGAACATTGGCGCTTCGCCTTCCCGAAGGTGTCCGCGAATCGTTCCTCAAGAAGTACAAGGCACGGCTCTGTGAACAATACGGTGTTGTCCAGAAGGAGTATGTCGAGGTTCCAGATGCCCTTCTAAGGAACACTTCAGCGCTGAGTAAGTATTTCGCGCTGAGTCTTGCCCACGTTGGCGCGCTGAAGCCTAAGTCGGCCAGCAAGAATGAGTCCGGCGACACTCACGCTACCAGCAATGCGCAGGCGATGCCCCGGGGCCAACGCTAGACCAGCCGCGACCGGTTTTGGCCGAAGTCGGATAGTCGACTAACTTAGTCAGCGTTCCTGACAAGCTTGGTCAAATTCGCTGGCTAAGCTAGTCAGTTGGGGCGGCGAACATGGGCGGCTGACGTTTTTCACTGATCAAAGCCACCCACGAGGCGCCGCGAAAAAAGTGGTGACCGCATCGGCACGACGACTGCTGGTGCGGCAGATGATTACCGGTTCCTGCGCGCTATAGAGTAAGTGGAAACGGGAACTGGGAAGATTGTCGAGCCCTGAAGCTAAATGGCACCACCAGCATGGGTGATCGCTATGAAATTTGAAGATGGCAAGCGGAGCCTGAGCGTCGCCATCTTGCTCACGCTTTCAGGAGGATTCCTCGACGCGTTCGCTTATGTCGGTCACGGCCACGTATTCGCCAACACGATGACCGGCAATGTCGCCTTGCTCGGCATGAACATCGCTGCGCTCGACTGGATCCAGGCATCGCGTCACCTGCCGCCGCTGGTGGCATTTATTTGTGCAGTATTCGTGGTGCATTTGCTGGGACTGGAGCCTGGTCGCCGCTGGGTCAGGCATCCGGCTGTCGCGTGTTTGGTCTTGGAGATCATCTTCCTGGTGGTCGCGGCGAGCCGGGTCATCCGCATCGATGATTTCTGGCTCATTCCCGGTATCTCCTTCGTGGCGACCCTGCAGACACTGTCCTTTACGCATGTCGAAGATGTCGCCTACACGTCGGTCATGACCACGGGTAACTTGCGCCGAGCCACTCAGAATCTCCTTGCAGGATTGATCCCCCGCCATGACGTCGTGTCGCTCCATGATGCATGGCTTTTGGGGCTCATAAGCCTGAGCTTCCTCACGGGTGCCGTGCTCGGCGGCTATATGACAGCGCACATGCATGACAGTGCTCTCTGGGTCGTCACCGCCTTACTCGCCGTGGCCCTGTTCGGGATTTTCAGAAAGGCCTTAGGGCGAGCGCCTGACGATACGGGATGCGGTAGCGTGGGTTGCCAGCACGAAGGCCATGCCGATCATGCAACCCAACGCCACGTTTTCCAGCCGTTGTGCTGCGGCGATACTGGATTGCCCAGCAACCACGAATAGAACAGCTGCACAGGCGCAGCGGGTAGCAACACCCACCGGGTAGCTGCGAAATATGACCAGGGTCATGACCGCCGCGACAGCCGCGAGCTCCAGGACGAAACGGTCGTGGGGCAGGGCCATTCCAAGGATCACACCGGCCGGTACGCCAATGGCCGCGCCGACGAGCCGATCACGCAGTTTGGTGCGCGCGCTTACCATGTCACCGGTAACCACGCTTGCGGCCGACCAGATGACCCACTGTCCGTAGTTCATGTGGTACCCCTCCACGATCGCCGCCGCCACAGCCACCGAGAGCGTGACGGCGATGATGGATTCCCAGTAATGAACAAGTTGAGCGGATCCAGAGCGTTGCAGGATTTTGGAAAAATGCCGCAAATAGGGAAAGTCTGCGCGCGCAGCAAGATGATGTTGGATGCACGACATCAACAGCACAGGCACCATGCCCATCGCCAAGTAAGGAAGGAAGGCAAGACCGCGTTGCAGGAGTACACCGGACATAGTGGTCCTCTCCGCAATTTCACAGGCCAGATACAACGCGGGAATAAAAGTGAAGCTGCCTAGCGCCCGAAGCTCTTTACCGTAAGCGGTCACCCAGATCGATGCCATCGCCATGATTGCGGCAAACAACACGAACAGCGCCGGAATAGCGAGGGAGAGCAGAAGGCTGAGAAAGCCGGCGGCAATGGCAAAGCCATGGATAACGACGCCGAGGGGCGCCAGGTCTGAGCGCTTCAGGGCGATGTAACTGGAAATCGTGACAAGCGAGGCTTGTAGCCAAACCTCTCGTTCCGAAACGAAGGCGCCCAAGACCAGCGGAGCCAGGACCAGCGAGGATTCCGCCAATGCCTCGGTGTCAAATAGCCGGGCGAACTTGGCCGCCATTGTCGTGAACATGTTCATCGTACGGGCGCCGTATCGCGCTATTCAAATCAGATTCAACGGGCGCGCCATGGCCTGCCCGAATGGTTGGGCCTGTGCTTCCAGTCGGTCACTCGAACACTGTCCTTGTCGCGCGCTGACTTCAGAGGGTCCGTAACATGTCGATGGGAAGGTTGTGCCGCGGCGCAGCCTTCCGATCGATAGAGTATGGCCGTGATTCTTGTATCGCGGAGGAAACTTATTCCCGGATCATCTCTACTTGCCATCCAGCGCGTGGTTTGCCGCATCTTCGATCAGCGCAGCAATCTCCTTCGGATGCGACTCGTAGACAGAATGGCTGGCCCCTGTCACTTCGATGGTATGGCTATGAGCGCGCTTGGCATACATCCGTTCAAGATCGGGGTTGATCATGCGATCCAACTTAGCAACGGCATACCAGCTCGGCTTGGTCCTCCAGGCGGGCTGGCCCTCCGGCACAGTGAATACCGACGATGCGGTGAAAACCTGCGCACGCGCCTCAAAATCCGCCTGGCTGGCAGGAAGATCTGCCGCAAAGTCGGCAGGGAAGAGAGTGGGGTCTAAATAGCTGAAGCCATCGGGCAATTTTCTGAGGGCCTTCGAGGCATTCGGGAACAGCTTGCCGTTGCCGACCTCAGTTTCTCCCTGATCCAGCGCGTGCGCTGCGACGTAGACCAGCCCTACAACGTGCGAGTCATTGCCCGAGTCCGTGATGATCGCGCCGCCATAGCTGTGTCCAACGAGGATCGTCGGTCCGTCCTGCATCGCAATCACACGATTGACTGCAGCAACATCGTCGCTAAAGGAAGTCAAAGGGTGCTGCGCCACGGTCACGTGATAACCATCTTTTACTAAAATATTGTAGACGGGCTCCCATCCTGCTCCAGTGACCCATGCGCCATGGACGAGGACGATGTTGTGAACTGGAGCTGCCTGAACTTGGCCGGTCGCAGCAAGCGCCACGAAGAGCAAGGATGCAGCTGCGGAAAATGAGCGTGCTTTGTGAAACTTCATGAAAATCTCCAGTTAAGTATGATTCGGTGAATAGGTTCGCTGTTACTTCATCCTCGGATGCCAAGAAGTCACCTCTTCCAGGCAAGAACAAACTTTTACTCAGTCCATGTCCTTCGTTGAGGTCGATATCCGCACCGCTGAGGTACAAGATCCGTGCCGGTAGCAATAGACGACTATCCCTTTGCCGGAAGGGAGGCAATCCATTGATCGACAGTAAGAACGTTCGCCGAACGAGGAAACAAGTTCGTCATCAGTTCCTCATGCAAGGTTGCCTTGGGATCAGCACATGCGTCTGAGAGAATCGTTATGCCGTAGTCTTCATCTGTTGCCAGCGTGAATGTCGAGAGGATGACGCCGCTGGTTGCAACACCCGCCATCACCAGATGCTTGATGCCTCCTGCGCGCAGGACCTCCTTCAGGTCATTGCCGTTGAAGGCGCAGTACCTATTCTTGTCCACAACAATCTCATCGCGTCCGGGCTCCAGGATCGAGATCATTTTGCTGGCATCGGGCGGGAACAGGTTCTTCATCTTGATGAGTGCAAATGCTTTGTTGCTGTCCGCAACGTCTCGGTATCCCGGACGAAACTTCACTTTGCAGAACACTACCGGCAGACCGGCTGCGCGTCCGGCCTGAAGTGCGACAGCGGCGCGTTGCGCAGCGCTCTCCGCATAGGGCTGGTCACCAATACCAATCTGAAAGTCCAGGATAAGAAGGGCAGTATCTGAAGTCTGGGGCATAGTCAGGGTCTCCTTTCACGTTGCCGCATGCCCCGCCGAGGCAATTGCGGCGATAAGTCCGGAACGCACAATCGCTCCGGGAGATACTGTCGGGGCAGTTCAAGAATGCTGTGTCTCAATGTTCATCACGATTGGTCGTAACCATCCGGCCGCCGGGCCAATCAACCGACTTTCAGAACTGCGCTCCTCGCTACATCGCACTTACCAGCTACGCAGGGTCGGCTCAACCGCAGCTCGCGGCTATTCGAGGGGCGACCGTACGGATGGGGTGAGCAGCGTCATCAATTCGGAAATGTCGTCGAGGCTCTCGATGTCGAGAACGGCCTTTTCGATAGCGCTCTGCCGGTCTGCAGAGATCACGGAGCGAGTGAGGCTCCGGTACTTGTCGACAATATCGGTGTTGGTGAGCACTCGGTCGCCGGTGCCGCGCGGGTGGGCAACCGTTTTGTCACGTGTACCGAACGCGCTCGCCGCGCGGATCGTCGAGGATCTGGGCTTCGAGGCGATCTACCTCACCGGCGCCGGATTCACCAACATGAGCCTGGGCCTGCCGGATATGGGCTTCATGGATCTGAGCCAGGTGGCCGCAGCCACCATGGCGATCCGCAACGTGACTGAACTGCCGCTCGTCGTCGACGCCGATACCGGGTTCGGCAACGCCGTCAACGTCACCCAAACAGTGCGCATGCTTGAGCGTGCAGGGGCCAGCGCCATCCAGCTCGAGGACCAGGCATCGCCCAAGCGCTGCGGCCATTTCGAGGGCAAGGAGCTGGTTCCGGCCGCGGAAATGGTCGCCAAGATAAAGGCCGCAGTCGATGCGCGGCGCGAAGGCATGGTCGTCATCGCGCGCACGGATGCGCGGGCCGTCGAAGGCTTCGAGGCGGCGCTCGACCGAAGCCGGCGCTATATCGAGGCCGGCGCCGACATGACTTTCCTGGAGGCGCCGCAATCCCTGGACGAAGTGCGCCAGGTGCCGCGAGCCTTGGGCGTGCCGCAGCTGCTGAACATCGTCGTCGGTGGCAAGACCCCGGTCATCGACAAGGCCCAGGCGGCGGAGATGGGCTTCAGCCTGCTGCTTTACGCCAATGCCGCGCTCCAGGGCGCCGTTCTCGGCATGCAACATGCGCTCGTCGCTCTGCGCGACCGAGGCGCCGTCGACGAGGCGGGCGGGCTGCTCGCCACCTTCGCCGAGCGTCAGCGCCTGGTCGACAAGCCGGGCTTCGACGCCCTGGAACGGAAATACGCTGCCCACTGAGACGCGACCCCATTCACCCCACCATTAAAGGAAACAGACATGAACACGGCCTTCATCGGATTGGACTACATCGTTGACATCACCCATGAGGAGGGCAAGCTGGCCAAGGGTAGTGCCCACGTCCTCGACGAGACGCAAATCGGTCGGGTCAACCAGACGCTTGCCCTCGCACGCTCCAAGGACTGGCTCACCGTCCTGGTCAAGGTCGGTTTTGCCGCCGGCTACGTGAACCAGCCGAAGAACTCGCCCTTCTTCGGCGGCGCCCATACGGCCGGGGCCCTGGCGCTCGGCACCCCAGGCACCGATTTCCACCCCGGCATCCGGGCCGATCTCGCCGATCTGGTGGTGGTCAAGCCGCGGGTCAGCCCGTTCTACGGCACGGAACTGGAAGCGGCGCTCCGAGCGCGCCGGATCGAGCGCGTCATTTTGGGCGGTGTCAGCACAGCCTGGGCCGTGCAGGCGGCAGCGCGTGATGCCCATGACCGCGACTATCAGGTCGTGGTGGTCGAGGATCTCTGCGCCGCAGCGACCGAGGCGCAGCATGAATCCTCCCTGGAACTGCTGCGCCTCATCGCATCGGTCGTGAAGGCGGAGGAACTCGGAACATATGAACGCTCTCTTCCGCAGGACTGACTGCGTGGCAAACGCCCGTGCCCCGGCACGGGCCCTGCTACTGGCGCCGCCCCCGCGCCTCGGCTAAAGCCAAATATAAAAATTTGATCCCCTAGATTGCAGTTCTCGATGAGCCACTCATAGGCTTGGATCACTTCGGCGTCGAGACCGTAGCGGCGCAGCGCTCAATGCTGATGATGCAATGCTCCAAGTGCGCGCCGTTCGGCGCGGCGCCATCGAAACCTCAGCCCAGGAGGCGTTCCTGCGGGCTTGGCCTCTGCCATCACTCGGAGGCTATATTTCGTAGAAAATCAGCAATCGAACGCAGGGCCTAGCGCCATTCTCGAAGATCGAAGAAGACTTCAGCACAGTCACGCACATCCGCCATGTGCCGAGGCGCACCGGCCGCTCCAACTCAGGTTTCTCTTGGCCCAAGGCAGTGGGCTGACAGCGATAAGCGTCGCTTATCGTGGGTAGCGTGCTAGCCCCGTTCCACGCGTCTGAACCCCGGTGCACTCCGGTGTGATCAGGGACATGCGCTGCGGGCCGTCGGGAGCGGATCGCGCGCAGTCTGCGGTAATTCGGGCGCCACGCCCGCCTGATATTGCGCACGGTGGCAAGCACTGAGCCAAAGCACTTCATTTTGGGTATGAATTTAGGTATGAATTGATTCTTTCATTGCGACATATGTCTTCATATCAATAGCTTGATGAGAGTTTTTGGTCTACCTCTTGAACCATTTGATGGTTTCAGGACCTCATTGCGTGAGGCATGCTGAGCTCCCATGACCCCATCTTTTTTGTGCCTGAGAAATCCCGCGCCGCCCAGGAACTGAGTGGGGCAGCCGACATTGTGGCCAACGTCGCATGGAGGGCGAAGGTGATCGAACGACTTCGTGCCCCCTTGAAGGGACCCAAACTTAGAGCCCGACTATGAAGCCGTGGTCTATACGTAGTCGGGGGGAAAGACGAATCTTGTCTGCGACGCGGCCTAAATCAACGGGCAGGCTACATGTCTTCGAGCTGCACCAAACCAGACTTGAGACTCAGCGCAACCGCCTTACTTCGTGAAGCCACACCCAGCTTGCCGAGGATGTTTCCCACGTGGGTTTTGACGGTTTCTTCGGTAACCGCAAGTTTCTTAGCAACCTGAGCATTGCTGAGCCCCCGGACCAGGCAACGGAGCACTTCCAACTCGCGGGCAGTCAAATCAGGATGGCCGGCGGTCCTGTCGAGCCGGTTACCCACCGCGGGTGATAAATACCGGCCGCCGCGGGATACCGTGCGAATCGTGGTCAGCAGCTCATCGGACGTTGCATCCTTGAACAAGTAGGCATGTGCACCTGCCTGAAGCGCTTTGGAAATGTCGCTGCTGCCCAAGTTCGCAGTGAGAACTACAAATTTCGCGACGGGCGACTTGGCGCGAAGAGTCGCAATAACTTCGACGCCGCTGCGATCGGGTAATGACAGGTCCACCAGGGAGATATCCGGCGAATGCGCCTCAAACAGCGCGATTGCTTCAGCAGCTGTCGCCGCCTCTCCAACGAGTTCAAGATCACGTTGAGAACTAACGATAGCGCCGAGCCCGGTGCGCACCACTGGATGGTCGTCCACTACCAGCACTTTGATTTTCGGTTGCACGTTCATCCGTCAATTCTCGCTGTGCTGTCACCGCGCAAATGTCGCCATAGCCGCGCCAATGCTCCAAGTCGAGGGACATAAAGCGATACCTTTGTACCTCTTCCATCCTCGCTCGTCACCTCAAGCTTAGCTCCCAGACATTTCGAACGATGGCGCATGTTCTTCAAGCCAAAACCGCGCCCGGGTTGTTCGGAGATATTCGAATGGATACCGCTTCCGTCATCAACCACCTGGACCAGCAACGAGTCCGGCTTATAGTCCAGTTTGATTGATATCCTACTTGGGCTGCCGTGCTGGACGGCGTTCGATAGCGCCTCCTGTACAATAAGTGCCATATGATGCTGCGCTTCTGGTTGCATGAGCCACGCCTTTCCGGACGAATGGATGTCCAGCTCATCCACACGCCCCCCAGTAAGTTGTCGCGCCATCACCGAGAGCTGCTCCAGCAGGCTTTTCTGATCCAGGGCTGGGGGGCTGAGGTTCCAAATCGAGGAACGCGCTTCTTGTAGGCTGCTCCTGGCAAGATCGCGAGCCGACTTCACATGGCCTACTGTCGTGCTATGCGTGCGCTTCATGCGCAGTAACGCGGCCTCTGTCTGGAAAATGATGCCGCTAAAGCCTTGAGCCAGGCTATCGTGAATTTCGCCAGCCATTCGATGTCGCTCTTCCAGGACCGCAGCTCTTGCGTGCAGCCAATTGACCCGTAGTCGATAGAATCCCAACAGCACCATAATCACCGCCAGAGCACCTAGCAAGCGAACCCACCAAGTCTGATAAAACTGTGGAAGCACCACGAAGCGCAGGGTGCTCTCCTGCGTGCCCCAACGGCCAGTATCGGCGCTCGCGCTGACATGAAATGTGTAGCGCCCGGGCGACAAATTGGTGTACTGCGCCACACGCTGGATACTGCCGGGTGTCCATTGCTCGTCAAAGCCGTCCAATCGATAGCGAAACCGCGTTCGTTCGGGTGATGAAAGATTGGGAGCGGTGTAACGAATCTCCAGACGACGTGTTCCGGGCGCAAGCCGCGCCGGTGCCGCGAGATTGACCTCGGCCTCGTCCGCAAGCATTTGCTCCACTCGAGCGGTCGGTTGCCGATCACTCAAGAAAAGTCGCGTGGGATCGACGACGACCACACCTCGGATGGTCGGAAACCATAGTCGTCCGTCGCGCGCACGCCAACCGGCAGGTTGCGAGCCGGCATTGGTTTCACTGCTCTTCATTCCGTCGGCTTTGCCAAAGAGGATGGGATGCACTGTTTTGCTGGTGCCGGCGGCTACGGCATCCAGGTCAAGGCGGCTGATGCGGAAGACGCCCTTGTTCGATCCAAACCATAGGTTGGCGGTGGAGTCCTCCAGAATGTTATTGATCGTATCGTCCGGGAGGCCCTCGTGGGTGGTGTATCGCGTGAAGCGGCCATTTTCGAGTCGGAACAGGCCCCGCCCGAAAGTGCCGATCCATAGCGTGTTCTTTGCATCCACATGCAATGCGAGCGCCTCCGCGTCGGACAGGCCGTTGGTTGCATAGCTCAGGATACGGCCATCCTGAATGCTATTGAGGCCGTCGCTGGTGCCGACCCATAGGGTGCCTGCCTTGCCTTCTGCTACGGCGTAGATGAAATTGGCCAACAACCCATCTGTTCTGGAATACAAGCGGCTGCGACCATCGCTGTAGCGCACTAGTCCACCGCCCCTCGTTGAAATCCAGAGCTGATCGGCGCCGTCCACGAGAATCCCCCCGACCATGTAGGCAGGCACGTCATTGCGGGCCGGAAGCGCTGGGGTAAAGCGCCCCTGTGACATCCGAGCTAGTCCGCCATCCGATGTCCCCACCCAGAGATTTTTCGCATGATCTTCCCACAACGACCAGGTGCTGTTGGTCGGCAGCCCGTCGGCGGTGGTGAACACGCGGACTTGATTTCCCCGCAGCCGATTGAGCCCGGCCGCTGTCGTCACCCAGATATCACCGGCGTGGTCCTGGATCACCGAATAGGTCTGATCGTCTGCCAGTCCTTCCTCCTTGGCGTAGGTCGTAAAGCTTCCGTCATGGAAGCGGTCGAGGCCGCCTTCATTCGTGCCGACCCAGATGTCCCCGTCACGGTCTTCGTACAGGCTGGTCACCAGGTCGCTGCTCAAGCCATCCTTCGTCGTGAATCGACTGACTTGCTGGCCATTAATCCGAAGCAGCCCTTCAGTCGCCGTGGAAATCCACATATTTCCATCGCGATCCTCAAGCATGCCAACCGTGTGGCCAGCCATGCCTTGAATTTTCCAGGGCTCGAAGCGGCCGTGTATTAGGCGCACGATTTCGGAGTTCTGCGCCTGTGCCCACAAGGTGTCGTCAGCACCGAAATGCAAATTGGCCACATCATTGCGAGGCAGCCCATCCTTGGTTGAGTAAGCCTCCATCTTGCCGTTGATCAGGTGATTCAATCCGTGAGCGGTGGCGATCCAAAGAGACTTGTCTTTATCCGTGACTAGTTGCCTGACTGGATCACCAGACAATCCATTGGCGGCCGTATAGGTTTTGATAACTTTCCCGTTGTTGAAGAGCGTCACACCGCCATAGCCGCCTATCCACACACTGCCATCGAGGTCGGCGGCAAGAGCCATCCCACCGCGTGCGCCGATCGCATCTACATGGGTAAAGATGCCATCGTGAAAAGACGTGACACCACCATTTGAGGTCGCGATCCATAGTGTTCCTTGGCGGTCCTCGACAAGGTCTACGATGTAATCGTCGTGAAACGCGGGAGTATTGGTGTGATCGAAGACAGCAAAGTGCACTCCGTCAAATCGAGCAATGCCCGCTTGCGTGCCGACCCAAAGATAGCCGTCCGTCGTCTGAAGGATCTTGTTGACTGAATTTTCGGGAAGCCCTTCGTCTGTTCGCCAAACGGTGTGCACGTATTGGGTGATGGCTTTGGTCGGATCAAGCGCGATCGCAGACTGAAATGGGATGGCGACCCAGAGTAATCCAAGCATCAGTCTTGCTAGTCGGCTCACTACTGTCTCCACGAAACTCTTGGGCCAAGTTTTTCGATGCTAGGGAATGCGCAGCGCTTACCGAGCAGCATGCCAGCGCACAGTGCTCAATCTACTCCACTCGATGCGAGTCAGCGTCGTGCGCAACCTGAATTCTCGCCGCGTGTCGTTGACGTTCTCTGCACGTCGCTCTCGATCGCCATAGGACTGCTGATGCTTTTGCCTACGGCGGCCTCCACGCCTATCCCTCTTTCGAGGGATACCAGATAGCTCGAACGACCGTCGTGCAAATTTGCCCCATACGCCAGAGTCGCCACACGGAAGCTTGAGCACAGTTGCCAAGGAGCAAGGGAGCCGGATTTGCGGCTGCCCTTTCGTGCGAAGTGCGTCGTGTCGACCATCGCGCGCGGAGCGCAAGTCATGCCTTTAGCTATCGGCACAATCCCAGTGTGGGTTGCGCCCTTCGATGATCAATAACGTTGCAGGGGAACAAGTTAATGTTGAAATCCAAGCTTGCGGCTGCCATTTTGGCAGCCTTGGTGGTGGGCTCTATCTCGAACGCACACGCGCAATCCACAACGGCCATATCGACCACTGCCAGCCAGGGTTCTCTTGATCAGAGTCAGCCCACTCAGGATCAATCGCAGGGCGCCAGCCAGTCTTCCGATACGACCACAGCTGAAGAAAAGAAAGCCAAACGCCTCGATACCGTGCTGGTCAGCGGAACGCTGATCAACAACGCGCAGATCCAGACCGCCACGCCCACCTATACGATCACCGCCGAGGACATCAAGGCGCGCGGGTTCAATAGCGTGCAAGAAGTGCTGCAGAATGCCGTGCAGGCCACCGGTTCGGTGCAGGGTCCGCAACAGAGCGGTGGCTTCACCCAGGGCGCGCAGGCTGTGAGCCTGTACGGCCTGAACCCGGAGTACACGCTCACCCTGATCGACGGCAAGCCGATCACCCAGTTCGGTCAGCTTTACAACGGCGATAGCAACTTCACCAACATATCCAACATCCCGCTGTCGATGATCGATCACATTGATATCGTCCCGGGCGGCGGTTCGTCGATCTATGGTTCCGCCGCTATTGCGGGTGTGATCAACATTGTCACTAAGCAGCACATGGATGGTTACGAAGTGACCGCGCGTGCCGGCAGCTACGACGGCGGCGGCGGTTCGAACCAGCGTTTCGCGTTCGCGTTCGGCCATGACTTCGGCAAGCTTGACGTGCTGGGCTCGGTGGAGTTCGACAACCAGGCTCCGATCTGGGGTTACCAGCGTTCGTTCACGGCACTGTCGCCCACACCCTCGCCGGTCGCGCTCATCGGCAACTACGGCAACATCAATACCTACACCGGCGCCGAACAGGGTTATATCAGCCCAACGGACGGTTGCGCTGCCATGAGCGGTCTGTTCAACGGCTCCACCACCAATGACAAGTCCAGTACGGTTGCCAGCCGCACGGGCACTTATTGCGGCTCGCGTCAGGTACTGGGCTACACCACGCTGCAGAACCAGAGTCGTAGCTACGATGGCATGTTGAAGCTGAAGTACAACGTCAATGAAAACGTGCGCTTGTACAGCGACATCCTGCTCGACTGGCAGGGGCAGAAATATACGCCAGGTTCCAATTTCAACTGGTGGGGACCGATCGATTATCCGGAAGGCCTGATCGAGGATGCCAGCACCGGCAATATCCTCAATGCCGAACGCATCTTTGGGCCGGAAGAAGTCGGCAACAACTACTACAACCAGTTGGGCCGCCAGGATGACCTGATGTACCAGGCCGATGTCGGTGCCAACGGCATCTTTGGGCAGTCCAATTGGGACTGGGATGTATATTTCCTGCGTTCGGGCGACCGCACCACCACCAGTTCTCCTGAGCGTCTCGCCTCGGCGGTGGACGGCTATTTCAACAACATACTCGGGCCCAATCTCGGCAGCGACCCCAACACCGGGCTGAACACGTACAACCCGAACTACCAGGCGTTCTACACCCCGCTGACACCGCAGCAGCTCGGCAGCTTCATGCAGAACATCAATGGTTCCAGCAATACGTGGATCAACAACACCCGCGCCACGGTAAGTAACGACAGCCTGTTCGCGTTGCCCGGCGGTAATGCCGGGTTCGCATTCCTGGTCGAGGGTGGCAACCAGGCGTGGTACGAGCCGATCAACCCGTTGATTGAGAATGGTGACATCTGGGGCCTCACCGGCACATCCGGCGGTGGTACGCGCAGCCACTACGGGACGGCCTTCGAGGTGAACCTTCCGGTGTTCAAGCAGCTGACTATTGATCTGTCCGGTCGTTACGACCATTACAGCGTCAATGATGGTGGCACCAATAGCAAATTCACCTACAAGGCCGGTATCGAATACCGCCCGTTCGAGACCTTGCTGCTGCGCGGCAACTACGCGACCTCGTTCCTGGCACCGGACATGTCGGCCCTGTTCCTCGGGCCCAGTGGCAACTATCAGGATGTGACTGACTATTACCTTTGCGCTACCCAGGGCGGCAACCAGAACTGTGGTGCGAATTTCTCCGAGCAGGTAAGTGGCGCGCTGCTCTCTAATCGGCAGCTGCAACCCACCACAGCACAGAGCTGGACCGGAGGTCTGGTCTGGGCACCGATCGATCATCTGAGTCTGAGTGCAGACTTTCTGCATATCGCCATCCAGAATGAAGTGGCGCCGCAGTCGACGGATCTGCTGATGAAGCAGGACGCGCAGTGCCTGCTTGGCCAGCTTCCCTCGGGCTCCGCTGAGTGCACGGCAGTACTGGGGACGAATGGCAACAACGGGCAGGTCGTGCGTGATTCGTTCACCGACCAGGTCACCAACATCACCCAATACTACGTCAACATTTCCAATGAGGTAACCGACTCGGTGACTGCCGAAGCCAAGTACATGTTCGAGCCGACGCGCATCGGAGTGTTCGGTCTGCAGTTCGACTACAACGACATGCTCAAGCACTCCTACCAGATCTATCCGGGTAGCCTGCCAATCAATCAGTTGACGAACCCGCTATACAGCTCGGAGTTCAAGAGCGTCGGCACCGGTGCGCTCAACTGGTCGCTGCACGACACCTGGTCCAGCACGCTATACGTGCACCGCTATGGCCCCACGCCGAACTACACCGCGATGGTGGACGGAGCGGGGTACCCAGGCGCGGGTCGCGTAGCACCGTGGATCACGTGGAACTGGAGCCTCAGCTACACCCCGCTTCCGGGGCTCGATCTGTCGCTACTGGTCAACAACGTGCTCAACAAGATGCCGCCGAACGATTCGAGCTTCACCTCGTTCCCGTACTTCAACCCAGACAACTACAACGCTTACGGTCGCGAAGTGATGTTGCAGCTTGACTGGAAATTTGGCGGCGCAGCGCACTGAAACCAAGGCGATTCGGCAAGACAACACCGGGCCCATGTGGCCCGGTTTTCATGGGGTCGTCTGTTTGCCATGCTGCCGAAGTTGATCATCCAGGAGCCGATACCCCGGCTCAAACGATGCGTAGACAAGGCGGCGGACGATCAAAGCGCGTACTGCGCACGTCACCGTGAATCAATCAGCAACCAGCAGTCGGAGGTGGGTGCATGGATACCATATACGACGTAGGGCATATCGAGTCGGGTGTGCCGTTGCCCCAACGCACGGGTGCTGCGCTCACTCCCGGCCAGCAACGCGTGCTCGAACTGAACGATGGCGATAGCTTCGTGCTACATGCGACGCGGATCGCCGACGACAATGGCGTCATCTTGAGGGGGCGCTTCAACCATGTCTCCGATATTGCGGCCCGTCTTTCGAGCTGGGCGCGGGGCCGGCGTGTGCGACTTGCGTATCGCGTGATCGACAAGGACACCGCCCGGATCTGGCGGCTCGGTGCGATCTAAATGGGTCGGCATGGAGGCCACCGTCTTTGGGGGTATGCGGTCGGCAACATCAAGCGTGGTATCCCGCTTCCAGCCACAGGCGAGAAGTCACTTTCCATCGAGCAGATGCAGCTTCTGCAACTGAAAGACGGGGAGGGCCTTGTGCTCGCGGTGCACTTCGTTGCATTCCTGGCCGATAACGCCAAGCGGCCTATGCCGCACGATTGAAGGAGATTCACGGCCCATCATCACCCACGCCGGGTGCATTGTGGTTGGTCGTGAGGGTGGTCAGTGTGCCCACACACGTATCCCTCTTTCGAGTGATACGAAGTAGCTCGAACGACCGTCGTGCGAAGTTTATCCATGTGACAGAGTCACTACAGGGAAGCTTGAGCACAGTTGCCAGGGAAACCAGGGAACCGATTACGCAGCACCCTCTCGCGGGCGATGCATCGTCTCGATAGGTCGGCATAACCGGGTGCCACCAGCATGGATGCTTGGTGTCAGTTGCGGATGATTCTCCCTCGATATCGTCTTACGTCAGCTCCTGGCGAGTTGATTCGTGCCGGCGTTACTAGCCCAGGTATTCAGTTGCCATGCACCGCGCCGCAGCAGCGCAAGGATTTTTGTTCGCCATAGCAGTGCGCCGCGTTCCCGGAGTTCTCCGGGTTGCTTCATCACCCATTTTTGTACGGGACCCATGACCATGAAGACGCTTTATAACTCTCGGCTCACGGCATTGGCCATGACCGTATCGCTGGCACTCGCCGCAGTTACCGTCATGTCAGTTCACGCGGATGCTGTCCCTAACGGTATGGGTGCCGCGGTGGCCCGCACTACGGCGCTGGGTCAGGGCGATGCTTTTGCGGGAGTGTTGCCGCATACGCTACCCATGCACATCGTGGTCGCACTCAAGTTGCGCAACAGTGACCAGCTCAATAGTCTCATTGCCGCGCATCAGACGCTGACGCCAGCACAGTTCTCGGCGCTACATGCACCGACGCAGCTACAGGCCCAGGCGGTCGCGACGTACCTGACCCAGCTGGGTTTCACGAACGTGGTGATCGCGCCAAATCGCCTGTTGGTGTCGGCGGACGGCACAGCCGATAGCGCGCAGGCAGCTTTCCAGACTTCGTTCGCGCGAGTGCAGACCCACGATGGCCGTGCGGCTTTCGCGAACACCAGTGATGCGCACATGCCGCCCTCCCTACAGGATGGCGTGTTGACGGTGATGGGCCTGCAGAATGTGCATCTAGCGCATGGTTTCGCCGTACGCGCGCAACCCAAGGCGAGCGCCGCGGCGAGTGAGATGGGTTACGACCCGGTCGATTTCCCCTCCATCTACAACGGCACCGGGCTGCCGACCGCGGCAGGCGTCACCATCGGCATCATTGCCGTGGGCGAGCAGAGCCAGACCCTCGCCGATCTCAACACCTTTACTGACGCCAACAATCTGGCACGGGTCACGACGCAGATCGTCGCCACCGGCGCCACCGCACCCAACGCGGATCTGGGCGAATTCGACCTGGATAGCCAAGACATCGTGGGCATGAGCGGTGGCCAGGTGGGCAAGCTCATCTTCTACACTGACCCGGATTTTTCGTTCGCCAGTCTGGTCGCCAACTTCAATACGGCGGTGACGGCGAACGTGGCCAAGATCATCAACGTCTCGATCGGCGGATGCGAACTAGATGCGCAGGCCGACGGCGCCGCCGCCGCCGGGGATGAAATCTTCCAGGTAGCAGTCGCGCAGGGCCAGACCTTCTCGATTTCCGCTGGCGACGCCGGCGCCAACGAATGCACCGGCGAAGGCACCGGCGCCGAGTGGCCGGCCTCTTCGCCGTACGTAGTTTCGGTGGGTGGCTCCACGCTAACGGCTACGACGACCACATGGGGCAACGAGGTCGTCTGGAACTGGGGTGGGGGAGGGACCTTCTTTGCCACCGGCGGCAGTCCAAGTGCGTTCGAACCCATGCCAAGCTGGCAGACCGGTTTCGACCCGGCGGCCACGCGCGGCGTGGCAGATATTGCCATGGACGCGGACCCGGACACCGGTGCGATCATCGTCATTGATGGCAGCTACGCACAATGGGGTGGCACCAGCCTGGCTTCCCCGCTCTTCGTCGGCTTTTGGGCGCGCGTGATCGCGGGCAGAGGCACCGCCGTCGGCTTCGCGGCCCCGTGGTTGTATCAGCTACCGGCGACGGACTTCCACGATATTACCGTGGGCAACAACAGCGGCTACCAGGCCAAGGTGGGTTACGACTTTCCGACCGGTCGTGGCACCTTGATCATGAGCAACGCCTACAGCGATATCGATAGCGGCAGTCCGCCGCCACCACCACCTATCGTCCCGGTCGCCAACTTCAGCGCGACCTCAAGCGGGCTGATCGCCAAATTCACCGACAGCTCCACCGAAAGTGGCGGCACGATCACCGCGCATGCGTGGACCTTCGGTGACGGTGGCACGTCCAAGCTTGCCGACCCCAGCCATGCCTATCTCAAGGCGGCCATCTACACCGTCAAGGAGACGGTCACCGACAACCACGGTGCGGCCGCGATCAAGACCGCGTCGGTGACGATCAAGTAGCGACGCGCGCGCATCGAGGAAGGTCAGCCGCGATCCTGGGAGGCGGGACGCGGCATCCACGGTTTTCAAAAACTTAAGGGGTTGGGTAAGTCATGAATGCAAACACGAATGGCCGTCTAAACAAGACGCGTCACACTCCGAACCTCGCGGTCGCGCCGGTCACCCGCGCCATTCGTTCGGCCCTGGCTATTTCGGCCACGTTGTTGGCTTTGGGAGGGAGCGGTGCCGCGATCGCGCAGGGCACCTGCACCTTCACGACACCGACCACGGTGTCCTGCGATGGCGCCTTCACGACTACGGTGCCGGGTACTTTCTTTACACCTATCGATGATCTCACCCTGGTGCTGGGCGACACCGCGCCAACCAGTGTGACCCCCGCGGCTGGCCTGATGGGGATTGATGCCAACTGGAGCGGTAGCGTGGGGGTGACCAGCTACGCCGATATCACCACCGTGGGCGCCAGCGGCATCCTTGCCTACGGCTCGACCTCGGCGACGGTGTTCAACGAAGGCAGCATCACCACCAACGTCACGGCGCCTGGGGCCAAGGCGATGGACATCAGCAGCACCTACGGCGATGTGACGGTGCTCAATAGCGGCGCGATCAATGCCTACGGCACCGGTGCTTACGACGTAACCGCGGTCAGTGCTACTGCGATGCATGGTGGTCTGCTCTTGGTCGCGAATTACGGCACGATCACTGCGACCGCCCAGGATGGCAATGCCATCGCGGTCGATGCGTCGGCCTATGGAGGTGGGGCGGCCCAAGTCGGCAACGTGGGCGCGATCTCCGCCAGTTCGGTCGACGGCATTGCCATTGGTGTTCTGGTGCAGTCCGACAGCTACCTTGCCTTCGTCGACAATTTAGGCAGCATTACAGCAACATCCCTCTATGGTCAGGCCGTGGGCGTACTCGCCTCCGGGATAACCGCCGAAGTTAGGAACGGCTATAGCGGGGCCGTCTCCTCGATCTTGGTGACCAGCGGCCAGGATGCGGCAATCGGTGTGGAAGCATATGGCCAAGCCGGCGTGATCGTCCAAAACTTCGCCAGCGGTTCCATCACGGCCACCTCGAACGGCGGCACGGCCACGGGAGTCCTGGCCCAAACCTTAAATGGCAGCGCCAGCGTCATCAACGGCGGTAGCATCCAGGCCACATCCCTCAACTACAGTCCGGCCGTGGGCGTGGAAGCCGATAGCCTTATGTATGGTGCAGCGTACGTCGGCAATACCGGCAGCATCTCGGCGACCGCGGTGAGCGGAAACGCCACGGCCATCCTGGCGCAAGCGCAGATCGGCAGGACGAAGGTCGTCAATGCTGGCGACCTCACGGCGGTAGCCGGCAGCGGGACCTACTACCAACACAATCATGCCATTGGCATTGTGGCCTCCAGTGGCGCTGGCTACTCGCCGGGCATCACCGAGGTCATCAACTCAGGCAGCATTACGGCTACCGGCGCCTCGTTGGGCGAAGGTATCGAGGGCTCTGCCCGCAATGGCGAACTATTGATCACCAATACCGCCAGCGGCACGATCACGGCCTCCAGCCCGATTGAGGCCATCGGCATCGGTACCGGCCAGGACGGCCACAATGGCTTCGGTCGTTACATCGATGAGCACACCTACAACGCGGTGATCAATAACGCCGGCACCATCTCCGCGAACGCGGACGGCACCAACTGCGTCAGCACCTGTAGCTATCTGCATGCCACCGGCATCCAGGTCTTTCTCAACTACGGCAATGACGTGACGGTCACCAACTCGGGTGCCATCGCCGTATCCGTCCTGGGAGGAGCCTCCGGCCACTATCTCGGGGGAGAGGGCATCGATGCAGTCACCTACCGGGGCGACATCGCGATCAACAACTCCGGCCGCATCAACGTCGCCGTCAGTACCCCCAACACCCTTGGCGCCGGAACCTATGACTATGCCAACTGGGGCATCAACGCAAGCACCATTTTCGGTGAAGTCTCTGTCGTCAACTCTGGCGACATCAGCGTCACCAGCCCCAGCGGTGCTAACGGTGCATTACTGTCGGGCATCAATGTTTATTCCCAGCGTGGCCTAGGCGTCAACTCTGTCGTCAACTCCGGCAATATTTCTGTCACCGGCGACTCCGTCGGCCAGGTGAGCGGCATCCACGTGTTGACCTTTTCTGGGTCGGTTGCGATCAGCAACTCCGGTGACATCGTTGTTGACGGTGGTTCTGACGGAGCCGCCTGGGGCATCTTTGCACGGGCCGCAGAGATATATAGCAATGCGACGGTCACCAACTCTGGCCGCATCACGGTCGACTCTACCCTCCCCGAGAGTGATTACGGCATCCAGATCGACGAGGCGACGGGCCACGATGTTGTCGACAATTCCGGCAGCATCACCGTCACGAATGCCGCCGTCGATGCGAGCAACGTTATGGGCATACACGTGATGTTCGGTAACGGCACGAACACCCCTGACTCGATCACCAATTCAGGCGACATTTCTGTCTTCGGTGAGAGCGGCAACACCTTCGGTGTGTATGGACAATACCAGCCCGGGAACGCCTACCACCATCTCAACCTGACACTCAACAACAGCGGCTCGATCAGCGCCAGCTTTTTCGACGGCAACCAGGCCAGCAGTCCATATATCGATGTGGCTGGCGTCGTGATACGAAACAGTAACAGCGCTACGATTGTCAGCAATTCCGGCTCCATCACTGCGAACGCGTCCGTCGACCCCCTTGCAGGGCCGTATGCCAGTGGGAGTGCTATTGGACTGGATGTTGACGACTTCCAGGGTGTAAACCTCCTGCAGTATTCCGCGGACGGCACCATTGCCATCACCAATACCGGTTCGATCGCGGCGTCGGTCACCTCCAATGGTGCGACCGCCTTTTTCCGCCCCGACGACGCCATGGGTATCCGCACGTGGTCCACCTATGGGGCGGCGAGCGTGACTAACTCAGGCAGCATCACTGCCACTGCGCAAACCGATGCTTCCACGACAAGCGCGTTCGCCCTCCCATTCTCTGCTGTCGGTGTCTCCATGAGCACGTTTCCCTATCTGGGAGGAGGGAGCTTCTCGCTGGCGGACATGACGGTGAGCAATGGCGACACCGGTTCGATCACGGCGTCATCGACGTCCAACTATGGTAACGTCTCTACCAAAGCCACCGGCATCAGTGCGACCCTCGGACTTTCCGCCTCGTCTCTCGTCAACGCTAATGCGGGTATCGCCGTCAACAACGCTGGCCTGCTCTCGGCGACTGCTACCGTCGGCGGTGCAGATACCTTGGGCGCGGCAACGGCGACAGGAGTCTCGGCATTCAGCTGGTCCGACGGTTTCGTCAACGTGACCAATACCGGCACGGTGCTCGCCACGGCGACGGCGCCCGGCGTCGCGACCGCCACCGGCATCTCGGCTACCGGCTACAGCGTCGCCATGGCCATCAACGCGGGTGGCATCGTCAACGCCACGGCCACCGGTGCCAGCGGTACGGCGACCGGTTTGTCACTGACCAACACCGGTACCGGTGCGTTGACCGCGAACAATGACGGCGTGCTCTCAGCCACTTTCGTTGGTGCCGGCGGCGAAGCCTACGGCGCGATGATTACTTCGGCTGGCGACGTGACCCTCAATAACACTGGCCACATCCTCGCGAGCAATGCGACGTCAGCGGTGGGCGTGGATTTCAACAGCCCGACCAATATCACGCTGATCAACAGAGGCACGATCACCGCGGACTCGGCAGCGGCCGGCAGCGTGGCCGTGCTGAGCACTGGCGCGTCGAACGCCACCCTCAACAACAGCGGCACGATCACCGGCGCGATCCAGACCGGTACGGGTAATGACAGCTTGACCAACGCTGTCGGCGGCATCTGGAACGCAGTGGGTGCGTCGGACTTCGGCGCCGGTGACGACACCGTCAGCAACGCCGGCACGATCAATCTGAGTAACACGACGATCAGTCTAGGCAGCGATCCGACCGGCAATCAGTTCACCAATACCGGCACGATCACCGTGCTGGGCAGCAACACGATCACCATGGACACCGGCACCCAGGTCAATCCCAACCCGTTCACCAACAACGGTACGATCAACTTTCAGAACGGTGCCGCAAACAACGTGCTGACGATCGCCGGCAACTTCGCCGGTAACGGTCAGCTCGACATGGATGTGAACGGCGCGAGCGGCACTGGCGATCAGCTGAAGATCACCGGCAATGTCGCGACCGGCAGCGTGAGCACGGTCAACGTGAACCTGCTGACCGATCCGACCACCGCCTCCAGCATGATTCCGCTGGTGCAGGTGGGCGGCACCGCCGCTGCCGGAGCGTTTGTGCTGGGCACGTTTACCCAGCCCAAGAGTTTCCTGGGCCTGAGCGAGGCGCTGGTGAGCACGCCGAACCTGACCTCGCTGGGCCTGACGGTCGCCGCGGCCGCACCGCCACCGCCGGTCACACCACCACCGACGACACCACCGCCGGTCACGCCGCCGCCCTCCAGCATCGGCGTCGGCGTGACCGTGAGCGGCCTGAGTCAGCTGGGTACGCTGGCGGCCTCCGCTGCACCGGGCGTGCAGAGCCTGATGAACAGTCAGATCGGTACGCTGGAAGATCGGATGGGCGCGGTCACGCAGACGATCAAGGGTGGCCTGAGCTTGTGGACCCGCGCCTTCGCCGACAGCGGTACGGTGTCGCCGGATCACTCGGCCGGTAACTTCGGCCAGAACGGTAACTTCGGGTTTGAC
>NZ_JACHCN010000008.1 GCF_014205795.1 Rhodanobacter sp. MP7CTX1
AAACGGCCGGTCAAATCGTCATTTTGGCGCAGCCATGCCGAAGTTTCCGCACGGCATATGGACGGCCGTTTCAGCCTCAATAGATCAGAGCATCCCTAGGCGAGATGGACAAACTTGTGCCGTGGGAAGTATTGCTGGCATTGGTGTTGATAGCAAATAAAGTTGTTTCCTAGGAACTGCCTAACTCGTTGAATCTATTTTGATGCTCCGAAGCTCTAAACGCTCAAAGTTCTATCCTTGTTCGGCACTTCCCAGCTTTCGGCTCAGAACAAAGTCTTTTCCAGGAAAAATACCCCTGCGGCCACAATACTGCGGCTTGCCACTTCGCTAGCGGCTATCAAGTCTTCCCCTTGGTCGCGACCATGAAATCACGCAGATGGGTTGTGGACGCTATTTGGTACCACTCGCCCCAAGTGAGGAGCGATAAATTTCACCGACCTGAATGGCACGATCTTGCGCGCCCCTTCCCGGCGTAATTGCTTGATAGTTGAACAAATAGTCCATCAAGGTGTTGGTTTTGTTGTGAGAGCCGGAAATGGTCAACAGGTTGTTGACCATTTCGGCTAGGCAGAGCACCTAAGTCCAGTTGGGCAGCAGGCTACTGCGCAATTTCACGTAAGCCGGAGCATCGTCAAGACTAGCAGGCTGTTGAGAAACTCCGGAGCGTCGTCGCGGTCATAGTTTGCCTCAATCGCAGAGCTTTCGACCCGATGCGCCGTCCCGACGTCCAGCAGCTTGGCATGTTCTCTTATGTATCCGTGGAAGATCGCGTGCCGAGCGATCATCCGATCCGCAAACTTCGCGTGCTGGTGGATAGCATCCTGGGTGAGCTCGACGGCGTGCTGGCCGCGCGTTATGCCGAAGGCGGCCGCCCGTCGATTCCGCCGGAACGCCTGCTGCGCGCCTCGTTGCTGCAGGTGGTCTACAGCGTGCGCAGTGAGCGGCTGCTGATGGAGCAACTGGACTACAACCTGCTGTTCCGCTGGTTCGTCGGCCTCAACGTAGATGATCCGGTGTGGGATCACTCGACGTTTTCGTTCAATCGCGAACGGCTGTTTGATGAAGCGATTGCCCAATAGTTCTTCGAGCACACCGTGCTCCTGGCGCGGATGCGCGAGCTGGTCAGCGATGAACATTTTTCGGTGGACGGCACGCTTCTGGAAGCGTGGGCCTCGCACAAGAGTTTCCGGCCGCGGGGAGGCAGCGGTGATGACGGGGACGATTTCCACGGCGAGAAGCGCAGCAACGACACGCACGTCTCTGCCACCGATCCGGACGCGCGGCTGATCCGCAAAGGCAAAGGCAAGGAAGCGAAGTTGAGCTATCTGGCCAATGCCCTGATGGAGAATCGCCACGGCTTGCTGGTGGCAGTGGACGTGCGCCACGCTAGCGGCACCGGCGAGCGCGAAGGTGCGCTGGATCTGCTGACGGCCGCTGGCGTGAAGGTCGGCGCCACGCTCGGCGCGGACAAAGGCTACGACACGCAGGACTTCGTCGCGGCACTGAAACAACGCGGCATCCGACCCCACATCGCCCGCCACACCAAGGGACGGCGCAGCGCCATCGACGGACGTGCCGCGCGAGACAAGGGGTATGCGACGAGCTTGCGGATTCGCAAACGCATCGAGCAGAGCTTCGGCTGGATCAAGACCATCGGCGGGTTGCGCAAACTGCCGTTGGTGGCAATGTCCAAAGTCCGTGGCTGGGTGACGTGGACGTTTGCGGCATACAACCTGATCCGGCTCGGCGGCATCGGTGAGTGGTGGGAGCCGTCGCCGACGTGAACGACGACGGGAGACGTGCGCCTGCGGGCTGGAAAGTAGGTAACAGCGGCCGCCTTGCACTGCCCATTTCATAGATTGCATCTATGACGGCAACCCCGTAGGGGGCATTCTCAACAGCCTGCTAAGAAGCGACAGATGATCGGAACGTAAAGGACTTGGTGCGACCCAGGAATTCGGTAGTTAGCAAGTGTTTCAGTGGATGCCTCATCGGCGGAAAATGGGCGGTGTCGACAGGGAAGGAAGAGCAGGACGCCAATGGCACGTACGCCAGGCACGTAAGAAAGGGCATCAAGGGAATACCAAAGAATTAGGAATTGGCGGTCAAGCCAGAGTTGAAAGAACTCAGGCCGTGGAGACCGGCTTGACCGCCAAGATGTACACCACTTACTCCCCTGGAGTGGTCATGGAGAGTCACTTCGCAGGATGCGAAATAGCCTGGTGCCGCAATTTCGATCGTGAGCGCCAGGCAAAAAAGCAGGTCGCTCCTCCCCCAGCGCCTGTTTGCCACGTCGTGAGATGAAGCGTGTCGAAGGTCCGCGAGGACTGCGGAGAAAGTTTAAGGCCCAAGGATAGGGCCTTTCGGCATTTGAGCGTGCTTAGCGGCCCGTTACGGCTCCGCGACATACCGCTCGATTGACCTTGCGCTGTCTTCCACCACACGGTAGATCGGCGCCCACGTACCTATTTGATATAAGTTCTTCAGCCTGCACCGGGCCTAAATCAAGCGCGGCCTTCTCGGCAGAACACCGTACCCGTGAAAGCTCACGTTTTGTACCTGATCGTATCCCGCACTCACTGCTACACATTTCGATGCCATTTGGCGCGTCCCGCGACACATCCGGGATACGTCGCTGCGGTTTCCTATGCACACCGGTCGTCTTCTACATTTCGGGCCAATGGCCTCCCACCAAGAAGCCCCAAACATGTCCTCTCGCCTTAATGTTGTCTACACACCAACGCCCTCACCACTGGCGGACGCGATGGTCGATCGTACAGTCATGACAATCGACTTTGACGCGACGGACTACCCAAGTGTGAACGATCTAAGCTGTATCGCGATTTATCAATCCGCGATGGTAATGAAGGCTGCTATGAAGATTGATCCAGACCTTGGAAGCGTTCTGGACTGGTTCGAGAACGACATCATCGCCGAGTTCGGTGAAACACCGCTAAGCATGGTCTTGCAGGGCAGGTACGTGCAGGTCATTCTGTTCCTTGACCGTTGCAGCCGCGTAGAGTCATCAATTCACCTCACGCCGGAAATTTATCGGCTCGATTGAGCATGCGGCATTGATTTACCGAACAAAGCCTTGGCCCGGTTGTTGGAGGTTTGTGGTCGAGGCACGTAGGCGGTGGTGCCGGTTTCTTCGCACGTTACGATCTCCTCACCGCTGAAGTAACCGCGATCTGCGACTATCTCCAGCTGTTCGACCTGCAAGGCGGTGCGTGCGCGCTGCGCCATCACCGCCTGCTGGCTGCGATCGTGGCCGACGTTGGTGATCTGGTGATCTGGTGGTCGGCGATCAGGTGATGCTGCGCATCCACCACCGTCTGCACGTTGTAGCCGACGGTGCCGGTACCCTTGCCGCTAGTGGCCATTGATCGTGCATTCGGCATCTGCTTTTCGAGCACGGCCTCGACCTCGTGCGCCAACGGGGGGCTTCGTTGATCTAATCGACGTCGATCACGGCGTGCGGACCACGAGCTCCGACGGTTGGGACGACGAAGCCATGGGTACCTAACTAATGTGTCCGAAAAAGCCGGGCGACCTCGAACCCAATTGGTCAGCAACCTGCTGACCAAATTGTGCAGCAGGCTACTTCCAGCTCAGTGAGAGCCGGAGGGCATGGGAGGCACTTGATGGTTGGCTGCGGCGTCAGCTGCGTTGCCTGATATGACGGCAGGCCAAGACGCGACAGCGGCGAACGAGTTGTTACGCCGAGGCGGGTTGGCGGAGAGGAGTGCGTGACACTCGGCGCGCAGCGGGCATGGCCCGTGGTGGAATGCCGGGGCCACCCACATGAACGAAGCGTTCCCCAAGGCCTTCTTCGACGGCAAGGGACAGGTCTGTATGACCGACCTGTGCCGTCATCTTCAGCGTCTGGCGTGAACCGCCGTATGCGGAGCCGCACGTACGGTGGCGTGGAAGGAGGCCGAGTGACCGGCTCCCTACCCGATTAGGGTTTGGCTACCGAGATCGACGGCTGGGAGTTCTTCATCACCGGACACACTTTGCGCCACCGATGGAGACGGCTAGGTCAACACTGCTTACTCCGTTGCTTGCGCAAGCCGAGGCAAAGAGCGCTGTAGCGCTTCAATCAACTTCGGCATGGATATTGGCTTGCTCAAATAGTCGTCAACCCCTGCCGCCAGACAAGCACGGCGATCCTTCTCCATGGCGTCAGCAGTGAAAGCCACGATGCGCGGTCGACGCTCCGGAGGATAGCTGGCAAGGATGATTCGCGTCGCTTCGAGTCCATCCATGTCCGGCATTTGCACATCCATCAGGACGAGATCGTAAAACTCTCGTCCCACGGCAGCGACAGCTTCCCTGCCGTTAACGACATAGTCCGCGTTATAGCCCAGTCGATGGAGTGCTGCCATTACCACCTTTTGATTCAGAGGATTGTCCTCGGCGACCAATATTCGAAGCGGATGCCGCTTAGCCATGTCGCCGTCAAGCGCAGACTCGGACCTCGCGGGCACTTTTATCAAGGCCACGCCGAGGTTTTCGACAATGACTGCATACAGAAGTGCCGGCTTGATGGGTTTGGTGAGATAGTTAGCAATGACAACCCCCTTGGCCGCCGCTTCTTTCTTGGCCTCAGGAACCGAACTCAGGATGATGATAGGCAGTTTCGGCGATAGCTTGTTCAGTTGCCCAGCCAACTGGATACCCGTCATTCCCGGCATCTGGTAGTCGAGAATCGCGATGTCGTACGAAGAATTCGTCTTGAATTTTTCCAGCGCTTCAACAGAGTTATCGAGAAGGGTCACTCGCATGCCCCAGCTCCTGGCGTATTGGTCGATGATCTTGAGGTTGGTCGCGTTGTCGTCGACGATCAATGCGTGCCGATCACGCAACAGCCCGTCCACATGAATTTCCCGTCCGTGCTTGCTTGCTGCAGTCGGTTGAGCGCGCACACTGAACTCGAACGTAGAGCCATGTCCCAGTTCGCTGCGCACGGTGATGGTCCCGCCCATCAACTCAACAAGCCGCTTCGAAATGACTAGCCCGAGCCCTGTCCCCCCATATAGCCGCGTAGACGAAGCGTCCGCTTGGCTAAATGCTTGAAAAAGACGACTCATGCGATCGGGAGGTATGCCGATGCCAGTATCCCTAACAGCGAATTTCAACTCGACGTTCTCGGCATCGATGCGGTGAGAAACAACGGTCAATACTACTTCGCCGCGTTCAGTGAACTTGATGGCATTGCCCACTAGATTTAATAAGACCTGCCGCAAGCGCGCGAGGTCGCCGACAATGGCTTCAGGAACGCTGTCCCCGACGGTGTAGGCCAGATCCACTCCTTTTTCGTCCGCCTTAGGCGCAAGCACGTCCAAAGCCTCCTCGATACAGTCACGCAGAGTGAAGGCTGCCCGCTCGATTTCCAGCATGCCACTTTCAATTTTCGAGTAGTCCAGAATATCGTTGATCAGGGTGAGAAGGTGCTCACCACTGGAATGGATCGTTTGAACAAAGTCGCGCTGTTGTGCATCCAGCTTGGTGTCGAGTAACAGGCTCGTCATGCCGATCACCCCATTCATCGGCGTGCGGATCTCGTGGCTCATATTGGCGAGAAATTCGCTTTTGACACGGTCCGACTGCTCGGCCAGGCGTGTGACGGCAGTCTGTTCGGCCAGTCGCGCATCAAAGACGGAGATCAATAGTGCCGTCGCCAGGAATAATAAGGTGAAAACGCCGATGGTCAGCGCCAGCCATCCGTTCTGGATGCCGCCAGATGAACCGTAGCAAATAGTAGAGGGATCGAATCGCGAGGCCCACATCCCCGTAAAGTGCATGCCGACGATGGCCGCGCCCATCACCATCGCGCTACCTCCTTTGCGCCAGAAGCCCGCTTGAAGCGACTGTCCGCGCAACCGAAACGAGATCCACAGCGCAGCGATGGACGCGGCGATCGCAACAGCAAGAGAAGCTGAAAAAAGAAGAGGGTCGTAGGTTGGGAACGGCATTACTTCCATCGCGGCCATGCCGGTGTAGTGCATGGCCGCGATACCCACGCCCATCAATATGCCTGCGAGGACAAGCCGACGCCAGCTCAGATCCTCCCGACTCACCGTATAGAGCGCAAATGCCGAGACGCCTATCGCGATGCCGAGTGAAAACGCGGTTACCTCAACGTTGTAGGACACGCTGATCGGCAAACTGAATGCCAGCATGCCAATAAAATGCATTGCCCAGATCCCTCCCCCCATCGAAAGTGCACCGCCGACGAGCCAGTATTTGGCCGCTGGACGACCGCGCGAGGCCGATACTCGCGAGGCCATATGCAGAGCGACGAAGGACGCGAGAATGGCCACCAGGTAAGACAGCACGACAAGCCATGGGTCGTAGCTCTTGATCATGTAATGGTCCTCAAATTTTCAAGCAGGCCGGTTCCCGGAATGTAGTCTGGCGTTTTAGCGCGGACAACGCGTCATCCCCAACTCAGGTTTGATAGACGACGCACCGACGCCCGGAGTCCTTCGCCCGATACAGGCGCTGGTCCGCGCATTGAACGAGCTCGTCCTGAGCATGCCCATCCTCCGGATACACGGCGATGCCAGCGCTGAAACTCGCATGGAACATTGTTCCGTCTTTTGCGTTGAATTCGAATTGAACAAACTCCTCCAGGGCACGCTCGACGGCAGCCTTGGCCGTTTCTCCGTCCAGTTGAGGAAGCGCAAGAATGAATTCTTCCCCGCCCCACCGGCCACGAAGGTCTTGCGGACGAAAACGATCGGCCAGGAGAGCACCCAGTTGTGTCAGAACGGCGTCGCCTATCAGATGGCCATAGGTGTCATTGACCGCTTTGAACTTATCCAGGTCTAGAAGCACCAAGGCCATGGTTGCATCGGCGCGCTCGCACTGGCGCAGACATGAACTGAATGACTCGCTAAACCGTCGGCGCGTAAAGAGACCAGTTAGTGCGTCACGATCACCACGTTCGCGCAAGAGCCGCACGCGCTCCAGTCGGGCACGTATCCGGGCTTTGAGTTCGATTGCCACCACGGGCTTGGGGATGTAGTCGTCGCCGCCCACCTCGAATGCCGCGATACGACTCGCGGGGTCAGTTCGTGCCGTAAGGAATAGTATGGACAGGTCCTGCCAGCGCGGTTGGTAACGCAGTGCCCGACAAAGGTCAAAACCGCTGACAATGGGAAGATTGACGTCCAGCAGCAAAAGCTCGGCATTCTCGCGCGCCAATACCTCCTGCAGTAGGGACGAATCGGTGACGTGAGTAACGCTCATCCCGGCCTCCTCCAGAATCGAGCGCGTCAGGTGTGAAAACTCGATGTCGTCATCGAGTAGCACGACCCTGGGTTGAGTCAACCGGTGATTGGAGAGCGCCTCGTTTGTTGCCAAAACGGTCGCCTCCGGCGTCGGCAGACCACCTAGAAGGTCCGAGGCGCCCAGGTGAACGGCAGCCGCTTTCTCTGCCAGGCTGACCGTATCGGAGATAAGCACGATCGGTAGCGGGATTCCACCCGTGATGGCGCGCAACTGGCGAGCCAGATCCGCTCCACTGAGCGCTCCACTCAAATGCAGGTCGATGACAGCAGCGTCGGTCGGGCGCAGGCGGTACTCATGCAGGGCCTGCGCCGTGCTGGTTGCGCCGATCACCCGAAATCCTTGGGTTTTGCCCAGAGCGCTCATCCCCTCTATGAATTGAGAACGATCGTCGACGACGAGTACGAGGATGCTCGATGCCTGACCAGTTGATTCAACGGGGAACGGAATTTCTTCAAGCATGGCGTGCTGCACGTTGGCCAGGAGATCGCTCACACGGCCCGTCGATAAGGATTCCTTGTGTTGTGCCCTCCCGGCCCAGACGCGCAGTTCCTCTTCCAGCAGCGCACAATTGCTACTGACCGCGTGGTATCCGTAGGACCCTGCCGTGCCCCTCAGACGGTGCGCCTGACTGATCGCTTCCTTTTGTGCCCCCTCGTCCTCCTGGAATCGACGCAGCACCTCTATCGAAGCCGTCAATGCCGCTATCTTGCCGGGAAGCTCCTGGCCGTATTTATCCCGAAGCTCACCAAGTCCGTCGTCGCCGTCGGAATAAGCTTCCGTCTCATCGGCGTTCTGGGTCTCGAACAAGTTGTCAACCATGTCTGCGAAGGCCAGAGGAACAACAGGCTTGTACGCAACCCTGGCAACGCCAAGCTCCTTTACAAGACGGTGATAGGTGGCGAAATCATTCCAGGTTCCCGTTACGAACATAATGGGCACTCGATTCCCCGCGGACCGCTGAGCTGCGATCCAATCGCGCCCATCCTGGTCGGGTAGATGCCCATCAACGATAAGCAGGTCGAACTCACTGTCAGCGACCAACACGCTCGCCGCCGCGCAATTGTCAGCCTCCAACACACGGTAACCACGTTCGACAAGCGGCCCCTTCACGAGTGCCCGAAAGTCAGCCTCATCGTCCAGAAGCAGGATAGTTGCAGGCATTTACTCTCTTCCCTGTATGGTGTGGGTAATGCCGATTTTTCACCGGTTGTATGCGTCCCTGGCGTGTACTATGCGCCAATGACAGCCCGGTTGCTCTGTTGCTATCGATATTTCCGTCTTTATAGCCGGGAGGAAAGATGAAAGTCATACAGCGAGCGCTGATTGATCTTCAGGAAATCGGAGGGGATGCCTTTGTCGGCGAGTGCATTGAACTATTCCTTTCGAGCGCGCCAACAAAGCTAACCGACGCCAAGGATGCAGCGGAGAAGGGTGACGTAAAGACGGCCATACGTGCGGCACATACGCTTAAGTCGACAGCCGCTCAACTTGGATTGGAGAAGCTGAGCGCACTATGCAGCGAGATGGAGATGCTGGGAAACGCCGGCGATATGGCTGGTTTGTTGCGGCTTCTCGCCGATGCCGAGAATGAATTGGTCTGGGCTGAACGCGCGATCAGCCGCGTTTTCGCTGTGAATTTCTGATGTTGCCGTTGCCATCCAGCTTGCCAGCAACCGCTTTGTCTTTTTCGATGGCGCACACATGAAAGTGCTGCTCGTAGACGATGAGCCCGACATGCTTTTAATCGTCGACATGGCGCTACGCAAGATTGGTGGTTACGAGACAGTTCAAGTGCAGAATCCGCTGCACGTGCTTGAGATTGCCAAGCGAGAGCGGCCCGATGTCATATTGATGGATGTCTTTATGGCGGCCATGGATGGCCCCCAGGTGTTGGCTCTTCTTGCTGCGGAACCCGATACTTGCGCTATCCCGGTGATCTTTCTTACCGGTAGCGCCAGTCCCGAGGAAGCGAGACGACTTATAGAAATGGGTGCAAGAGGTGTTATTGCGAAACCCACCGGCCCACGGTCGATGGTTGAGCAATTTCGCAGCATACTCAAAACTGACCAGATGGATTCAACCACGAAGTGCGACGTTTGAAGGACGCGAAAAAGACCTCGCTCGGCGTCTTGAATCTCGACATCCTGCGCCCTCCACCTCAGGCTAGTTGTCGCCTCGTTTGATTTCTTAAACCATAATGGGAGGCGCCAGCGAGCGAGAGTATGAAATGGGTATCGGCTGCGTGCGACTTTTCGTGAGGCCTCTGCCTTGGGTGGTAACTGACGTACCAGTCGACCTTAAGCGGCCAAAATGGACCGAAATTGCGCACCGGTAGCTTCGGGATGCAGTAGCACTAATCGTGCCCCGGCCTGCTTACGTGCGGCGGGCAGACAACACTGGCCATCCGCGGTGATCACGACCAGAGGCGTGCAAGCCCGTGTGTCCAGCGGTCGACAATAGACTCGGCCATGATTTGGTCCGCCAGCAATAATGTAGTCGACGAACGTATCCATAAAGGCTTGCTCGATGAGGGGACGGCAAGCAATAAGCAAGCACGACCCGCACCAGTCGACCCTTACTTCTCGTGCGGTGCATCACGGTTTGGAAGCAGCAAACTCAACAATCGGACCTCAGACTCTCATTCAAGGCCAGCTACGGGTCGACCGTAGAACCTGCGGCTTAAGGTTTTCCATGTTTTCATGGTTGGCGCGCTGAGCAGGCACCTGCACGGGACGAGTAGGTGTCTTACGACTTGTGAATCTGTCTGGCGCATCGTCGGACAAGTCGAGAGCGACAACTCAAACCACACCGTTTCCCCTGCGGAGTGACCCTGCACTTAATTGATTAAGGGCAAGCCGAGCTCTCCCCTCTTGAGGCGTACAATTAAGGTGTGCAAGGAGGCTTGCAACCCTGCTTGATCGACCAGGCCATGGAACAGCCGCGCGATCATCCGCCTCCGGGGATAGCGCCATGCCTTCCACCGAGCATCCGATCAACTATGACAGTACATCCACAGATCCCTTTGTGCTGGAGGGGACGCACTGGATCGAATCTCTCAGTGACGGTACCAGGGTATTGATACGCCCGCTCCGCACGGAGGATCGCGAGCGCGAGAAGGACTTCGTCAATCGTCTATCACCTGGCTCGCGTCACGACCGCTTTCTGGGCGCTTTTAAGGAAGCGAGCCCGGCATTGCTCGATCAGTCGATAGATATCGACCATCTGTATCAGATGGCTTTCGTCGCCCTGGCGCACGACAAAGACAAGCTACGCGAAGTCGGCGTCAGTCGCTATAGCGCGACCGACGACGATACGCATTGCGAGTGCGCCGTCACAGTGGCTGACGACTGGTGCCAACGCGGCCTGGGTGTTCTGCTGATGAAGCATTTGATCGGTCTTGCACGCAGAAACGGCTACAAGGAAATGTTCTCGATCGATACCGCTGCCAACGAGTCGATGCGTGACCTGGCCGGGGATCTCGGCTTCCGCCGTCAACAAGATCCGGAGGATTCCACTCAGGTCATCCATACCCTGGATCTGTGATCGAACCATTCTCTTGAGAGCGCACACCATGTCCATGCATGCTGAAAAGCTTCACACCATTTCGGATGACGATCGGGCCGACGCACTTCCGCGGCTTGCGCGGCTGAATGACATCATGATCCTGGCGACTTCAGGTGCCCCGTGGAGTCCTGCCGTAACGGCGGGGATATCGCTTGCGGCATGTTGGCATCACTGGATGCGCAGTTGGCGGCTGCTCAATTTTCACGACCGTCGCCACGTTCCTGGATTAGTGTGAGCTCGCTCAACAGCGCGACGAATGTTTCGCGGGCAGCGCGATAGGCTGGATGCATAGGCCCATCGATCGAGGCTTCACCCATTGCAAGATGGCTTTCAAGCAATGCTTCGGAAACCCACTCGACGTCACGCAGATAGCGCGCGCAGCTAATCTCCGCGTGCCGTTTCCATAACATAGGATCGGCTGGGAGAGCGGCAAATTGCTCCTCCCAAAGCAGGATTCCCGCGAGCACACCTGCCGCTGTCTTCGGATGTGACGCGTCGATGCGCAGGTTGGAGTGCGGAAGCCATTCGCGCAATGTATCGACAGGCATGGGTCGAGCTAGTGCATAGCCTTGCCCGAGATCTGCTCCAAGAACCAAGGCCGCCTCAATCAGGCCGGCCGTCTCGAGGCCTTCCATCACCACCTCCAGACCAAGATCGTGCCCAAGGCGTATCAGCTGCCTGATAAACCGCAGCGTACGAAGCGGATCTTCAGCAACTTGCAAGACGATGGCCTTATCGATTTTCACGCGATCAAACGGCCACTGACGCAGACGAATCAATGAGCTGTATCCCGCACCCAAATCGTCTTCGACAAGTCGAACGCCAAGTGCCTTCAGCGCCTGTGTGCCGGCCATCGTCAACGGTGATGTGTAGTCCGTGCCAACCGGCGACTCGAGTATCTCCAGTAGCAGCATCCTCGAAGGACATTCACTCGCGGCCAGGATATCCGCTGCGACGTTGGCGTAATCGAGGTTATCCAGCGCCACCGCGGGCGCATTCACAGACATGTCGAGCGCGTAGCCGGCATGAGCAAGGACCTTCCTGCACGCAATGGCTTGCGTTAGCACTGCGCGGAAAAGATGGAGCAGATCACGATCCCCTAAAGCCGGTAGAAATCTGCCTGGCAAGAGCAACGTTCCGTCGCGCTCGCGTAGTCGAGCTAGTGCTTCGAACTCTGTGACATGCCCGACAGCGAGTCTGACCACTGGCTGATAGTGCACTTCCATAGCGTCCGTCACGACCATCGTTCGCCACGCCTCACGCACAACAAAGGGCAGCAGCTCCGTGCCTGGCCGTGGAGGCGCGATACGAGCGAGTGCGAGATCGAGCACGGTTTTGATCTGCTCCACGAAGGCTTGTTGATCGTCGCTCTGGAATCCCCCAGCGTACTGACTGTAGAGCGCAAGCACCGCCGTCGGTCTATGCGGCATTGGACACAATGGCACGGCGGCACTGGAAGTAATCCCGATGGATAGCGCCACTTCACGCCAGCTCGCCATGGCGGGATCGCTTCCCATGTGTGTGCACCACTGAATCGTACCTTCGCGCCACGCACGACCGCTCGGACCGCGGCCATCCGCATTAGCGGGGGTTACGCGAATTGGCGAAGCTTCCCCCCTTGCGATCGCACGAAAATAGCTCGCAAAGGCTTCACCAGCGACGGCCTCGAAGGTAAGTTTTCCCGACGCATCGGGGCGGCCCACGGAGCAGGCGGCGATTTCCTCATGAGCGACCAGGATATCGACTGCGCCCTGGATAAGTTCGAGGTAGCTGTCGGCCGACCATGCAAGCCTATTAAGCTTGGCGAGAACCGCGACGCGACGACGTTGCAGCTCTCGCATGCTTTCCAACTGCCATTGCCTATCCAACGCCAATCGCTGCAAAACAATGCTCAAAGGTCGCTGGTCGCTATTCGCATTCGACTGCTTGAAGGTATTGGCGAACAAATCGCGAAGCTGTTCGATAGCTTCCAGCAGGCCGACCTCTTCGACGCCGCAGGCCGCAAAGAAAAAGCCCAACCGGCGTGCATGAGTCTCTTGAAAGGTCAGTTCAAGATCGGGCCGCAGCAAAACAAGCAGATGCCACGAGATACGACGTTTGACGAAATCCACGTCATCAGCCGGAAGACTGCCGAGAAGCCTGGCAACACTCTCGCTAACCCAGAGCGCGGTGTAGAAGCTATCCACCAATGCTGGAACCCTCGGCTTTATCGAAATGGACCAGGGCTCTAACAAGATTGATGCGAGCTCCCCATACGGAGATTGCGGATATCCGACGTCCCCCCGGTTTTGAGTAGCACAGCGATTTGGAGTCCAATCCCTCAACCCAAGGAGATTGGACGTGAAGAAGCGGTTTACCGAAGAACAGATCATTGGCTTCTTGCGTGAAGCGGAAGCCGGCATGCCGGTGAAGGAGCTATGCCGCCGGCACGGCTTCAGCGAGGCCTCGTACTACCTGTGGCGCAGCAAGTTTGGAGGGATGAGCGTGCCCGATGCCAAGCGCCTGAAGGAGCTGGAGACGGAGAACGCGCGGCTGAAGAAGTTGCTCGCCGAGCACGTGCTCGAGAACGAGGTCATCAAGGAAGCGTTGCGAAAAAAGTGGTGAGCGCACCGGCTCGACGCGAGTTGGTGCGGCACATAGTGGACAAGGGCTTGAGCGAACGCCGGTCGCTGGCGATCGTGGGCATGAGTGCCAGTGCGTATCGCTACGAGACACGCCCGGATGGTAACGAGGATCTTCGACAACGGATCGTGGCCCTGGCACAGCGGCACAAGCGCTACGGCGTGGGGATGATCTACCTGAAGCTTCGACAGGAGGGACTGCGGGTGAACTACAAACGCGTGGAGCGTCTGTACCAGGAAGCGAAGCTGCAGGTGCGTCGGCGCAAGCGGAAGAAAGTGCCAGTAGCTGAGCGGCAACCGCTGTTGCGGCCGTCGGCACCCAACGAGGTATGGTCGATGGATTTCGTGTTTGATCGCACGGCGGATGCTCGTGTCATCAAGTGCCTAACCGTGGTCGACGATGCCACCCACGAGGCAGTCGTTATCGAGGTTGAACGGGCGATCTCCGGCATGGGCCTAACGCGCGTGCTGGATCGTCTTGCGCTCAGTCGCGGCCTGCCCAAAGTCATTCGCAGCGACAACGGCAAAGAGTTCTGCGGCAAGGCCATGGTCACCTGGGCACACGAACGTGGCGTGCAGCTTCGTCTGATCGAACCAGGCAAGCCCAACCAGAACGCTTATATCGAATCGTTCAATGGCCGCTTTCGCGATGAATGCCTCAACGAGCACTGGTTTCCCAACCTGTTACACGCACGCACCGAGATCGAAAGCTGGCGTCGGGAATACAACGAGGAACGACCCAAGAAAGCACTCGGCGGACTGACGCCTGCTGCCTATGCAAAACAGTTACAGTAATCCCGGACTCTAATTCGCTCCGCTACTGAAAGCGGGGGGACGTCGTATCCGTCGTGATCGATGGCAGTTCCGTTAGTGCCTTCCGTTGGCGATTGCACCGACCACCACTTGGCGCGGTCGCGCTTGCGCGACTTAACGTGGTACATCGCCTGGTCTGCACGCCTGAGAAGTTGTTCACCACTGGACTTCGTGTGGTTTGCCGACAACGCAATGCCGAGGCTTGCCGACAATTGGAAGACCGCATCGTCGATGACCATGGGCTTGTGCAACTCACTCCATATACGCGCGAGTTGTGGCTCCAGATCCTGCTCCCGCTCGAGATTCTCGAATACCAGCACGAATTCGTCCCCGCCCAGGCGCGCCACGTAGTCCTCGGAACGAAGTGAGTGACGCAAACGCGCAGCAACCTCCGTCAAAATACGGTCGCCGGTCGCGTGACCGTAGCGATCATTGATGGGTTTAAAATCATCCAAGTCCAGTAGACCAAGAGCCACCAGATGCCGGCGTCGGCGCCGCTCAACTTTCATGAGAACGCTGTCAAGGTGATGGTCAAGCGCACGTCGATTGGGAAGGTCCGTCATCACATCGTGCAATGCCAGGTATGTCTGGCGCTCTTTCTCCAGGAGCATGGCGCGACGTTGTTCATGTTGTCTAAGGGCAAGGCCGGTTGCGTCGGCGATCTCATCGAGCAATCTGCACATCTCAGCATCGAAAGCATCCGGCTCTCTGGTGACAATCGCAAAAACGCCTGCAGGTTTCCGCATCGACCTCTTTTCGCTGGTCGCCCCCCCCAAAAAGAGGCCGGCAAGCAACGGCACCCATCTGCGCGAGGGGTTCCTTGCGCCATGCAATGGACACGTCTGGCTGGCGGCACGGATGGACCCGAATAACGGCCACCCCCCCCCCATAAAGGCGCGTGTGGGGGTGAAAATGGTCGGGCCTTCGCTGAAAATGGGAGGCCGTGGCAGCAGATGCATGGCATCTGCCATAGGTCCGACAAGGGCGACCCGGCACAGTAGAGGGTCATTGCCGTCAACGGCATAAACATCGACCGCCGCCGCCCCGGCGATCTCCACGAGTGCCTGCGCCAGTGTTCGGTAAACTGCCTCCGGATTCGGCTGATCCAGCAGCGCCCGCTGGATCGTGCGCTGCGCGTCGCGATACCGACTCATTCTGAGATTTCGTTCAAGCAGTCCCTGCTCGTCCCAGAAGCGTGCAAGCTCGTCGACCAGTCGCTGCGCCCAGTCGACCAGCTCATCGCTCAACACCGGACCGGTTTCACTGGAATAAGCCGCCAACACCAGTTGGCCACCGTCAGCCGTTCTGGATGCGGCCACAATGCAGGAACCTAGTCCGTAGTGCTGCGCAGCTTCCCGCCATGTGGCGAACTCTGGCGCATCGATAGATACCGCTCGCGCCCGCTCCTCGCGGAGAACGATGCCTACAGGGCCGCGACCCCCTTGAGCGTTCTCGTCAGCGCTGAGCCGAAGTGACGATGCGTAGTGGGCGGCTGACCCTGCCGCTGCTTCGACGTCAACTTCAAGGCGGTCAGGCTCACGCCGTCCGATCCAGACCAAGGGGATGCCCATGCGCGACGCAAGCACCCTGGCAATCTCGACCATGGCAAGCCCGCGGTCATACCCGGGTGCCGCATGGAGAAGCGTCAAGGTCTCCGCCACGCTGCGGTAGAAGCGTTCGCGAAGCTCGCCACGTAACTGTCGCAAACTCACTATCCCGTCCTACTGAAGCGGGCGGTGTGTGTCAGATATTGAACCGGCTCGGCCGATCGATACAACTGCAAAATATTTCTTCTGGTGACCAACTCGACAAGCTGAGTTGGGCTATGTGTGCCGCGCTGCGCGCGACTTTGCTGCGGCTGAGGCACAGCGCTCTGAGCAGCGGCAATGCCGTTGAGTGCCACAAGGCAGAGTCCAGGCACAAAGCTAACGCGCTTCAACATATCGATCCCCTTTCTATGCCTCGGTCACTTGGATACTGATGCAAAAGCTTTGCCAAGCTTCCTCAGATAATGACGGGTTGTTCAGGGCCGGCTGGCGCGCATCGCATAAGCGGCTATAGCGGCAATGAAGGTCGGCACCGGGCGGCTAACCCTGCTAGGTCAACGCAATCAAGCGCAAAGGGAGCGGACTGAGGTTACACGCAAATCAGTCGCGCCTTAGCCGCTGAATCGTTGTCGCCGGAGCAATCCGCGAGCGACGATGGACTGCTTATGAGGGGTTCCCACGCAAAATCGTCGCCACTACGGCACAAGTCTTTGATTTATGAAAAACTTAACGATAACCTCACGCCGAAAATGTGACCTGGTTGGCAATGAAGGTGTGCGGTAAGGCGGAGCCTGTTCTTTAGCAGCCCGAATCAACGGGGTAGTGTTGACATGACAATTTCTCTACTCGTGGTTGCTTGGTGCCTCTGCGCCATGGAGTTCATTCCCTCAGTCGTCAATGCGGCAAGTGGGCAGATCGTCTTCTCGGGTGCGATTGTTGAGCCTGCGGCCGTTGCACCACGCATGGAGGCGCGGCGATTGGCCTTGCGCCAAGCACAGCAATGCAATGGCTGCATTTCCGACCTATACACTGACCACAGAGCGCCTATCGAGCTCCGCGTCGGATCGGGTGCTGAAGTACTTTGACGCATATGTAAAGGCAAGTCGGCCAGGCGCATCGGATCCCCTGTTGCTCACGCAGACTTACGAATGACGCTGCTTTGCGCTGAGTGAGCTGAACCGAGACATGAAAAACCCGCATCAGGCGGAGTTTTCAATAACTAGTACCACTAATAGGACTCGAACCTGCACGACATCGCTGCCTGCGGATTTTGAGTCCGCCGCGCCCACCATTCCGCCATACCGGCACAGAAGGTGCTAATCATGGCGGTTTCAGTGGACGCGGCCGAACCCAAACCGAAACAGCTTCACGCCGGCTAGGATTTGAGGCAGCCAGACAGGGCTTTGAACCCGGGCGGTCGTCGCTGAAACCTGCTCTTTGGGCAGACCGCCAGCTTGTTGACCAATCATTGCCAGAACAGTTGACCAGGCTCGCCACACAGCTTGACCGGCATAGCCAACCGGCTGACCATCCGACTGAAGGTCGCTTGTCGACCTCTTGTTGTCCTTCGAGAAACGCCACTTGATGATCCGCTTCGCAGCGGAAACAAACATCACCAGACACAGAACCATCGCCATCTGGCACAGCTTTGCTATACATCGGGAGGAACTTCCTGAGAAACTACAAGTAGAAATGCTGAAACCATTGAGTTCATCTCCACCGATCAGCGTTGGTGGCACCGGTCCGCGAGACATACGGACCGGAAATGAGCATGTCGCTCGCGAATCGATCGGAGGGCCGCGTCGGCTACCCGATGCGAAGCGTCTGCGTGAGCTGGAGACGGAGAACACACGGCTGAAGAAGCTGTTGGCCGAGTCGATCCTGGAGATCGAGGTCACCCGCGAGGCGTTGCGAAAAAAATGGTGACCGCATCCGCACGACGACTTGCGGCAGATGATCAACCGAGGATTGAGCGAACGGCATGCGTTACGCGTATTGCGCATGAGCGCCAGCGCGCTGCGCTATGCCCCAGCACCCGACCGCAATGTGTCATTACGCGAACGTATCCTGGCCTTGGCCCATCGGCATCACCGCTACGGCGCTGGGATGATCTACCTGAAGCTGCGTCAGGCAGGCCTGATGGGGTCAATCACAAGCGGGTTGACCGACTCTATGCCCTGGCAAAGCTGCTGGTGCGTCGGCGCAAGCGCAAGAAGGTGCCGGTATCCGAGCGTCAGCCACTGGTTTGGCCGCACGCTGCGAATGAAGTGTGGTCGATGGACTTCGTCTTCGATCGGACGGCCGAAGGTCGGGTCATCAAATGCCTGACCATTGTCGACGACGCCACGCATGAGTCGGTTGCCATCGTGCCGGAGCGAGCGATCGGCGGCCGCCCGCTCACCCGCATCCTGGATCAGCTTCGCGCGATACGAGGTCTGCCCAAAGTGATCCGCCCCGACAACGGCAAAGAGTTCTGCGGTCGCGCGGTGCTGACCTGGGCGCACGGGCGCGGCGTCACGCTGCGCCTGATCGAACCAGGCAAGCCCAACCAGAATGCGTATATCGAATCGTTCAACGGTCGCCTGCGTGATGAATGTTTGAACGAACACTGGTTTACCAGCATGGCTCACGCCAAGGTCGTCATCGAAGCGTGGCGGCGCGAATATAACGAGGAGCGACCGAAGAAGAGTCTCGGCGGGCTGACACCCGCTGCCTACGCACTAAGACTGGCCGCCAGAGCGGCTACGATGTTACGCCGCGATTTGGTGGCCGTCGCTGACGGCTTGCACGAAGTCTTGGCGACAGCGCAGTTGCCATCGGTCTGACTGCAGCAATGATCCGTGAGATAGCCAATCAGATCATTCATGGCCTCGATCACGGGGCGTAGTAGATGACGCGGCCGCTCTGCTGGCTGGTCACAAGGCCGGTGTGCGACAACTCCTTCAGATGAAAGGAGAGCGTGGCGTTGGGCAAGCCTAGCTTTTCACCAAGTTGCCGAAAAAATGGCTCCTAGCCCGCTGGCCCACGGAAAATGTGGCACTTGTAGCGGTTCGCTGCACCAATTGGGCATCATGTTTTGGGGTCGGCAGGCATTCGTCCAAAAGCCATTGGCAGGTAGATCACACATTTCAATGGGGTGCATGGGCAAGCCGCACGTACTGCAACGGAACGACGGTCGCCCAAATGCGACAGTCGGTTAGCTCGCGGCCGTCGACGTCCTAGGGAATTGCGTCGCTGCGGCAATTTGTGCAGCAGCCTGCTGCGCAAATTGGTCGGCAGGTTGCTGACCAATTGGGTATGCCCTTAGGATCAGAAACGGCCGTCGTTCTGGCATGCGCTGCACACCAATAAATTCATCACTGACGATGACGTCCCTAAGGCTCTGAATTGGGCAGCAGGCTGCTGCCCAATTGGGCGGACCACACGTAATACAGGGTTGTCCCGATGCGACGTGCACAGCCTTCGCAGAAGACTCGTGAAGCGATGGCGGGCGCGCGGACTTTAACCTACGCTCGCACGACCCATACGTCGGGAAGCGAGAACAATTTTGCTAGTAACTCTTGGTTACCAATAAGAATATAAGGAGGTGCTACCTCCCAGTTTAGCCACGAGGACGCTCCGTTTCCTCCTCAAGGTTAGGTCACCCTACTTGGCCGGTGGTATAGACAACCCTAGCTTGTCAGCAATGTCTTCGGTCGTTTCGCGGCCGACTGAGGTGGCGTTTACCGATAAAGTGTCCACAAGGAATGGTCTTTCGGCAGCCTCATAGCCATCGCTAATGGCATGTCGGTTTGCGTGGAACCAATGAAGCCGGTCGTTTATTGGCACGATCGGCGCCGCGACCGCGAAGTATTGTGTTCCCCGATATAAGGCGTCACCGTTGAGCAAAGCGATTGCTTTTGACCTTGCATCGGACTCAGGTGCAACTCCGTGTTTTGCGCGCGATTTCACACGAGCCGATGAGGCGTACAGATCGGTCCAGTCGTTCCTGCATACCCGCTTTTCCACGATAGCCTGCAAATCTCCGATCCACGTTTTGACGTTTGCCGGGAAGGGCTTAGCAATCACAACAAAAAGCGACCGCATACCTTTGAGGTAAGAGTTCGCTTCGACGAGATCAAGCCGATCGATGGCTTCTTTATACGCACAGCCAAGTAGAGCTATGCCGTCGAGCGACGGGGTATTGGCAAGGTACTGAATGACATGCTTGGTCGCATCATCATCTATGGATCTGAAAGCAGGCTCGTCAGGAAGAATCCAATGGCCCATGGGCCGGACGAGCCAATCTGCCCGAAACAGGCCAAGCGACTGAATCAATGCCGTGAAGATCTCGCCACGTTCGAATCTGGTCAGCGATTTATCTAGCAGCTTCCACAACTTCGACTCGTACAGCGCCTTCGTGCCAGTGAGCTCTGGGCAGCCGTCCGTGACCTCAACTAGATCCACACCGCTTTGAAGCCGCGGTTTGGAGCGTGGGTCGATTCCCGCGTGAGCCATGCTCCAAAACGCACGCGACCGCGGAGCTTTGGGTCCTGACGCCGTCGGGATAAAGCGAAAATCCAGTTCGTCCCACGAGCATCCCGCTCGCCGGTAGACCTCTGAAGCCCACAACCGATTGCGAATGTTTGCAGCGATATCCGTCGAGGGCCTACCCCGTTTGGTCGAATGACTTTCCATGGAGTAGCAAAATAGCCATTTTGCATGAGTTTTGCTACTCCAATTAGCCTGACATAGTTTCTACGCCGCATATGGCGGCTGTTGGCTGGGAATGGCGATGGAAAGTGAAAAACACGAAGCGCCAAGGGCGTTCGTGAGCGATCTGCTGGAGCGCTACGGCGAACTAATGAGTGGACGGCCTCTGCGATTGGCCTTGGGGTTCCGCAGCGACCGCTCGTTCCTGCGTGCAGCTCTTACCGGTCAACTTCCGGTTTCGACATTTCGCTTGCCAAATCGACGGGGACGGTACGCCCGTACGCGAGACGTTTCGGAGTGGCTAAGAACGTTGGCAGATAAATCGACGGAGAGCTGAGATGGGCGGAATGCTTATCAAATGACCTTCCGGAAATCGGCAAGAAAAGGAAAAGCCGCAGTCAGACACTTGAGGGACAAGGAGGCACGATGAAGAACTAAAACTCAACCAAGCAAACTCGTTCAGGAGCCTTAAGCAGAGCGGCCTACGGGGTGTCTAGATCCCGTAGGCCGTTGCCAGCTCGTCGATATGTCCCCGACGACTGCATCCTAGCCCGACCAACAATCTTGTCAAGGTTGCGGATAGTTTTTGCTAAGCGCTCCATCCCATATCGGCACCAAGGTGCCTGAAATGTCCATGGAGCAACAAAATGATGAAACAGTTTGAATTTTTGCGTATCGCATGTAGGAATCCGTCCACCAAGGACGAACTGGCGTCGCTTCTGAAGGAGCGAATCAGAACGGAAGGCGTAGAACTGAAGTGGGGCTTTCGGCGTGTGCCGCTCTCCCGCGGCCGCCATCATGGCGGCTACGTCTGCGCATTCCGCTGTCAGCCGCTCTTGCGGGTGGAAAGTGCGCTGGAGCGGCACGTTCTCAGGGCGTTGGCTGCCGATCAGGGATGCGTAGCGCTGGCCACGCAGCCGGTAACTATTCAGTGGACATGGCGAGGAACCGTTCGGCGATACACACCGGACGTGCTGGTGATGCTTTGCGACGTGCCAGAACCATGGTCCGCCGTTGGACTCGAGCGGCTTTCGCTGGTCGAGGTCAAGCCGACGCGGTTTTCCGTTGACGACGATCTCTGGGTGGAGCGAGTACGTGTCATTAAAGAAGCCTTGAACATGCCGCTCGTTCGGTTGGCGACGTTGCCGGAGGCCCTGTCATGAGCAATTTTCAGAAAGGCAACGACGTGATCTACCAGGGCCTGCGTATGCGCGTGATGGATCCGGCATACAACGGGGCCGTCACATTGATGGATTTGCAGGATTCGTCCGTACTGTGCCGGGCTCCTGTCGGGGAGGTGGCGCTTGCACCTCATGTGCCGAAGCCTCTGGCACAGATCGACCTGCTTAAATGGAACGAGCTGGAAAGCATGGCCAATGCTGCTCGCGCCATTATCAAGGCACCGACTCTCGAGGAGAGGCAGAAGACCTACACATCCTATGCACTTCAGCTTGGATGCAGTAAACGCACGCTTCAGCGTGTCGTCAAGCAAATCAAGCGCGTAGATTCGGTCGACGCATTGCGCGGGGGAGTATGCGGGCGACCAATAGGCATGCGGATGTTGTCGCCCGCCGTAGAAGAAATTATCGCACGTCAGCTCGCCGAGAACTGGCTCGTCCCAAACCAGCCAAATCTGTCCGACATCATCGATCAGATTCAGTCCGAGTGCCGAACCCAGGGGCTGAGGGCGCCTCTCGACACGACGGTGCGAAAACGTGCGGCTGCTCTCGATGCTTACCGAACAATGGCGTTGCGAAAGGGGGCGAAGAAAGCCAAGTACACCCTCAAGGCCATGGTGGGCCATATCGAAGCGGCATTAGCGCTGGAGACCGTCCAGATCGATCACACCTTGGCTGACCTCATTCTGGTGTCCGAGGATAACCGGGCGATACCCATTGGGCGACCTTGGATCACCCTGGCTATCGACGTGGCGACACGCATGGTCGTGGGTGTCTACATCACCTTCGAACCACCGAGCGCGGTGTCCGTGGCCATGTGCCTGCTAAACGCCCTGTTGCCCAAGGAGGCGTTCGTTGCGTCGCTGGGTTTGACAGGTCGCTGGCCTGTCTTCGGCGTCATGCGTTGCATCCATCTGGATAACGGACGAGATTTCCATAGCGATGCACTGCAGCGTGGATGCAGCAATCTGGGCATCGACATCCAATATCGGCCAGTGGGATCCCCACATTACGGTGGGATGATTGAGCGCCTCATCGGTACATTTATGGGGCGGTGTCGTCTGTTGCCCGGCGCGACACAGAACAATATCGTCAACCGCGGCGATTACGATGCTGAAGCCAAGGCGGTCATGACGCTGACGGAGTTCAAAGCGTTCCTGGTCAACGAGATCGTCAATGTCTACCACACGCAAGAACATCGGACGCTGGGCGTTCCACCCCTCGTAAAGTGGGATGAACTTCAATCGTGTCAGGAAGAACAGCGCATTCTTCCCGCTGGCTGGGAGCAGTGGATGCTGCCAACCGCGTTCTATCCGTTTGAAATGCGACGAGTGCGTCGGACCGGCATCCAAATGTTCAGGCGCTTCTATTGGGCGGAGGGACTCGAGGAATGGGTTGGTGATGGTATCGAGCGTCCCGTTTCCTATGACCCCGGCGATGTCTCGAAGGTCATCATTGAGGGACCCAATGGCATACCGCTCGTGGCGTACGACACGCGAGGTGATGTAAATCATCTCTCGTTGTACGAACGTCGCAATGCGCGCAAGCAGCAAAAATTGCTGGGTCACGATCCTGAGCTTCTTGCCCAGCAGGACGCGGGCCTGACGAAGCGACAATCGCTCACCAAAAATGCCACGAAGGACACGAAAAAAGAACATCGCCAGGCAGCGATCGCTCGAGGTCAGAAGCAGCGTTCGGCTGACGTGCCGGCATCCAGCGACGCACAGAAGCCGGCACCAGCGGTGAGTGTGCCACTGTTCAATTTCGACACGCCCGTAAACCAGTTGAATGTTCGCAGGAAAGGGAGCTAAACGTATGGATACGACTATCGACACCGCACAGAATTTGCCGGCTAATGCGCCACCAGAGTTGCCCACCTCGCCGGGACCGGGAAGTCCCGAGTCCTATGTGCATCTGGCGCCGCCATACCGCATGGATGCCACTCGTTCGAACGAGGAACGCATTGAGATCATCAAGAAGGGCATTGTGATTGAACATGCGGCCTATACCGCAGCAATGGACTATGCCTATTGGATCTTGTCGCAACCAGACGGCACGCCCGGGAGGGGCATGCTCCTGATGGGCGAGCCGGGTGCGGGCAAGAGCACCTTCGGTGAGGAGCTTGCACGTGCCTGCAAAGGACCGATTGTCATGATCAGCGCCGAAGGGGCACGCAGTATGCGCGAGGTATACGGCCGTGTGCTGCAGGCTCTGGATGGGCCAGTCGCCAAATCGATGCATACGCCGGATCGTGAATTGGCAGTCATCCGCCTCTTCCGGGCACTCCAGGTCAGAGCTTTCGTGGTGGACGAAATCCAGGATCTTGCCAAAGGCACTCAGCGCGAGCACGAACGTGTTTTGCTGAGTATCAAGTACCTGTCGAACACAGCTCGCATTCCATTGATCTGCCTGGGTGCTCCGGAATCCGAGCAGACATTCCGGATGGATAAGCATCTGGCCAAACGCCTGCGCCCGTTCAAATTGCCATTGTGGAAGTTGGACCAGTCGTTCGCCGACCTCGTTTCCAATATTGAGGCAACGCTCCCTCTGCGTAAGGCCTCTGCCTTGCGCAACGAGGAGGCGCTTAGGTACCTGATCGATATTTCGGGGGGCAGTCTGCGGGAGATCATGGCGCGTATCACTTGTGCGGCGGTGCGCGCCATTCTCAGCGGCGAGGAATGCCTGACTCTGCAGGGGCTCAAGGATGCCGAATTTCCGCCAGCTCGCCCCGGGACCGGAGATGGCGTGAATGGATAATTACCTGGCGACCCCGCAGTCTCGGCGTTTGAAACTTGTGCCTCAGGTCCTGATGCCCGGTGAGTCGATCTCCTCGCTCGTCGATCGTCAAGCGCAGCTTTGGGGTGTATTGCGCAAGGAACTGGTTTACCAGGCCGCTTTCATAAGCGGCCTGGTGGCCCTCAAGGATCTGGATGTCTGCAAGGAGGGTGGTTTCCTGGACATTTATGCCCAGAAGACAGGAATCGATCGGCGGCTTCTGGAAATTCATCGGGCGCAGGTATCAAGCCCTTTGGTGAGTCAGAGGCTTCGATACCCATACTGCCCGATGTGTTTCCACGAAGATGCCTCCGCAGGTCATATACCTTACTTCCGGCTGGATTGGGCGAGGATTTTCCTCACCCATTGCCAAAGGCACGGGTGCCCGCTGTTTCGATGGTCCCGCGTGTCATCCGATGGCACACGGAAACTTCCCCACGGATGGTTTATTGGCGAAGGGCCGGATCAGCGGAGTCTGCCGCAGTTTCGACAGGATCTCATGCTGGCGAGAGCGTATGCCTTCGGTGCTCGACCGAGAGCACCGAGTTCGATTGAGGCCTGGAATCGGCTGAAGAACTTCGAAGCTTGGCTATACCAAACAGGTGTGTGTGCACCCATATGCCGAGTTTTGGATGACCGCGCCAGGTCGATCGAGCGCGATGTCATGGAGCACGCTGTCACGTTGGCTAGATCTGCAACGGCAAACGGGAGGCTCCTTGTCGAGGAATCGGACGCTGTTTCATTCGAAGATCAACGAGTGATGTCGTTCACTTTCAAGGAATCACCCGTTCGGGATTCGAATCCGGCGTGGAGAGATTTGCGTTCAGGCATTCAGTCCATTGCGTGCCGTCGGGCGGTCCTTTTCATTGTGAGTGGAGCTTACAACGCAAAATAAAAGCATTCGTAAGAGTCCGATCGAGCGTGTGCCCGACATACGTCGGTGGATGAAGACAGTGATCATTCCGCCCTCGGGTTGTGAGTGACGAATTGTCTGCCATACCCGGGATTCGTAGCGCTCGGACAGCGACCGCCATCGGCACGCGAATTTGGGTGAGTGCTGGCAATTTTGAAGATGTCGCTGCCCCAACTTCACGCAGTAGTCGATCGCGGCGAAGGCGTGGCCGTGCATTGCAAGGGTGGCCGAGGGAGGGCCGGGACAATCGCTGCATCGCTGTTGGCCAGCTGCAAGTCGGCATCTTCCCTCAACTGACCGCGTTCCGTAGATGCCGTCATCCGGACAGAGGGTGCGGATGCGGCCCTATAGTGTTCGTGAAACCGGGGTCTTGGCATACGCGGGTGCAGGCACCGACGAAGTTGATCACCTGGACTAAAGGTCCTGCATCCGCATACCGCCAAGTTGATCGCCAGATAGTGCCCGCTATCGGGTTGCAAACGCTCAGAGCTTTTGGAAGAAGCTTCAGGTTTAGAATGCGCCTCCAAGATCGGTGCGTGTTGAGGCAGGCTAAGCCCAGCTCAGCGCCAAGTGCAAGATCAGATTCTCCATTGCGAAGGACGCTGTATGGGAATGCAAATCGAAGCCTTACAGGCGGATGAAGGCGATGCGCTACTAATAACCTTGGAGGGCGACGTTCCTAGGACGATATTGATTGATGGAGGCTTGGCCAGAACCGGGGAAGCGATCGCGCAGATATTCCGCGACCGCGGTGTTGTTAAACTCGATCTATTAATTGTCACGCATATTGATCGCGACCATATTGAAGGAATCCTCAAGCTCCTCGATGAGTTGCCAGCGTCAATGCTCACGGTCGATCAGATCTGGTTCAACGGGTACCGGCATTTGAGGGCCACCCCACCCAATCCAGGCGAGTTGGGTGAGCACGGTGCGTTAATGGGCAATCGACTTGAATCTTCCATTTATGCGCGAAGCATTCCTTGGAACAAGGCTTTTTCGCATGGCCCCGCGGCCAGAAACGGCAAAACCTTTCCGGTCATGTGGTTCAGTGACACGTCGCGCATTACGCTTATCGGTCCGACGACACTCCAACTGGAAGCACTCGCGCCGAGCTGGGAGAAGGAATGCGAGAAGGCCGGCATCGTGCCTGGTCAGCCGCCGGCGATAAGTGATTCAACGCTAGTGCAGCACAGCAGCTCGGGTGAATTCGATTTCGACGCACTTGCCAGTGCTGAGTTCAAGAACGATCACGCTCTCGCGAACTTGTCCAGCATAGTTGTCCTAATCGAGCATGGCGCAGCCGTGGCGCTATTTGGCGGCGATGCATGCGCCCGTTCGCTCACATCCGCACTGGAGGAACTCGCTGCCGAGCGAGGCGCGCCATTGCACGTCGATCTCTTTAAGGTGCCCCACCACGGTAGTGCGTCCAATTTATCGATGGAGCTCCTTACGAGTCTCCAGTGCACGAACTACGTTATTTCAAGCAGCGGTGCACGATTCGGGCACCCGGACGACGAGACTTTGGCAAGAATTGTGGCGCATCACCGTGCATTAGGGGGACCCCTGCCAACGATCTGGTTCAACTACCTGTCGGCGCGAACGCGGCCTTGGTGCGATCAAGATCGGAAAAGCAGTCTGGGATATGAAGTCGTCGTGCCGGAGGGAACCGGCTCGGTGACGGCTCGGCTGGGCTAGTATGGGCCCGTCTTTTGAGCTTCCTGACCCATAAAGTGGAATTTGGTTCCACGATTGGCTATTTTGGTCACGATAGTAGCGGTTTTGGTACCGCACTGGTATATTGTCCGTCATCCACGGAGGTATATACAGTGCAGCACTTTGGTGACGTCTTAAAGATCATCGAGGGTGGGCTGAAGTTCAACGTCCAGACTGTAGTTAATTACGCGCAGGCGCTTAAAGCTCGCCTTGAGAAAGACGGCGAGCTGCAGCAAGCTCGCTTGCTGCAGACCAAGCTCGATGGTATCTCGCCGACGCTCATGGCCTATAGCGGTTCAACCGCACCTGAGCTTCCTGTCGATCAGGAAAGTCAGTTGGAACTGGCCGATATCGAAAAGTTGGCCCCGGGCGAGGCCCACGCGATTCTCGATACGCATATTCGGAGCGATGTTGATCGCTTTCTGACATACGCGCGCGCCACCGATCAGCTGGTTGAGGCCGGCGTCGGTGTGGCGCCCAGGATGCTTATTTTCGGGCCGCCAGGCGTCGGTAAGACACAGTTGGCGCGTCATCTCGCGGCCGAGCTTGGGCTGCCATTAATGACGGCCCGATGTGACTCATTAATATCCAGCTATCTCGGAAGCACGGCGAAGAATATACGTAAGTTGTTCGACCACGCCTCAGAACGGCCATGCGTACTCTTCCTTGATGAATTTGATGCGTTGGCGAAGGCACGTGATGACGCACAGGAGCTCGGCGAGCTCAAGCGTGTTGTGGTGGGGCTGTTGCAGAACATCGACGCTTTGCCACCATCGTGCGTGCTTATTGCGGCGACAAATCATCAGCAGCTGCTTGACGCAGCCGTGTGGCGACGGTTTAGCTTTCGGATCAATATGGATTTGCCGCGGCCAGAGCTGCGCGACGCGCTTCTTCGGTCGTATTTGAAATCGTTCCTACCATCTGAGCACTTGGACCGGGCGGTCTTGCTATCGGAGGGATTGTCCGGCGCTGCCCTGCGGGAAGTGGCTGAGGACTGTATTCGTGGTGCCGTGATCGCGGGCGAGCAGACCGTGCCGGCTCATCTCTTGTTGCACCGCATGGCGCAGACATCAATTATTGCTCGGGGGATGTCGCCGACCGAGTCGGCGATCGCTCGTTTTCTTCTTGATAACAAGACACCGCAGCGCCTTGCGGCCGCCGCGAGCAACATGTCTCGTCGACAAGTCATAAAACTTTCGGCGGATATGAAGGTGAAGGTCAAGCCTGTCGCCAAGGAAGGCATTCGAAAAACAGGGAAATCAGGCGGCCTAGTTGCCGTGGACAAGGGGACGGACAGTGGAAAAGTACAAAAACCCGGCGCTGGTCGTAAATCATCTGCCAAAAGAGCTTAGGCCAAAGCCTGCCGGCGGTGGTAACCGAAAGCATTTCGTTACTGACCTTGATGCTCACCGCCAGGATGTGGCTCTGGAGTGGGAGGCAGCGGTCACGAACGTTCTAGCGCGCGCGGAAAGCGCTTCGCTGACACGCGGCGTGCTAAAGATCGAGCTCAATCGAGAAGCGTTGGCGAAGTCGCACCGCCCTATGTATCTCCTAGAGCAATCGGGACGTAATCGGGTTATTGGCGGTACCTCAATCGGTACATTGTTGGTGAGCGTAAGCCGAAGCTCGTCGCAAACCACGCTTGATTCGATTCGGTCCAATACTACGAAAAATGGCGAAGCTGACGTCACGACGATTCGTGCGGTTCGACCGTTTGAGGTCGCCGATGTCACAGCCGTGCCGTTCGAAGATGTCCGATATAAAAAGGGCGTGCTCACGCGGCTTTTTGATTTCGATGACGCAGTCATCAATGAAGAGGCCAGGCGCTCGCTGTTTGCCTGGGCCGTCCATAAAAACGCACAAGTGAAACCACTCCGGGGAGGTAGCTACCTTGTCACAAAGGCGCGTCCTGCTGACTTGGTGTCACTTTGCGAGTTGGCTGCTGTCCGCGAGGTGACGCCGAACGCTGTCATTGATGCTCATCCGCCTGGCGCAGCCATTCCTAATAAAGTATTCAAGATTGCGCCTCCGGATGGAGCGAAGCGCTACGCGACGGTGGGTTTGCTCGATTCAGGCTGCTACCCGGTCCCTGCGCTGCAGCCTTGGATAGTGGCGCAATCCAATGCGATCGCCATGACGCCCGCGGCTCCGGCCTCGGATTACTCGCACGGGACCTTTATTGCCGGACTGCTCGCGAGTGCCGCGCAGCTCAATAGCCAGGCCTTCGAACTGCCGTTGGAACCTGTTCGAATTGTCGACGTGCGTGCATTCTCGCGTAAAGAAAAGACGACAGTAAGCGACTTCCTTGCGCGCGTGGGTGACGCGCTCCGAGACTTTCCACAGGTGCACGTGTGGAGCATTAGTATCGGCCTGGACGTGCCGCTGACCGGGCCCGAATTCAGCCAAATGGCGCGGGATCTAGATGAGTTAGCTGGCACGTATGGCGTCCTCTTCGTTGTGGCCGCCGGCAACGATCTCGATCCAACGCCGCTGCGACCGTGGCCGCCCGCCAGTTACGGAGCAGACGATCGGGATCGCATTACCGCGCCTGCCGACTCGATGCGAAGCCTCACCGTTGGATCCATCGCTCACGGCGATGTTGCTAGCGGGGTCAAGAAGAACGAGCCTGCACCCTATTCACGCCGTGGACCTGCAGCGGCGGCCGTGCCGAAGCCCGAAGTGGTGCACTACGGTGGCAACTGCACCTTAGATAATCAATCGGCCGGCGGCATCAGCTCCATCGCGCCTAATGGCAATGTTTGTATTGGCCATGGGACTAGTTACGCGGCGCCGTTGGTGGCAAGTCTAGCGGCTCAGATGTGGGAGGTCCTTGCGGCCTCAGGAAACAATCCTACGCCGTCTTTAGTCAAGGCTCTTATCGTGCACTCAGCGGTGATCAACTCGCCACCCAGGAGCGCTGATCATCAGAGGTATTACGGCTTTGGTTTGCCGTTCGGTATTTCTGAAAGCCTGATGTGCACGGATGATATGTTTACGACCTTCCATACGGTGGCGATCCCACAGGGCCGCGAGATCCATCACGCCTTTCCGGTGCCCCATTGCCTTCTGGTGGATGGAAAATTTGTGGGGGAGATCATCATTACTTTGTGCTATCCGCCGGTGTTGAACGGGGCGAATGGTGCCGAATATTGCCGTTCGAATGTGGCGGTCTCTATGGGGCCGCTGCAGCTAAAAAGGGATGGCAAGGTCCACTTCACCGGATGCGTGCCACCGGATCCCAAGGGCAAGGCGAACGCCATCGAGTCCGCGCTGATTGAGCACGGGATGAAATGGAATCCCCTTAAGGTGTATCGGAAGCGATTTCCGCGCGGAGTGGCGGGCACTGACTGGGAACTCAGATTCGACGTACTGTACCGGGCCGGCGAGCCGATACCTGCCAGCCCGCAAGTGGTCCATGCCATCGTGACGTTACGGGGTTTGGAAGATGGCATGCCCGTCTATCGAGACGGCGTGCGCGCCCTGGCAAAGTTGAAGCATCAAACAACGGCGCTTGTAACGCCGACGCAGTTGCGTGTCTGAGATCGCATCATCACGGCAGTGACATAGTCCTAAGGCGTCTTCTTGGGTACTTTGCTCGTGGCACGCGCAGGAGTGGGTCGAGACACCGTGGCGCAAGGGAAAGTGGACATGGTAGCCACGTGCGGAACCCGCTGACTCTTTAGGCTAGCGGTAGAAATAGTCCGCCGCTCTACGACAGGGTTAGGTTGCTGTGACAAGGTTAACTGTAAGTGCGACACAGTTACGCGTCGCCGACAACATAGGCTCAAGGCAACGGGCCCTCTTTTCGTGTTGTTGCACCAAACCGGCGCAAATCCCACCATGGTGCAATGAACGCGATGGCTTGGCGCACTTGGGCAGATCAGATGGCGACCGGGCTGGCCCTGGTCGACGGGGGACTGCAGGTCAAGTGGATCAATCCCGCGCTCGCTGAGTGGCTGGAGCTCGGCACGCGCGGTGCGGTCGGGCAGTCGCTGGGTCTGTGGCTGGGCGATCCCGACGGGTTGGAGCGGGCCGGTCGAAGTTTGCTGGAGCGGCGGCCGCAGCAATGGCGCGGGGTTGCGCTGGTCACGGCCAGTGGCCGCGAAATCACCGCGGACGTTGCGCTGCAGCCGTTCGACGATGGCCTGTTGCTGGAAGTACATGCGCTGGCCGAGCCGTTGACGACCAACTCGCCGTTGTCGGCCACGCTGCGTGGCTTTGCGCATGAGGTGAAGAATCCGCTGGCTGGTTTGCGCGGCGCGGCGCAGCTGTTGCAGCGGCGCGTCGGTAGCGAGGATCTGCAGGCGCTGGCTGGATTGATTATCGACGAGGCGGATCGTCTGGGCGCATTGGCCAACCGGCTGCTGCACCATGACGGCGCGGCGCAGATCGGCCCAGTGAATATCCATCAGCTGCTGGAGCGGCTGACCGATCTGCTGCAGGCCGAACCGACGCCACCGCAACTGCGCCACGACTACGACCCCAGCGTGCCGGATCTGCTCGGCGATGCGGATCGACTACAACAAGTGTTGCTCAACCTCACGCGCAATTCGCTGGAGGCGGGCGCGCACACGCTTACCTTGCGTACCCGAGTCGAGCACGGCTTGCGGTTGGGCGAGCGCGTGCTGCGCATGGCGCTGCGGGTGGATGTGATCGACGACGGCCCGGGCGTGCCGATACAGCTGCGCGACACGTTGTTCCAGCCGCTGGTGTCCGGCCGCGCCGATGGCAGCGGCCTCGGGCTCGCGTTGTCGCGCGAGATCGCACACGAACACGGCGGTGAGTTGCGCTGCACGAGCCGACCAGGCGAGACCGTGTTTTCCTTGTACCTGCCGCTGGAGCGCGCGCATGACTGACTGCCGCGCACCGCGTTTACTTCCTCCCCTTACGTGCCGGGCGAGCAGAAAAGCCACCGCAGAGCAAAGTCATGACTGAAGAAATCTGGATCGTCGACGATGATCGCGGCGTGCGCTTCGTGCTGGCCGAGGCATTGCGCGATGCCGGCCTGGCGATACGTGAGTTCGGCGAGGTGGCCAGCGTGCGCGCGGCGCTGCTGGAAGCGCGGCCGGCACTGCTGCTCACGGATGTGCGCATGCCCGGCGAGGATGGATTGAGTCTGCTGACCGAATTGCAGGCACAGGGCATCGGTCCGGTGATCGTGATGAGTGCCTACACCGACGTGGCCACCACCGCCGCGGCGTATCGCGCCGGCGCCGTCGACTATCTGGCCAAGCCGTTCGATCTCGACCAGGCGGTCGCGGTCGTGCAGCGCGCACTGGCCAGCGTGACGCTGCCCACGGCGGTCAGTGAACATGCCGCCGCGCCGAACCATGCACTACTCGGTGAGAGTGCGCCGATGCGCGAGGTGTTTCGCCTGATCGGCCGTGTCGCCGCCAGCGACCTCAACGTGCTGATCACCGGCGAGACCGGCACCGGCAAGGAACTGGTTGCACGTGCGCTGCATGAGGAGAGTGCGCGACGCAGCAAACCCTTCGTCGCGCTGAACACAGCGGCAATTCCCAGCGAACTGCTGGAGAGCGAATTGTTCGGTCACGAAGCCGGCGCGTTCACCGGGGCGACGCGTCGCCACGCCGGCCGCTTCGAGCAGGCCGAGAGTGGCACGCTGTTTCTCGACGAGATCGGCGACATGCCGCTGGCGTTGCAGACGCGCCTGCTGCGTGTGCTGGCTGGTGGCGAGTTTTATCGGGTTGGTGGTCGTGAGCTGATTCGCGGCAATGTGCGCATCGTGGCAGCCACTCATCAGGATCTGGCTACGCGCGTTGCCGCCGGACAGTTTCGTGCCGACTTGATGCATCGACTTGATGTAGTGCGCATCGAATTGCCGCCGTTGCGTACGCGACGAAGCGACATCCCGCTGCTGGCCCAGCATTTCCTCGCGGTCACGGCGCAGGAGCTGAAGCTGCCGCCGAAGCGCTTCTCGCGCGCTGCACTCAAATTGATCGGGCAGCGCGAGTTCCCCGGCAACGTGCGCGAGCTGGAAAACCTGTGCCGGCGCTTGACCGTGATCGCGCCAGGGGCAGAAATTCTTCCTGCTGATCTGGGAGGTGCCACCGCGAGTGGGTCGGGCAGCGGTGAATGGACTGATGCATTGCGGGAGTGGGCAGTCGATGCACTGGCCAGGGGGGACGCAGACATTCATGCACGTGCCCGCGAGGCGCTCGACCAGACTCTGCTACAAGCAGCGTTGTTGGCCAGCGAAGGGCATCGGCAGAATGCGGCGCAGGCGCTGGGCGTGGGGCGCAACACGCTGACCCGTAAGCTGGGCGCGTCGCGCACGCGAAGGCGGTAGATTTTGCCTCCTCTCCGCATCGGGGAGAGGGCTTGGGTGAGGGGCGGGTGTTAGCGGGACATTGCCACGTTGGGCTTTTCTGCTCTTGTGGGAGCGACTTCAGTCGCGATGCTCTGCTGTGGATTTCTTTTGTAGTTGCAGATCTGAAGCCAGCAAGACAACGCAGCAAAGCCAAAGCATCGCGACTGAAGTCGCTCCCACAAGAGCAGCGGCGCCAGCCAAGCAAAAACCACGGCCCTACCCAAGCACGATGCGCAGCTTATGGCTCCGGCCATCATCGGATAGCGCAATGGCATCACTGGCGGGCATCGTTTGGCCGTCCAATTCAATCAACGTCAACCCACGACAAACCTTGCCTGGATTCTCCACACTGACCTCGTAGCAAGTCACATGCTGCGGTCCGCGATGCCGATAAGTGAGCTCGAATCCCGGCCATTCCCTGGGGATGCACGGATCGATGCGCAGCTTGTCGCCTTGCAGATGGAAGCCAAGGACTGCCTCCAGGCCGCCCCGATACAGCCATGCGGCGGAGCCGGTGTACCAGGTCCAGCCGCCGCGGCCGACGTGCGGTGGTTCGGAATAGACGTCCGCGCAGGCGATATAGGGTTCCACCATGTAGCGCTGCGCTGCCTCGGCGGTTTCGCTGTGGCGGATCGGATTGAGCAGGTCGAACAAGCCGCCAGCGCGGTCGCCATCGCCGAGCTCTGCCCAGGCGAAGATCGACCAGGTTGCACCGTGTGTGTACTGGCCGCCGTTCTCGCGCACGCCGGGCGGGTAGCCCTTGATGTAGCCGGGGTTCTGTTTGCTGTGGTTGAACGGCGGGGTGAACAGGCGGGCGATTTGGTTCGGGTGGTCGACCAGCAGCCGGTCGACCGAAGCCATCGCCTGCGCAGCACGCTCCCGATCGGTCGCACCCGCCATCACGCTCCACGACTGGGCGATGGTGTCGATCTGGCATTCATCACTTTCGTGGGAACCCAATGGCGTGCCGTCGTCGTAGTAGCCGCGCAAATACCACTGGCCGTCCCAGGCCTGCTCAAGCGCCTTGCGCAGGTCATCGGCGTACGTGCGCCAGCGCGTGGCGCGTGCGCTTTCGTCGCGTTGATCGGCAAGTGGTGCGAACGCGGCGATGGTGGCCAGCAAGAACCAGCCGAGCCATATGCTTTCGCCGCGTCCCTGTTCGCCGACCGCGTTCATGCCGTCGTTCCAGTCGCCGGTGCCCATCAGCGGCAAGCCGTGCGCGCCGCGGGTGAGGCTGGAGTCGAGCGCGCGGGCACAGTGCTCGTAGACGGAGACTGTCTGATCTGATGCAGTGGGCTGGAAAAACGCATCGGTGGCACCGTCCGGAATGGCCTGCCCCGACAGGAACGGCAACACGTCATCCAGCACGGCGTTGTCGCCGGTCACGCCGACGTAGTGCATGGCGACGTAGGCGAGCCAGACGCGGTCGTCGCGGATCTTCGTGCGGATGCCCTGGCCGGCCGGCGGCAGCCACCAGTGCTGCACGTCGCCTTCGGCAAACTGGCGGCCGGCGGCGCGCAGCAGATGCTCGCGGGCGAGGTCGGGTCGGCTCACGCACAGCGCCATCACGTCCTGCAACTGGTCGCGGAAGCCATAGGCGCCGCTGGCCTGGTAGTACGCGGTGCGTGCCCACACCCGGCAGCCGAGCACCTGATAGAGCAGCCAGTCGTTGAGCAGGATGTCCATCGCGCGACTCGGCGTACGAACCTGCACCGTGTCGAGCAGGCCGTTCCACTGCGCGGCGACGTCGGTGAGCACGCTGTCGATATCGATCGCACGGTATTTTGTGATCAACGCCTGGGCCGCGGCTTCGTCGGCTGTGTCGCCAAGCATGAAGACGATGTCGATCTGTGTGTTCGGCGGCAATTCAATCATTGTCTGCAGCGCGCCACACGGATCCAGGGCCGTCCCGAGCCGCCCGGCCAACGGTGCATCGCGGTGCAGGGCCGCCGGCCGCTCGATGGCGCCGATCGGCCCTAGAAATGCGGCGCGGTCGCCACTCATCGAATGCTGCTGGCCGGCCATATCAATGAAGGCGATACGATCGCCGAAATCGGCACGCCATGGATTGCGCGCAAACAACGCGCCGGTCGACTCGTCGCGCGAGGTGATCACGTACGGCGCTGGCGTGGTGCCGTTTCCGCCCAGCGCCCATTCGACGTAGCCGGTGACCGACAGTTGCCGCGTGCGCCCCGAGCGGTTGCCCAGGCGCAGTCGTGACAGCTTCAGGGGATCGGCTGTGGGCACGCACTGGGTCAGTTCCAGTTCGATGCCGTGCGCATTGTTGGTGAAGCGGCTCCAGCCTTTGCCGTGCGTAGTCGCATATTTGGCACCGGCCACGCGGATCGGCAGTGCGGTGGCGCTCCACAACACGCCGGTGTCCTGATCGCGCAGATACAGCACGTCGTGCGGGCTGTCGCTGACCGGATCGTTCGGCCAGGGTGTAAGTGGATTCTGCTGACTGTTCAACGACCACGCATAACCGCCGCCCTCGGACGAAACCAGGAAGCCGAATGCGGGGTTCGCGATCACGTTGACCCACGGTGCCGGCGTGCTGTGGTTGTCGTCGAGGTTGATTTCATAACTGCGCCCGCCATCGCTGAAGCCGCCGTTGCCGTTGCTGAATTCGAGGGAGGCAGTGGTGATCGCGGCGGCGGCAATCGGTGTTCGCGCGCGGATTGCCGTCGGCCGGGGTTGGGCCGGTGCCGCTGATGGATCGGCCTGGGCGTGGGTAGCCTGCTCCTTGTCGCTGCGGCCCAGCAGCACTCTGGCGACCGTCAGCAGGCCGTTGCGCAAGTCGTCACTGATCGCGTTGTCGCGCAATGCAAATAATTCGGCTTTGACCGCTGTACTGTCGGCCTTCAGCAGCGCCTGTTGGGTATTCACCAGCGTATCGAGAACGCTGTGCAGCGTATCTTCATCGGTACCGGTATTCAGCAGCACCACATCGACTGCCAGCCGCTTGCTGCGCCAATAGATCTGCGCAAGCAGAAGCTCTTGCACGAGCGGCAGTTCGCTGGGGTCGTCGATGCGAAGCAGCACGATCGGACGATCGCCGGAAATGCCGGCTGCCCACAACGTGGGTGGTCCGCCGCGACCACGCATCAGTACTTCGGGGGCGGCGCGCTGGTTCGGATCGCTGCTCACCAGCGCGCTCATCCAGTGCGCAAAACGGGCCGCCTGTGCCGCGTCGATGCCGAGCCGCGCCTGTTCGGCCTCCGCATGGTTCGCTGCGTCGGCGAACAGCAGCTCGGCGGCGTTCGCGTTGGTCAGCTGCGCGGCCAGCGCAAGGGCGCCCTCACGCGAGTCGGCCAGGCGTGTCCACAACAGCAGGCTCACGCTGCTACCCGGTGCGAGCGTCACGCGTCGACGCAGACTGAATACCGGGTCGAGCACGCAACCGGTGGTGTTCGACAGCACGGCACCGGGCTGCATCGCCTGCGCGTGGCGCAAGCTGCGACCGCGGCCGAGAAAGCGCGCGCGGTCGGTTTCATATTCGGGCTCGGCGTCCACCGCTTGCCCGGCTATCTGGAGTGCGTGCGCGGCCCACACTTCAGCTTCGCTGCTTGCGCGCCGGCGGCGGGTGGCGAGCAACACGCCATGCTCGGCGTCCCATTCGGTCTGCACGAACATCTTGGAGAATGCCGGGTGCGCGTTGTCGGCGCCGATCGGCCCGATCACCAGTTCGGCATACGAGGTCACCGAGAACGTGCGCGTGCGATCGCCGTGATTGCTCAGGGTAAGACGGCGCAGTTCGATGTCGGCATCGCAGGCCACGGCCACATCCAATGTGCTGTGCAGACTGTGGTGGCGGCGAGTGAAGGCGGCCCGGCCGGCGCTGAAGGCCGCTGCGTCGTCCGGCATGTTGGTGCCATATGGCCGCTGGCTGGCCGACCATACGGCGTCGTCCTCTTCGTCGCGCAACAGCAAGTAACTGCCCCAGCCGTCACCGGTGGGGTCCTCGCGCCAGCGCGTTACGGCCATCTCGTGCCATTGGCTGAAGCCGGAGCCGTTGCCACTCAGCATCACGCTGTAATGCCCGTTCGAGAGCAGGCATCGCTGGTGGCCGTTGATGGTACGGGAGGAATGGGATGGCATGGGCGACCCGCTTGACGACGATAAAGGCGCCAGCATGCGCCATCAGGGGCATTCGTGGCGTCAACCTGAGCTTCACCGTTCGGCAGAGTAGGATGACGCTGTTGTGGATTGGTTATCCGCGGCGCCGCTGGCTGATCAGCTGCCTTTCCTTCATATGCCGCTGCCACCCATACAGACCCGATCCGAACCATGCGCCTGTAACCGTTCCGTCATCCCTTCCTGCTCTGGTTCGCAATGTACGAGATTCGTTTCGATCATTTGACCATGGCACTCTGGCCACGCCCGGAACCGATTCAATGACCCAGCTACCCACACTCACGGACGAGGCACTGCTCGATCGGCTGCAACATGCCGCATTCGGCTACTTCCTGCAGACGGTGAACCCAGTCAACGGCCTGGTGGCCGATACCTCGCGTGACAATTCCCCGGTCAGCATTGCGGTCGTCGGCTTTGCGCTGTCGGCGTATCCGGTGGCGGTGGAGCGCGGCTGGATGGAGCGCACCGATGCCGTCCAGCGTACGCTCGCGGCGCTGCGTTTCTTTCGCGACGCTGATCACAGCGGCAGCCCCACGGCGACGGGTTACAAGGGCTTCTACTATCACTTTCTCGACATCCACAGCGGTGTGCGCGTGTGGCAGTCGGAGCTATCGATGATCGACACGGCGCTGCTGATCGTCGGCATGCTTACCGCCGGCATGTATTTCACCGCCGATACGCCGGATGAAACCGAGCTGCGCGAATTGGCCGATTTCCTTTATATGCGCGTCGACTGGAAGTGGGCACAGGGCGGCGGACATACCATCAAGCAGGGCTGGAAGCCGGAGAGCGGATTCCTGCACTACGGCTGGGAGGGCTATAGCGAGGCTATCGTGCTGTATGTGCTGGCGATGGGGTCGCCGACGCACCCTATCAGCGGCGATTGCTACGCCGCGTGGACGGCCACCTATCAGTGGGAGAACCTGTACAACTACGATTACCTGTACGCCGGTCCGCTGTTTATCCATCAGTTCTCGCATGCGTGGATCGACCTGCGCGGTATCCGTGACAGTTTCATGCGCGAGAAGCGCTCCGATTATTTCGAGAACAGCCGCAACGCCGTCGCCATCCAGCGTCGGTATACGGAGCTCAATCCGTATCAATTTGTCGGCTATGGCGAGAATTGCTGGGGACTCTCCGCCTGCGACGGCCCCACCGGCGAGCAGCCCGACCTGTTCAACGAGAAGCGACGGCTGTTCGGCTACGCGGCGCGTGGCGTGCCATACGGCCCGGATGACGGCACGCTATCGCCGCCGGCCGTGCTGGCGTCGTTGCCATTCGCGCCCGAGCCGGTGCTGCTGGCCATCCGCAACATGCTGACGCGCTATCCGCAGATGCTGACGGACGATCGGCTGGCCGGCGCTTTCAACCCGAGCATCGGTTTCGGCCCCGAGGAACCGTGGGTGTCGGAAGGGCACTATGGTCTCGATCAAGGCGTCGTTTTGATGATGATCGAGAACCATCGCAGCCAATTCATCTGGGAACTGATGCGTGGTTGCCGCTATATCACCGACGGCCTGCGCATCGCCGGGTTCGAAGGCGGCTGGCTGGGCGAAACCACCGAGCAGGAGAGTGCTGATGTCGCCCTTTGACGCCAGGCTCAACACGCCGCAGGACGCCTACGAAGACAAGCGCCTCGCGGACCTGCATCCGCAGTCCTGGGTCAATCCCAAGGCGCTTGATCGCTACCCGCTGGTCATCATTGGCGGCGGATCCGCGGGCATCGCCGCCGCGGAGCTGGCCTGCACAATGGGCGTCAGGGTGGCGATGATCGAAAGGCACCTGATCGGCGGTACCTGCCTCAACACCGGTTGCGTGCCCTCCAAGGCGCTGATCCGTACCTCACGGCTGTATGCCGAGATGCGCGATGCCGCAAATTACGGTGCGAAAGTTCCCGACAACATCGAAGTCGACTTTGAGGCGGCGATGGCACGTGTGCGGCGTATCCGCAGCCATCTCAGCGGTGACTCGTCGGTGCAACGGCTTGCTGCGCAAGGCATCGATATATTTTTCGGCCGTGTGAATTTTACCGGACCCGATACGCTGGTGGTGAACGACCAGGAGTTGCGCTTCAGCAAGGCGATGATCGCCACCGGCACGCGTCCGCACATACCCAACATACCGGGATTGCGGGAAGCCGGTTTCCTGACCAATGCCAACGTCTTCAACCTGACCGAACTGCCCAAGCGCATGCTGTTGATCGGCGGCGGCCCGCTCGGCTGCGAAATGGCCCAGGCGTTTTGTCGACTGGGTGCGCGAGTCACCCTGGTGCAGGACAAGCCGTTGTTTCTCGAGAAGGAAGAACGCGATGCCGCGCAGATTCTTTCCGACGCGCTGGCGCGCGACGGGGTTGAGGTTCGGCTCAATACGCAAGTCACCGCCGTGCGCGTGGAGGATGGCCGCAAGTTCGTTGATCTGGTCAGCGCCGATTACCACAGCACCGTCGAAGTCGACTCGCTCGGCGCCGGCGTCGGTCGCATGCCGAACGTGCAGGGGTTGGACCTCGAAGCTGCGGGCGTCGATTACGATGAGCACAAGGGCATCACCGTCGATGATTTCCTGCGCACCAGTAATCCACGCATCTATGCGGGCGGCGATGTCTGCCTGGAAGAGCAGTACACCGATACGGCGGCCGCCTCGGCACGCATCGTGGTGCACAACGCCTTGATGCGCGGCAACAAGCGCTTCAGCCAGCTGGTCATCCCGTGGTGCACTTATACCGATCCCGAAATCGCCCATGTCGGCATCTACGTTCGCGACGCGAACCGAAAAGGCATCCCGATCAAGACGTTTACGGTGCCGATGCACGAGGTCGATCGCGCCGTAACTGACAGCGAAGAGATCGGCTTTGTGAAAATCCATATCCGGGAAGGCACCGATACCATTCTCGGCGCCACCATCGTGGCTCGTCATGCCGGCGAGATGATCAACGAGATTACCCTGGCCATGGTCGCCGGGATCGGCCTGAGCACGCTGGCGAAAGTCATCCACGCTTACCCGACCCAGGCCGAAGCAATCCGCGAAGCGGCCAAGGCCTATGTCCGGACGCGCGTCTCATCGCGGCTACGCGCAAGAATGCAGCGATGGCTCGCGCGCTGACCGCTATACCCATGCAGGCTTGTTACGCTCACGCCGATTTATCGATGGCCTGCGTAGGATGGCGGCCTTGTGATCACGTTACTTCAACCTAAGGACACACTATGGAACTGGGCATGATCGGTCTCGGCAAGATGGGCGCCAACATGGCGGAACGTCTTGTGCTCGGGGGCCACAAGGTGACTGGCTTTGATCCAAACGCCGACGCGCGCAAGGCACTGGAGACGAAGGGCGCGGGTTCGGCCGACTCGCTGCAGGCTCTGGTCAAGGCGTTGCCGACGCCGCGCGTGGTTTGGTTGATGGTGCCGTCCGGCAAGATCACCGACGACACCGTCAACGCGCTGATACCGCTGCTGGCCAAGGGCGACACCGTGATCGACGGTGGCAACTCCAACTACAAGGACAGTGTGCGTCGCGCCAAGTTGTATACCGACAACGGCCTTGGCTATGTCGACTGCGGCACCAGCGGAGGTATCTGGGGCCTGAAAGAGGGCTACAGCATGATGGTCGGCGGCGACGAGAAAACCGTCGATGCGCTGAAGCCGATCTTCGAGACGCTGGCTCCGGCCAAGGCCCAGGGCTGGGGTCGTGTCGGCCCGGTCGGCTCCGGCCACTTCACCAAGATGGTCCACAACGGTATCGAATACGGTTTGATGCAGGCCTATGCCGAAGGCTTCTCGATCCTGCAGCACAAGCAGGAGTTCGGCCTCGACCTCAAGCAGATCGGCGAGATTTGGCGCTACGGTAGCGTTGTGCGTTCATGGCTGCTCGATCTGACCACCGATGCACTCGGCAAGAACCCCAAGCTGGACGGTATCGCGCCCTACGTGGTCGACTCCGGCGAAGGTCGCTGGACCGTGGATGAGGCGATCGACCTCAACGTGCCCGCGCCGATCATCACCGCCTCGCTGATCGAACGCCTGCGCTCGCGCGACACCGAGTCGTTCTCCGACAAGCTGTTGTCGGCCATGCGCAACGAGTTCGGCGGGCATGAGATCAAGTCTGAGAAGAAATAATCGGGCGGGATTCGCGCGCCGTGGTTTCGGGACACCGGGATGTCCCGTCCGGCGACGTAGGTTGGGGTGAGCAACGCGAACCCCAACGTTCGACGCGCGGCCAGGCATGCCGTTGTCACCGCCGCGCCGACCGGAATGCCCAGACACAAAGGCTACCGGCGACGATCAGCGCGATCCATGAAAACCAAACGGGCACCGCAAAGGGGCCCACTTGCACCGGCCACTGATTGAAGGCCCGGATGGCCTGGATGACGGCCACTACGCCGAAAATGACACCTGAAACCAGCGCATAGGTGCTTTGCATGACGTGGTCCTCCTCTTCAGCAGCATGGCCAGTGACACTTTACGCTTGAACCGACATCTGGGCGGTGTTGAGTCTTTCCACGCGTCCGTTCGGGGATGACATCGCGAGTAGATAGAAAAGTAGTTGCCATGACGGCCTGCCTGCAGCTTGAGTGAGCTTTACGGCGCATCTGCTTTCGCCGTCACACTGAAGTGCTGAACGAGCGGCTCAAACTCCAAAAGATAGTCCTGATCTTCGGGATAGTATTTGGCCTTGAGCACGTCATCGCCAGCAAAAGCACGAATGCAGTCCTCGGATTCCCAATACGTCACTGTCAGGAAATGGGTTGCGTCACCTTCGTCTCGACGTAGCACGGCAACACTCAGGTTGCCCGGAACGGACTGATAGTCCGGGATCGCCCTTTGTTCAACAAAGCTTGCATACGCGTCGGCTTTTGAACGCGGGGTACGGCCATGCCACATGCGACAGATCATGAGACCTCCACAGGGACCTTCCAATGAGCGACGCAATCGATGTTCAGCCGCCAAGTGCATGCGGTCAAGTGTTTGAAACTTGCCTGGGTACTTCCGAGGTCGTCATTCCTGCGTAGGCAGTAACCCAGTCCTTTTCAACATCAACACTGGTCGCCGAGTGCTTTTCGTGTGATCCCGGCAAGGTTGCTGTAGAGCAACGAACGCCAGACGCACTCACCCCAACCGCAGCAACTTCCGCACCGTCGGCAAATTGCGGCGGCTGATCTCGGGACTGAGCTCGGTGCCGTCTATGCGCGCCAGTACACGGCCGTCGGCGAGGGTTTTCAGGCCGAGCAGGCGCGCGGGGGGCACCAGGCAGTTGCGGTGCAGGCGGATCAGCTGATCGGGGTAGGCCTCTTCCAGCTGACGCAGTGATTCCTCGATCAGCAGTTCGCCGCGCCGGTGCTGCACCACCACGTATTTCTCCTCGGCAAGCAGGCAGATCACTTCGTCCAGCGCGATGCGGATCTGTTCGCCGCGCATGCGGCCGTGCAGGTAGGCGGCCGGTTCGCGCGGCTGGTCAGCGAGCCGGCGTTGCGCGCGCTGCAGCGCATCGCGCAGGCGCTCCAGCCGTACCGGCTTGAGCAGGTAGTCGACCGCGCCCAGCTCGAACGCCTGTAGCGCGTGGGCTTCGTAGGCGGTGCAGAAAATCACCTGGGCACGCGTGCGTCCGGACAAGCGCTGCGCCAGCGCGGTGCCGCTGAGGCCGGGCATGTTGATGTCCAGCAGCAGGATGTCCGGATGCAGTTCGCCGAGCGAGGCGAGTGCGGTTTCGCCATCGCCGACGCTGCCGACGACTTCCACGCCGTCGCATTCGCCGAGTAGCGCAGCCAGTCGGGCGCGCGCCAGCGGTTCGTCGTCAATGATCAGTACGCGCATCACGTAGGCTGTCCGGGAAGTTGCAGCTGCACCACGAAGCGATCACCTTGCGCACCGGCCTGCACCCCGCCACGCGGGCCATAGCGATAGGCGATACGTTGGCGCACGCTGTCCAGGCCGTGACCATTGCCGGGTGCGGAGGGACTGGCGGGCAGTGGGTTGATGATCTCGATACGGACACCATCGCCGTCACGACGTCCGCGCAGGGTCACCTCGCCACCGTCGAGCAGCGGCTGGATGCCATGGCGAATGGCGTTCTCCACCAGCGGTTGCAGCAGCAACCGCGGCAGCGGGAAATCGGGCGGCAGGTCATCCACTTCGCGCTGCACGCGCAGGCGCGCGCCGAAGCGCAGTTGCTCGATCGCCAGGTAACGCTCGATCAGCGCCAGTTCCTCTCCCAGCGTGCCGTCGGCGGTGTCGTGCTGACCCAGCGCGGCGCGAAACAGTTCGGACAGATCCTCCACCGTGCGTTCGGCGGCGGCCGGATCGACGTGGATCAAGGCGGCCACCGTGTTCATGCTGTTGAACAGGAAGTGCGGGCGAATACGCGCTTGCAATGCTTCAACCTGCGCCCGCGTCACCGCTGCCAGCCGCGCCTGCCACTGCGCCAATACGTAGAAGTAGCGCAGCATCGCCGCACCGAGCAGCGCCGCGATCACGACGTTGTCGCGCACGAAGACGCCCATGCTGGCTTTGATCAGCTGCATCTCCAGCGAGCCATCGAACCAGTGCGCCGCCGTGCTGGCGGCGAGCACGATCAATACGATCAGCAACCACACGCCGACATACGGAGTGCGCCCCGGCAGCCGTTGCAGCAGCGGCCGCAGCTTGCACAGCGCCACTGCGACCACCAGCACCATCCAGGTCACGAACAGCATGCTGACGCTGTAGGCCGACCAGTTGCGTTCATCGCGCGCCAGCCACATCACGGTCACGGTCAGCGCGCCGACGACAAACAAGGCGAACAACGCAGGCAACCCGCAGAAATCCGGCAGCGGACTGTGTTCGGCGCGGCCGCGCGGGCCGTTGGCGATAAGGGATGCGCGCATGTGGACAAGTATGCCGCACCGCGGGCGCGATCAGTCGATGGGAGCAGCCTGATCGAATCAGCTGATCGAGTCAGCCTGATCGAATCAGCCCGTTCCAAATCGCGCGGTCGAAACCGCGCGGTCGAATTAGATCAGCCGCTGCCCCAGCCAGTCACGCAGGTCACTGATCTCCTCGGCGCAGACCGCGTGCGCCATCAGGTAGGTATGCCACTCGACGGCATACCCCAGCGATTGCAGCAGGTCACGCGAATCGACACCACGCTGCAGCGCAACGACCGGATCCAGGGTGCCGTGACCCCAGAATATCGGGATGGCCGCATTCGCCGCGCTGCGCTCGGCGGCAAGCGGCGCATGCATCGGCAGATAGGTCGACAGCGCGATGATCCCGGCCAACTTTTCGGTGTGACGCAGGCCGGCCGCCAGGGCGATCGCGCCACCTTGCGAGAAGCCGGCCAGCAGGATCCGTTCGCTCGGTATGCCACGGGCATGTTCGCGTTCGATCAGCGTTTCGATCTCGTCGACCGAGGCGCGCATGCCTGCTTCGTCCTGCCGCGCACCGAGGTCGAACGCGGCGATGTCGTACCAGGCACGCATCGACATGCCGTTGTTGATGGTCACCGGACGTACCGGCGCATGCGGAAACACGAAGCGCAGCGATGGCCATGCGCGATCCACCAGTTGCGGCACCATCGGCGCGAAATCGTTGCCGTCGGCACCCAGTCCATGCAGCCAGATCACGCTGTAGCGGGGACTGGCAGCGGTTTCGAGTTCAAGAGCGGGCAGGGTCATGGCTTGGTCGTGACAAAAGGGAAGGCCGATATCGTAGCAGCCGCCTCGCCGAACACGTGCCAGGCGCGCACCCCTGACTTATGGCACAGCCCGCCACGCGGCACCGGCGTGCTCGGGTATGCTGATTTTTTTGCCCGGGGATACTTCATGCGCCGACTGCTGCTTGCCGGTCTCGTTGCTTTCGCTGTCTTGCCAGCGTCGGCGGTTACGCCGCCAGCGTCGGGTCCGCTCGACATGGAAACCATCATGGCCAATCCGGACTGGATCGGACAGGCGGTGGAATCGCCGTACTGGAGCGCGGACGGCCGCAACCTGTATTACTCGCTGAAGCGCGACGGCAGTCCGGTGCGCGATCTGTATCGGCTCGACCCGACCAGCGGGCAAAGCACGAAGCTGGACCCGGCCGCGATGGCGCAGGCCGACGGCCCGGCGGTATTCGATCACGCGCATCAGCACGCGGCTTTCATCCTGCATGGCGATGTATTCCTGGTGGATCTGGCGAGCGGCCGGCGCGTGCAGGTAACGCGCACGCCGCAGGAGGAATCCTCGCCGCAGTTTTCTGCGGATGGTCGTGCGCTGCAGTACCGCGACGGCAACAACTGGTATAGCTACAACCTCGCCGGCGGCGTTACGGCACCAGCGGCGGTGTTGAATTTCGCCGATGATCCGCAGGCGAAACAGCCTGACGAACTGGGTGACCTGCAGCTCAAGCTGTTCAAGACGCTGCGTGAGATCAAGGCCGACAAGCAGGCCATGCGCGACGAGGACAAGGCGCTGGCGGCAGCCGATCCGGGACGTGCGCCGCAACCGTTCTGGCTTGGCGACAAGTCCAGGGCGGTGGATACCGAACTGTCGCCGGATGGCCGCTGGATGCTGGTAGTCACCGCGTCGAAGGATTACGCCAAAGGCGAAGCACCGAAGGTCATTCACTACGTCACCGACAGTGGCTACACCGAACCGCAGAATGCTCGCACCTACGTGGGTCGCAACGATCCGGCGCCGCAGTCGCTGCTGCTGCTGGACCTGGTCAACCACAAGTCCTATCCGCTGAAGACCGACAGCCTGCCGGGTATCAAGGACGATCCGCTCAAGGCGCTGCGCAGCCAGGCGGTTGCGGCGCTGGAGAAAGTCGACAAGCACGATGAAGCCAAGGCGCTGAAGGCGCCCGAAGTGCGTGCCGTACGCATCATCGCGAACTCCGAAGATGGCGGTGGCGGCGGTATCGTGTGGAGCGACGACGGCAGCCATCTCGCGGTGCAACTGCGCGCGATCGACAACAAGGATCGCTGGATCGCCAACGTCGACTTCACCCAGCACTCGCTGGTCAATCAACAACGCCTCACCGATCCAGCGTGGATCAACTGGAACTTCAATGATTTCGGCTGGCTGAAGGACGGTCGCACGCTGTGGTACATGAGTGAGGAGTCCGGCTATTCGCAGCTTTACACCAAGCCGCTGGACGGCAAGGCAAAGCAGCTCACTTCGGGCAAGTTCGAGGTCAGCCATCCGCTGCTGACCGATGACGGCCAGTGGTTCTACGTGCGTACCAACCAGCTCGCGCCGTACAGCTACGATGTCTATCGGCTGCCCGCCACGGGCGGCGCGCTGACCCGTGTCACGAACTATCAGGGCATGGACGAGTTCAAGCTGTCGCCGGATGGCAGGCAGCTCGCCGTGCTGCATTCATCGCCCTACGTTTTTGCACAGCTGGCAGTACAGGATGCTGCTGGCGGAACCCCGCGTGAGCTGACCAATACCATGCAGCCGGCGTACACCGCGCACGCGTGGATCACGCCGAAAATCGTCCAGGTGCCGTCGTCGCACGGTGCCGGCGTGATCTACGCAAAGTACTACGGCCCCGCCGACGAAACCGCGGCGGCCCCACGTCCGGCCGTGCTGTTCGTGCATGGCGCCGGCTACCTGCAGAACGTCACGCTGTCGTCGACCTACTACTTCCGCGAGCAGATGTTCAACAACCTGCTGGTGCAGCAGGGCTTCGTGGTGCTGGACATGGACTACCGCGCCTCCGAAGGCTACGGGCGCGCCTGGCGTACCGCGATCTACGAGAAGATGGGCCATCCCGAGCTGGAGGACCTGCTCGACGGAAAGGCCTGGCTGGTGAAAAACCACGGCGTCGATCCGCAGCGCCTCGGCGTTTATGGTGGTAGCTACGGCGGCTTCATGACCGAGATGGCCTTGCTGCGTGCGCCAGGTGAATTCGCCGCCGGTGCCGCGCTGCGCGCACCATCGGACTGGACCAGCTACAACGACGAATACACCTCCAACATCCTCAACGACCCGAAGCTCGATCCCGCCGCATACGAGACCAGCTCGCCGATTGAATTCGCAGCGAACCTGCGCGATCCACTGCTGATCGAACACGGCCTGATCGACGACAACGTGATGAGCAGCGACTCGATCCGCCTGTACCAGCGCCTGCTTGAACTGCACAAGCAGAACTTCTGGATCTCGCTTTACCCACTGGAACGCCACGGCTTCCAGCACCCCGACTCCTGGTACGACGAATACCGTCGCATCGATGAGCTGTTCAATACGTATGTGAAGCCGGTAAGGGCGTCTGCGGGTAACTGATCGATTCGGTGCCCTTACACCGTTCGCCCTGAGCGTAGGCCGCAAGGCCGAAGTCGAAGGGCGAATGGGTGCCTCCTGGCGGCTGAACAGCTCAGCCGCTCTGACGCAAGCCTGCTGCTTCGCGGGCCAGCAATTCGATACCCGCCCAGTCACGAGCAACAAGTTTGTCGGTCGGGGTCAGCCATGAACCGCCCACACAGATCACGTTCGGCAGCACGAGAAAGTCAGCCGCGTTGGTTAGGCTGATGCCGCCGGTCGGGCAGAAGCGCAGCTGCGGCAGAGGGCTGGCCCAGGCGCCGAGCAACTTGTGACCGCCAGCGGGAACGGCCGGAAAGAATTTCAGATGGCGATAGCCACGCTCCAGCAAACTCATCGCTTCGCTGGCGGTGGCGACGCCGGGGAGTAGCGGCAGTTCGCAGTCGTCGGCGGCATCAAGCAAATGCGGCGATACTCCGGGCGAAACCGCGAAGCGCGCACCGGCCTGCAGTGCTGCATGAAGGTCACGCGCGCTAAGCACGGTGCCGACACCGATCACCGCACCTTCCACTTCAGCGGCAATCGCTCGAATCGCCTCCAGAGCAGCGGGTGTGCGCAGGGTGACTTCGATCGCCGGAGTGCCGCCAGCTACCAGCGCGCGCGCCATCGGCACTGCCGCGCGTGCGTCGTCGATCACCACCACCGGAATCACCGGCGCCAGTCGCATCGTGGTTTCAATCTGTTGCTGCTTGTGTTCGATGCTGCTCATGAATTCACTCGCTAGGTAAATTTGTAGGAGCGCACCCTGTGCGCGAGCCCCTTGTTGTGGGAGCGACTTCAGTCGCGATGTCGTTTGTGAAGTCCCGGTAGTGCATTCGCGACTGAAGTCGCTTCCACAGGCTTTCTCGCATAGGGTGCGCTCCTACGGGATACCGTCATAGCACGCCGGCACCGAGATCGGCGGTGGTTGCCGCTTGGCGGAACAGGCCGAACAGTTCGCGGCCCATGCCGCTGTGCTGGGCGGACAGGTCGGCGGTATGCGGGAGGCGGGCGTCCAGTTCGTGCGCTTCCATGAGGACGTCCAGACGGCCGTTCACCGCGTCAAGACGGATCATGTCACCGTTGCGGATTTTCGAGATATTGCCGCCGGCCACTGCTTCGGGCGTTACGTGGATTGCGGCGGGCACCCGGCCGGAGGCGCCGGACATGCGGCCGTCGGTGAGCAGCGCGATACGATGACCGCGGTCTTGCAGCAACGCCAATGTCGGCGTAAGTTTGTGCAGCTCCGGCATGCCGTTCGCCTGCGGACCCTGGAAACGCACTACGGCAACAAAATCGCGATTGAGCTCGCCGCGCTTGAACGCGGCAGGCAGTTCGTCCTGATCCTGGAACACGATGGCCGGTGCTTCGATCACCAGCCGATCGTCCGGCACCGACGACACCTTGATCACGGCGCGACCCAGATTGCCTTGCAGCATGCGCAGGCCGCCATCGGCGCGGAACGGTTCGTCGATCCCGCGCAGCACGCCGCGGTTGCCGCTCTGTTTCGCCACGCGCTGCCAGTGCAGTGCGCCGTCGGCATCCAGTTGCGGGATCTGCGCATATCCGTCCAAGCCGGTGCCGAAGATGGTGTTCACATCCGCATGCAGCAGGCCGGCGGCGAGCAGCTGGTCGATCAGGAACGCCATGCCGCCCGCTTCGTGGAACTGATTCACGTCGGCGTAGCCATTCGGATAGACGCGCGCCAGCAACGGGATCACGCCGGACAGCGCATCGAAATCGTCCCAGCGCAATGCGATGCCGGCGGCATGCGCGATCGCCACCAGATGCAGCAGGTGGTTGGTGGAGCCGCCGGTCGCGTGCAGGCCGATCACGCCGTTGATGATCGCGCGCTCATCGACGATGTGGCCGATCGGCAGATAGCCTTCGCCGAGCGCAGTCAGCGAGCCGATGCGACGCACCACGTCGGTAGTCAGCGCGTCGCGCAGCAGTGTGTCCGGCGCGGTGAAGCTGGCACCGGGCAGGTGCAGGCCCATGATCTCCATCAGCATCTGGTTGGAGTTCGCGGTGCCGTAGAACGTGCAGGTGCCGGCGGTGTGGTACGAAGCCGCCTCCGCTTCCAGTAGCTCGGCCTTGCTGGCCTTGCCGTCGGCGTATGCCTGGCGCACCTTTGATTTCTGCTCGTTTGGAATGCCGCTGGGCATCGGGCCGGACGGCACGAATGCAGCGGGCAGATGACCAAAGCTCAGTGCGCCGATCAGCAGGCCCGGCACGATCTTGTCGCAGATGCCCAGGTATAGCGCGCCATCGAACATGTCATGCGACAGCGCCACCGCGGTCGCCATCGCTATCAGGTCGCGCGAGAACAGCGACAGCTGCATTCCGGCGCGGCCCTGGGTGACGCCATCGCACATCGCCGGCACGCCGCCGGCGACTTGTGCGGTAAACCCGGCGTCGCGCGCAATCTGGCGGATCAGCGCCGGGTAGCGCTCATACGGCTGATGCGCGGAAAGCATGTCGTTGTATGCAGTGATGATGGCGAGGTTGGCGCGCCGGCCGCTGCGCAACGCTGCCTTGTCCTCGGTGCCGCAGGCGGCGAAGCCGTGTGCGAGATTGCCGCAGGATAGATGTTCCCGCTGTGGACCGCCGCGGTCGACGGCGTCGATCCGGCGCAGATAGGCCGCGCGCGTCTCGCGACTTCGTTCGCGCAGACGTTCGGTGACTTCGGCAACGACGGGGTGCAACGTACTCATGCGAAAACTCCGAAACTGAGACCGCGTGAGCTGAAGACACGCGTGTGTGCGATGTGGATGATCAAAGACGAAACAAACGATGAGGCATTACGGGCACCAGTACACCGCCACCGGCACGCGTTGCTGGGTCAGCACCGCTTGCACCGGATAGTTCTGCGCGGCGCCTAGACCGAGCCGCACATCGGCGAGTATGTCGCGCTTCTTCACGCCGGTGACCAGTAGATACAGCGCGCGCGTATTCAGCAGCGTCGGCAGGCTGAGCGTGATACGTGGCTCGCCGGCATCGGGTGCGTGCATCGGCAGTACCGGGGCGCGACCATTGAGATCCAGCGCTTCGGCCAGATGATCGCCGCCAGGGAAGAATGAGGCGGTATGACCATCGTCGCCCATGCCGAGCACCACGGCATCAAACGGCAGGGACAGTGCGTTGATGCTGGCAGTGACGTCGGCGAGCCCGGCCTCCGGCGTTGGCGCGCCGGTGTAAAGAGGCACGAACCGCGCGCCGCTGGCGGCATGCTGCAACAGCAGCGACTTCACCAGTTGCGCATTGGAACGCTTATCGCTCTCCGGCACCCAGCGTTCGTCGACCAGGGTTACCTGCACGTTGGCCCAGTCCAGCTGCTCGCGCGATAGCACGTCGAAGAAATCTTTCGGTGTGGTACCGCCGGAGACGGCCAGCACCGCATGGCCGCGCTCGGTCAGCGCAATCCGCAGTCGCTCGGCAACACGTTCGGCCAGTGCGAGGGCCTGTGCCGAACAATGGGTGAAGCTGTGGGTGGTGACGTTCAAATGGGTCGTCATGGCTGATGGTGACGCGTCCCGCGCTCAATGGACGAAGGCGCGCGTCTCATGGGGAAGGGAGGCAAAGTCTGCCGCAGGCATCGACATGGTCGAGTGAAGCGGCAGTAAAGATGAACAGCTATTCACTGTCGTCGTTCCAGGTGCGGCCATCGCGTTCGATCAGCGCCACGGCGGCGCTCGGACCCCAGCTACCGGCGGCATACGGCCGCGGCGCTTCACCGCTGGCGGCCCATGCGGCGAGGATCGGATCGGCCCAGCGCCACGCCGCTTCCACTTCATCGCGGCGCATGAACAAGGTCGGATTACCGCGCACTACATCGAGCAACAGGCGCTCGTACGCATCGGGCTGTTGCACGCCGAACGCTTCCGCAAAACTCATGTCCAGCGGCACGTGGCGCAGGCGCAGTCCGCCGGGTCCGGGGTGCTTGATGGTCAGCCACAATTTCACGCCTTCGTCCGGTTGCAGGCGCAATACGAGCCGGTTTTGCGCCAGCGGGCCAGCGGCGGAATCGAAGATCGAATGCGGCACCGGTTTGAACGCCACCACAATTTCCGACACCCGGTTCGGCAGGCGCTTGCCAGTGCGCAGGTAGAACGGCACGCCAGCCCAACGCCAGTTCGCGATTTCCGCCTTCAGCGCCACGAAGGTTTCTGTATTGGATTTGCCGTGGCCCAGCTCATCCGGATAACCGGGCACGCTGGCACCTTCGGCCACGCCGGCGCGGTATTGTCCGCGCACGGTGAGCTGCGCCGCGTTGCTGTCATCAATGGTTTTCAGTGAATGCAGGACCTTCAGCTTCTCGTCACGCACGGCATCGGGCGCAAGTGATGATGGCGGCTCCATCGCCACCATGCACAGAAGTTGCAGCATGTGGTTCTGCACCATGTCGCGCAGCGCGCCGGCACGGTCGTAGTACGCGCCGCGATGGCCTACGCCGAGCGTTTCGGCCACGGTGATCTGCACGTGATCGATGTGACCGGCATTCCACAGTGGCTCGAACAACGCATTGCCGAAGCGCAGAGCCAACAGGTTCTGCACCGTCTCCTTGCCAAGGTAATGATCGATGCGGAAGGTCTGCGATTCGTCGAACACCCGACCGACCGCGTCGTTGATCTGGTTCGCGCTGGCCAGGTCGCGGCCGATCGGCTTCTCCATGACGACCCTCGACGCACCCTTATTGAGTTCGTACTGGCCGAGCCGCGCACAGATATCGACGAACAACTCAGGCGAGGTGGACAGATAGAACACGCGCACGTGGTCCGGTTGCGCCTTGATCAGCGCGGCGAAGTCCGCCCAGCCTTCATCCTTGCGCGCATCCAGCGACCGATAGGCGACCTGTTGCAGAAACGCATCGAGCTGTGTCGCGTCGACGGTGCCGCTCAAGGAGGTGCGCAATAGCTCGCGATAGCCGTCGTCGTCCAGCGCCTCGCGGGCGATGCCTATGATTCGGCTGCTGGCGGGAATCTGGCCGTCGACGAAGCGATGAAACAGGGCGGGCAGCAGCTTGCGCACGGCGAGATCGCCGGTGCCGCCGAAGATGACCAGGTCGAACGGATCGACCGGTAGGGAAGAAGGGCTCACACATTCACCTCGACACGATGCCGGATGGCAGGCGGCAGGCCAACGGCGCAGCTGCCCGGGTTGAGGCTGATCGTACCAGTGAAATACCAGATCGGCCACCCGTATGCATACGAATTCATTGGATCCATCCGTTTATTGAGGGTGCTCCTCGTGGCGGGTCGTCTGTTGGACTCCCGGCGGGATGGGCTTGCACTCAGTGGTTTGCTATTGGTATCTTTACTGTCATGGAAAGCGCCCTGGCCAATGAATACACCCGAATCTGCCGCGACCCGGCCACGCATCAGCCGCTGGCCTATCTGCGCCTGCGCCGGGCGATCCGCAATGTGGTCGAGCATCGCGACATCGAACCGGGTCAGGCGCTGCCCAGTGAGCGAGATCTGTCGCAGGCACTGAAACTGTCGCGGGTCACCGTGCGCAAGGCGATCGCCGGTCTGGTCGAGGAGGGTCTGTTGACCCAGCGGCATGGTGCCGGCACCTTCATCGCCGAACGCATCATCAAGCCGATGTCGCGGCTGAGCAGCTTTACCGAGGACCTGCGCGAGCGCGGCCTGCATCCGCGGTCGGAGTTTTTCGAGCGCGGCCTCGGTGAGGTGACACCGGAAGAATCGATGGCGCTGAACCTGTCGCCCGGCTCGCTGGTCATACGGTTGCACCGCGTGCGTTACGGACAGGACGAACCGCTCGCGATCGAGCGCAGCGTCGTGCCGGCCAGCGTGCTGGCAGATCCGATGCTGGTGCACGACTCGCTTTACGAAGCGCTGGAACGTGTGAACTGCCGGCCGCGCCGCGCGCTGCAAAGGCTGCGTGCGGTATCGCTGAATGCGCAACAGGCGCGTCTGCTGCACGTTGCCGCGGGTAGCGCGGGTTTAAGCATCGAGCGACGCAGTTTTCTGGACGACGGCCGCGTGGTCGAGTTCACCTGCTCCTGGTATCGCGGCGACATCTACGACTTCGTCGCCGAATTGCAGACTGATTGAGCAGGTCGACTGCCTATTCGTCCGACTGAATATCCCCTTTGATACGACCGCCTCGAGAGCCGCTTTGAACACACCCGTCATGCATGCACGCGACACCCTGATGTACCGCGAGGCACACGAGTCGGCCGAGGTCGTCGAACGCCAGTTCGCTGCCAACGACAGCGTGGTCACGGCGCTGGCTCAGTCGCTGCGCGCGCAGCCGCCGCGCTTTATTGTTACCTGCGCGCGCGGCAGCTCCGATCACGCCGCGGCGTATGCGAAGTACGTGTTCGAGACGCAGCTGGGCATCGTCACGGCGTCGGTGTCGCCATCGGTCACCTCGGTCTACGCCGCTGCACAGCAATGGGAAGGCGCGCTGTTCATCGCGATCTCGCAGTCGGGCAAGAGCCCCGATCTGGTGCGCAACGCGCAGGCCGCCAAGCTGGCTGGCGCGCGCGTTGTGGCGATGGTGAATGTCGAGGACTCGCCGCTGGCGGCGATTGCCGATACGGTGATTCCGCTGCATGCGGGACCGGAACGCAGCGTCGCCGCGACCAAGAGCTACGTCGCTGCGCTGGCCGCGGTGCTGCATCTGTGCGCTCGGTGGCGCGGTGATCGTGCGCTGGTGGATTCGCTGCATGCGCTGCCGGACGCCTTGCGTTCGAGCTGGGATGCCGATTGGTCCGCGTTGAGCGATGGCCTGGTCGATGCGCATAACCTGTTTGTGGTCGGTCGCGGTTTTGGTCTCGGCATCGCGCTGGAGGCAGCGCTGAAATTCAAGGAAACCTGTGGTCTGCACGCCGAGGCGTTCAGCGCGGCCGAGGTAAAGCACGGCCCGATGGCGCTGGTCGGGCCGAATTTCCCGGTGCTATGTTTTGCCCAGGATGACGACACACTCGCTGGCACGTTGGCGGTGGCCGATGAATTTCGCAAACGCGGCGCAAAAGTTTTCGTCGCGGCGCCCGGTATGCAGGGCAGCGGCATGCTGCCGGTGTTGGCCGGCTTGCCGGCACTGTGCACGCCACTACTGATCATCCAGAGTTTTTATCGTGCTGCCAGCGGACTGGCCTTGCTGCGGGGTTTCAATCCCGACGTGCCGCCGCACCTCAACAAGGTGACAGAGACAGTTTAAGAGCGGGACGGTTTGAAAGCAGGGACCGTTCAAGAACAGGGACGAACGACGCGAGGCGAGCAACAACCGTCGACGTTCCCGCTACTGCGCAACGATCCATCGACTCCACGCATGCCCAAGGTCAATGACATGACTCTCGCTCTCATCAATGGTCGTGTACTCACGGGGCACGGTTGGCAGAACAATCTCGCGGTGCTGCTGGAGGGCGGACACATTGCCGATCTGCTGCCGCCGGACGACCCGCGCATACGCAACGCGCCACAGCACGATCTCCAGGGCGCCAGACTGCTGCCCGGCTTCATCGACGTGCAGGTCAATGGCGGCGGTGGCGTGTTGTTCAACGACGCGCCCACCGTGGAAACCATCCGCCAGATCGGCGCGGCGCACCGGCGCTACGGCACCACCGGGTTTTTGCCGACGCTGATCAGCGATGACGTGCAGGTCATGCGTGCCGCGCTTGACGCGGTGGAGCAGGCCTTGGCCGAAGGCGTGCCCGGCGTGCTCGGCATTCACCTGGAAGGACCGTATCTGGCCCCGGCACGCAAGGGTGTGCATGACCCGAAATTTTTCCACACGCCCGGCAGCGACGAGCTGGCGCAGCTGTGCGCGCCCCATCGCGGAGTGCGCCTGCTCACGCTGGCACCGGAGCGGGTGCCGCTGGCCAGCATCGGTGCGCTCGCGGCCGCAGGCGTCATCGTCTGTGCCGGCCATACCGCCGCCGACTACGCGACGACGCATGCCGCGCTGGCCGCAGGCGTGCGTGGCTTCACCCATCTGTTCAACGCGATGACCCCGTTCGGCAGCCGCGAACCGGGCGTGGTCGGTGCAGCACTGGAGGATGTCGACAGCTGGTGTGGCGTGATCGTGGACGGACATCACGTACATCCAGCCAGCCTGCGCGTGGCGATCGCCGCCAAGCCGCGCGGCAAGATGCTGCTGGTCACCGATGCCATGCCGCCGGTCGGCGCCGATGATCCCCACTTCGTGCTCAACGGTGAAACCATTACCGGGAAAGACGGTATCTGTCAGACCGCGCAAGGGGTGCTGGCCGGCTCGGCGCTGGATATGGCCAGCGCGGTCCGAAACGCGGTGCAAATGCTCGGCTTGCCGCTGGGCGAGGCGGTGCGTATGGCCAGCACCTATCCCGCTGATTTTCTCGGCCTCGGTGCCAGCCACGGCCGCATTGCCGCCGGCTACCAGGCCGATCTGGTGGTGCTGGACGATGAATACCACGTTCAACAGAGCTGGATCGCCGGCGTAGCCAACGCTTAGCCCTTTGGGAGAGGGTTGGGGTGAGGGGTTCGGCCGGAGCGCGGGGATTCATACCAGGCCGAACCCTCATCCGTCGCTGCGCGCCACCTTCTCCCGATGGGGGAAGGGAGGGCCAGAGACTGAAGTCTGCCCCTGCCTTTCGGCAGGGGCAGACTTCAGGCACATTCATAAATTACGCGCGGCTGGCATAAAGCACGCATGATTTTGCGAACTGCCCGCGACACCCGTCGCGCGATGCGCAGGGTTCGCGACACTGCAATGGAATGCCGGCCACACCGGCCACACCGCGGAGCCCCGTGAACATTTTTGCGCCCCTGATTCGTCGCCCGGTTGGCACGTCGTTGCTGGCCATTGGCCTCACCCTGGCAGGCTTCATCGCCTACCTGATGCTTGGTGTTGCCGCGCTACCGTCACTGGATTTCCCCGGTGTGTATGTGACGGTCAGCCAGCCTGGCGCAAACGCACAGACGATGGCGAGCACGGTGCTGGCGCCACTGGAACGTCACCTCGGGCAGATTCCCGGCATCGACGATATGTACGGCAACGCCAGCGAGGGAGTTGCCTCGGTGAGTGTGCGTTTCAAATTTTCCCGCACCGCGGACAGCGCAGCGCGCGACGTGCAGGCGGCGATCAACGCCGCGGCGGTCGACCTGCCTGCCTTGCCGAGTCCGCCGCAGTACTTCAAGTTCGACACCTCGCAAATCCCAATCCTGTTCATCACGCTGACCTCGACCGGGCTGCCGCAGGACAAGCTGTACGACCTCGCCGACACGCTGCTCAAACCCGTGGTGGCGCAGATCCCGGGCGTGGCCCAGGTGCAGGTATTCGGCGGCACGCCGCATGCTGTGCGCATCGAGCTGAACAGCAATGCGCTGGCCGCCAAGGGGCTCACCGGCAACGACATCAGCAATGCGTTGCGTGCGGCGAACGTCAGCTCACCCCAGGGCACGTTGAGCGACGGCCAGACCCAGATGACGGTCGACGCGAATGACGCCCTGCACGAGCCAGCCGAATTCGCGCAGCTGGTGATCGCGGTGAAGAACGGCGCGCCAGTGCGTCTGTCTGATGTGGCGAAGGTCTATGGCGGCCAGCAGGACCAGTACCAGGGCGCCTGGTACAACACGGACCGCACGGTCGGCCTGCAGATCACCCGGCGGCCGGAAGCGAACGCCGTGGCCACGGTGGAAGCGATTCGCGCCAAGCTGCCGCAGTTGCGTGCCTCGCTGCCGTCGAGCGTGACCATCACGCCGACCTTCGACCTCACCCAGACCACCAAGTCGGCATTGCATGAGGTGGAGGTGACGCTGCTGATCTCGATCGTGATGGTGGTGCTGGTGATGCTGGTGTTCCTGCGTCGGTTGCGTCCGACCCTGATTGCCATGCTCAGTATTCCGCTATCGCTGGCTGGCGCCTTCGTGGTGATGTGGTCGTTGGGCTACACACTCAACACGCTGTCGTTGGTGGCGCTGGTACTGTGCATCGGCTTCGTGGTCGACGACGCGATCGTGGTGATCGAAAACATCGTGCGCCATATGGAGCATGGCCAGCCACCGTTGCAGGCGGCACTGACCGGCGTGCGTGAGATCGGATTCACGGTGGTCTCGATCACGCTCTCGCTGGTCGCGGTGTTCGCCCCGCTGCTGTTCGGCAACAACATGCTGATCATGCTGCTGCGCGAATTCTCGGTGACGCTGACTGCGGCGGTGGTGATCTCCGCGCTGGTTTCGTTGACGCTGACGCCGGCACTGTGCGGACACCTGCTGGCGCATGAGCCGGCCAATCCGCCGCCACCAGGCCGGCTCGAACAGGCTGTCGAGCGTTTCGACCGCGGCCTGCACCGCACCTATGAGCGGGCGCTTGACTGGGCGCTGCATCATCGGCGGATCATGCGCTGGCAGCCGCTGGTCTTGCTGGTGCTGACCGGTGTGCTCGCATTCGCCACGGCCAAGACCGCCGGCGGCAGCTTCATGCCGGAAGAAGACACCGGCCAGCTGGATGTGCAGGTCCGCGCCGACGCGAACATCGCGCCGACCCTGATGGCCGAGCGTGCAAAGCATGTGGCGCAGATCATGATGGCCGATCCGGCCACCACGGATGTGTTGACCTTGCTCGGCACCAACGGTGGCGATGGCGGCGCCGTCGGCAACGGTGCGCAGATGTTCGTCGACCTCAAGCCGCGTGGCAGTGGTCCCGGTGAGCGCAACGAGGGCATCAAGTCGGTGATCGAGCGGCTGTCCAAGAAGTACGACGCGCTGCCCGACGTGAAGGTCGCGGTGACGCCGGTGCAGTTCCTCGGCGGTGGCGGTAGTGGCGACAATGCCGGCCAGTACGAATTCCAGCTGATCGACAGCAACGACGGCGACCTGCAGCCATGGGCGCTGAAGATCGAGCGGCAGATGCGCACGATGAAGGAATTCAGCGACATCACAAGTAACTTCGACCTGGTCGGCAAGCAGCAGATGCTGCGCATCGATCGTGCGGCGGCGAGCCAGCTGCAAGTGGGCGTGGGCACCATCGACTCGGCGCTGTACAGTGCGTTCGGCCAGCGTCTGGTGTCGCAAATCTACTCGGACCTCAACCAGTATTGGGTGGTGATCAGCGCCAGCCCGAACGAGATGCTGAGCCCGGAAGCCCTGCTGAACATCCGCGTGCGCAGCACCAGCGGCCAGATGATTCCGCTGTCCGCGCTGGCGCATATCGAGCCGAGCATGAGCCCGTTGCGCATCCGGCACCACAACCAGATGGAAGCGGCCACGATCAACTACAACCTGGCCAAAGGTGTGGCGCAGGATGCCGGCATCAAGCTGGTGGAGCAGACGGCGCTTGCGATCGGTCTGCCCGACGGCATGCGGGTGGATTTCACCGGTGCGAACCAGCGCCTGCAGCAGGCACAGTCCAACGGCATGGTGCTGCTGATTGCCTCGATCGTGGCGATGTACATCGTGCTGGGCATCCTCTACGAGAGTCTCGGCCATCCGCTGACGATCCTCTCCACGCTACCCGCTGCAGGCGCTGGCGCGTTTCTCGCCATGCTGGTGACGCAGACGCAGATCTCGCTGATGGCCATCATCGCGATCCTGATGCTGATCGGCATCGTCAAGAAAAACGCGATCCTGATGGTCGACTTCGCCCTGGTCGCCGAACGCGAACGTGGACTACCCGCACCGGACGCGATTCGCGAGGCGGCGCTGGTGCGCTTCCGTCCGATCACCATGACGACGCTGGTTGCGATGGGCGCCGCATTGCCGTTGGCGATTGGTTTCGGCGTTGGTTCGGAAATGCGCCAGCCCCTCGGCATCGCCATCGTCGGTGGCCTGCTGGTATCGCAGCTGCTGACCCTGCTGAGCACCCCGGCGATCTATCTGTGGAACTACGACCGCAAGATCCGCCAGGCAGCCCGCCGCGCCCGCCGCGCCGAAAAGCGCCTGCTGAAAACCGGTGGCATGGCGCCCAGCAGCCCAGCCTGAGAAGTGCTGCCGTGCTCCCTCCCCTGCGAGAAGGGGGCGAGCAAGACTGCAGCCCAGCCTCAGCTGCTCCCTCCCCTGCTTGCCCCGAAGAAGGGACTCCCTTCGGTCGCACGGGAGGGTTGGGGAGGGGTCGCTCTTCGCCACGAAGGTCAAAAGCTCTACCCCCTCCCGGCCTCCCCCTGTGAGCAGGGGGAGGAGCAAAGCAGGCCGCTGCTTGAGTCGTGCAATCACCCGTGCCTTCCGACAGGGTGTGGACTTCAGGCACATACGCGGGGCCACGGAGGCAGGCATAAAGTCTGCATGAGCGAGCCTTTGACCATTACCGTCATATTGTCGTCTGCTGCCGACTTGCGCGACGCGGGTCACTCGTCGGTATGCTTGCGAACCATGCACCTGGGGGCCACGGAAGCGCCATGAATATCTTTGCTGCCCTGATTCGCCGTCCAGCCGGTACCTCGCTGCTTGCCATTGGCCTGATGCTGGCCGGGATCTGGGCGTACCTGCTGCTGGGCGTTGCCGCACTGCCGTCGCTGGAGTTCCCCGGCGTGGTGGTGTTTGCACAGTTGCCGGGCGCAAATACTCAAACCATGGCCAGCACCGTGATGGCACCGCTGGAGCGTCACCTCGGCCGCATCCCCGGCGTGAAACAGATGGTGGGCAATGCCAGCGAAGGTGGCATGCAGATCCAGGTGCTGTTCAACTTCGGCATCAACACCGACGCGGCGGCGCGCGAGGTGCAGGCGGCGATCAACGACGCCGCGCCGGATCTCCCGGCGTTACCGGCCCCGCCGCAGTACTTCAAGTTCGATACTTCGCAGATTCCCGTGCTGCTGGTCTCGCTGACCTCGACCAGTCTTGCGCCCGACCGGCTGTACGACATCACCGACACGCTGTTGCAACCCGCAGTGGCACGGATTCCCGGGGTGGCGCAGGTGCAGGTGTTCGGCGGTACGCCGCATGCAGTGCGGATCGAGCTGAACAGCAATGCGCTCGCCGCCAAGGGGCTGACCGCGAACGACGTCAGCAATGCGTTGATCGCCGCGAATGTCACTTCACCGCAGGGCACGTTGAGCAACGGTCAAACGCAGATGACAGTCACCGCGAACGATGCATTGCAAGACCCGGCCGAGTTCGCCCGTCTACTGATTGCCGTGAAGAACGGTGCCCCGGTGCGCCTGTCCGACGTAGCCAAGGTTACCGGTGGCGAGCAGGACGAGTACCAGGCTGCCTGGTTCAACGGCAGCCGCACGGTCTCCATGCAGATCAGCAAGCGGCCAGAGGCTAATGCCGTTGCCACGGCGCAGGCGGTTCGCGACAAATTGCCGGAATTGCGCGCCTTGTTGCCGGCGGACGTGCAGGTCACCCCGATCTTCGACCTCACGCTGACCGCCAAGTCCGCCCTGCATGAAGTGGAAGTGGCGTTGCTGTTGAGTATCGCGATGGTGGCGGTGGTGATGCTGGTGTTCCTGCGTCGCTGGCGGCCAATGCTGATCGCCATGCTCAGCGTGCCGCTGTCACTGGCCGGCGCATTCGTGGTGATGTGGACGCTGGGTTTCTCGCTCAATACCTTGTCGCTGATCGCGCTGGTGTTGAGTATCGGTTTTGTGGTGGACGACGCGATCGTGGTGATCGAGAACATCGTGCGCCACATGGAAGAAGGTACGACGGCACTACCTGCTGCACTGATCGGTGTGGACGAGATCGGCTTCACGGTGATTTCGATCACGCTGTCATTGGTTGCCGTCTTCGCGCCCATGCTCTTTGGCAACAACGCGTTTACCGCGCTGATGCGCGAGCTGTCGGTGACGCTGACTGCCGCGGTGGTGATCTCCGCCGTGGTTTCGCTGACCCTTACGCCGGCGTTGTGCGGGCGCTTTCTCACGCTGGAACATCCTGTCGGTGCAGCTGCCGGCGAGCATCAGCAGAATCGCCTTCAGCGCGCGCTGGAACGTTTCGATCGCGGCCTGCTGCAGCGCTATGAACGCGCACTGGACTGGGCCATGCATCATCGCCGGCTCATGCGCTGGCAGCCACCGATCCTGTTGGTGCTGACCGCCGTGCTGGCATTCGCCGTGGCCAAGACCGCTGGCGGCGGCATCATGCCCGAAGAAGACATCGGCATGATGCAGGCGGATATCAGCGCGGAAGCGAACATCTCGCCGACCCTGCTCGCCGAGCGCGCACAACAGGTTGCGCTGGTGATGCAGGCCGACCCGGCCGTGCAGGACGTCACTACCATCCTGGGCAGCAACAGCGGTGTTGGTTCGGTGGGCAACAACGCGACAATGTTCGTCGACCTCAAGCCGTATGGTCGCGGACCGACCGATCGCCACGACCGCGTCAAGAAGGTGATCGAGCGGCTCGACAAGCAATACAAGAAGCTGTCCGACCTCGACATATCGCTGACCCCGCTGCAGTTCTTCGGCGGCGGCAACAGCGGCAAGGCAGGGCAGGGGCAGTACCAATTCCAGCTGAGCAGCAGTGCCGGCACCAGCTTGCAGGAGCCCACCCTCAAGCTGGCGCGCCTGATGCGCGGCATGAAGGACTTTCGCGATATCAGCACCAGTTTCGACAGCATCGGCAAGCAGCAGATGCTGACCGTGGATCGCGAGGCGGCAGGGCGCCTGAAGGTCACCATGGGCATGATCGATACGGCGTTGTACAACGCGTTCGGCCAGGCCCAGGTTTCGATCATCTATTCGGATATCAATCAGTACCGGGTCGTGCTGACCGCGTCCAGCGAGCGCTCACTGAGTCCGCAGACGCTGTTGAACACCTATGTGCGCAACACGAAGGGGCAGATGGTTCCGCTGTCCGCGCTGGCACACATTGCACCCAGTATCGCGCCGGTCGGCATCCGCCACTTCAACCAGCTCGAGTCGTCCACGATCAATTACAACCTGGCCAAAGGCGTGACGCAGCTGCAGGGCCTGAAGCTGGTCGACGAGGCGATTGCCGCCGCGCAACTGCCCGCCGGCATGCAGAAGGACTACACCGGCAATAATCAGCAGCTGGTAGAGGCGGCGACCAATGCCGGCCTGATGCTCGTCGCGGTGATCCTGGTCATGTATATCGTGCTCGGCATCCTCTACGAGAGCCTGATTCATCCGCTGACCATTCTCTCCACGTTGCCCGCCGCCGGCATGGGTGCGTACCTCGCGATGCTGATCACCCAGACCCAGCTCACGATGATGTCGATCATCGCGATCCTGATGCTGATCGGCATCGTCAAGAAGAACGCCATCCTGATGGTCGACTTCGCACTGGTTGCGGAGCGCCAACGCGGGATGTCCGCTCCGGATGCGATCCGTCAGGCGGCGCTGGTGCGCTTCCGCCCGATCACCATGACCACCCTGGTCGCGATGGGCGCCGCGCTACCGCTGGCGGTCGGCTTTGGCGTGGGTGCGGAAACCCGCCAGCCGCTCGGCATCGCGATCTTCGGCGGCCTGCTGGTGTCGCAGCTGCTGACTCTGCTGAGTACCCCGGCGATCTACCTGTGGCAACACGACCGTCGCGAACGCAAGGCCGCGCGCAAGCTGCTGCGCGCCGAGATCAAACGCCAGAAAGCGTTGCAACAGCAGATCCCCGCGCTGCCGAAGTAGCGACTGCTGGCGCGCCACGCTCCCTCCCCTGCTTGCCCCGAAGAAGGGACTCCCTTCGGTCGCAAGGGAGGGCTGGGGAGGGGTTGCTCGCCATGAGGATCGAAAGTGTGCGACCGCCTAACCTGCGCACTCAGCCAGCCGCGGTCTCCGTCTGCGCAGAGCCGATACTGCGCAGCGCCGGACTGGTCATGCAACTGAGTGCGATGACCGTCAGTGTCAGGCCCGCGCCGGTGAACAGTGCGGTCAGCGAGAAGATTCTCAGCAGGCTCCCGGCGATCGCGGCGGACAGCGGGCCCAGCCCCATGAACGTGAACATCAGCACGCTCATGGTGCGGCCCATCATTTCCGGTGCCACGCGGCGCTGGATCCAGCTGACCAGGGCGATCTGCGCAATGCCACCGAGCAGGCCGGTGCAGGCCAGCAGTACGGCGCCACCGAGCGTCGAGTGCACCAGCGCCAGCGCGATCAGCGCCAGTCCGACCAGACTGTCGATGCTCAATATCATCAGGCCAAGTCGGCCATGCACCCGCTTGGTTGCGAAGCCCGAGAGGAAACTGCCGAGCAGCATGCCGACGGCGTTCGCCGTCATCAGGATTCCCAGCGACGCGGCACCCAGATCCAGTCGGGTCTCGGCCAGCACCGGCAATCCGACCTGGATCGGGCCGCCGACAAAGATCGAGACGATCGCCGCGTAGAGGATGAACGCGCGCAGCGGCAGATCGGCCCAGATATTTCGGATACCACTCGCCACGTTCGCCAGCACGCTACCGACAGGTGCCTTCGGGTGGTAGTCGCTATGGATGCGGATCAGCATCAGCGAGCCCAGCGAGAACAGGAAGCTCACCGCATCGATGCCGAACGCGAGTCCAAGTCCGGAGGAGTCGCCAACGCCTTTGTTGTGGCCATCGTGCGCGCCGACAGTAATCAACAGACCGGCGATCACCGGCCCGATGATCATGCTCAGCTGGCGCATGCTCATGATTGCCGCGTTTGCCGGCTGCAGTTGCTGTGGCTGCATCAGCTGCGGCAGGATCGCCGAGCCCGCCGGATACGAGAACGCGGTGGACAGGCCGATCCCCAGCGCGATCACGTAGATCATCCACATCTGGATCGCCCCGGCCAGCACCAGCACGGCCAGCAGGCTGACCAGCAGCGCATTGACCCCACGCCCACCGAGCAACACCCGTCGCGGCGACATCCGGTCCACCACCGCGCCGCCAATCAGCATGAACGCGGCGCGCGGCAATGCCATCGTGGCCAGCACCAGGCCGAGCGCGGCAGGGTCGCCAGTGAGCTTCAGCACCAGCCACGGCAAGGCCACCAGCGTGAACTGGTCGCCGATCGCCGAAATCGTGCTGCCAGCAAACAGCAAACTGAAATTGCGGTTGGCGAATACCGAGTCGCCTGACTTCTTCTGCATCTGTAGTCCCCTCGTGCCACGGCACGAAACCTGTTGCCCCGTTAGGTAAACCCCAAGACCGATGTTGCTATTCGCCATGTCCATCTTCGGCCGAGGTGGGCACGGGCAATCCAGCTCCCCAGCTGATTTTGCAGACCCTAATCCTGATGGTAGGGGACGAACATATGAATGCTCTTCACCCAGATGGCCGGTGGGCTCCACTCCACCGGGGAGTACGGTACATCAAGAACACGAAATCCCGGTCGCGTCAGCGTGCGTCGCATTTCTGATATCGCTGCGTCGCGCTCCGACGACGGTACGCCATTTTTTATGAAGAAGGCCGTGGCGGTCTCCCTCAGGTTCGACAGCAGAAGATCATTCTTGCTTTCGTGAGCATCAGTGGGATTCAGGCTCTCGAATACGGTCTTGGGAAGATCTTCAAAGTAGTAGTGCTTCTTGCACGCCATGTACCCTGAGCAGTCGGCTTCGTAACCGTCCTGTCCAAAAAAGCTGTCCAGCCAGGCATCGTTTCGTTCGACCCTGAAGAGAGTCACGCCGTTACGGCCCGTGATGACCAGGGACCACGTAAACGCAGACGTCATGTTGTGCCCAGTGACGTGGATCGTCAGGTGCTGCTCTGAGCCGTCGCCGGTCAGATCGCCGGCCGCGGTGAAAGTCCGGTCTATCTGGTTAGTGGATACGCGCTTTGGCAAGTCGGTATCGGGTGCCACGCTGCTGACTGCTGGTGTGCTCGTGAGCTTGATCGTAGCGGGGATCGGCGGTTCAATAGCTCTTGGTGCCCCAGCACACGCTGAGAACAGAAAGATCACAGCCGTCAGGTAAAACATTCGACTCATTCGACGCGAAGGGTCTGACTCAGCGATCGATGAAAAAAAGCTATGCGAGTCGTCCTTGGAGAACTTCGGCATACGATCAATTCCTTGAGGCATGGATAGCTTCTCTCTATAGCTTGCTGCATCGCGAGAGCGATAATGAAGTTCACGATGAGCGGATAGCTTCCACTGGTGCGATTCGCGCGGCGCGTAGCGCGGGGGCGAGCGCGGCACCCTGACTTAGCAACAAGAGCATCACCACGCCGACCAGAACGTAGGCTGGCGAGAGTTGCGTCAATTCGAATTTTCCCATCAACCACCGGTTGAATTCGAAGGCAAGCACAATCCCGACGGCAATTCCGGCAGCGCTGATAAGCGCATTTTCGATGAGGAAATAGCGCGCGATGTCGCGGCTGGTCGCGCCGAGTGCACGACGGACACCTATTTGCCGCCGGCGCTGACCCACCCAGAAACTGGAGAGGCCTGCAATACCGGCACCGGTCACTGCCAACAGCATGATGCTGATCACACCCATCAGGATCGCCAAGGTGCGATCGCCTTGATAAGCCGCGGCACGAATCTGCGCGAAACTTTGCACGCCGACATCATCATCGCCTGCGCCATCCGGAATTACCCGCAGTGGATCCTGTGCATACAGGGCTGCCGGCACGCTCTGCATGGCAGCGGCAAGGCGACCGGGTTTGGCGCGCACCACGTAGTAACGGGAGGGGTCGACCAGACGCAGCGGCAGCAAGGTCGAGTTCCACGCCCAGCCATCTGTTGAGCTGTCGACTAGAGACGTCTGCAAATGCTCGACGACGCCAATAATGGTGCTGGGGGCGGTTGCGTTGATGAAATAAACTTGCTTGCCCAGCGCGTCACCGTGCGGAAACAGGCTGTCAGCCAAGTGTTTGGATACGATAATGACGGCTGGCTGAAAAGTCCCCAATTGGCCATGCCCAACAATCTCATCGCTGCGAAAATTGCGTCCCGCCACCAATCGCACACCAAGAATCGCCAAGGCATGCTCATCCGCGTTGTAGAGCCCGGTGGGGACAGCAGGAGGCAGCCCAGGGGCAAAACTGTAGCCGTCTGACCAGAGGTTGTTACTCAGTGGCAATGAGTTGGTTTCATAGGCGTCAGCTACGTCCGGCAGTTGCCGTAGCGCGACGAGATCGGCTCTTATGGATGCATTGAGCGCCGCCTTGCCAGCATCCGTGTCGCTGTCGATGCCGGTACGCGTCGACTCCACCCGAAGCAGATCGGACTCGTCGATTCCCGTGGTGCGGGCCATGTGCTCGAATCGCGCCCGGATAATGAACAAGGCGTTGCACACGATGGCCAGGGTCAGTGCTATCTGCAAGGCGATAAGGATGGTGCCCGCCTTGTGTCGGCGCAACGCGGAAAGGATGGGATGCAGGGACATGCGTGGTTCCTCAATCTTCCTTGAGCTGCAATGAGAGGCGCACAGACATGGCACGCCAGATGGGATACAGCCCCGCCAGTACGGTAGCCACGACGGCCAGCAGCAGGGTTTCCGAAAGCAGCGTTACGTCGATGTGGGCCAACGCGGCGATCGGCTTGGGTAGCGAGCCCTGCATCAATTCAACGCCCAGCCAAGTCAACAACAAACCCAGCGCACCTCCGGCGAGGCCAATCGCGCCTGACTCCACGCCGAATTGGGCAGCTATCGCAAGACGACTTGCACCCAACGCACGGCGCACGCCGATTTCGCCGGATCGGCGAAGAAACTTTGCCAGCAACAAGCCCACGGTATTGACCATGCATACCAGCAACAAGCAGAGGGCCACCACAATCGATACCTTGGTCTCCGATGGAACCACTTGCTTGAAAGCCAGCCATGTGGGCAGATCGCGCAGACGATTGTCGGGTGCCCAGCCGAAGCGACCCAAAACCTGCTGTCCATGTGCATAGCTATCCAGATAGCTGCTGTAGGCATGGACCTGGGTACTTGTATTCAGCTCGACCATATAGCCAATCCAGGCGCAGCTGGAAGCCAACGCGCCGGCAAACCCGGGATCCGGATCTTTGACGCCGCAACTGAACCGGCCGCTCGTAAAGAGTTGCTCGTCGATCGCTGCCGTGAACGGCAGAAACACCTGATCGGCTGTACCAAAGGCGCTGGCATTGGCCAGGTCGTAGAACTTCGGCTCCGGATGCCAGTCGTCCAGCACACCGCTTATCCGATAGCTGTGGCTGTCCAGCCGAATAACCCTTCCCACACTGTTGGTTCCACCAAAGAGACGTTGATTCAGGTTCTTGCCGATCACGACCACTCTGGCGTGCTGCTCGTCGTCTGCTGCCGACCAGCCGTTGCCAAAAAGAAATGGCACATCGAGCATGGAAAAGAATTCCCCGTAGACCGCATGTCCCTGCGCCGACCGTACTTTCTGCGACGAATCATCGGTGTAAACGGTCGGCGCAATCGGATAGAGCGCCGACTGCAGGTATCCACGATGATCTCGCATTAATGCGACGGCATCGATGTATGTCATTCCACCAGGCGGCTCATCATTCAGTCGATGAGCCGGTCCCCACGGATCGATCTGCGGCACGAATAACTTGCTGGACTTCCATGCAATCGGATCGCCTGACATGGCGCGAAATACCGTATACGTCGTCATCGACGATGCGACGCCAAAACCAATCGCCATCACCATCAGCGCGGTAAGCACCGGGTTGCGACGCAGGCTGCGCAGACCCAGCCGTAGGTAGTACTTGAACATGTGGCACCCCTGTTATGCACACGTCTAACCCAGGGGGAGAGTAGCAACAAGCTGAACTTCCCTGTGCAAGGAGACAGCAATGGCTGAATGGAGTGTTCAGCTCTGCCCGTCGGTATAACCACGCTCCCTTCGTCGGAGGTGAACACCCCTCAAGCCTTCGGGCCCATCTGATTCAACGGCAGCTTGAGGTAGGTGATGCCGTTCTCTGCCGGCAATGGCAGACGCCCTCCCTGGATGTTTACCTGCAGCGCCGGAAGGATCAGGCGAGGAGGTGGAAGTGTGGCGTCGCGCGCACGCCGCAATGCAATGAACTCTGCCTCCATCGTGTTGTGACCGACATGCACGTTGCCTTCGCGTTGCGCGGCGATGCTGCATTGCGCAGCCTCGGATCGTCCCGGAGGCGGGTAGTCGTGGCAGAGAAAGAGTCTTGTGTGGGCCGGAAGGGCGAAGATCTTCTGGATCGAGTGGTACAGCCGCGCAGGATCCCCACCGGGAAAATCGCAGCGCGCCGTGCCGGTTTCCGGTGCAAAGACGGTGTCCCCGACAAACGCCGCGTCACCGATCAGATAAGTGAGGCCATCTTGCGTGTGGCCTGGTGTCGCCAGAACCCGCACGCTCATTTCGCCGGCCACCAAGTCATCACCGTCCTGCAACAGCCGATCGAACTGACGGCCATCGGGTACGAAGTCGTCACCCAGATTGAATAGCGACTTGAAGTGCTTCTGGATCTGCACGATCCCCGCGCCTATCGCCATGGGCGCACCCAACGTGCTGCGAAGATAGCTACCGGCGCTCAGGTGGTCGGCATGCGCATGGGTTTCGAGGATCCACGCGGCACGCAGCTTCCGATCCCGGATATAGGCAATCACGGCATCCGCGGATGTTGTACTGGTTCGCGCGGAAGGGGCGTCATAGTCCAGCACGGGATCGATGATCACTGCCGAATCGGCATGATGAACGACATACGTGAAAGTCGAGGAGTCCTGATGGAAGAATGCCTTCACCCGTGGTCGATCGCCATCTGTCGTCGCCTTCGAGGTGTGTCTGTGCACGTTGCGTTACCTCGTCGCATGGGCAAGTTCGCCACTTCGGCAAGTGTATTCCGCAGGCCAGCCGTTCTGCCTAGCCTCCGGCTCAGCGGTTTAGGCCGAGAACAATCATCAATGCTCCATACGAGAAGTAGAACGCTACTGTCAGCCAGTAGGCCGCCGGGCGCTCGTCGCGCTCTATAGTCGTGATACGCCACTGGCTCGATCCGTGGATCGAGCGACTCTGGAGTGCATAGACTGTGTACCCCCAAAAGAACGGCGCAGTAAGAAACAACTCCGACGCCGTCATGGGGCCACGGTGAAAGAAATTCGCAAGGCCATGACGTTCGATCGCAATCGCAACGCAATAGAAGGCCATATACCCAGCCAAGGCGTAGCGCCAAGCCGTATTAGTCATGTCCCAGTCGCCTGATGCTGCAGTTAAGCGGCGGCGAAGCCGTCCGCCCTGATTGAGTAGCCAGGCTTTGTTGTTGACAATTATTTCCGGCTCGGAATGTCCACACCATAAGCGCGCTCGCTGCCTTCGACGACAACAAGGTAACTCAGAAATGTGCCAGGAAAGCCAAATAGGAATGACACAATTCGCCAGCCGGAACTCGAGCTGTTTTGAGCGCGCATACCGGCATAGCTGATATTCGCAAGGATCCAGATTGCTGATACGCCTATCTGACGGGTTGCATCCTGAGCCTGCGATGCCATTTCCTCCGCTTTGACGCTGAACGACGCAACCAAAAGCAAGGCGGATGTCATACTTTTTTTGATGTTCATGGATATCCCCATGCTGTGATGGCTGACTACCTGATGGACGCACCCTGGGTTTCGCAGTCTATCGACCACGGCTAGCGATAGGTACCGTCAATACACCCGTGGGATCAACCGCTTGGTGCGCAGGCAATACTGGCGATACTCCTCTCCAAGTTCGGCTGAGAGCGCCGCGTCTTCCTCGTGGATTCGGTAGAGATAGATGCACGGCGTGATGGTCATCATCGCCACCACACTCAGCCAGTTACCCAACGCAAAACCGAAGCCAAGGAAAGCAATCAGGGCGCCGAGGTAACTCGGATGCCGTACATACCGGTACAACCCGGTTTGTTTCAGTTGATGGTCGCTGCGAACGGCTACGTTCGGGGTGTGGAAGCGACCTAGCTGGATGATCGCGGTTGAGCGCACGGCGATGCCGATCCCCATGACGACCAGGCCTGCGGTCTGCAGCGCAACCCAGTGGATGGTCCCGATCGTGCTGAAGGCCAGGGCGATACTGATCGACCAGGCCAACGGGCCACCGATCATCAGCAACCTCAGGGAGAAGTGATCGCGATTCTCGGCGTTGCCGGTCTTGTGGCGAAAGACGACGATGGCATCGATGAAGATCCACAAAAAGAAAACGGTGATGGCAACGTCGCGCAAGTTCATCACTATGTCCCCCGATTCCCGCGTCAACCCAAAGTCTAGATGAAGCCCAGACCGATGGTGACTCATTCGTCGGATAGATTTCGATCGGCTCCAGATCTCTTCGCCGTCAGTGATCGCAGGTCCCGCCGGGCGGCGTCGAAAGTCTGCAACTTCATTGCCGCTTTTGGCGCCGGCGCGCCAAAACAATGTGGGTCGCCAACAACACGGGCAGCGCGAGACCCGCCGTCCAGTGAGCTACCGCACTGATGCCCCGCCAATGATCATCCGTGAGGTAGTAGAGCAGATAGCCGGTACCCGAGAGCCAGATCAGAAAGGTCACAACGATGACGCCGGAGATCCGCTGCCTTCGCGTACGCCAGCCGGCCACGATGTGGACTCCCCAGGCCAGGCCGAAGCTCCACAACGACGCAAATGCCATGGCCGCGTGCAGCCGCAACCACCAGGATTCCAGCGGGTGCGCCTCGTCGCCAAACGCGCCCTTGCGCATCAATGCATAGTGGAACAGCAGCCAAAGCACTCCGCTGGCCCACAGCGTCCAGCCGATGGCATACACCATGTAGCGACGCCGGCGCGAAAGCCGAAGCGGCGCGCGGTATTGGCCGATCACGTGATGGGGAGGTGGGTGGGGCGTCACACGGAATCGCCGATCTGTGTCCAACCGCCCGTCGCGTCCTGCAGATAAGCCACGGCGTCGAAGTGTCGAAGCAGAGCGTCGCTCTGCATTCCCATGGCCATGACGACCTTGGTCAGCGCGTCGGCGTGCACGCATTGCCTTGCGACCACCGTGACGCTCTGAGTCAGGCCCATGCTGTAGCGGCGCCGGCCATGAACATGTGGCCCCCTGCCTGCTTCGGAAAAAGCCCGGCCACTGCTGGACGCCACCGATGCCTCGGCAAGTTCAAGCACGGGGTAGTGCGATGGGTGTCGCTGACCGGTGGCTATCGCGACGATGTGGGGCCCTTCGCCCAGGGTGCGCAGGTCACCGCCAGCGTTGACGCAGGCATGCTTGATGTCGCGGATACCCAACGCGTCGATGGCTCGATCCACGGCATATCCCTTCGCCAGGCCACCCAGGTCAATCCAGAGCGGGCGTCGCAGACGCACTCCATCCTCGTCATCGATATCGATGTCTTTCCAGTTTGCGCCGCCGACCAGCGCAGCGTTGCCATTGGGAGCAGGGAGCAGCCCCCACGCCACCAACTGCGCTGCGACGGTGATGTCGAACGCGCCATGGGTCTGCTTGCCGAGCAGTGACGCTTCTCGCAGTACCTGGGCGGTTTGCGCATCCACGATGACCCGTTGCCCTGGCGCTGCCGCATGTATCCGCGAAAGATCACTATCGACTTCGTGGAAGCTCATCCGTGCATGGACATGGGTCATCGCGGCGAACGCGGCATCAATTGCGCGGTGGGCATCTGCCTCTTTGGCACACTCGACGCGAACGCTCACCGTCGTGCCAAGCAGCGGACGCGCGCGCTCAATCGTGATGGGCGAGCGCAAGGGCGTGGGTCGCAAGCAGGCGCTTGACGCCGTCAGTGATGTGACGGCTCGACAGCGTGGCACCGGAGATGCTCTCGATGTCGCCACCCAGCTTGAGCGGTGCGTCCCTCGTCTTGCCAGTGAACTGCGCGCGCCATGATTCCTTGCGCACCTGATCGCCGTAGGTTTCGCGGTATTGAAGAATCTCCACCGCTTTCACCGCACCCTGCGCATCGATCGCCAGGGCGAACGGAATGAACTCGTGCTTGCCAACCACCTGGTCGGCGATGAACCAACCGCCGCCGGATACTTTCCACGCCTTGAGCTGGGGATTGAGTACGTTGACGTCGGAGGCTTTCTCGATCGACTTCATCTGTTCGGGCGTCAGTGTCACGAAGTCGGGGGTGAAGGAGGCGCCGGGAAACATCACCGCCTGTGCCTGCTCCACGCTCAGATACACCGTTGCCTGCACGGGTGCACTCATCACCAGGGCACAGGCAGGGATCAACAGGAATCGGGATTTCATGCATGCACCTCAGAAGTACCAACCGGCCTTGATGCGCAGGCGATACTTCTCGAAGTCGTTGTCGTAGATGCGGCGGTCGACGATGGCGCCAGGCACCGTATCGGAATGTTCCGATGCCCATGGGAGCTGTTCGAGAAAAGTTGCGGTAACGAAGAACTTCTTGCCGCCGTAGTGAACAACCGGGCCAAAAAAATAGCCGTCGTTCGATTCCTTGCTGAAGGTATAGCTGTTGTACTCGTGCTCATTGAGCAACTCGAAACCGGCCGACCAGTTGGGCGCGAAGCGATAGGAGGCAGCGACATTCGCATTGACGTCGGTTTCGTAACCCCAGGTCTTTCGTGTGGGGTCATCTTCGACGGTGTCATAGCGCCACTCCGGTGCATACGTGAGGTTGAACGCGGTCACCAGCCGATCGTCCATAAAGTTTTTCTGCAGAATCAGTTTCGCTTCCAGCTCGCGGAACGCGGGGCCGATGGTGGGCTCCACGTAGACGGCAACGCCGAGCGGATTAGAGTAGGGGCTCCACAAACGATAGATGGCCTCGGCAGAGAAGCCGACAAAGCGCGTGGCGTTGTAGTGGTCGTCCGGCCCGGGCTTGTCATAGGAGAGCGGCTCCGGTGGTGTGGTCTCGCCGAAAGGACCGTTGTAATGGGCGCGCGACCAGGCGTAGTTCGCGTAGAACGCCACCTGCAATTTATCGGTCAGGCCGAACTCGAATTCGGTGCGGCCATCGATCTGGTCGAAATAGCCGCCTGCCTTCTGGTGGCGCCAGGTCGCCCATTGCTCCACTTCCTTGGCGCCCTGGGGCAACAGGTCGGTGGTGTACACGTAGCCGAACTGGCTCTCCTCAGCTTTGGCCGGGGGCTGATAGCTCAGGTTGCTGACGCCAAGCGCAAGAACGGCGATCAGGCCGCGCGAGCGGTCGAAAGAAACATGCGACATAAGACTTCCTGTCGGGCGCAGATGGCTGGAACCTACTATGACTGATAGTCATTCGCATATGCAAGTTCTTTCGGCGCGACCGCATCATGTTGCGCGCGACCGAATGCTCGCTGCCCGCGATGAGTGGTGAAGCGAGGTCTTATCGTTACAGCGACACCGGCTTGGCCACGGTGATCGGCTCCACTGGCGTCGCATCGGATGCAAGCATGTGTGCCTTGCGCCAGCCGCCCCAGCGGTAATACGCAACGGTCAGGATCAGCGTCACCAGTGAGCCCAGCGGGAAGCTCCACCACACGGCGTTGGCGCCAATGTGATCTCGCATCAGCAGTGCAAAGGGAAGTCGTACGCCCAGCAGCGCGATGATCAGGATCACCAGCGGTGGTATCACCGCGCCGGTGGAGCGCACCACACCAAACAGCACGAAGCTGAGGCCGAAGAAAATGAATGACCACACCGCGATTGCATTGAGATGCTGCGCGATGGTGATCGCGTCGCCATCATTGGGCAGGAACAGTCCCAGCGCACCGTGGTTGAACAGATAGACGATGGCCACCAGGCTGCCGGTAAGCAACACGTTGTAGCCGAGGCCGACGATGGCGATCCGCGATATACGGTCCCAGCGTTTCGCACCCACGTTTTGCGCGGCCATCGCTGACACCGCCACGCCGATCGCCAGTGACGGCATCTGGATATACGTCCACAACTGCTGCGCGGCGCCGTAGGCGGCGGTGGTCTGCGAACCGTAGGCGTTGACCAGGCTGATCATCACCAACGCGGCGGAGGAGATCACCACCATCTGCAGACCCATCGGCAGCCCCTTCAGCACCAGCGCGCGCAATATGGCGAGATCCGGTTTCAGATAGTGCAGCTCTCCGCGATGCAGGCAGAGAAAGTGTTTGCGCCGGTACATCCAGGCGATCAGTGCCGCCAACGCAATGCTTTGCGCAATCAGGGTGGCGGTGGCCGAGCCGGCGATGCCCAGTTTCGGAAATGGGCCGATGCCAAAGATCAGCAGCGGGTTCAGCGCGATGTCGAGCCCTACCGACAGCAGCATGAACAGGAACGGCGTGCGCGAATCGCCAGCGCCGCGCAGTGTCATCATCAGGAAACTGTAGAAGTACATCGACGGCAGCGCCAGGAAGATGACGCGCATGTACGCAATCGCGAACGGCCGTGCATCGGCCGGCGTGCCCATGGCGGCGAGAATCTGTGGCGTGAAAAGGTAACCGGATACCGCCACCGCCAGCGACAACGCGATGAAGAAGCCGACGCTGGTGCCGACGACGCGTTTTGCCTGATCGATATTCTTCGCGCCGACCGCCTGCCCAACCAGCAGCGTGTTCGCCATGCTGATGCCGAACACCAGCCCCAGCAGGAAGAACAGCACCAGGTTCACGTTCGCGCTCGCCGTCAGCGCTGCTTCGCCGAGATAGTGGCCGATCCACACCATGTTCACCGAGGCATTCAGGGACTGCAGCACGTTGGCGCCGAGTATTGGCAGCGAGAACAGGAGCAGAGTGCGGGCAATCGGGCCTTCGGTCAGCGAAGGTTTGCGGGTAGCGGAAGGTGGCATGCGTCTATCCGGAGGTGCTTGGGAGTGTGCTGAGCAAAACCGCAGAAAGCCGAAGCGAGTGAGATCAGATATGCAGAGTACTTTCCCACGCAGGCATCGCGTCATGCGAGGGCTCGGTCAGCTCCAGCTTGACCCGCGCAATGGCCGCTTGCCCTTTGGCCGGCTTCACTTACTTGCAACATTACTTAGTGAACTATAAAGTACACAAACCCTACGTGTCCCCAACTCGATAGGTTCCCCTATGCGCCCGCCTGCTAAGCCATCTCGCGCCGCCATCGCCGGCGCTCTATGTGGGATCTGCCTCGTATCGGTGTCCTTGCCTGCCGCCGCCGCTCACCTGGAAGTCCAGGTTGGGCGCAGCTACATGGATAGTTTCGCCAGCAACACGGTGTTCATCGAAAGTGTGTTCGACGATCACACCATCGGCACCAGTCGTTTCAGCTGGACGCCGGATGTCTCGTTGGGCTGGATCAACGGTCGCGATCTCGAACATTATCGCTACAGCAATCCCTCCACCACGGACGATGCCTGGATTCTGGCGGGTGGCGTTCGCTTTCACTACGGCGACGCGGACAGCTGGTATCGAAGGCTGTTTTTCAGTTTCCAGCCAGCGTTGCAGAGCGCACGCACGCAGGCGTTGAGCAGCCCCTACGAATTCGTCAGCACGTTGGGCTGGCAGGGGCGACGTTTCAGTTTCCAGATCCGCCACATCTCCAACGGCGACCTGCACATGCCGAACCGTGGCGAAACCATGGCGCTGGTGGGCGTCGGCTTCGATTTGTAAGGTTCGATTTACAACGCTTCCACGGCCGGCCCGATCATGCCGCGCGCACATCCGATCGACTCACTCAATGACCACCCGCAGCGGCACCGGCTTTCGCGACGAATGGCGGCTTTGCCAGCCAGATCACAAACACCAGGGCGAAGAAGACCCAGCCCAGCAAATGGAACACCTCGTTGAACGAGATCTGATAACCCTGCTGGGTGATCATCCCGTCGATGACGCTGCCACCGAGTTGAGGACTTCCCTGGCCGAGCTGGCTCATCGCCGACTGTGTGTTGGGACTGTAGGGGGTGATTTGTTCAGCCAGCCGTGCGTGATGCAGCACCGCGCGACGGTCCCACAACAAGGTGGTGATCGACGCCGCGAAACTGCCGCCCAGCGTACGCAGGAACGTGGCCAGGCCGGAACCGGAGGCGATTTCGTTTTGCTTCAGATCGGAAAGCAGGATCGTCAGGATCGGCATGAAGAACAGCGCCACGCCCAGGCCCTGCAATAGCTGCACCATCGCCACGTGATAGAAATCGATATCCAGATAGAAGCCTGAGCGCAGGAAGCAGGTCGCGCCCATCACAATAAAGGCCGCCGATGCCACGGCGCGCAGGTCCATGCGCGTCGCGTACTTGCCGACGATGAACGTCAGCAGCACTGGAATGACGCCTAGTGGCGCGGTTGCATAACCCGCCCAGGTAGACGTGTAACCGAGATTGCGCTGCAGCCACAATGGCACCAGCAAACCGATCGCGAAGAATGCGGCGTAGGCAAACACCAGCGCCAGCGTGCCAAAAGTGAAATTGCGATGTCGGAAGAGCCTCAGGTCGACAATCGGGTCCTTGTCGGTCAATTCCCAGATCAGGAAGATCGCGATGCTGATCGCCGAGATGATGCTGGTGACGATGATGAAGGTCGAGTTGAACCAGTCCTCATCGTTGCCCTTGTCCAGCACGATCTGCAGCGCGCCGACACCAATGATCAGGGTAACCAGTCCAACGTAATCGATCTTCGGTCGGGTGGTTGTCTCAACCCGGCCCTTCATCTGGTTCGCCACCACCATGCTGGCGAAAATGCCGATCGGCACGTTGATGAAGAAGATCCACGGCCACGAATAATTGTCGGTGATCAGGCCACCGAGGATCGGGCCGGCGATCGGCGCCACCACCGTGACCATCGCCAGCAGTGCCAGCGCCATGCCCCGTTTGGCCGGCGGATAGATGCCGATCAGCATGCTCTGGGTGATCGGATACATCGGGCCAGCCACCGCGCCTTGGATCGCGCGGAACACGATCAGCATGCCCATGCTTTGCGAAATACCGCACAGGAACGAAGTCAGTGCGAACAGCAGGGTAGACCACACAAACAACTTCACCTCACCGAAGCGGCGAGTGAGAAAGCCGGTCAGCGGCAACGAGATTGCCATGCTCACGGCGAACGAGGTGATCACCCAGGTGCTCTGGTCGTTGCTGACGCCGAGGTTGCCGGCGATGGTCGGCAACGACACGTTCGCGATCGTCGTATCCAGCACCTGCATGAACGTGGCCAACGACAGACCGATCGTGGCCAGTACCAGGTTGGGTGGACGGAATTGAACGGTCATGAGTGTCTGTCAGTGAGGGGGTTGTGCTGCTTGATGATCTGCTCCTCCCCCCGTTTGGCAGGGGGAGGTTGGGTGGGGGTCGCCTGAGCTTGCGGAGAAGATCAAGAGCACCCCTCCCCTGCGACCGAAGAGAGTTCCTCCTTCGCGGCGAGCAGGGGAGTGAGTCTTTACTGCTTTTCGCCGGCCATGTTCGCGTGGATGATCTGCGCGATCGCCACGTCGGCCTTGGCCAGTTGCTGCTTGTAGATGTCGGTGCTGAATAGCGGTTCGGTCGGCGGTTGCAGTGCCAGCGTCGGGCCGCTCTGGTCGTGCAGGTTGACGTCCACTTTCAGCGACATACCCAGACGCAATGGGCGCTGGTCGAGCTGCTGCGGATCGGTGAACACCACGCGCACCGGAATGCGCTGCACGATCTTGATCCAGTTGCCGGTGGCGTTCTGTGCCGGCAGCAGCGAGAAGGCACTGCCGGTGCCGACGCCGAGGCTCTCGACCTTGCCCTTGTACTTCACCGAGCTGCCGTAGACGTCGGAATCGATTTCCACCGGCTGGCCGATGCGCATCTTGGCCAGTTGGGTTTCCTTGAAGTTCGCGTCAATCCACACGCCATGCAGCGGCACAACGGCCATCAGCGGCGCGCCCGGTTGCACGCGCTGGCCAACCTGCACCGAGCGCTTGGCCACATAGCCATCCACCGGGGCCACCAGGGTGGCGCGCACGTCGTCGAGGAACGCGGCGCGCAGCTTGGCCGCGGCAACCTGCACGTCGGGATGCGAGGTGACGATGGTGTCGTCGACCAGCACTTTGCTGGTCTGGTATTGCTGCTGGGACGAGATCAGGCCGCTCTCGGCGGCGGTCAGCTCGTCGCTGGCATGCGACAACTCCTCGGCCGAGATCGCGCCGGATTTGGCCAGGTCACGACGACGGTTGAAATCGGCGCGCGCCTTGTCCACCGCGACCTTGCGTGCCGCCACGTCAGCTTGCGCACCGTTGACGCTGCTGTACAGGCCGCGCACCTTGCGCACGGTGTTGGCAAGGTTGGCCTTGGCTTCGGACAGCGCCACGTCGGCGTCGCTGGGGTCGAACTGCACCAGCACCTGGCCGGTGCGCACCCGATCGCCATCATCGGCGCCGATGCTGACCACGGTGCCGGCAATCTGCGGGGTGATCTGCACCACGTTGCCGTTCACGTAGGCGTCGTCAGTACCTTCGTACCAACGGCCTTCGAGGAAATACCACAGCGCCCAGGCGATGATGCCAAGCACCACGATGACGACGAGCACGCGCAACAGCAGCCCGCGGGAGCTCTTCGTGGGCGGCGGGGCGACCGCGTTCTGAGTCGGCATGCTTTGAGTCGGCGTGGCCTGGGGCGACGCGTTCTCGGCCGGGATGGGATTCTGGCTGGACATGGGGCTGCCTCAGGAACGATGAGATGTGGGGGGAGAAAGTTCGGCATCGGCTTGCGGGCGATAGCCGCCGCCGAGCGCCTGAATGAGCTGCACCGAAAGATCGGTTTGCTGTGCGCTCAGCGCCGCCATGCGCTGCTCGGCAACCAGTAACTGCTGGCGCGCGCTCAGCGCTTCAAGAAAACTACCGATACCGGCCTTGTAGCGCAGCTCGGCGAGCTTCCAGGCATCGCTGGCGGCGTTCAGCGCGCGCTGTTCGGCCTCGATTTGCAGCTGGACCGAATTCACCGCGTCGTAGTCGTCGGATACTTCGTTGAGTGCGCCGACCAGGGTCTGGTTGTACTGCGCAACGGCCAGGTCGTACTGCGCATCCGAGCCGTTGAGGTTTGCGCGCAGGCGGCCACCGTCGAAAATCGGCAGGCTGATCGAAGGGCCCACGCTGTAGAAGCGCGCCGGCATCTGCAACGGGTTCACGCCCTTGCCAACGGCAAGAAATCCGGTGAGCGCGCTGAGGCTGATATTCGGCAGAAACTCGGTCTTCGCCGCCTTGATGTTTTTATTCGCCGCTTCGACACGCCAGCGTGCTGCCACCAGATCCGCACGATGACCGAGCAAGTCGACCGGCAGGTTCGCCGGCACCGTCAACAGCGACGGCTGCATCAACTGCGGACGTGCGATATCGAGGCCGCGATCCGGACCTTTGCCGAGCAACATCGACAGTGCGGAACGCGCGGAATCCACCGCACGATCGGCAACGGCGTGCTGCCCTTCGGCGCTGGCCACCTCGGAGTCGGTCTGCTTGAGCTGAAGCTGGTTGTCGATGCCCGCGTCAACGCGCTGATGAGTCAGCGTGCCCACTTCCTGGGCACGCGCCAGCTCGGCTTTTGCAACGTCCTGCTGCGCATAGGCATAGCCCAGTTGCACGTAAGCGCGCGCTACATTGCCGGACAATTCGATGCGCGCGGCGCGCGCCTCGATCTCGACCGCGCGGGCCTGGCCCAGGGAAGCTTCCCAGGCGGCACGCTTGCCACCCCAAAGATCCAGGTCCCATTTGAAGCTGGCATACAGGTAATCGGCCGGCGCGTAATGACCTGCGCCAAAGCTCGGTGGGAACGCGGTGCCCGGCAAACGTGTGGCGTCCACCGCGGCGCCAACGTTCAACGTCGGGCTGCGCGCGGCGTTCGCAATACCGGCTTCCGCCTGCGCCTGGCGCGCACGCGCATCGGCCACGGCGAGGCTCGGATTGTCGCGCAGTGCCTCGGCGATCAATGCACTGAGCTGCGGATCACCCAGGCCGGTCCACCAGTCCGCCTGCGGCCACGCCGCGGGGGAAACCTGCAGCTTCGCCAGGCTGCGCTCCGCCTTGAGCGAGGAGGGATCAATCGGCGTGCCATCGGGATGCAGCCCGCCGCTGCTGGCGCAACCGGCCAGCGCGAGAGTCAGTGCAGTAGCTGCCGCAAGAAGATGCAGGCGCATGGGGGGAATCCAGAAGAGTGAGAGGTCAGTTCTTGTCGCGGAGCGCGAGCAAAACGCGCTCCAGGTAGTCGTGCAGTTGCGCACTTTCGGTCTTGTCCAGTGAACGCTGCGCAGCGGCCATGACGCGATCGCTGCAGACGAGGGCGGTGTCCTGCCACAGCGTACGGCCGGCGTCTGTCAGTTCGATGCGCAACGCGCGACGATCCTGCGCATGCGGGCTGCGACGCAGATAACCCTTGCGCTCCAGCTGATCGAGCTGACGGGTCATCGCACCGCCATCCAGTTCCACCGAGCGTGCCAGTTCGGTAGCCGATACGGGCCCCAGCTGCTGCGCCTTCTTGAGGATCAGGTACTGGGTAAAACTGAGGTCCACGTTCTGACTGGCGAACTCTGCCTCGAGCGCACGCACCAGTTCGACACGCACCATCGCCAGCAACATGCTCAGGCTGGCATTGGAGGCCGGGGGCGTGCCGGCAGGGGTTTCGAGTGGGGAAGGCTTCGGTGTCATCCCGGCATTTTATTGCCGGAAATATATTTGTCAAGGCAAATATGTGTCAGTTTATCTTTGTTTAAGCAAGGTGACTGACGCCTTGGTGTCGGCGGCCTCTAGCCTCATTGCGGGTGGGTGCGTGATCCGCTGTGCCCGTCATTCCTGCCTTCGCAGGAATGACGGGCACAGGAAAGACGGGCGGAGGAATGAGGAGCTGAGCAAAAAGTCAGCCGGGTGCCCCGCGGGGCGACCTCCGGATTCCCGTGCGCCCAGCCTGCCATCAGCAACATCGGCCACCGGTGCCCTTGTACCTTGCGATCTGGCGCTCCCTGAAGAACTCCGGATAGCTCGGCACCTTGCGCTCGGGATGGTGCTCGCGCAAATGCTTCACGTAGACGTCGTAGTCGGGGACGCCGCAGCACAGGCGGGCGGTTTGTACCGCCCATTTTCGAAAGGCATGCCAGCGTGCTTTCATCATCATCGTCGCTCAGCCTGCCACGCTGGCCAGCGCGACGTAGGGTTCTTCGTGGGCCGTCGGATGGTTGGTCCGCCAGGCCTGAACCAGGGCGCGCAGAGAGAAGGCAAACATCGTCAGGATGAGCAGTACGAAGATGGCGGTGAGCGCCATGTCGACATAATTGTTGGTAACGATCCGCTGCATTTCCTCGGCAGTCTTGGCAGGAGCCAGCAACTGGCCACTTTGCAGCGAGGCTGCATATTTCTGCGCGGCGGCGGTGAAACTGATTGGGCCGACGAGCTTTTCACAACCGGCGGTGACCGTGCACACGATCAGCCAGATGGCAGGAATGCCGGCTACCCACACGTAACGTTCGCGCTTCAGTTTCACGATCACCACGGTCGCCAGCATCAGCGCGATTGCGGCAAGCATCTGGTTGGCGATACCGAACAACGGCCATAGCGTGTTGATGCCACCCAGTGGATCGACCGCACCCTGATACAGAAAATAACCCCACAGACCCACGCAGATTGCGGTGGCCAGCAGGTTGCCAGTCCACGATTCGGTTTCCTGCAGCGGCTTGTGAATCAGCCCGGCGATCTCCTGGATCATGAAGCGACCCACTCGCGTACCGGCATCGACCGTGGTGAGGATGAACAAGGCCTCGAACAGGATGGCGTAGTGGTACCAGAACGCCGTCATCCCCGTGCCGGGGATCACGCTGTGCAGCAACTGGGCCATGCCCACCGCCAGCGTCGGTGCGCCGCCGGCGCGACTGAGGATGCTGTGCTCGCCGATGTTATTTGCGGTCTGCAGCAGTTCGGCGGGCGTTACCACGAAGCCCCACTGGCTGATGGTGGTTGCCGCCTGCTCCACGGTCGTGCCGATCAGCGCGCTGGGCGAGTTCATCGCGAAGTACACACCCGGATGCAGCGACGCGGCCGCAAGCAAGGCCATGATCGCGACGAACGCCTCCATCAGCATGCCGCCGTAGCCCACCAGCCGCGCCTGCCCTTCATTGGCGAGCAGCTTGGGCGTGGTGCCCGAGGCGATGATCGAATGCCAGCCCGACACCGCGCCGCACGCGATGGTGATGAACAGGAACGGGAAAAGATTGCCCTGGAACACCGGTCCGGTGCCGTCGATGAATTTCGTCACAGCCGGCATCTGCAGGGTCGGCGCGACGAGGAAGATCGCCAGCGCGAGCAGTGCGATGGTGCCGATCTTGAGGAAAGTGGACAGGTAGTCGCGCGGCGCCAGCAGCAGCCACACCGGCAGCACCGACGCGCAAAAACCATAAGCGATCAGCAGCCACGCCAGCGCCTTCGCGTCGAAATCGAAGATCGGTGCCAGCACCGGCGAGGCGGCGACGTGGGCGCCGTAACCGATCGAGGCAAGCAGCAACACCAGGCCGATCAAGGACACCTCAAGGATGCGTCCTGGCCGAAGCCAGCGCAGGTACACGCCCATCATCAGCGCAATCGGAATCGTGCAGGCTACCGTGAAGGTGCCCCAAGGACTGTGCGTCAGCGCCTTCACTACTACCAGCGCCAGCACGGCCAGCACGATCATCATCAGTACCAGCACGCCGAACATCGCGATCACACCAGGAACCGGGCCAAGTTCCTCGCGCAGCATGTGGCCGAGCGAGCGTCCGTCGCGACGCAACGAAAGGGCAAGGATCATGAAGTCCTGTACCGCGCCGGCGAAGACCACGCCAAACAGGATCCACAGGGTTCCGGGCAAGTACCCCATCTGGGCGGCCAGCACCGGGCCCACCAGCGGGCCGGCCCCCGCGATCGCCGCGAAATGATGGCCGAAGACCACCCAACGATCGGTCGGCACGTAATCGAGGCCGTCATTGCGCAACACCGACGGTGGTGCGCGACTGGGATCCATCTGCAACACGCTGTGCTCGATGAATTTGCCGTAGAAGCGATAGCCGATGGCGAAGATCGCGATCGCTGCGGCCACCACCCAGATCGCATTGATGGGTTCGCCGCGACGCAGCGCTACCACGCCGAGGCAGCACGCGCCGACGATCGCTATCGCTACCCAGAGAATTCTGGCTGCCGGACTGGTCTTGATGGCTACGCTGTGCATGGCGGGTCTCCGGGCAGGTGCTGGCAAGAGTCGCGCCAGCGCGCCCCGGGGTCAATGTGGCAAGGCCTAGCCATTGGTCGAATAACCGAAGGCTCATGCCGATACTGAGCGTAGTCACTGCACGCAGCATCACTTGGGCGTGTGGATCGTGATTGGCCCCAGCTTCGCGAATGAGGATCCTGCCGCCGGTTCGCCATGATTGTCCGGCAACTTTCTCGCCATCGTTCGGGGGCTCTGCTACTTTCCCTCACACCAGCGTCCGCGGACGCGTCGTCGCAAGCTGCCGGCGGCAATCTCGCACTTCAGGCAGCGCCCGAGGGGCAGGGATCAGACCGGGCGGTCTCCGGTTGATCCGGGAGAAGCGCGTTGATTGCGAGCTGGCTGATGCTTGTGTCGCTGCTTTACGTGGGGCTGCTGTTCCTGGTGGCCTGGCTTGGCGATCGACACACCTTGTATCCGGGCCAGCCGCGGTTGCGGCCCCTCGTCTATGCATTGGCGCTGGCGTCGTACTGCACGTCGTGGACCTTCTATGGCGCGGTTGGCACGGCCGCGCGCTCCGGTCTGATGTATCTGTCGATCTACCTGGGGCCGGCGCTGCTGTTCATCGTTGGCTTCCCGTTGCTGCAGCGCCTGGTACGAGTGGCGATGCAGCGCAACATCACCTCGATCGCCGACCTGATCAGCTCGCGCTTTGGCAAATCGCACGGCCTGGCCGCGCTGGTGGCGGTGATCGCGGTCATCGCCGTGGTGCCTTACCTCGCCCTGCAACTGAAGGCCATCGCGATGTCCTACGGTGTGCTCAGCGGGTTCGGGGTGGGCATGCCGACTTCGTTGGGCAGCGACAGCGCCTTGTGGTGCGCCCTGCTGCTTGCCTTGTTCGCGATCTTGTTTGGCACGCGCAGCATCGATGCCAGCGAGCACCATCACGGCCTGATGCTGGCGATCGCGCTGGAATCGTTCATCAAGCTGGCTGCGTTTGTTGCGCTGGCGATGTACGCGTGGTGGCGCGGGCCGGGCCTGGTGGCCGGGCTGAAATTACCGGTGATCCACGCCGCGGACATGCTGACGTCGAGCTTCATCGCGCAGACCCTGGTGGCGTTTTGCGCGATGTTCTGCCTGCCGCGGCAGTTCCTGCTCGGTGTAGTGGAGTGCGCGGATCCGAAGGACCTGCTGCGCGCACGCTGGATGTTTCCGCTGTACATGCTGATCGTGAGCGCCGCCGTGCTTCCTATCCTGGCCGCCGGCATGCTGCTGCCGTCGGTACGCGACGGCGCGTCGGATGCGTGGTTGCTCAACCTGACCATGGTGCATGGCGCAAATGCGTTCTCATTGCTTGCCTACATCGGTGGTTTTTCCGCGGCCACGGGCATGGTGATCGTGGAAACCGTGGCGCTGTCGATCATGATCAGCAACGACCTGGTGATGCCGGCGCTGTTGCGCATTCGTTCGTTGCACCTGGAGCAGCGCCGCGATCTTTCGCAATGGGTGTTGCGCGTGCGCCGTTGCGCGATCGTCGTCCTGGCGCTGGTCGCGTACGCCTACTACCGGGTGGCCGCCGATGTGGAAAACCTCGCCGCGACCGGCCTGCTGTCGCTATCTGCCGTCGCGCAGTTTGCGCCGGCGATCGTGGCCGCGCTGTACTGGCGTGACGCGAGTCGGCGGGGCGTAGCTATCGGCCTCAGCGCCGGCTTTGCCGTATGGATCTATACGCTGCTGCTGCCGGCGATGGCACACGCCTCGCCATGGCTGCGCAACGGCCCGCTGCAGCTGGCGTGGTTGCGGCCGCAGGCATTGTTCAACCTGTACGGGTGGGACCCGGTGTTGCACGGCGTGTTCTGGTCGCTGCTGTTCAACATTGGCTGCCTGGTATTCGTGTCGCTGCGTTGGCCGCCAAGCCTGGAGCAGCGGCTGCACGGCACGACGTTCGTCGATCCGCATGCGATCAACCTTTCACGCGTGGGTGAGTGGCGTGGGCGCGTCGCCGTGGCGGACCTGCACATGATTGCCGCGCGCATCGTCGGTGAACGGAACACCCGGCGTGCGTTTGACGAGTTCGCCCAGCGACGTGGCAAACCGTTGCAGCCAGGCGATGCCGCCGATCGCGCGTTGATCCAGCATACCGAGCGGGTTCTTGCCGGTGCCGTCGGTGCGGCCAGCGCACGCAGGATCCTGATGGGCATGTTGTCCGGATCGGGCCTGGATATCGGCGAGGTGATGGCGCTGATGGACGAAACCTCGCATGAGCTGCGCTTCAACCGCGAACTTCTTTCCACCACGCTGGAAAACGTGTCGCAGGGCATCAGTGTTGTCGACGGACAAATGCGCCTGGTTGCATGGAACAGCCGCTACCTCGAAATGTTCGATTACCCGGATGGCATGGTGTACGTGAGCGTGCCCGTCGCCGACCTGATCCGCTGGAACGCCGAGCACAGCGAGAGCGGGCCGCAGGAAGTGGAGGTCTACGTGGCCAAGCGCATCGGCTACATGCGCGCGGGCTCGCCGCATCTATTCCAGCGCGTCCGCCCGGATGGCAGCACGATCGAGATGCGCGGGCGCGCGCTGCCGGGCGGCGGATACGTCACGACCTATTCGGACGTGACCGCTTACAAGCACGCCGAGCAGGCACTGATCGAAGCGAACGAAACACTGGAGCAGGGCGTTGAACGCCGCACCGCTGAACTGAGCGAGGCCCTTGCCGCCACCGCGCAGGCGCAGCGCGCCGCCGAGGCGGCCAACCTGTCCAAGACGCGTTTCCTGGTTGCCGCCAGCCATGACCTGTTGCAGCCGTTGAACGCAGCGCGACTGTTCACCTCGGCATTGCGCCAGCATCCCGGGCTGGATGCGGAAGCCAGCCAGTTGGCCGAGCGGATCGAAATGTCGTTCAACGCTGCCGGGGATTTGCTGGATGCGTTGATCGATACCTCGCGACTGGACTCCGGCAGCTACCATCCTGACATCAGTCAGTTCGCGCTGACCGACCTGTTCGATTCGCTCAAGGCGCAGTTCGCCGCAGTCGCCGAGCCGCGCGAACTACGACTGCGCGTGGTTCCGACCAGGCTCGCCGTGCGCAGCGATCCGCAATTGCTGCGGCGCATCCTGCAGAACTTCCTCTCCAACGCATTGCGCTACACCCGCGAAGGCGGCGTACTGCTGGGCGCACGGCGCGTGGGCAACGACGTACGCATCGAAGTTTGGGATTCCGGACCCGGCATCGCCGGGGAACAGCAAACGCGCATCTTCGGTGAGTTCCAGCGGCTCGATCGACCGTCGCCGTGGGGCGAGAAGGGTCTTGGGCTGGGTCTGTCGATTTGCGAGCGCATCGCGGCCATCCTCGGCCACCGACTCAGTCTTCGTTCGCGCGAACAGCATGGGAGTTGCTTTGCGGTGACGGCGCCGCGAGGTGTTGCCGAAGCGCGACGTGCGCGCGTCGCGCAGAGTGTCGGCTGGCCCGATCAGCTTTCACTCACCGTGCTGTGTCTGGACGACGACGCGGCCATCCTTGATGCCATGTGCGCACTACTGCAGCGCTGGGGCGTGGAGTGCCGTACCGCACGCGACATGACCGAAGCGCAGGCGCAGCTCCGGCGCGGCCCGGTGGACCTTATCCTGGCCGATTACCATCTCGCCGATGGCGTCGACGGGCTGCGGGCCTTGCAGCAACTCTGCAGTGCGATCGAGCCGCCACCACCGGCCGCGATGATCACCGCCGACGGCAGTAGCGACTTGAAGCGCCGCGCGCGTGCACTGGGCTATCCACTACTGCACAAACCGGTACGACCAGCCGCGTTACGCGCGCTGCTCACCACGCTGCTGCGCAAGCAGCGCGACACCCAGCTCGTCAGTTGACGCGTGCGGCTCATCAGTTAGCGTGTAGTCCCGAGTGGTCTGGCGGCGGCGCTCCAGCTCTGCTCCTTCCCCTGCTTGCCCCGAAGAAGGGACTTCCTTCGGTCGCAGGGGAGGGCTGGGGTGGGGTGCTCTTGATCTCAGCGCCAGCCCGAACCCCCCACTCAACTTCGCGTGCACGCAGCGACTGGTTTCCTAGTCGTCATCCGGCAGCGTCTGCCGCAAGCCCGGCTCAAGCGCGAGATGGCTGGTGGCGAGCGCAACCTGGGTGCGGTTGTTGACACCGAGCTTGCGCATGATCGCCGTCATGTGCGCTTTCACCGTAGCCTCGGAAACGTCCAGCTCGAACGCGATCTGCTTGTTGAGCAAACCTTCCGCAATCATCGTGAGTACGCGAAACTGCTGCGGCGTGAGCGCAGCGATGCGCGCCGCCATTTCTGCCTCGTCGGGCTTGAGTTCGGCATTGCCGCCCAGGAGATGCTGCGGCAGCCACACGTCGCCGTCGAGTACGGCATGAATGGCGCGCACGATGTCTTCGACGGAGCTGGACTTGGGAACGTAGGCGGCTGCTCCATGCGCGAGGGAGCGATGCGCCACCTGTGGTTCCTCGTGGCCGGAGATGACGATAGTCGGCAACCCCGGGTACTGACTTCTGATGTGCGCCAGCGCCGAATAGCCGTGCGCCCCTGGCATGTGCAGATCGAGCAGCAGCAGGTCGGCGTCGGGATACTGTCTGATCAGATCCAGCAGGCTGTGTACATCGTCCGCGCTGTGCACCTGTGCCTGCGGCACGGCGCTGATCACCGCATGCAACAAGGCATCGCGGAACAATGGATGATCATCGGCGATCAGTACATCGAACATCGAAGCATCCTCGGCAAGGCCCAGCTCGACTTGACCTGAACGCGTTCCGTTGCCAGCCAGGGCATGGACGATACACGGCTACTTGACCAACCGCTCGTCGACCAGACTCTTGACGACGCCCGGGTCAGCAAGCGTCGAGATATCACCCAGTTCGTCGGGCAGGTTTTCGCCGATCTTGCGCAGGATACGACGCATGATCTTGCCCGAGCGGGTCTTGGGCAGACCGGGCGCCCACTGTAAATAATCGGGCGTGGCGATGGGTCCGATTTCCTTGCGCACCCAGGCGATCAATTCCTTGCGCAGCTCGTCGCTGCCTTCCTCGCCGGCGATCAAGGTGACGTAGGCATAGATCCCCTGGCCCTTGATGTCGTGCGGACAACCGACCACGGCCGCCTCGGCGACTTTCGGGTGGGCCACCAGCGCACTTTCCACTTCGGCCGTACCGATGCGATGGCCGGCCACGTTGATCACGTCGTCGACGCGACCGGTAATCCAGTAGTAACCGTCCTCGTCGCGACGCGCGCCGTCGCCAGTGAAATAACTGCCGGGATAGGCGCTGAAATAGGTATCGATGAAACGTTGATGATCGCCATATACGGTGCGCATCTGGCCCGGCCACGAATCGGTGATGATCAGGTTGCCCGCGCACTCACCCTCGAGCTGTTTGCCCTCCGCATCGACGATCGCTGGCTTGACGCCGAAGAACGGCAGCGTCGCCGAACCGGGTTTCTCATCGATGGCACCCGGTAGCGGGGTGATCAGGATGCCGCCGGTCTCGGTCTGCCACCAGGTGTCGACAATCGGACAGCGCGCGTCGCCGATCACGCGGTAGTACCACTCCCAGGCTTCCGGATTGATCGGCTCGCCGACCGAGCCAAGCAAGCGCAACGAGGCGCGCGATGTTTTCTTCACCGGCCCTTCGCCTTCGCGCATCAAGGCGCGGATCGCCGTGGGCGCGGTGTAGAAGATGGACACCTTGTGTTTGTCCACCACCTGCCAGAAACGGCTGAAGTCCGGATAGTTCGGCACACCGTCGAACATCACTGTGGTCGCACCATTGGCCAGCGGTCCGTACACCACGTAGCTGTGCCCGGTGACCCAGCCGACATCGGCGGTACACCAATAAACGTCGTCCTCGCGCAGGTCGAACACCAGCTCGTGCGTATAGCTGGCATAGACCAGGTAGCCGCCCGAGGTGTGCAAGACACCTTTCGGTTTTCCGGTGGAGCCGGAGGTGTACAGGATGAACAGAGGGTGCTCCGCCTCCACCGGCACTGGCGGGCAGTCGACCGACTGGCCTTCCATCAGCACGTGGTAGTAGCGATCGCGCGGAGTTTTCATCGTAACGGCGCCGCCGGTGCGGCGCACCACGATGACAGTCTCCACCGTTTCGGTGCCGGGACGCTCCAGCGCCGCGTCGACATTCGCCTTCAGCGGAATCTTCTTGCCCCCACGCACACCTTCGTCGGCCGTCACCACCAGCTTGGCCGTGAAATCGGCGATGCGTCCGGCCAGCGAGTCCGGCGAAAAGCCACCGAAGACTACCGAGTGGATGGCGCCGATTCGCGCGCAGGCCAGCATCGCCACCGCGGCCTCGGGAATCATCGGCATGTAGATCGCCACCCGATCGCCCTTGGTCACGCCATGCTGCTTGAGTGTGTTGGCGAACTTGCACACTTCGCCATGCAGCTCGCGATAGCTGATGCGTCGCGATTCGTCCGGATTGTCGCCTTCGAAGATGATCGCGGTTTTGTCCGCGCGCTCGGCAAGGTGGCGATCCAGGCAGTTGGCGGCGACGTTGAGCGTGCCATCTTCGTACCAGCGGATGTGCAGATCCTTTGCAGCGAAGGACACATCGCGGATGCGCGTTGGCTTCGTCGTCCAATCCAGCCGCTTGCCGATGCGGCCCCAGAAGCCTTCCGGGTCCTGCATCGATTCGGCGTACAACTTTTCGTACTCTGCCTTGCGCAAACGCGCTTTCGCTGCGAAGGCGGGATCGACCGGATAGACCTTGGACATCTTGATCTCCTCAGGCTGGCGTCGTGGAGGGTTTGTGAGGCGGATCGCTGCCAGATGCCGCGCTGGTTTTCGCAGACCAAAGCCATCGGCTTTTCAAGTGCATCAGCGAATGTCGATGAACGCCCCGCCATCCGGGTACAGAAAGTGTATCCGCGTCGCGCGCCGAGTCACGCGACGACGAGTACGACTTTGGTCGACATTAGACTTTTGGCGAATGGCGCCCTGCACTGCAGCATGAGCATGCTCGCCACGAGCCGTGCTGGGGGCGAAGCCGACCAGCTTCGCCGGAGAGCATTCAGGGAGCCGCATCGTTGATACGAGTGATTGGCGTGCGCGGCAATCAGCGACATCGGCCGCTATATGAAGAAGCAGATCGGCGTGAGTGATGGGGATCGCAACGCCGGTGAATGAATCACAAGCGATCTGCAACGGCTGCTGGTCACCACAGAGCATTCACTCTTACGCAATCCTGGGGAGGTTCGTGCAATGAGCAATGAACAGGCACAGGTAAAATTTTCAAACCCCGCGCCGCTGGGCCTTGCGGGCTTTGCGTTGACGACATGGTTGTTGAGCATGATCAATGCCGGCTGGTTCAGCGCGGATGCGATGAACATGGTGCTGGCCGTCGCGCTGGCCTACGGCGGCACCGCGCAGATCATCGCCGGTGTGATGGAACTGCCGCGCGGCAACACGTTCGGCGCCACGGCGTTCGTCAGTTACGGTGCGTTCTGGTGGTCTTTTGCCTTGTTCGTTCTCTTTCTGCACGACAAGGTACCGGCCGCTTTCGTCGGTTGGTACCTGTTTCTATGGGGCATGTTCACGTTCTACATGTGGGTGGCGTCGTTGCGTGCCGCGCGAGCCTTGCAACTGATTTTCCTCGCCCTGTGGATTACCTTCTTCCTCTTGGCGGCAGGTGAATGGACCGGCATGAGCGCACTGCACGTCGCCGGAGGTTACTGCGGGCTGATCACGGCGGTATTGGCGTTCTATCTGTCCGCCGCGGAAGTGATCAACGAGAGCCATCAACGCACCGTCTTGCCGATCGGGGCGCCGGGCGCGCCAAGGTAGTCGAATGAATGATGCGCGCCACCGTGTCGAACCCGGCCGGCGGCGCACTCGACAGATCGATGATTAACGCACTTCAGAGGTTCACGAGAGTAGCCGCCAACGTAGCGGCTCCTGCATCTCCACTGCTCGTCCTTCGTGGGAGAACCGTCATGAAACGTCATCCGTTGTTCTTCGCCCTGATCGTGGCCTTGGGCCTGACCGCCGCCGATCCACTGTTTGCGCAGTCAACCTCGAAGCAAGACGAGATCAAGGCGCTCAAGGCGACCGTTGCCAAGCAACAGCAGCAACTCAACCAGCAGCAACAAGACCTGCAATCACTGCGTGACAGCATCACCAAGCTGGAGGGTGAGCAAGGCCAACAGCAAGCGCAGATCCAGGCGCAGGCCGCCGCACCGCCGCCGCCACCACCGGCCGCGCCGACGTTCACCACCACGCCCGGTTTGTCGGTGGCGTTTCACGGCTTCGTCGATGTGACCGCGTTCAGTCAGACCAAGAGCTTCACGTTTGGCAACGGCCAGAATGCCGAATTCCCGATAGCGGGGTCGCGTGGCTCGCTCAGCGGCGTCGATGTGCGCAATACACGCTTCCTGTTTGATCTGATCGGCGCCCAGGTCGGCGGCGACTGGACCGGTGGTGGTCACCTTGAGATGGATTTCTTCGGCGGCAACAACGGCACCGGCGCGTACTCCCAGCAGCAGCCGCTGCCGCGCCTGCGCCAGGGCTATCTGGTGATGAGCAATCCGACGACGGGCAGCACCATCAAGATCGGCCAGCAATGGGATCTGATGTTTCCGCTGGAGGACTTGCCCGATTCGCTCAGCCACATCGCCTTCCCACTTGGCTATGGCGCTGGCGTCATCGGCTGGCGTTTCCCCGGCATCGCGTGGTTGCAGGATCTCAACCACGGTTCCACTGGGCCGCTATGGCAGTTTGGTCTCGGTGCGTACGAAGGTACCTGGAATGGCCCCGGCAGCACGATCAATTACCTGACGGCGGGCAACGCCGGCTTCCGTCCACAGGTTGAGGCCAAGGTCAGTGTGGTGCAGAAGGACGACTGGATGCTATTCGCCGCCGCGCACTACAGCCAGATCGACCTCGCCGGCGTGGGTGGCACGGAGCCGACGCCGATCAAGCGCACCTTCACCAGCGATGCCTATGAACTCGGCGGCAGTTGGACCCCGGGTCCATGGGTACTCAAGGCGGTGGTCTACACCGGCAGCGGCATTGGCGAGATCTTTGGAGATCTCGCGCAATTCGGCGATATCAAGGACACCGGTGGTTACGGCCAGGTGGGGTTCAAGTTCACGCCAAACTGGAGTGCAAATCTAATCTATGCCACCAGCAAGCCGAATGAGAACGACGTGGTCACCTGGCTGGGCAAAGGCTCGACCGGTCTGTTGAAGAGCCGCCAGTCCACGGCGAGCTTGCAGTACTCCATTGGCCCGTTTGCATACAGCCTTGAATTCATCCATGACATCCTCGACACGACGACGAACGGCACCAATCGCGCAACGACCAGCGGCAATCAAGTCAACCTGAGCGCGTTCTATAAGTTCTGAGAGCCCGTTCGAAATCTCCAAGTGGCTAGCGGCTTTGCGCCTCCGGCTCTGCTCCTCTTCCTGCTCGCAGGCAGAGGTTGGGAGGGGTGAAGCTCTTGATCTTCTTCGCGAAGAGCAACCCCACCCCAACCCTCCCCTGTAAGCAGGGGAGGGAGCGTCTCGAGGCGAGCAGGGTGTACTTCGAGGCGAGCAGGGGACGGCTCTGCTGCTCCCCCTGCTTGCAGGGGGAGGCTGGGAGGGAGTGAAGCTCTTGATCTCTGTCGCGAAGAGCAACCCCACCCCAACCCTCCCCTGCGACCGAAGGGAGTCCCTTCTTCGGGGCAAGCAGGGGAGGGAGCGCCTCGAGGCGAGCAGGGAGTACTTCGAGGTAAGCACGATAGAGAGTGCTTCGTGGGTGATCACAACGCCGCATTGGCTTATCCGACAGAGGGGACATAGCATGTGTGCAACGCCATTCCTGCGTTGCCCACTCCTGCGAGGTCAACATGCTCCGCCCATTCGTGCCCATGCTGCTTGCGCTCTGCCTGCTGCCTGCGACCGCGGGGGCCACCGATGGCTTCTGGCAGACGCCAACCATTACCGGCGCCGGCAAGATCCACGCGCTGCCGCAAGCGGCCTATCAGCCGGATCGCAATGCCACCTACAAAGTGGTGTTCAGCCTGAGCAAGGCGGGCGAGAAGCCTGGCGATGTGAGTTCGTCGCTGGACCACGTGGCGCGTGCCGTCAACCTTTACGTCAGTGCCGGCGTGCCGCTCAAGCAACTGAAGTTCGTGGCGGTCGCGTCCGGCGCAGCGACGCCGATCGTGCTGAACGACGAGCAGTACAAGAAGATCTACGGTGTCGCCAATCCAAACCTGCCGTTGATCGACCAACTGCGCAAGGCCGGTGTCGATGTGGCTGTGTGCGGGCAGGCTGTTGCCGAAAACAAGTTCCAGTACGACTGGGTGGATTCGCGCGTCACGCTGTCGTTGTCCGCACTGGTCACGATCACCGAGCTGCAGCAGCAGGGTTACGCCCTGATGCCGCTGTGATCCTCGCGTACCGGGAAAACTGAGCGTGCGTCATTTCGTCCTTGGGTTGCTGCTGGTCGCCACGTTCGGCGCCAGCGCGGCTGACAAGACTGACTACCTGCCGCCGTGGAATACCCCACCGGCAGGCCTGCAGTTCAGCGTGCCGCCGGTGGATGCGATCGCCGACCTGCATGGCGACATCGTCGATCCGCAACTGGTGCTGTTCTTCGCCGGCAACCAGTTCATGGTGGTGCACGACCTGCTGGAGGCATTCAAGCAGGCGCACCCGCAATACCAGCGGATCTACGCCGAGACGCTGCCGCCGGGCATCCTGGCCAAGCAGATCGAGAGCGGTGTGCTGGTGATGGGCAACTTGCGCATCACGCTGAGGCCGGACGTCTATACGGCTGGAAAGGATGCCATCGCCGAGCAGCAGAAGCAGCACAACTGGTTTGCCGACAGCTATGACTATGCGCGCAATCCGCTGGCGATCCTGGTTGCCAGAGGCAACCCGAAACACATCGAGGGGCTGGCCGATCTTGGCCGCGCCGACGTACGGGTGAGCATGCCCAATCCCGCGTGGGAAGGCATCGCCAAGCAGATCGAGGCGAGCTACCGCAAAGCCGGCGGCGATGCGCTCGATCACACCATCATGGACACCAAGGTGAAAGACGGAAGCACCTTCCTCACCCGCATCCATCATCGGCAATCGCCGCTGCGCGTCCTGCAAGGCGAGTCGGATGCGGCGCCGGTGTGGTCAACCGAGGCGTATTTCCAGCAGCAGATCATGCATTTTCCGGTCGACACAGTGACGATTCCGGCGGCACAGAATGTTGTCTCCACCTATACCGCCGCAAGCATGAAGGATGCTCCGCATGCGCAGGCCGCCAAGGATTTTCTGGCGTTCATGCAGAGTCCCGCAGCACAGGCGGTGTATCGCAAATATGGCTTCATGCCGCCGCATTGAGGAAGTCGCGATGCCACGCCTTGATCAAGATTGCGCAGAATCACGTCAAGGCTGGCGCGTGCGTGGCATCGGGTTCGCCGCCTGCTTCCTTTGGTTGGCCGCGCTGCCGTTGTTGGCCTGTGCCACCGACGCGCAAACGATCGCGACCCGGGGCAACGGCAAAGGTGCCGCACCGTGCATGGCGTGTCATGGTGCCGATGGCGGTGGCATGGCCGGTGCCGGCAATCCGCGACTGGCTGGCCTCAATGCGGCCTATCTGCAAAAGCAGCTCGACGATTTTGCCAGTGGCAGCCGTGTCAGCTCGATGATGCAGGCTACCGCGACGGCGCTTGGCGAGGACGAACGACAGGCGCTGGCGATCTATTACAGCAAGCAACCGATCGCACTCGCACGGGCGAAACCCACGGGGGCCATTCTGACAGACGACAGTGTTGGCGCCGTGCTGGCGATTCGTGGTCGTTGGAGCGAACAGGTGCCCGCCTGTGTGCAATGCCATGGGCCCGGTGGTGTCGGTGTAGGTGAACATTTCCCGCCGCTGGCAGGGCAGTCGGCCGTCTATATCGAGGCGCAACTCAAGGCGTGGCAGCGCGGCACGCGGCACAACGACCCGCTGCAGCTGATGCAGCATTTGTCCAACGCGCTCAGCGAGCAGGATATGCACGACGTGGCAGTGTGGTTTGCCACTCAGCCGCTGGCGACGCAGGGAGTCGTGCCGTGAGGAGTTGGTTGGTTGTCTTGTGCGTCGTAGCCGCGCTGTATGCGCTGATGACTTATTCCAACAGACTCGAGTCACGGGTCGACATCGCCCTTCCCGTGGCAGCCAGCCAGTCGGCTAGCCCTGCGCACGATGCAGGGCGCACATTCACACCACCGTCCGAAACGCAGATTCCCAGCGGTCCGCTCGGCGACGTGATCCGCCAGGGCCGAGACATCTTCACCGACACGCCGACGCATGCCAGCGCCTATGTCGGCAATACGCTGAGTTGCAGCAACTGCCATCTGGACGCCGGGCGCCTGGCGAACTCGGCGCCGTTGTGGGGCGCCTATGGCATGTATCCGCAGTACCGCAAGAAGAACGGGCACGTGAATACCTATGGCGAACGCTTGCAGGGCTGCTTCCGCTTCAGCATGAATGGCAAGGCGCCGCCGCTGGATAGCGCGGAGATGGTCGCGCTGGAAACCTACTCGTGGTGGATGGCCAAGGGCGCACCGGTCGGCGTCAAATTGAACGGCGCGGGGTACCCCAAACAGGATTTCAAACCGCCGCAGCCGCCGGACTATGCGCGCGGGGAAAAGGTCTACACGGCAAGCTGCGCGCTATGCCATGGCTCCGACGGGCAAGGTCAGCAGGTGGCTGGCCGCAACGTGTTTCCGCCGTTGTGGGGGCCGCAGTCGTTCAACTGGGGCGCCGGCATGCACGAGCTGGACAATGCCGCCGTGTTCATCAAGGCCAACATGCCGCTGAGCCGCGGCGGCACCCTGACCGACCAAGATGCCTGGGACGTGGCGATGTTCATGGACGCACACGAACGCCCGCAAGACCCGCGCTACACCGGCAACCTCGCCGAAACCCGTGCGAAATACCACGACGAGCCCAACTCCCTATACGGCACAGAAGTGAACGGCCATCTGCTCGGCTCGCAGCCGGCGCAGAAGTGAACTGACGGCGCGCCGAAGGGTTCGGCGCGCAATGCGGCATGTGTGCCGAAAACCCCTTCGCCCGGTTTGCCTCGTTACACGCGGTGCCCCACGTCTTTTGCCGCCTCGCCTCCACGCCGTCACGCCGCCATGCCGCCTCGCCCCCACGCCCCCAACGCCCCCAACGCCCCACGCCCCACGCCGTTCGCCCTGAGCGTAGCGCAGCGAAGTCGAAGGGCATCCCCGCACGACTGCTCGAGGGCCGAGCCAATCAAGTTCCCATTGCCTACCCAAAAACATCAACGACGCGACCCCGTGTCGCAGCCCATCTGAGGCAGTCGCATGGGACAATTCCCCCGATCCGCGGCAAACACCGCGACGACCCATGCGGGACAAGCTACTGACCGGGGCAGGCTCTTGATCGGTAAACCAAGACATCGAAGGTTGGTTGCATGGCTGGGGTTATTCGCCATGTGGCTCACCATCGTCGCGCCGGTGGTCTCACAGACCATCGCTGCCACGTCGTGGTCGCCCGATCTCGGGGGGTGGTGCGGAGGCCATGCTGGCCTGGTCGATCATCCGGCACCTCATCAAACCGACCCGCATGCGCCGACAACGGCCAAGTGCGGCTACTGCGGTTTGCTTGGCCATAGCCCGACCCTGGCCGGTACGCCCTGGCAGCCAACGCTGCCTGTATGGCAGAACGCCAGCGCGCTAACGATCCCGCCGACACGCCAGGCGCACACCACGCGTGTCTTGCTCGCGGCCGCGCCGCGCGGTCCGCCGGCCTTCTCGCACGCCTGATCGCCGACCGGACCCGTCCGGATGGCCGCGCGCCGCTCGTTCTGCGCGGCGGCATGGCTGAATGCTGATGACCCGTGTCTGCGACTGAATAGTCGGTGGCGCGGATCGCATTCCACATCGCCTCCGAAGCATCTTTAAAAAGCAATCAAGTACCCGGGATGCTGCATCCCCACAGGATCTTTCATGTCTTCTTCCCATCTTCCTGCGCGCGCCGCCATCGGCGCACTGCTGCTTGGCCTTACTTTCGCCTGGTCGTCTGCCGCCCAAGCCTGTGCCTGCGGCTGCGGTGTATTCGACGTCGGCACCAGCGCGTTGTTGCCGAATGGCGCGAACGTCACGATGTATCTGCAGACCAGCTATCTCGACCAGGACACCAACTGGTCGGGCAGCTCGTCCGCGCCCAAGGCGAACAACGACGACAAGCACATCCGCAGCGAGTTCTACGACGCCGGCATCCAGGACATGTTCAACCGCGACTGGGGCGTCATGCTCGAACTGCCGTACACGCAACGACACTTCGCAACGCTGAACGATGACAGCGGAACGGTGGGCGACTTCAACCATGGATCACTGGGCGATATCCGCATCAGCGGCATGTACACCGGTTTCTCGGAAGACATGTCCACCGGGCTGACGTTCGGCTTGAAGCTCGCCACCGGCGACTGGAAATACCCCGGCTTCGATCGCGACACTGCCATTGGTACCGGCACCACCGACCTGCTGCTCGGCGGCTATCACCAGATGTATTTCGGTGAGAATAACTGGGGCGGCTTCCTGCAAACCCAGCTCGACCAGCCGTTGAACAGTCGCGCGGGCTACCGTCCCGGCACCGAGCTCGACAGTGCGTTCGGCGTCTATTCCGGCGGCTGGAACGTAGGCAACGGCATGCGCCTTACACCGATCCTGCAGGCACTCGTGTCATTGCGTGCACGCGATGCAGGCGACAACTCGGACCGCCCGAACAGCGGCTACGAACGCCTGCTGCTGGCACCGGCACTTGAACTGCGCATCCACCACGTGCGCCTGTATGCGGATGTGGAGAGGCCCGTGTTCCAGCACGTCAACGGCAACCAGCTCGTTCCGCAATGGCAAGGCAAGCTGACGGCCAGCCTGAGCCTCTGATCCGCGTTCGCCGAAACTCTCGTGCGAGCCGCTTTGGCCCCCTCTCCCTTTGGGAGAGGGCTGGGGTGAGGGTTCGGTGCTCGCGGGATAGTGGATAAATCCGAACAATGACTCTGCCAGCGTTCCTGACGAACGACCACGCAAACAGAGTTGACCACATCGCCAAGGGCGTTTCGTATTGTCACCCATGGCGCATTGCCCCCCCGCTTCAGGATTACCATCCGCATCGATAGCATGGGCCGCGAGAAACGCGGCCCGACAACTCCATCGCACAGGATCATCCCGATGCAACTGCGGCAGCTCACCGACATCCTCAGCGTCAGCGCGCAGATCGACGAAGCCGATGTGGACGTGCTCGCAGGGCAGGGCTTCCGCAGCGTCATCAATAACCGACCGGACGGCGAAGTTCCCGGGCAGCCTGACAGCACCGTACTTGCCGCAGCAGCAGCACGGCACGGCATGGCGTATATGCACCTGCCGGTGGTGACCGGGCAGTGGCATCAGGATGTAGTCGATGCCTTCGGCCATTCGCTGCACACGCTGCCGACGCCCATCCTGGCGTTCTGCCGCAGTGGCACCCGCTCGTGCACGCTCTGGGCGCTAAGCGCCTTCGCTGCCGGCGAGGACCGCGAGGCGGTGATCGCTTGTGCAGCCACGGCCGGCTACGATCTGTCCGCGTTGGCCATAGGATCCGCTACCGGCCACTGAAGCGCACAGGGTTTCTCCCGTAACGCCGGCCAAGGATTCCACGCATGCCCGCTTTGCCTGATGTGTTGGCCGTGCTGTGCGGTTCGCTGGTGGGTTTTTCGCTGGCGCTGATCGGCGGCGGCGGATCGATACTGGCGACGCCGCTGCTGCTGTACGTGGTGGGCGTGCGCGATCCACACCTGGCGATCGGCACCAGCGCGCTGGCGGTGGCAGTGAACGCATTCGCGAACCTGATCCCGCATGCGCGCGCAGGTCATGTGCGCTGGAAAGCAGCATTCACCTTCGCCGCAACCGGTGTGCTCGGTGCCTTCGTCGGCTCGACCATCGGCAAACTGGTCGACGGCCAACGCTTGCTGGTGCTGTTCGCTTTGTTGATGCTGGTAGTCGCCGCGCTAATGCTGCGTGGTCGCCGTGGTGGCGCCATAGATCGCTACCCGCTGCCACATATGTTCCCGCGACTGGGCGCAGTGGGTTTCGCTGCCGGCAGCCTGTCGGGCTTCTTCGGCATCGGTGGCGGCTTCCTGATCGTGCCGGGTCTGATGCTGGCCAGCGGCATGGAAATCATCGCCGCCATCGGCACCTCGCTGTTTTCAGTCGGCGCATTCGCCACTACCACTGCACTCAACTACTCCGCCTCGGGTCTGATCGACTGGCGCGTAGCCGCCGAGTTCATCGCCGGCGGTGTCGTCGGTGGCTGGCTCGGTGCGTTGGGCGCGCATCGGCTTGCGCAAACCCGCGGCACACTGAATGTGGTCTTCGCGTTTGCAATCGTCGCTGTTGCTGTGTTTATGCTGGTGAAGAACTTACGCGATTGAGCCGTCTTGATCGGCGTCGATTGCTCAGCCTGGTGGCACCAAATCCAAAGCTGGCGATGGTGATCTGCCTCAGCTGAGAGAGTTCAGACCGGTTCTTGGTAGCACTGGCCATCTTGAGCAAGCCGTCTCCGGCTCGTCATTCCTGCGAAGGCAGGGATCCTGCGGCTTCCAGTTCCTGATGAGCAGGGGCGCTGGGTTACTCACTTCGCTCACCCCTGCGGGGCCGCTCTTCGAGCGTTCTGCGCGCTTTGCGCTTGTCCTGCCTTCGCAGGAATGACGAGTGGGGGCGACACGCCCGCACGGCAATGACTTCTGGGAGATGAAAGCCCGTCGCATCGATGCCTATGCTGTAGGTTCCGCCGGGGCGTGTTGCGCCTCAACCACCTAGGATCCTGCAACCCATGCGTAAACTTCCCCTTGCCGCAGCGCTTGCCGCGCTGTTGCTCAGTTCCGTCGCCATCGCCGCCGACAAGAAAGACGACAAGGCCAAGCCTGATGCCAAGCCCGATGCGGCCTTGCTGCAGCCGCAAACGTCGAACAGTGAGGGGTCGGTGTCGGTTGAAGGTCACAGCATCAGCTACAAGGCGGTGGCCGGCACGCTCGTGCTGCATGGCAGCGGCGACAAGGAGAATGAGCCGCAGGTCAGCATGTTCTATGTCGCTTACATGAAGAAGGGTGTGGCGCCGGGTAAGCGGCCGGTGACATTTATCTACAACGGCGGTCCCGGTTCGGCCACGGTGTGGCTGCATATGGGTGCGTTTGGTCCGAAGCGGGTGGTGACTTCGGATGACACCCACACGCCGGCCGCGCCGTATGGTCTGGTCAACAACGATTACAGCCTGCTCGATGCCACGGACGTGGTTTTCATCGACGCGCCGGGTGCCGGCTTCAGCCGGTTGATTGCGGCGGACGATGACAAGACCAAACGCGATGAGCAGATGAAGGATCGGCGCAAGGCGATCTACGGCGTTGACGGTGACGGGCATGCGTTCGCGCAGTTCATCACGCAGTTCCTGTCGAAATACGGTCGCTGGAATTCGCCGAAATACCTGTTCGGCGAGAGCTATGGCACGACCCGCTCGGCGGTGCTGGCGAATATCCTGGAGAACGAGAACAGCGTCGACTTGAACGGCGTGATCCTGCTCTCGCAGATCCTCAGCTTCGACACCAGCATCGATGGTCCGCAGTTCAACCCGGGCATCGATCTGCCTTACGAACTGGCGCTGCCCACGTTCGCCGCTACCGCGTTCTACCACCACAAACTGCCGCAGCAGCCGGCGGCGCTCGAGCCCTTTCTCGAGGAAGTGAAGCAATACGCGCTGGGTGATTACGCGCAGGCCATGATGGCCGGTTCGCGCTTGAGCGACGCGCAGAAGCAGACTGTGGCGGAGAAGTTGCATCAATACACCGGCCTGCCGGTCGCCTATTTGCTGAAGGCAAACCTGCGCGTGACCGGCGGCATGTTCGAGCAGCAGCTGCAGGCGGGCGACGACACCACCACCGGTCGCCTGGACAGCCGCTTCGCTGGCCCGTCGCTGGATCCGCTGGCGAAGGATTCCGCGTACGACCCGCAGTCCTCGGCGATCAGTTCGGCTTATATCGCCGCGTTCAACGACTACGTGCGCAAGGATCTGAAGTTCGGCGACGGCCAGCAGTATCGTGAGTTTGCTGACATCGACCATTGGGATTTCGCGCACAAGGCGCCGGGCGTGGATGGCGAGGCGTTGCAGTCATCGACCAACGTGATGCCGGACCTGGCCGTCGCGATGAAGACCAACCCCAACCTCAAGGTGTACTTGAACGGCGGTTACTTCGATCTGGCCACGCCGTTTTTCGCAGCCGACTACGAGATGCACCACTTGCCGATACCGGCCAACCTCAATAGCAACATAAGCTATTCCTGGTACCCGTCCGGGCACATGGTGTACGCCCACGAGGCGTCGCTGAAGCAGCTGCATGACAACGTCGCCCGCTTCATCGAGCAGACCGACAACGTCAAGAAGTAAATGAGTGACTAGCCGCCCAGGCGCTCAGCGCTTGGGCGGCATGGTGTGCCGCGGCGCGGTCGAGCCGCGTACCACCAGCTCCGGGCTGAAGCCCTCGTTGCTGAGGTGGGCCGGCTCGCCATTGGCGTCGCGTTGCAAGTCGCCGATCAACCGCTGCGCCGCGTGGCGGGCGATCTCCTCAGTGGCCTGACGAGCCGTAGTCAACGCTGGCCAGGACTGCTTGGAAAACGGGCTGTCCTCGAAACCGGCGATCGACAGATCGAACGGCACATTGATGCCGTCCGAATGCGCCGCGGCCAGTACGCCGGCGGCAATTTCGTCATTCGAGCCGAAAATCGCGGTGGGTCGATCCTTCAGTGCCAGCAGTTTGCGGGCGCCGCGGAAACCATCGTCGAACGTGTAATCGCCCGGCAGGATCAGCTTGCGGTCGAGCGCGATGCCATAGTCCTTCAGCGCATCCTCGTAACCCTGATAGCGCTCGGGGCTGGAGCGGTGTTCGCTGCCGCCCCACAGGAAACCGATGCGTTGATGGCCAAGCTGGATCAGGTGTTCGGTGATCGCATAGGCGGCATCGCGATCGTCCACGAAGACGCAGGGGTAACCATCCTGCGGATCCTTGCGCGCCGAGATGATCCGCATGAACGGGATCTTCGCCTCGCTGAGCGTGCGGATCAGCTCCGGTTGCTCGGACATCGGCGGTGCCAGCACCAGCCCTGCCAGTCGCGAGCGGCGAACCAGTTCACACAGTTCTTCAGCCAGCTGCGGCGAAGACGAATCGCAGGGATGGATCTGCAGGCCAAAGCCGCTGCTGCGACACACCGACAGCACGCCGCGCTGCAGGTTGATGATGTAGTGCGCGTTCGGATTGTCGTAGACCAGCCCCAGCGCATACGCACGGGTACTGCGCAGGCTGCGCGCCGAGGGGTCGGGTTGGTAGCCGAGCGCGTCGATCTCACGCTGCACTTTTTCGCGGGTGCGGGCATGCACCGACGGTTCGTTGTTGATGACGCGCGAAACCGTCTTCAGTGAGACGCCTGCCCGCTCTGCGACATCCTTGATGGTGGCACTGCGCACCCGCTGAACCTCATTCATCGTGATGTAAAGCGCCGGCCGCACGAGCGTGCCGACAAGGCTGCACGGGAATGCGCGGCGCCATGCGCATCCTAGCTGATGGCCCTGTCCGGAGCGAACCGCGACTCACTCGGCATGTGCCGCCTGCCCCACCCGGTGACCGGCCAGCCCGTAGTACAGGATGTACAGGTAGCAGGGCACCATGAGCACGGTGAACGCAAGCTGGAAATCGATGTGCTGCTTCAGGTGTACGAACAGCTGCGGCACGATCGCACCACCGACGATGGCCATGATCAGCAGTGCCGAGCCTCGCTCGGTGAGGCTGCCAAGACCCTTGATCGCCAGCGGAAAGATCGCCGGCCACATCATCGCGTTCGCAAAGCCCAGCGCCGCCACGAATCCCACCGAGGTATAGCCGTGAGTGACATACGCGCCGATCGCGAAGGCCACGCCCAGCACCGCTGAAACGGCCAGGTAGCGTTGCTGAGAAACGAACCGGGGAATCAGCGCCAGACCGGCCAGATAACCCACCAGCATCGCGATCAGGGTGAACGAGGTGAAGTGCTTGGTGGCATCCAGCGGCAGCCCAAAACCCTGGCCGTAGGTACCGATGGCATCACCGGCCATCACCTCGACGCCGACATACAGAAACAGACACACCACGCCCAACCACAGATGCGGAAAGTTGCGCAGTCCACGCGCATTGCCGTGCTCGGCATCGACATGGTTGGCGCCGGACGGCTTGATCTCCGGCAGCGATGAGCGCAACACCCAGATCGCCACCAGCACCAGCAGACCGGCCACGACCATGTACGGCGTGTGGATCTTGCCGGTGAGCGTGTCGAGCAGCGCATCGCGTGCGGCGGCTGTCGGTGCGGCCTGGATCTGCGCATTCAGTGAGTTGATGTCGCTCAGTACCAGCCAGCCGAACACAAACGGTGCCACCGCGCCGGCCACCTTGTTGCAGATGCCCATGAACGCAATGCGCTGCGCGGCGCTGTCGATCGGGCCGAGAATGCTGATGTAAGGGTTCACCGCCGTCTGCAGCAGCGACACGCCGGCGCCGATCACGAACAGGCCGGTCAGGGCGGGGTAGTACACCCGCATTGTCACGCACTGCGCGAACAGCATGGCGCCGACGGCCATCACGAACAGGCCCAGCGCCATACCCTTTTTCATGCCGGTGCGCTTGAGTACGGCGGCTGCCGGCAATGACAGGAAAAAGTAGGAAAAGTAGAACGACATCGGCACCAGGAACGCGTTGACGTCATTGAGGTTGAAAGCGAGCTTGACGAAGGTGATCAGCGGCCCGTTGAGCCAAGTGAAGAAGCCGAAGACAAAAAACAGGATGCCGACGATGAGGATCGGCCCGATGTAAGTGCGGTCGGTCGGCGCCGCCGCCAGCGTTGTTGCCATATGTGCTCTCCCCCGATGATCGGCCATGCCGGCGCCGGCAGACTGACCGGACAAATAGAATGTCTCCTTAATCGCCGCAAAGTGCAACGTTGTCAATTCCTGTCCTGCAAAAACGGGGCGATCCACATCAGCAATAGCCTTCCATACGGCCATCCTGACTCGAGTTTGTGGCGCCGCAACATGGCGTTTCCCTACAGCCCTCAGCGCCTCAGACGCCTATATGAAGCCATTTGTAGCTGAGAGTCGGACGGCCTCGATAACCGTCACAACAGTTATGTTGCATTGCCATATCGAATGTTAGAAAAATAGTCGAAAGGCATATTGACAACGTTGTCATTTGAAACCCAGACTCGGCCCTTATCAAGTCAAACCCGGGCAGCAGTTAGCTGGCGCCATCGGGTTGAGGCAAGAGTAGGTAAGGGAGAGTGGAGTGGGGGAATTCGCCAAACAGCGGCATGCGCCGGAGCGGTCATCGACCGCGGCCGCCGCGTCGGCGTCGAACGGATCGGGCTCAAATGAGCCGTTCCTGGCGGCCGATGTGGGCGGCACGCATGCGCGCATTGGCCTGGTCGTCGGCAGCGCCGATGGCAAGCGGCCTGTTACCGTTTTGCACTATCACCGCTATAGCTGCGCCGACTGGCCCAGCCTCGCCGCGATGCTGCACGACTTTGTCGAACAGCTGGCTGGCACGCCGCATGCGTCGGCACGCAAGCGCATTGATCGTTGTGCGGTGGCTTGCGCCGGATATGTGCTGAACGACGCCATCATCAATGAGAATCTACCCTGGCCGGTATCGATCCAGGATATCCGCGACGGTCTGGCGATCAAGCGGCTGGCCGTGATCAACGATTTCGAGGCAGTCGCCTACGCCGCGCAATTCATCGATGCGAGCGAGACACGGCCGATCATCGAATCGACCCAGCTGCAGACAGAAGGGCCGATCCTGGTGATGGGCCCTGGCACCGGTCTGGGTTCGGCCGTGTTGCTGCCGGGTCAGCCGCGAGTGCACGTGCTGGCGACGGAAGCGGGACAGATTTCGCTGGCACCGGGCACCGAGCGCGAGATTGAAATTCTGCGCCTGTTCAAGCGCGAACGTTCGCACGTGTCGTTCGAGGACGCGTTGTCCGGGCCGGGCCTGCTCAAGCTTTATCGGGCCTTGTGCGAACTGCATGGCACCCCGGTCTGCCTGCTCACGCCGGCCGAGATCACCGGTGCTGCACTGGCCGGTCGCGACGCGGCGGCGGTGGAGGCTCTGCAGGTGTTCTGCGGCCTGCTCGGCAGCTTCGTCGGCGATCTGGTGTTGCTGTACGGGGCAAGCGGTGGGGTCTATCTCGCCGGCGGCATCCTGCCGCAGATCCAGCCGTTCCTGCTGGCGAGCACCTTTGCCGCGCGCTATTTCGACAAGGGCGTGATGCGCGCCTATCTGCAACAGGTTTCAGTGCGACTGATCGAGCACGGCCAGCTTGGTGTCATTGGTGCCGCAAGCTGGTTTCTGGACGAGCGGCAGGGAGCGTGAGATGACCACTTATCCAGCAACACGGCGCCAAACCAACCATCACAACATCCACGACCGCGCCATGCCGGTCATGATTCGAGCAACCTCTGAGGGGAGGACATCATGAATTACCGCAAGACATTGCTAGCCGCCAGCATCATCACCAGCCTGTGCGTGTCGGCTACGGTATTTGCCCAGGACACCACGCAGGGCACGCCGGCGCCAGCTGCCCAAACGCAGTCGACGACCACCCAGACCACGACCACGACGACGCAGACTGTCCAGCAGGCTAACGAAGCCAACGCCAAAAATGCCACCAATCTGGTTGGCATCACCGTGACCGGCATCCGCGCCAGCTTGCAGGCGTCGCTCGAGACCAAGCGCAATGCCGACGCGATCGTTGACGCGATCACCGCGACGGACATCGGCAAGTTCCCGGCCACTAACGCGGCAGAGGCACTGGAGCAGATCCCCGGCGTGACGCTCGACCGCAGCATCCCGGCGACCCAGCGCGTCAGCATCGACGGTATGGATCCGAGCCTCAACCTGAGCTACCTCGATGGCCATCCGGTGGCACAGGCGCAGTGGCTGTTCGGCGATAGCCCGAACCGGGGCTTCAACTACTCGCTGCTGCCGCCGGAAATCCTCGGTTCGCTGCAGGTCTACCACAGCCCCGAAGCACGCCTGCCCGAAGGCAGCCTTGGCGGCAGCGTGTTCATGAACACGGTGAAGCCGCTGGACGTTCCGGCGAACACGGTGACGGGTTCGGTCGGCCTCAACTACAACGACATGGTCGGTGACACGCGCCCCGATGCCTCGGTCTTCTACAGCTGGCACAACGATGACAAGACGTTCGGTATCGACGTCTCCGCCCAGCATTACGAGCAGATCACCAGTCGCGAAGGTGAAGAGAACTACGGTTACACCAAAGTGTCGGATGTGAACGCCGCTGCGTTGGCGCTCCCTGTTCCTAACCTCGCGATCCAGAACGAGCTGAATGCAGGCACGATCAAGGGCACGGACCTGATCCCGAACCAGGTCAGCGCCGCGAACTTCCAGCAGACCGAGAAGCGCGACGACGTCAACATCAACCTGCAGTGGAAGCCGGTCGACAATCTCACGACGTCTCTGGGCCTGATGTACATGAGGGACAACCTCGACAACGTCAACCAGTCCATGTATCCGTGGGCGACCCATAACCCGGCCGGCATCACCTCCCTGACGGAAGGCCCGAACGGCATCATCACGAGCGGTACCCAGGTCGGCACGCCGTGCTTTAACAGCACCAATTGCGTGAGCACGGCCAATACCTACACGGACAACAATGCCCGCCACTCGACGGTCACTACCAAGGGTGTGGATCTGCAGGGTGTTTACACCGGTGATGGCTGGACGCTCGGCGGTCAGGCCGGTGTAAGCACGTCGCGCAACCCGCAGAGTGCGGTGGTCAAGGAAATCTTCTACGGTGGCGGCTTCGACTGGTCGCTTGCCCATGGCGCCCAGTACACCGACCCCCTCTCGGCCAACAACCCCAACTACTGGGCCGACAATGGCTGGGGCGGCAACGAAGAGACGATTCTGTACAAGGCCAAGGACACCTATGGCCAGCTCGATTTCACCAAGGACTTCGACAGCTTCTTCAATGAGCTGCTGGTCGGCGTGCGCTATGCCAGCCACTGGGAAAGCCAGGTCGAGAATGCCTATGTGGGTGCGCAGCAGCTGACCCTTAACCAGATTGGCTACGGCGGTCTGACCGACCTGTCGGGCATGTCAAGCCTGGGACTGTCGCCGAGCATGGTGACCCATGTGCAGACAGCGGGCTCCGCCGCCCTGTTCAATGCCGTGCTCAGCACGCCCGGTTTCGGTGCCGCCAAGGACGCGAATGTCTATTGGGACGACACCTGGAACGTACAGCAGCAGAACAGCGCGGCCTATGCTCAGCTGAACTTCGGCAACGACGACGTGCATGGCAACCTGGGCCTGCGTTTCGTGCACACCGAGATCACTTCGAACGGTTACAACATCCCGGGTGACTGCGCTGCCGCCGATTCGTTTGATTGCATCTTCCCGGCAGGCTTTGGCTATGTCGGTCAGACCCGGACCTTCAACAACTGGCTGCCGGCGTTCAACATCGCCTACAACGTCACGCCGGACTTCATCCTGCGCGCCGCTGCTTCGGAAACGATAGCCTACGCTCCATACAACCAGTACGCGCCGTACTTCGAGGCTAATGACACGGTGCTGACGGCAACCGCCGGCAACCCGGATCTGAAGCCGTATCGCTCCGCGAACTTCAATGCGTCGGCTGAGTGGTACTTCAGCGAGCAGTCCGTGTTTGCCGCGTCGGTCTTCTACAAGGACGTCCTCAACTACATCGTCAATGCGGCGACCACGCAGGAGCGCATCAACGGTTCCTGGACCATCCCGGGCTACGCGCAAAATACCGGCAACTCGCAGGTTCAGCAGGGTCTGTGCACGGCCGTGGGCGTTTGCCAGTACGACGTGACGGCACCGGTGAACGGCGGTCGCGCGAAGGTGGAAGGTGGCACCCTGAGCTACCAGCAGGCGTTCTCCGACACCGGCTTCGGCGCGAAGGCGAATTTCACTTACTCGAATGCCTCCACGTCGAAGGGCGGCGCGTTGCCGTACAACTCGAAGGACTCCTACAGCATCGGGCCGTACTTCGAACAGGGTCCGTACAGCGCGAGCGTTTCGTATAGCTGGCGCAGCAGCTACCTGGCTGGCGGTTACGTGGCAGGTGCACCGGCCACGTACATCGACGGCTGGAAGGAGCTGGACGCCTCGCTGGGCTACCAGATCGACAAGAACTTCTCGTTGTCCTTCAGCGCGCTGAACCTGCTCAACTCGAAGTACTACGCGTACCTGGGTAGCAAGACCCAGTTGTCCGAGCAGTACGTGACCGGGCGTGACTACATGCTCGCCGTGCACTTCAAGTTCTGATTTTCGTTTCATCATCAGGTAAGTCTTTTAGGTTTTCTTCCCCATCGGACCTGGCACCCTTGCCAGGTCCATTTTTTTTTCGGGGATTGAGTTGCAACGCAGGCGGCTGGGTCAGTCGTCTCTCCCGAACTACTCGAACGTCGGTCGCCGTGGGGACACGCCATGAATTTTGTTCGTCTTGTCTTTTGTGTGGCCCTGAGCGGCATCGCGTCCATCGCCTGGGCGACGGCAGCACCGACTTCACTCACTCCACTGCCGGCGCAGCTCGATCAAGCCGACGGCAGCTTCCAGGTCGATGAAAAAACACCGATCGTGGTCGCCGACAACGACGCCTCGACTCGACATACCGCGGACTATCTGGCCGAGCTGATCGGTCGCACCCGCGGACTGCATCTGCATGTGACAACGGGCGTGGCGACGGCAGGTGCGATCGTTCTGCAACGTGATCCACGCGCGACGGTTGCAAACAGCGAGGGCTATTCGCTGGATGTCACCCCACAAGGCATTCGCATCACCGCAAGAGACGATGCCGGCCTGTTCCATGGTGCGATCACGTTGTGGCAGTTGCTTACTCCCGACGCGCAGCAAGGCACCGTGCTGATGCCGGCGCTGCACATCCGCGATGAACCGCGCTTCGTGTGGCGTGGCCTGATGCTCGACTCCGTGCGGCACTTCCAGTCGGTGGCCGAAGTCGAGCAGTTGCTCGATCAAATGGCCCAGCACAAGCTCAACGTATTCCACTGGCACCTCACCGACGACCAGGGCTGGCGCATCCAGATCAAGCGTTATCCCGAGCTCACCCGCATCGGCGCGTGGCGCACGCCGCCCGATGCCGGACACGAAGGCGAGCCGGCGACGTACGGTGGCTTCTACACGCAGGATCAAATCCGCCAGATCGTCGCCTATGCCGCCGCCCGCTACATCACCGTGGTACCGGAAATCGACATGCCCGGTCATGCGCAGGCCGCGGTGGCCGCGTACCCGCAGATCGGTGTCACCGGCAAGCGCCCGTCCGTGTCGGTGGACTGGGGGGTCAATCCCTACCTGTACAACGCGGACGACGCCACCTTCGGTTTCGTCGACAACGTCCTCGATGAGGTGATGGCGCTGTTTCCGTCGCGCTATATCCACGTCGGCGGCGACGAGGCTGTCAAGGATCAGTGGCATGCCTCACCGGCGGTGCAGGCGAAGATGCATGCGCTGGGTGTGAAGGACGAAGATGCGCTGCAAGGCTGGTTCATCGATCGCGTCGGCAAGTACCTGGCCTCGCATGGACGGCGCTTGATCGGTTGGGACGAAATTCTTGACGGCGGTGTGCAGGCGGATGCCGCGGTGATGTCGTGGCGTGGCAGTGATGGCGCGGTCAAAGCGGCGCAGCAAGGGCATGACGTGGTGCTGTCGCCCGCGCCCGGCCTGTATTTCGACCAGTTGCAAAGCGATCGCACTGACGAAATCGCCGGGCGCATTCCGGTGCAGGATCTGGCCAGCGTCTACGCGTTCGAACCGGTACCGAAAGAGCTCGACGCGGCGCAGGCGAAGCATGTACTTGGCGCGCAGGCCAATGTGTGGACCGAACACATGCCGACGATGGGACATGTTGAACACGCCGTGTTCCCGCGACTGGATGCGTTGAGCGAAGTGGACTGGTCAGCGGCCAAATCGCGCGACTGGCATGGGTTCCTTGCCCGCTTGCCGGCGCAGTTCGCACGCTATCGGGCACAGGGCATCGGCTATGCCGACAGCGCGTTCGCGCCGGAGGTCGGTGTCGATCGCAACGCCGCACTGGCTAGCGGCACGGCGCAGGTCAGCTTGTCCGACCAGGTCGGTGCTGGCGCGTTGCACTACACCCTCGATGGCAGTGTGCCGGATCTGCACTCGCCGCTGTATCACGCACCGTTTTCGGCGAAGTTGCCAGTCACCGTGCGCGCGGCCACGTTCGCCGTCGACGGCAGCTTGTTGGCTTCACCACATCAGCGCGTAGTGGACCAGGCAAGCCTGCTCAGCCTCGGCGGCAACGAAATGCCCAATTGCCCGGGCAGCGATTTCCGCCTGCGCGTGCAACCGATGCCCGATGCCACTTCGCTGGCACCGGTCTACAGCATCAATGTATTCGACAGCTGCCAGCTGTATCCGGCCACGCGAATGGATGGTGTCGTGGCAATCCACGTCGACGCCGTCCGGCTCGAGCGTAACTACGCGCTGGCGCACGACGCCAAGCTGGTGGTCTCGCGGCCACGCAGCACACCGTTCGGCGAGCTGGTGGTGCATCAGGATCGTTGCGATGGCCAGGTGCTGGCCACGTTGCCGCTGCCGAATCCTGATCAGGCCGGGCGTAGCTTTGCGCTCGATGCGTCACTACCGGCCCAGCATGGCGAGCACGCGCTGTGTCTGATCTTCACTGCACCGATTGACGGGCCGCTTTATGCGATGGCGCGCATCGCGCTGCTGCCGACTGGCACGAAATGATAAGGCCGTCGCTGCGTCGGCTCACTTTGCTCGATGGGCGACGCCGCTGTACGGTGGCGGCTGAAACTCTGATGCTCATCGGCGCTAGCGAGGTCCGCGTAACACCTTGATGAGCAGGGCCATCGCCAACAGTCCCAGTAGAAAACCGATGCCGGCGCCCCACAGGGCGCCGGTCTGTCCGGCCAATAGATAGCGCACGCCGCAGCCGAGTGGAAACAACAGCATCAAGGGTAGACATCCCATCGGTCGACCTCGGCGCTTAGTGCGTTGCTGCCAGTTTGTCCGGCAATGGCGGCGCATGCCGCAGCAACGCATGCTTCGCGGTCTGGATTTCGGCGCCGGACAATTCGATCAGCGGCGCGAATTTTCCAGCGATCAGCGCTGCTACTGGTACACCATCGCGATAGAGCACGCGCGATCCGGCCAGGGCCGGCACTTTGTCGCCCACCAGCACAGTACCGACCAGGTTCAGCGGATCGCAGCCACTCAGGCAAACCAGCTCGCCGTCATCGGCTCGCTGACGCACGGCGCGCAACGGTGCGATCGCCTCGGGTAACGCGAACTGTTCGCCGACCAGGCCTTCGACGAATCGTCCGCCGCGGATTTCACCACGCGCCTCAAGCCGGTGATACACGCGCAGCAATTCGCGCCACGAGGGCAGCCATGGTGCTTCTCGTTCCAGCAGTTTCCAGAAGACGACGCCGTAGCGGCGCAACAGCGTACGGGCGATATGTTCGATCGCGTCTGGCTCTGCCCCCTCTCCCCGGCGGGGAGAGGATTGGGGTAAGGGGGCGGCCTTGCGGGACGGTCTCTCCAGGCGAGCCCCGCTTTGCTTCGCGGCTAGCACCCGCCTCTCGTCTGCCCCATCGGGCATCTTCTCCCCAGCGGGGAGAAGAGTCTGGTTGCGGGCCAGCGACCAGCGTCCCGCATCCGCGATGTCGTTGAGAAGGTGACGTCGCAGCCGTCGATGGCGGCCGCCGTCGCGCTTGGCCGCAGGAAGCAGCAGTGCGCGCAGGCCGGCGAAACTATCGGCGCTGACGCGGCCTGCCGCGACCAGTTCGCCGAGCGCATCTTCCAGTTCGGTACGCAACAGCCGGGTGGTGTCCAGCAATTCGTCAAAGAACAGAGCGCCCGCTTCCTGTAGCGCGTCTGCTACTGCCTGTGCCCGCGAGGACAGCAGGATCTCCTGTGGATGGGGCCCGGATGCGACGGACGTCCAGACGGCCATGCTACGTCGCGGCAACAACACGATCGGCGTGCTGCGTACCGGGCCACCGCCACCACCGCTTCCGGTACGCAGTCGGCTCCAGCTGATCCGGCCGGCACGGCACAGCTCGTCCAGCCAGCTGATCGAATAGTCCTCGATACGCATCGGCAGGATTTCCGCTTCCCATGCACCCGCCGCTGCCTCGAAGCCCTCGAGCTGGGCGAGCGTGGCGCTGAGAGCGTCTGGCCCGCTGAGCCGGGTGGTCGATGAAACGTGCTGCCAGTCGAACAGGAAACGCATCAGCTCGCGCCGGCTGACCGGTTCGATTTCGCGGCGCAGCCGGCCGATCGTGTAGCGATGGATGCGTGCCAGCAAGTGCCGCTCGCACCACTCGGTGTCGGTGGTGTCGGCGGTGAAGTGTCCCTGCATCACATAGCCTTCGGACTGCAGCCGGGTCAATGCGAGTTCGATGTCGCTGGTTTCAACCATCAGCGATTGAACCAACGCCGCCAGGGTGATCGGACCGAGGCCGCCAAGACGACGGCGCACGAGTTCGAGCAGAGCGTCGTCGCGAGTCCATGCCTGGGCGGCATATTCAGTCGGGACAGCAATCGCAGGCTGCATAGACGCTTCGGGATGCACCGCCCGTAAGAGCGGCAAGTTCTCCGCAGACGCCCACACGGCTGTATGTGTAGGAGCGCACCCTGTGCGCGATGGCTCTTGCGGCACCGCCGAATCGCGCGCAGGGTGCGCTCCTACAACAAGCCGCGTGGCTCGTTGTGCATTGGCCAATACCTCTAGTCGCTCGAGCCAACCATGATTTGCTCGTACTTCGTCGCTGGTGACAAAACCCAGCAAGGTCAGCGCCTCGTGCATCTCGTCTGCATCGCGAACCTGTGGCCATGCCTCGTCGCGCACCGCTTCGATCGCGGCGGGATCGAGCCGACCGAGGTCGTCAGCACTGCTGCTCTCGTTCCAGCGGCGGTTTTGCACGGCCTGGGTACGGCGTTCTTCCAGCGGCGCATCGTCGAGAAACGCGTAGGGCGCGGCATTCAATACTTCGGCAGCGAGTGGACTGGGCCCAGTGAGATCGCGCGCGACCACGCTGATTTTGCCGTCCTCCAATCCGTGCAGGATCTGCAGTAAACCATCCACGTCCATCGCTTCGCGCAGACAGTCGTGCATGGTCTGGTTGACCAGCGGATGGTCGGGAACCTCACGCTCGCCGACGATGTTTTCGATACAGGCGACCTGATCGGGAAATACCGCGGCAAGCAGATCCTCGCTCTTCATCCGCTGCAACGGCGGCGGTACTTTTTTGCCGCCGGAGTAGCGCGGCAGCGCCAGAGCCGTAACCGCGTTCCAACGCCAGCGCGCCGGAAACAGGGGTGCGTCGAGCAGTGCTTGCACCAGCACATGCTCGGCGGTGTTCGAGTGCAGATAGCGCGCGACTTCCTCCAACGGAAAGCTGTGGCTGGTCGACAGGGACAGCACGATCGCATCCTCTGTCGCGGCGGCCTGCAGCTCGAAGTTGAACTGGCGGCAGAAGCGCTTGCGCAACGCCAGCCCCCAGGCGCGATTGATACGGCTGCCCCACGGTGTGTGGATCACCAACTGGGTGCCACCGGATTCGTCGAAGAAGCGTTCCAGCACCAGCGTGTGCTGGGTCGGCAGCACGCCCAACGCGGCCTTCGCACGAGCTAGGTAGTCGACCAGTTGCTGTGCGGCGGCCTCGCCCAGGCCGAGTTGTCCGTTCAACCATGCCTGCGCGGCCGTTACGCCGCCCGCATCGAGCTGTGCTGCGATCTCATCGCGCAGCCGCGATACGCCGAGCGACAATTCATTGCTGCGGCCGGGCGCTTCGCCCAGCCAGAACGGAATGCTCGGCGGCGCGCCGTGCGCATCCTCCACACGCAACCGATCGCGTTCGACGCGCTGGATGCGATAGCTGGTGTTGCCGAGCTGAAAGATATCGCCAGCCATGCTCTCGACCGCGAAGTCCTCATTCACGGTGCCGACGATGATCGCCTGCGGTTCCAGCACCACCTTGTAGTCGGCGGTATCGGGAATGGTCCCGCCCGAGGTCAGCGCGGTGAGGCGGGCGCTGCGGCGCGCGCGCAATTGGCTATGCACCGCATCGCGATGAATATAGGCGGCGCGCGCGCCATGCCGGGTAGTGAAACCTTCAGCCAGCATGCGCACCACGGCGTCGAAATCGCCGCGTGCGAGGTTGCGATACGGATGGGCGCGACTCACCAGCGCGTACAGCGCATCCTCGTTCCATTCCTGACAGGCGACCTCGGCGACAATCTGCTGGGCCAGCACGTCCAGCGGCTGCGGCGGCATGATCAGCGCATCCAGCTCGCCACGACGCACGCAGTCCAGCAGTGCCGTGCATTCGATCAGGTCGTCGCGGGTGGTGGGAAACAGCCGTGCTTTCGGCGTGCCGTCGATGCTGTGGCCGGAGCGGCCGGCACGTTGCAGAAACGCGGCGATCGAACGCGGTGAGCCAAGCTGGCAGACCAGGTCGACGTCGCCGATATCAATGCCGAGCTCCAGCGACGCGGTCGCTACCAGCACAGACAACTCGCCGCGCTTGAGCCGCTGCTCGGCATCCAGGCGCTGCTCCTTCGCCATGCTGCCGTGATGCGCGGTCACCGTTTCCTTGCCAAGCCGCTCGGACAGATGCCGCGCCGCACGTTCGGCCATCCGCCGCGTGTTGACGAAGATCAGCGTGGTGCGATGTGTCTGTACCAGCGCGGCCAATCGGTCATAGACCAGCTCCCAGCAATCGTTCGACATCACCGCTTCGAGTGGGACGGGTGGTACCTCGATCGCGAGATCGCGCGCGCGGGTGTGGCCCACGTCGATGATGGTGCACAGAGGTGCGGTGCTCTCTCCTCTGCGAGCGGGGGGAGGAGCAGAAACGGCGAGCGCCTTGCTATCGTCCGAACCCACCAGAAACCGCGCCACTTCCCCGATCGGCTTCTGCGTCGCCGACAAGCCAATTCGCAGCAAGCGCCGCTGGCACAGCGACTCCAGCCGTTCCAGCGACAGCGCCAGATGTGAGCCACGCTTGCTGCCGGCGATCGCGTGAATTTCATCGACGATCACCGAGCGTGTGCCGGCCAGCATCGCGCGACCGGAGTCCGAGCCAAGCAGTACGTACAGCGATTCCGGTGTAGTCACCAGAATATGCGGCGGCTGCTTGCGCAACAGTGTGCGCTCGGCCTGCGGGGTATCGCCAGTGCGCACGGCAGTGCGAATCGCCACGTCAGGCAATCCGAGCTTCTCGAGTTCGGCGCGGATGCCTTCCAGTGGCGCTTCCAGATTGATATGGATGTCGTTCGAGAGGGCCTTCAGCGGTGACACGTAAACCACCGTGGTGGCATCGGCCAGCACGCCACCATTCGCTACACCCTCACGCACCAGTGCGTCGATCGCCGCCAAAAATGCGGTGAGCGTCTTGCCCGAACCGGTCGGTGCGGCCACCAGCGTGTGATTGCCGGCTCGGATCGACGGCCAGGCCGCCGCCTGCGCCGCGGTTGGCGCGGCGAACGCGTGACGAAACCAGGCCGCGACGGCCGGGTGGAAATCGTCCAGGGGGCAGGGGTCCAGGCTCATCGGGATTTGCCTGTGCGGCGGCGAGCGGAGGGTCACGTCATCATATATGGGGCCGTCTTCAGCGTGGTCAATCGGCTGCCGGGGCCGCCGCTGAAGATGGCACTGCAAGCGTCACGCCGCCATGTCAATATTCAGCTGCGGCCGTCGCAACTCAGGACTCCCGACGGGGATTCCGGCGACGGCCTTCATGTGAAGGATGCCCATGCACGTTCTGGAAGTGGTTCTGCGGAGAACCGGCACGCTGATGCCGATGTGCCGCCGGCTGGCGTTGATTCTGCTCATTGGGGTTTGTGGTGTCAGCGCTGTCCGTGCTGCCAGCCTGGATCCTGAGGTGTTGCCGAAGATCCAGGCGGCCACGTTCGAGGTGGTCGCCGCCAAGCCGGTCAACGATCCCCTGACGTACGAAAAGCCGTTGCCGCTGGAACTGCTGCCGTATCAGGAACGCAGCGACAAATACTTCTCGATCGGCACCGCTTTCGCGCTCGGCAATAATCGCTATGTCACGGCGGCCCATGTGCTGCAGATCGGCATCGGCAGCCTGTGGGGTAATCCCGCATTGCGCGACGCCACTGGCCATGTGTATGCGATCGACAAGATCGAAAAGTACTCCCTGCAGCAGGATTTCGTGGTCTTCTCGCTGGCCGAACAGCCTGCAAACGCGGCGGCGCTGGAGGTCAATCCAAAACCGGCGTTGAACGAAGTGGTTTATGCCGTTGGCAATGCGCTGGGCACCGGCGTGGTGATTCGCGACGGTCTGTATACCTCCGACACCCCAGAAGATCAGGACGGCCGCTGGAAATGGATGCGCTTTTCGGCAGCCGCGTCGCCGGGCAACAGCGGCGGCCCGCTGCTGGACAAGGATGGCAAGCTGATCGGCATCGTGCTGATGAAATCGGCCAATGAAAACCTCAACTACGCGCTGTCGATAAACGATGTGCTGAAGGCGCCGGATCACCTGGCCGTGATGGATACACGGATGCCTTACCAGCTCGACATTTTCGATTCGGTTCAGAACGGCACGTTCAAGCAGCAGTTCGCGCTGCCGATGAGTTTCGCCGAATTCAGTGCGGCTTTCCGCCAGCGGTTCGACGCCTATACGGATATGCAGCTCAAGGCGCTACTGAGCAAGGAACCGGAGCGACTCTTCCCGCACGGCGAAGGCTCCAGCCGTCTGCTGCATAGCGTGCCCTGGCAAAGCGGCTTTCCGGCACTGATCACGCGCAGCAGCAGTGGCGAATGGGGGTTGTCGGCCAAACCGGCGCAAAAAATTTCGCTGTCTGCCAACGGGTACGTGGTACCCGGCATCGTCGGGCACAACTTCATGTTTCATCTGCGCAAGCCGGATAACCTGCCGGCTAGCGAGCTCTACGGCAACCCGGCGGTGCTGATGCAGCAGCTGTCGAAGGTGGGCTTTCTGCAGCGCGATGTCGGCACCGAGCGGGTGAAGATCACCTCGCTGGGCAAGCCGACCAGCGACACGATCCACACCGATGCATGGCAGCGGCATTGGCAGGTGCGCGTATGGCCAATGCCGTACATGAATGTACGGGTGATCGCGTTCTCGCTGCCGGTGCCCGATGGCTATGTGACGATGTTGCGCTTTGCCTCGCCAGGGCACGAATACGACAGCATGGCCGACTTGAATGCGATCACGGACTTCGTCAGCGTGGCTTACAACGGCACGCTGGCGCAGTGGAAGGATTACCTGAAAAACACTGCGCTGCTGCCGGCGGCGTTCAAGGACCTCAAGATCGATTTCGACTACGGCCATCGTTTCGGTTACAGCTCGAAGCGGCTGGCGTTCTCCTTCACGCCGGAGCTGCAGAAGATCGAGCAGAACAGCGAGCTGACGCTGGGGTTTGGCTACTTCGACGACCATGGCAAGGTGGTGTGGGACGTGGGCAACGTGCGCGTGGCCGCCAATGCCACTGATCCGGACCGGATCAGCATCCTGCGGCATGTGGCACCTTCCGCTGACCTTGATGACGAGTACAAGAGCGAGTGGAACAAGCTTGCGCATCAGCTGCACCCGTACGATGGGGTCGCCCAGAGCGACAACGACGAGATGAGCATCTCGGCGGTTGTCGATGCGTCGGCGGGCGCAGCGCCTGCGGTGCTCTACAGCGCGGTCTACGCTGTCGAGGGGACGCAACCGCAGGCCGCCATGAAAGCCAAGCTCGACCTGCTCATGAAAAATCTGCACGTCGACGAGCACTGACCCTGCTCGGTGTCGACGCCATCGTTGCTGGTCATGGCTTGCCTGGCCAGCATCGGGTTAGCGAGCACCCTGTGCAGCACGGGCCGATCGGGTTACGGTAACCAACTTGGGTAGCAGGGAGGGCAGCGGGTGGAGCAACGGGTACCAGCGGCGTCGCAGGATAGCGACGCGGACGGCAGCACAAGCTGGCTGGCTATGGCCGATGGCCAGCAGCTGTTTCTGCGTGACTGGGCGACGCCGCAGGCCCGCGGCGCCGTGTTGATCGTGCATGGGCTGGGCGAACACAGCGGCCGCTATGAGCGTCTGGCGCAATGGTTCAATCAGCGCGGCTATGCCGTGCGCAGCTACGACCAGCGCGGCCACGGACAGACGCCTGGCCAGCGCGGCGCGCTGCGGGATGGCGATGATCTGCTGGAAGATCTGGCCACGGTTTATATCGACTACATGAACGGTTTACCGCACGCCCCGCTGCTGCTCGGCCACAGCATGGGCGGCCTGGTGGCCGTGCGCGCCGTGCTGGATGGTCGTATCACGCCACCGGCGCTGCTGCTGTCGTCGCCCGCGCTGCGTACCTGGGAGTCGGCGTGGCTGCAACGACTGGCCCACCGGCTGACGCACATCACACCGAATTTGCCGCTGCGCAATGGGTTGAAGTTCGAGAAGATCTCGCACGACGAAGCCGTGGTCGTTGCCTATCGCAGGGATTCGCTGCGTACGGGCTGGATCACCCCGCGACTGGCGAATTTCATCTTCCGCGCCGGTCCGGCCTGCATTGCTGACGCGGCCAAACTAGCCATACCCACACTGCTGCTGGTCGCCGATAGCGATGAACTGGTCGATCCCTCGGGCAGCCGTGCGTTCTCGAAGAAGGCAGCGCCGACACGCCAGTTGACCACCCGGTATTTTTCAACGCTCTATCACGAGCTGTTCAACGAATCCGAACCGGGACGCAGCCAGGTACTGATGCAGCTGTCCGATTGGCTGGGCCGGCATGCGGGGTGAGCGGCGCTTGGCGAATTATGCTGCGCCGGCGTAGAGAGATCCGCCGGTTCAAGCTAGTTTTCCGATATCCGATGTCATCGAAAACCGTGCCCGAGCCACTGAAGTGCCTTACAACATGGCGGGCCATAGCGAAGCCCAAGTAATGACGCTGCGAGCGTAGATGCCGGCGACAGCCGAACTATGGCAAACCCGTACCGCTGCGCGCGTAGCGCGCAAGCGAGATCGTATCCAGCAGGCAGGGAAGCTCAACGGTGACGCTGTGGCCGGTGCGCTGGTACTCATCATGGGCGGCTTCGCGAGCGAGCTTGATCGCTGCTCCGATCTGTTCGGCCTCATACAGTACGTTGTCACCGCAGCAAACGCCCCACAAGCCCGCGGGCTGCTCCCTGATTGAATAGACAATCGGTGAATGCATGACCGCGGCCTCGCGTGAAGAGAGAGCGCCCGGTGCATCGGTTCAGCCGTTCGCGACGTGGCATCGTCCTGACTTCCCGGGCGTGCATAGAGTGCTAGCAACGGGTAGCCGACTGAAGCGGCGACTGACTCGGCATGGTGTAGGCGCTCGCCTACTTATGCTGTCCATCAGCGCGTACGTGATCTGGGCGGGGATTGACGGGGTACGAGGCTCAAGCCGGCCTCCGTCGCGTCGGCTTGCCTTACTGGGCGGCGTGCCGGGGCGCTTGGGACTGTTCAACGCAGTTCGCCAGTAGTGGTGGTGCGCCAGAATCACCCTCCCGGGTGAGATTGCCCAGTGGGCCTTTGGTCCACCATACGTAGGGACCCGACGCGTACTTCGCGCCGGACCCGGACATCACCGTGACAAATACATGCCGTGCGCCATCGACCGACAGGTAGGCAAACGAATCGCCGTCGGTCGCATTGATATACAAAACGCTGATTCGTTTGTTGCGGTCACACTGATAGGCCCTGACCTGCTTGTTCGCGACGACGACGTCTGGAAACGACAGGCTTTCGCTCGAGGCCGCGGCAAGCGATGGAAGCAGAAACATCACGGTGTACAGCAACGAAAGAGTTTTCATGGCCGAGACCTATGGGGTTGCACCGCAGACATCATGCCGCAGATCGAAGTTTCCGTCTGTGGGCATTTGCCAGGCAGTTGCATGAGCTCTCGTAGAACGCGCACGGAACGGACACTCGTTCGCTGCCCTGCAAAAAATGACGCAAGATTTCATTCACGCCGAGCGAGTGGCCTCAACGGGTGACACGCGCGAGGCACGCAGCGCCGGTGCCGGCACGGCCGCCATGTCGGCGGAACGCGCTTCCTGCATCTCGAAACGCTGCGCCACCTGCAGGAGTCGCTCGACTAAAATCACTTCCTGCGCATTCATCGCAGCACGGTGGTGAACGTGGAACGAGTCCGCGAAGTCCACGTGCTGTTCCAGGGTCATGCCGAAGTCGTGCTGCACGACGCAAACTGGTTAGACCTCAGCCGGCGCTTCCGTGCCAGTGCGCGCGCCATCCTCGGGCTGCGTTGACCCTCCGCACCGGCTTGTCCGCCGATGGTCGTTGCCTCTTCACTCTCCCACTGGCTCCGGTGTTATTCCAGGAATGGCAGCCCGTCCTTGTCCGGTCTTGATCCTGAAGGACTCATTCTCAGCGCGCTCTTGAGAGAGTCGTTCTCAGCACGAAAGGACGTCTTCTCTCGTCATGTCGCAGTCGGAGAAAATGCAGAAAATTTACGCAGCGTGGCCCATCTGCATATAGAGCCTTTACGCCAACGCGTGGCAACATTCCCCGCTCGCTGCGCGCATAGGCACGGGCGTGCCATGGCGGCCATCGTGATTGTCAGCGGCGCATGGGCGCCAGATCATCCGGTGATGAACTTTCGGGTGATCTGCGGCCTTTGACATATGTCGCGGGCTGCGGCGAAGGGCTTGGCGCCGATGCGTGGCCTTACGCGATCTGATTAGACCGACTTGCTCGCCCGCCGTACGTGTCACCGCATTCACGGAAGCAAGTCATGATCAAGCATTCCATTCGGGCCGGCGCCGACAAGGTGGCCAGCAAGGACGCAGTCGCTCCGCAGCGGGTTGCCGTCGCGCTGGAGGCGTTCCGCGCCAACGACGCACTGCTCGCCGCATTGGATTCCACCATCGCCGGCCTCGATGAACCACAGATCGCCGAGCGGCTGGATCGCGATGGCTTCAACGAGGTGTCGCACGAGAAGCCACCGCACTGGTTGCTCCAGTTGCTGCGCGCGTTCAAGAATCCGTTCATTGTCGTGCTGCTGGTGCTGGCTGGCGTGCAGCTAGCCACGGACCCCACGAATCTGACTGGCCCGACCATCATCTCGGTGATGGTGGCGATCAGCGTGCTGCTCAGCTTCAGTCAGGAATACCGCTCGTCGAAAGCTGCCGAAAAGCTGAAGGCGATGGTGCGCAACACGGCCACGGTGACACGTCGCGCCTCGGACGGTCATAGCGAACGCATCGACGTGCCGGTCGGCGAAATCGTCGCTGGCGACATTGTGCATCTGGCCGCTGGCGACATGGTACCTGCCGACTTGCGCCTGCTCAGTGCGAAAGACTTGTTCATCAGTCAGGCCATACTTACGGGTGAATCGCTGCCGGTTGAGAAGTCGGCGCTGCAGAATGGAGCGCTTCCGGACGCGACGGGGCAGACCGCAGTCGACAGTCCCCTGGATCTCGCCACAGTCTGCTACATGGGCACGAACGTGGTCAGCGGCACGGCGGCGGCGGTGGTCGTGGCCACGGGCCCGCGCAGCTATCTGGGCTCGCTGGCGCGTACCGTCGTCGGTCAACGTGTGCAGACCAGCTTCGACCGTGGCGTCAAGAGCGTCAGTTGGCTGTTGATCCGCTTCATGGCGGTGATGGTGCCGATCGTCTTCATCATCAACGGTCTGGACAAACAAAACTGGGGACAGGCATTTCTGTTTGCATTGTCCGTCGCGGTTGGACTGACGCCGGAGATGCTTCCGCTCATTGTCACGGCGAATCTCGCCAAGGGTGCCATCGCCATGTCGCGCCGCAAGGTGGTGGTGAAGCGTCTCAACGCGATCCAGAACTTTGGCGCGATGGACGTGTTGTGCACCGACAAGACCGGCACGCTGACGCTGGACAGGATCGTCCTGGAGCGACACCTGGACCTGTGCGGCGAGGAGTCGGAAGAGGCGCTGGAATACGGCTACCTCAACAGCCGTTTCCAGACCGGCTTGAAGAATCTACTGGACAAAGCGGTACTGTCGCATCGAGACCTCGAGCCCACCGCTGCGCATTACAACATCGTCGACGAAATCCCGTTCGACTTCCAGCGCCGTCGCATGTCGGTCGTGGTAGGCGATGGCGATGGCCAGGAGCTACTGGTGTGCAAAGGCGCTGTCGAGGAAATGCTTTCGATCTGTGCGTATGCGAAGGCGGGCGATCGGATCCTGCCGATGACCGACGAGAAGCGCGCCCAGATCAAGGCGATGACCCATCATCTCAACGAGGACGGATTGCGCGTGCTGGTGGTGGCGATCAAACGTCAGCCGCCGACGAATCGTGCTTACAGTGTTGCCGATGAGAGCGGGTTGATCGCCGTGGGCTGCCTGGCGTTTCTCGACCCGCCAAAGGACACGGCCGCCACCGCCATTGCCGCGCTTCACCACCATGGCGTCGCGGTAAAAGTGCTCACCGGCGATAACGAAGCGGTGACGCGAAAGATATGCCGCGAAGTGGGCCTGGATGTGGAGCACTCGACTCAGGGCGGGCTCATCGAGTCGCTCGACGACACCGAGCTGGATGCGCTGGTCGCACGCACGACGGTGTTCGCCAAGATGTCACCGCTGCAGAAGGCGCGCGTGGTGAAGTCGTTGCAGCGCCAGGGTCACACCGTGGGTTTCCTTGGTGACGGCATCAACGACGCACCGGCGTTGCGCGAGGCGGACGTGGGCATCTCCGTGGACACGGCTACCGATATTGCGAAGGAGTCGGCCGACATTATCCTGCTCGAAAAAAACCTGATGGTGCTGGAAGAAGGCGTGATCGAAGGCCGCGTCACCTTCGGCAACATCATCAAGTACATCAAGATGACCGCCAGCTCGAACTTCGGCAATATGTTCTCGGTGTTGATAGCGAGCGCGTTCCTGCCGTTTCTGCCGATGTTGCCGCTGCAGCTGCTGGTGCTGGACCTGCTCTACCACACCTCGCAGTTGTCGATCCCCTTCGATCGGATGGACGAGGAATATCTGCGCAAGCCGCGCAAGTGGGATGCCAGCGACATCGGACGCTTCATGGTGTGGATCGGTCCGGTCAGCTCGATCTTCGACATCACCACCTTCTGGCTGCTTTGGCATTATTTTGGTGCGAACGGGCCCGCACATCAGTCGTTCTTCCAGTCCGGCTGGTTCGTCGAAAGCCTGCTGACGCAAACCTTGATCGTGCACATGATCCGCACCCGCAAGATCCCGTTCCTGCAGAGCACGGCAGCTGCGCCGGTATTGGGGTTGACCGCGGCAGCCATGCTCGTTGGCATCGTGTTGCCGTTCACGGCATTGGGCGCGAAGTTCGGTATGGTCGCGCTGCCGCCGGTGTACTTTGCCTGGATTGCGCTGACCTTGTTCACTTACTGCGTTCTGACCCAGTTGGTGAAGTCAATCTACATCCGTCGCTATGGACGGTGGCTCTGATTGGAACGCAGCTCTCTTCCCCAGGGATCTGGCCGACCTGACCGTCTTCGAATAGAGCATGTCGTGCCGGGGTCTACGTTGGGCGAATGCGTCGCAGTAGAGGCGTGGTGGGCAACGTGCCTCTGACGAGGCCCTGCCCCTGAAGTGGTTGTGCTTCGGCAGCGGCACTCATCGAGATTTGGGTGGGGAGATTTCGGTGAGAAGTTCACGAATTGCCAGTGAGTGACTTAAAAATGAAGGCTACCTACTATAAAAAAATCGTATTCGTCATGTAGGCAACTTGGTGGCGGATGCGCGTTTCAGTGATGGTAGTGAGGAGCTCTTGAAATCAGCGTCCTACCTTAAAAGGTCAACTCGTTGGTTGGGTGGGCACTCTAGTTCTCAATTCTGGGGAGGGGAAAAAATGTCATATTTTTGTCGTAGCGGCTTGCTCGCTACAAGTTTTTTATTGCTCGGCGGTGGGGTGCCGCTGGGTGCGCACGCGGCCAACGCGCCGCCTACACCGGCTTTTGCGCCGGATACGGCTCGGATCACCGAGGCGGTTGACAATACTCATCTGGTTGCCGTGAAGGGCAGCCGGTCGCTGCGGACGCTCACCGCCACTGACGCTGGCGCGCTGCCGGATAGCAAGCCGATCCGCAACATGAACCTGATGCTGAAGCGCAGTGCGGACAAGCAGAGCCGCTTCGACGCGTACGTCAATCAGCTGAACAACCCCGCCTCGCCGAACTATCACAAGTGGCTGACCGCCAAGCAGGTCGGCAGCATGTTTGGTCCGGCGCAGTCGGATATCGACAAGGTCACGACATGGCTGGCCTCACAGGGCCTGACTGTCAATGGCGTCTATCCCTCGGGCACGAGGATCAGCTTCTCGGGCACCCCTTCGGCAGTGAACCGTGCCTTTCATACCCAGCTGCACAGCTTCAAGAGCAACGGCGAATCGCATTTCGCCAACGTCAGCGAGCAGCAGATTCCCGCCGCGCTAGCCCCCGTCGTCGCGGGTGTCGCCTCACTGGACAACTTTTTCCCGAAGCCGCAGTACCGCAATGTCGGTGTGGTCAGCAAGGACAAGCGCAGCGGAAAGTGGAAGCAGGTGTCCACCAGTCCGGACTTCACTGTGCCGCCCGGCGGCCTTCCGCAGGATTCCCAAACGGCCTATGACGTGGTGCCGGCGGACTTCAACAAGATCTATAACGTCGAGCCATTGTGGACCCAGTCCACGCCGATCCGCGGCGCTGGCCAGACGGTCGCGGTGCTGGAACGCACGGATGTGCAACCCGCTGATATCGCGACGTTCCGCAGTGCATTCCTGCCGGCGGATGCCCAAGGCGTCGTCAGTTATGTGAATCCGCAGGCAAGCTATGTTGAGGCGCCGGGAGGGCTTTCGTTCGGCGCCTGCAATGATCCGGGCCTGAATGGCGACGAGGCCGAAGCGGCACTGGATGCCGAGTGGATCGGTGCGGCCGCACCGGATGCAAACGTCCTCTTTGCCTCGTGCGACGACACCAACAGCCCGGAATTCGGTCCGTTCACCGCGGCGCTGGCTTTGCTCAACAGTGCTGACGGTACCCCGCCACCGCCGGTGTTCAGCCTCAGCTACGGCGAATGCGAAGTCCTCAGCATCACCAACGTGGTCAATGACGCCGGCGAGCTGTGGGAGCTGGCCGCGTCTGAAGGCGTGACGGTATTTGTGGCGTCGGGCGACGCCGGCTCCGTCGGTTGCGATCAGAACCAGAGTGCGGCGACGTTCGGCATCAACGTCAATGCGATGTCCTCGACACCATGGAACGTCTCCGTGGGCGGTACCGACTTCGACGACTATGGCAAGCAGAACAACTACTGGACCTCGACGAACCTGACCAATGGCCTGTCGGCGATCAGCTATGTCCCGGAGCAGACCTGGAACGATTCCTGCGCCAGCAGCAAGCTCGATGCGGTCTTGAAACTCAGCGATGGCGTGACCGCGTGCAACACGGCGACCGGTCAGCAGTTCATGAATACGGCGGGCGGCAGCGGTGGTCCCAGCGTCTTCTGGTCGCAGCCTGCCTGGCAGGCCGGCGTCTACGGTGTTCCAGCCAACGCCACTACCCGTATGCAGCCAGATCTGTCCCTGTTTGCGGCCAATGGTCTGTACGGTCATGCGTTGGTGTTCTGCATGTCCGATCCGAACGCCGGTGGCACGACCTGCGACTACAGCAATCCAGACAACGTGCTGTTCAACAGTGCCGGTGGTACATCGTTCGCCGCACCGGCGATGGCGGGCGTCCAGGCGCTGATCAACCAGGCAACCGGTCAGAGCAACGGTCTGATCACGCCGACGCTGTATGCCCTCGCCGCGAAGGAATATGGCACGAACGAATCGCCGAATTTCGCCTCGTTGAATGCGTGCAATTCATCCAGCGGCGCGGCGATCGGCAGCACCTGCGTGTTCAACGACGTCACCCAGGGTGACAACAATGAGCCCTGCTATGCAGGCACGTCCGACTGCTACTCGGGTGCGCTGGGTAATCAGTTCGGCGTCGTGAGCCATGGCGGCGATGTCACGCTCGCACCGGCGTGGAAGACGAACGTAGGCTACGACTATGCAACCGGCCTGGGCAGCATCAACGCGACCAACCTGGTCAACGCGGTGGTCAAATACAACCAGGCGGCCAAGCGTGGGTATGCGGCACCGGGCGACTTCCTGTCCTCGTACTTTCCCGGAACCGATGGCAATAGCGATATCGCCCTGGTCGATCCCGTGCAGGGCATTTTCACCGGCATCTCCATGAAAGGCAGTGTTGCGATACGTACCCAGTCGCAGGCGGTTGCCAAGGGCTATACGGCCCTTCCCGGCTTCTTTTATCCGCACATCAACAGTAACGTTGGCGGTGGATCGTCGCTGGCTCTGACGTTGTTCAATCTGGCCAGCCTCGCCTGGACGGGGCCGGACAATCAGCTCTATGTGTGGCTCTCCGATGGCGATGGTTCCAGCGCTGGTTACCTACGGCATGCCGTAGGTAGTCCCTATCCGGCGGGCTGGACACTGGTGGGCGCAGGCGACTTCAACGGACCCGATGGCACGGGTGTCACCAGATCTGACTTGCTCTGGCGTAACGACAGCACCGGTCAGATCGGCTGGTGGCAGCTGAACGTGGGACTCCTCTTCCGTCAGCATGCATTTGAAGTGAAATTCTCCAATGACGTCTCGCCGATAATGAGTGCCGCATCCGGCTACGTGCCCACCATCGCGGACGTCAACGGTGATGGCTATGCCGATATCGTGTGGACCAACCCCAACAACAACAGCGTCTATGTCTGGATCAACAACCAGGCAGGTGATTTCGTCCGCCGCCAGATCCAGGACCATCCGGCAGGTTTCACCCTGTACGGTGCCGGCGATATCACGGGCACCGGCAAGACGGATCTGATCTGGACCAACCCGACTAGCAACCAGATGTCCTGGTGGGTCATGAATGGGTTCAACGTGGTCGATCAGCAAACGCGCAGCGTGGCTCCGGGCTACACGATGTCCAGCATCGCGGACTACGACGGCGACGGTCTGGCCGATATCCTGTGGGTCGGTACCGCTGGCGATGTTTACGAGTGGCAGAGCAACGGCAGCAGTTTCACGTCGCTCCGCGTTAGCGACACCACCGGTGCACCGATTGTCATTCCTGCGGGTGCCAAGGTGCAGCCGATTCGTCTGCAAGGCACGATTGCCTCGGGTGGCGTAGACACGGGCGGGCTGTAAAATTTCACACGACCACCGGGCGATGCCTGGTGGTTCGTGGTGTTGAAGCAAGGCCGGGCAGCGATGCCCGGCCTTTTTCTTGTTGGGGACTTTGTCGATCCCGGGCAAATCTTTTGCCAGGCTAAATTCGAGGTAGCCTTGCCACGCTGTGTCCACAACTCGGTGTGCATGGGTTGCCAGCTGAGTTGGCTACGGCAACACACTTGCCATCTCGCTCTACATGAAGCTGGGAGCGCGCACAGACGCTTTGCACTTTGATATCGCCATGGCTGACGGCCATGGCAATGCACAGCATCCGATCGCAGTTTGCGCAGCGCCCGGTCTGGGCATCAGGCAGACCAGGGCGAGGTGTCGCGCCGAAGCCGCGCCATCAAGCGGCTGCGCCGGTGGCGGGACATTGAGCGACCTGCCAAAGTGAGGCTCGCCTAAGGGTGCACGAGGAGGGGGTGCCGTGGCAGTTTCTGCATTTAAGGGGTCGAGGCTTCGAGCAATTTTGAAGACAAAACGGATTGTCGGGCAACCATGCTCGTCGTCGGCGATTCACACGTTCGTTCGATCCGGCATCGCGGTACTCCTTTGGCTCGGACTGTCGCCAGCCGTATCCGCGGCGGCAACTCAAACGGCGGTCGCTGAAATTGCGGAGCAATTCGACAACCACCCACTGATCATGATCGGGGAGCTGCATCGCAGCAGGGAAATACACGCTTTCCTGCAGCAGATGCTTCGCGACCCAGTGTTTATCTGCAGAGCGGACGACATCGTTGTCGAATTCGGAAACTCGCGCCTGCAACATCTGGCGGACACCTATATTTCAGGTGGCAACGTCACGCAAACCCAACTGCAAAGTTTATGGCGGGAGACGGCGGTGCCGCTCACATGGAATTCGCCTCTCTACCAGCAATTCTACGAAACCGCACGCGACATCAATGAGAAGCACCTCTGCACGCATTCCATTCGAGTCGTGCTTGGGGATCCGCCGCTGGATTGGTCGAAAATCAAAACCGTAAAAGACTACGCACGGTTTACCGACCGCGACGGCAGTTATGCCGATGTCGTCGAGCGAGAAGTCCTCTCCAGACATCATCGCGCGTTGCTGGTGGCCGGAGAGCTGCATGCGATGAAACAGCTACCCAAAGACTATCAAAGCCAACCCGAGGACCCGACCGTCGCCCAGCGCATCGAGCGCAAGTACCCTGGCGCGCTGTTCAGTATTGTGTCCGTGCCCTTGCCGAATGCCGCAAAAGCCCTGAGCCTGGGGCCGGCCCCAAGCTTCAGCGTCGTGCGGGGAAGCGCGCTGGAGCACGCGGACTTTCAGTTGACCGACTACGACGCCACGGTGACGCTGGCTTCCGTCAACGGGAAGGAGGTCTGGAAACTGGAACCCGCCAAGCATTGGCCACCGATGGGCAACGTCGTCGATGGACTTTTGTATGTCGGTGGCAATCACAGCTTGTATCCCTCGCCAACGATTTATTTGGACCCGGTTTATCAGCGGGAGCTTCGCCGCCGCGCCTTGATCATCAAGAACTACAACGGTCAGGATTTCATGCCGGGAATTGATGAGCTTGTGAAGGAAGGTAAGGCCTTGGAGAAGAACAGCCATTGAGTGATGCGTTTTGAGGCCGATGGCTGCGGGCTCAGTCAGACAATTTTGACGGGCCGTAAAAGGTGATGAATTGCGCCGAAGTCCAGACCTTGGTGGTTCTGACCACCATCGCGCTCGCGATCTATGGCGTGTTCGTCTTCAAGCATCAGATAATAGGTGTCAGCAGCACGCGGGATACTGTGCGGGCGAACTTCCAATTCCAGCTGCAACTGATGCTCGAGCCACGCGCTACCAGCACTTTTGCTTCGAAAACACTGACATATCAGGCCCGCGTGAAAGCAATCCCACGACTACCACCGAGCCAAGATCATTCGCGAGAGTCAATCATCTTGTTTCATGTAGTTTTTCGTAGCACGAAGCTACTTGTCGTGTTGATTTCACCGCCTTGCATTTTGAAAGCACTCCTGGCGTTGGCTGGCCCCGTTGTAGGCGATCGTATCTGATGACCGTAACCGCGAGTTCCCTTTGCAGAGAGTCCCGATTCGATGGCTGTGCGGCATGGTTACGCCACCTGGCAATGGTCCTCCTTGCTGCGGTCATAGCCTTCGCAACATTTCTGGCCGAACGCCACTGGGGTTTCGGTCTTGCCGATGAAAGCTATCTTTGGTACGGCACACAGCGCCTGCTTCAGGGTGAGGTACCTGTACGCGACTTCATGTCCTATGACCTTGGTCGCTATGCACTGGCTGGTGCCTGGATGTGGCTGGAAGGCGACAGCGGTATTCTGGCACTGCGTGATCTGTTGGGTTTGGTGACGGTAGTCGGCGTCGTACTGGCCTCGATGCTGGTTGTGCGTGCGAAGCGACTCGATGGTGAAAGTGCTTGGCGAATTGTCCCGGTGGCACTGCTCTTTGCGCTGTGGATGGCTCCGCGTTACAAAGTATTCGACCTGACAGCTTCGATCGTACTGGTTGCCGGCATTAGCTGGATGTTGGCACGACCGAATCGCGCGCGGTTCTTCGGACTGGGTCTGCTGATTGGATTGCTTGCCGTGTTGGGGCGCAATCATGGTGTCTATGCCGTCATGGCAACGGGCCTTGCCTGTGCCTGGCTCATTCGTCATGGAGAATTGCCGTGCTGGTGGCGTGCGTTTGGTTCGCTCCTTGCGGGGCTTGCTCTGGGTTACGCTCCGGTCTGGGTCGGTATGCTCTTGATCCATGGATTCGTTGCGGCGATGTGGCAGAGCGTGCTGCTCATGTTCTATCAGGGCGCGACCAACCTGCCGCTGCCGGTGCCATGGCCCTGGAAAAGCTTGTCTGCCAGTCACCCGGATATCGGGACGTTAATAGCAGGATGCTTTTTCGTGGGTCTGCTGATGTTCGATGTGACTGGAGTGCTGCTGCTTTCGTTGCGAAAACGTAGCGCGTGGATGTCACCGGTCTTCATCGCGGCAGTTTGTACATCCATCCCATATACACACTATGCCTTTTCACGTGCAAATATCAGTCACCTCAGTCATGGCGTGATGCCGATGCTGATTGGCCTGTTAGCTGCATGCAACGGCATTCAGTCACAAACGGCTCGGCGCTACTTTCTGCCCCCACTGCTGCTGGCATTGTCCATGCCGACGGCATTGCGCCTGCATCCACGTTACGATGCCTTGCAATACGGTGATCACTGGCGCCGCGTGAGCATTGGTGCTGATGCGCTGATGCTGTCACCACAGGAGGCATCCAGCGTTGATCTGATCGAGCACTTGCGCAGCACCAACCATGCCCAGGGCCCAGTGTTTTTTGCTCCGCTTTGGCCTGGAGCTTATTCACTCTATGAACAGCGCTCCCCGGTGTGGGAGATACTGCCTTTGGTTATGCGCCCCATCGCCCTTCAGGAAGAAGAAATTGCGCGGCTACGCGCAGCACGAATCAGCATGGCCGTTATTCTCGATACGTCAATCGACGGTCGCGATGTGTTGCGGTATCGGAATAATCATTCATTGATATTCGACTATCTAAGTCGTTGCCTCACCCTTCGGCCACCGTCACTGGAGTCCCCTCTCGTGTTGGTATTCGATGGACCCCTCCACTGCAACTGATACGCGCTGCCCATGGACAAAGTATCTTTCATCGCGCCTCCCTCAAGTATGAAATCTTCGATTTTCAAGCTCCAGGGCGAATTGCTTCCTGATGCCGAAGCTTCGGTGGCGCCGTTGGCACCGCGCCAAATTCGCCCAGGCACGGTGGTCGCGGTTGACGGTTAAACGACCTGGCAAGCGCGGTGGCATGAAAGTAGAGGAACAAGGATGGCGATTGCCCTTTCAAATGATGCGTGGCATCGATGAGCTCATTTGCTACCAGGGAAGAATTCGGTGTGGGTCTCGGCCGTTCGCCCGAAGTAAAGGACACGCTTGCCGGGAAAGGACACGAGGTAGCCCGCGCAGCCGGCGCCCGTGACTGCCTTGCAGAAACCGCCATACGTATAGCCGGCAACCCGCCGCTGGGCATCTCGGATGGCTTGGCGAACAACCTCCACGTCAAATTGCTCGGCAATGGGATGGCCGACCTGCGCGGCTTTGAGCTGGACCAGGTCGCCATCCGGTAGGTAGTACGTGATGCTGCCTTGGCGGAAGTCCACCAGGTAGCCATCGAAGCCAGCCGCGATGAGCGTCTGCACGATCTGGGGGAACGTCATGCTGCCGGACTCGGCGCCGTTCATACATGACTGGGCCATGTCTTGAAGTTGCTGTTTCATGGATAACCTCGTTGCCATTCGGCAATCGCGTCTTCTTTAGCTAGTGGGGGTGTCCCGCAGGTCTTTGGCCTTGGCGACTCGCTGCATCAGTACCATGAGCATCGAGCGCTCGCTCGCGCTGAGGTCGGCGAAGAACTCCTCATCATTGGCATCGGCCAGTGCCGCGAGCACAGGCACAGCTCTCTGCCTTTTCGGGTGAGGGCCAACGTGTGCGCCCGGCCGACCTGCTCGTGGGCGATACAGGTAAGCAGCTTCTTCGCGAGCAGGCGGTCGGACAATTTACTGATGGCGCCACGCGTGATGCCTGGCGTTTCCGCCAATGGGCTCGGCGATACGTCCTCTCGTGAAATGAGCGCGCGCAGGAACACCCATTCGGCAACGGTCACACCTGCGTCCCCGACCTTGCGGGCAAAGGCCTGTGACACATGGTTAGACACCAGACGCAACCAATAGCCGAGGTGGGTGATGAGATCAGAGGTTTGGTTATGGGTCGACATTGGCGCCATCTAGTTTCCTAGTAAACGAGATACGCCTGGGTTGAAAGTCAATGACCAACGGACGCGGCATCAGCCACGTGTATCTGCAAGGCGCAGGAGCGTGATGGGCGGTGATTCAAAGCGATACGCGAGATCGCGACCTCGCACTTGCCAGTGTTCGCCGCATAGTCACCGCGCAGAATTATTTGGCCTCGACACTCAGGAGGTGGGCACGGCTCACGTTTCCAGGTGCGCGCGCGTGGAATTTCCATGTCTGGCCGGGCTCAAGGTCGTGCACCTCATCCACAGCCAGTCCAATTCCGCGCCCCGTCGCGTCAAACAACCTGAAACGGACCTTGGCTACGCGAACCGGTGCTCGGCTGACATTGGTCAACGTCCCCACCACCTTATTGCGACCGGGCGTTATGTCCCGCTCAACACGGAACGAATCGACTCGAACGCGATGTTTCAAAGGCTCGCCGGCAAAGGCGGCCGATGAGGCCAATCCAGAAACAAGCAACAACAGAGGTACGGCGAAACGGAGCTTCATCAGGGAATTCGAGCTTCAAACGGTGCCACGTAGATTAGCTCACGAACTCTCGTCCGTCCGTTGTCGGCCGCTCAGTTTCCAGTGGACAAACCATGCTTTCCGCGACACAGAGTGCATCCCGTTAAAGATTCAGAGTCCTGTTCAGTGAAGCTTGAGCGATGTGGTGAGGCAGGTACATTCCCACCGGAAGGTCCGCTCTCGACTGAGGGGGAGCGGCTCAACCTTTATCGCACCGGATACGCCGTATAAATGTAATCCTGCGACGCCACGGGCGTGTGGCAAGCATATCCACACTCTGGTCCCGTCACTGATGGTTTGAACGTCCGCGATGGCGTGTCGTAAGTGAATTGGGCATAGGCCCACCCATGCGTGTTCGGGAATCTTTTGGAGTCCTTCTCGATAAAGGAGAGCGACTTCAAGGTGTCCGGTACGTGGACGAAGTATGGGGCTTTCGTATTGACCTTCTTGAGCCATTCTATTTTTACGACCTTGGAGCCTTCAGGGAAGGTCTTGCCGTTACTCGGAACGCCATCTTTGTAAGCCTGGATCATCGTGTCGTTAGCCAGTATCGCTTTCACGCTGGTCTTGGTTTCACTGACTGCGACAGTTTGCCAACCGTCGTATCCCCTGAAATCAGAAAACGCGAGGCCCCCACCGGGAACGGTCAGAGAGTACCTGTCCTGCGTTGAATTATCCTGCGCGGCGAGTGCAATGCTTCCAATGCTGCCGATAACAGCTACCGTTGCGGCAACGCCTACGACTTGGGTGATGTTTTTTGACTTCATATCAAGTCTCTCTCATCCAGGAAGGATTGATCGCTCAATAGAAGTGCTCGCTGCGCGGGCACCTTCCACGCGAACCCCGTGAATATCACGCGCGGCGTCACAAGGAGGTCGCATCAAGGTGAAAAGCATCTTAAGCAAACGTCGCGCAATGAAAATCGGCGAATCCATCGTGATTTCAGAGCTACAACGATTTGTGGTACCGGTCTGAACCTCGGCCGGCGCTTCCGCGCCAGTGCTCGCCTCATTCCCGGGCTGCGTTGATCCTCTGCACCGGCCTGTCCGCCGGTGGTCGGTGCCTCGCGGCGGCTAGTTTGGTAGCGGGGGTTCTTCCAACGGTGGCAGCCCGCCTTTATACCGTCTTGATACGCCAGGGCAGATTCTCAGCGCCATCTTGAGGCACGCGTCCCTAGCATGAGAGGTCTTCTTCTCTTGTAGGCACGACGATGCACGCCATCCACCTATCGTTACCACCCGTGGTTCCCGCCGCGATGTCCCCGATCGCGTGGCCGTTTGTTTCTTGCTCGAGGCAGACGCCGTGATCTGGCTGGGCGTGCTCTGCCTGGCAGCCCTATTTGGGTACTTGCTCTACGCCTTGATCAAGCCCGAGCGCTTCTAGTTCGCGCCCTCGCCATCCAGGACCAAGGAAATTTATGTATGACTTCGTATTTGTCGCGGTGACGCTGGCCTTCTTCGTCACCACGGCCGCGTTCATCGTCGCGATGGACAGGATCTGAGGACACCACCACATGTCACTTGATTACGCACAATTTGCCATCGTCGTGGCGGGGATGCTTTTGTTGGTAGGCGCCGGAGGCACCTGGCTGACGCGTGTCCTGACGAGTCCTCACCACGGCTCACCCGAACGCCTGACGTATCGGTTGCTCAGCGTCGACCCCGGCGAAGCCATGGGTTGGAAGCGCTATGGGCTGGCCTTGCTTCTCAGCAACGCCGCTATGCTGCTGCTCGGCTATCTACTGCTACGTATCCAGGGTCTGCTGCCGTTCGACTCATTGCAGCGTGCCGCGCAGACCCCCGACTTGGCGTTCAATACGGCGGCCTCGTTCGTCACCAATACCAATTGGCAGTCTTACTCGGGCGAGTCGAGCCTGTCGAACTTCTCGCAAATGGCCGTCATCACTTTTCTGATGGTGATGAGTGCGGCGGCGGGCATCGCTGGCTGCGCGGCGTTCATTCGCGGACTGAGCCGCAAGTGCACGAACGATCTCGGCAACTACTGGGTCGATCTGGTTCGGGTGACCTATCGCGTGCTGCTGCCAGCATGTCTTGTGCTCGCGCTGGTCTATGTGTGGCAGGGCATTCCGCAGACACTGACCGACGCCGTCAACGCGACGACGCTGGAAGGGGTGAAGCAGCAGATTCTGATGGGTCCGGTCGCCAGTCTCGAAGCGATCAAGCACATCGGCACCAACGGTGGTGGCTTCTTCGGCATGAATGCTGCACATCCGTTCGAAAATCCCACGCCGCTTACCAACACGTTGCACATGCTGGCAATGCTGCTGATTCCTTCGGCACTGACCTACACCTTCGGCAGCATGCTGATGCGCCGTCGCCAGGGCTGGGCTTTCCTTGCCGCATTTCTGGTGATGTTCGTCGGCTTCCTGGCGCTGGTCTACCACGCCGAGCAACAAGGCAATCCGATGCTCACGCAGGCAGGTGCCGATCAGCAGTGGAGCGCACTGCAATCGGGCGGCAACCTGGAAGGTAAGGAAATGCGCTTCGGCATCGCGCAGACCAGCGTGTTCGTGGCCGTCACCACGGCGGCGACGACGGGTTCAGTCAATGCGATGCACGATTCACTCACGCCGATGGGCGGGCTGGTTCCGCTTGCGCTGATGATGATGAATGACGTCTTCGGTGGTGTCGGCGTGGGGTTCATCAACCTTGTCGGCTACGCCATCCTGACCGTGTTCCTGGTTGGCATGATGATCGGGCGAACGCCGGAGTTTCTCGGCAAGAAGATCGAGGCGCGTGAGATGAAGCTGGTGATGTTTGCCGTGCTCGCGCATCCGTTCTGCATTCTCGGGCTTACGGCGTTGGCGGCGGTGTGGCCTACCACGGCCGCAAGTTTGAACAACACCGGTCCGCACGGTTTCAGCGAATTGCTCTACGCCTATACATCGGGCACGGCGAACAACGGCTCCGCATTCGGCGGACTCAATACGAACACGCCTTTCTTCAACACCACGATCGGTCTGGCGATGCTGTTTGGCCGCTATTTCACCCTGCTGCCGATGCTCGCCGTGGCCGGATCGCTGGCTGCGAAGAAGTCGGTTCCCGAAGGTCCGGGCACGTTGCCTACGGCGACGCCGCTGTTCACCGGCCTGTTGATCTTCGTCATCCTGGTGGTGGGTGGTCTCACCTTCCTGCCGGTACTCGCACTCGGACCGATCATCGAGCACTTGCTGATGTCGGCCGGTCAATTGTTCTGAGGGTTTTACCATGATCGATAACCGATCGACCTCGCTCGCTCCTGCTGGAAACGTGCGTCAGCTGATCCGTCCCGCCCTGGTATCGGCCGTGCTGTTCATGCTGCTCACTGGGCTAGCCTATCCGCTCGCGACCACCGGCCTGGCGCAGTTATTGTTTCCTGTGCAGGCGGGCGGAAGCCTTATTGGCCATCACGATCAGTGGAGTGGCTCTGCCCTGATTGGCCAGGATTTCAAGCAGGCGCGTTACTTTCATCCACGTCCCAGCGCCACGACCGGCACTGATCCTGCCAACGCCAGCCTGACCGTTGACCAGCCGTACAACGCGGCCCTCAGTGGCGCGAGCAACCTGGGTCCGACCAGCAAGAAGCTGTTTGATCAAGTGAGCGCGCGAGCGCGCGCTTATCGGAACGAGAACCATCTGGCCGCGGCCGCACTTGTCCCGGTGGATGCGGTCACCGCGTCTGCATCGGGGCTTGATCCTGATATCTCGCTGGCCAACGCGCACCTGCAGGTGGAACGCGTTGCCAACGTGCGTGGATTGTCCGCGCCGCAAGTGCAGGCGCTGGTCGATAAACAAACCTCGCCGCGCCAACTTGGCGTGCTCGGCGAGCCGCGTGTGAATGTGCTCCAGCTCAACCTGGCGCTTGACGCCATGGCGGCGCGCGCCGTCGCGACGCCGTAATCAAGAGGCAAACCTTTATGTCGCAGAACGAAACCTTGCTAGCAACCAACCCTGTCACGCGGCCGTACGCCACGTCGCCCGGCTGGGCCTCTGTGATTGCCGATGCATTCAGGAAGCTGGCGCCACAGGCGCAGTGGAAGAATCCGGTGATGTTCGTTGTCTACCTCGGCAGCATGGCTACCACGCTGCTATGGGTGCGCGCGTTGCTGGGTCACGGCGACGCGCCGACCGGATTCATCTTCGCGATTGCCGTGTGGCTGTGGTTCACGGTCATCTTTGCCAATGCGGCGGAAGCGCTCGCTGAAGGCCGTGGCAAGGCGCAGGCTGCCGCCCTGCGCGCATCGCGGCAGCGGGTGTACGCCAAGGTGCTGCGTGAGCCGCGTTTCAACTCCAGCTGGTACATGGCGACCAGCGAAGAGGTCACCGCGGGCATGCTGGTACTTGTTGAGGCGGGCGATACGGTTCCTGCGGACGGCGAAGTCGTGCTTGGAGTGGCATCGGTCGACGAGTCGGCCATCACCGGCGAGTCTGCGCCGGTGGTGCGTGAGTCCGGCGGTGATTTCTGCTCGGTCACCGGCGGTACGCGTGTCTTGTCCGACTGGATCATCGTAAGGGTGACTGCCAACCCCGGCGAAACCTTCCTCGACCGCATGATCGCGATGGTCGAAGGGGCCAAGCGCAACAAGACGCCCAACGAGATTGCGCTGACGATTCTGCTGGTCGCGCTGACGCTCATCTTCCTGATGGTCTGCGCCACGTTGCTACCGTTTTCCAGCATGAGCGTGGCGCTCAATGGATCGGGCAAGATAGTAAGTGTCACGGTGCTTATCGCGCTGCTGGTGTGTCTTATCCCGACCACCATCGGTGCCTTGCTGTCTGCCATCGGCATCGCGGGCATGAGCCGCATGCTCAAGGCCAATGTCGTGGCGATCTCGGGACGCGCGATCGAGGCAGCTGGCGACGTCGATGTATTGCTGCTCGACAAGACCGGCACGATCACCCTGGGAAATCGCGAAGCCTCGGCCTTTCTGCCGGCGACCGGCATAGATGAGGCCAGCCTGGCCGATGCTGCCCAACTGGCTTCGATGGCCGATGAAACACCCGAGGGCCGCTCCATCATGGTGCTCGCCAAGCAGCGTTTCGGCCTGCGCGGGCGATCGCTTGGCGATAGTCAGCCGGTACCCTTCAGCGCACGTACGCGTATGAGTGGCGTGGACATGGATGGTCGATCCATCCGCAAAGGCGCGGCATCCGCGATCCGCGAGCACGTCCAGTCACTCGGCGGTATCTATCCCGCCGATGTCGAACGTAGCGTCGATGAAGTGTCGCGCCGTGGCAGTACGCCACTGGTGGTGGCCGATGGCTCGCGCATTTTGGGCGTGGTCGAGCTCAAGGACATCGTCAAGGGAGGCATCCGCGAGCAATTCGCCAAGCTGCATCTGATGGGTATCAAGACGGTGATGGTCACCGGCGACAACCGGCTTACCGCAGCGGCCATTGCGGCCGAGGCGGGAGTGAACGATTTTCTCGCCGAAGCGACGCCAGAGGACAAGCTGAAGCTGATTCGTCAGTACCAGGCAGAAGGCTGGCTGGTAGCGATGACTGGCGATGGCACGAACGATGCGCCCGCGCTGGCCCAGGCCGACGTGGCCGTGGCGATGAATAGCGGCACGCAGGCGGCGAAGGAGGCGGGCAACATGGTCGACCTCGACAGCAACCCGACCAAGTTGCTGCAGGTCGTCGAGGTGGGCAAGCAGATGATCATGACGCGCGGCGCCCTGACGACATTCAGTGTCGCCAATGATCTGGCCAAGTACTTCGCGATCATTCCGGCGGCGTTCGTGGCGACGTATCCGCCCCTGGCCAAGTTGAACGTGATGGGCCTGCACAGCCCCACGTCGGCGATCCTGTCCGCCGTGATTTTCAATGCCTTGATCATCGTCGTGCTGGTGCCTCTGGCATTGCGCGGTGTGCGCTATCGCGCCGCCTCGGCCCAGCAGCTGCTTTGGCGCAATCTCCTGATCTACGGCGTGGGCGGTCTCATCGCGCCGTTTGTCGGGATCAAGCTGATCGATCTTCTGCTCACGCCGTTCATGTGAGCTGGAACGCGGGTCCTCCGGTCGTGTCGTCCGCGCGAGTATCATGGGTGTCATCCGTCCGGAGGCGGCGGCACCTCATGACAAGCGATAGACGGCCAGATCCGGACCAGCTTCTCGAAGCCATCACCGGCGAATTCAAGCGACAAGCGGGCGGCCGCCTCAGGATTTTCTTTGGCGCCTGCGCGGGGGTCGGCAAAACGTACGCGATGCTGCAGGCTGCGCATCGACAGCAGGAGAGCGGAGTTCACGTATGCGTCGGCGTGGTGGAGACCCACGATCGCGCACCGATCAGCCGGTTGCTCGATGGCCTGCCGCAGCTGCCTGCTCGCGGGTTGCCCCATCAGTCGCCATCGCCGCAGGAGTTCGATCTCGATGGCGCTTTGGCGCTGCATCCGGACCTGGTGCTGATTGATGAACTGGCGCATGCCAATGCGCCGGGCAGTCGTCACGGCAGGCGCTGGCAGGACGTCGAGGAACTGTTGCGTGCGGGGATCAGCGTGTACACCACGCTCAACGTCCAGCAGCTGGAAAGCCTGAACGATGTCGTTGGCGACATCACCGGGATCCGTGTGCGCGAAGTCGTGCCGGATCAATGTTTCGATGCGGCGCATGACGTAGTGCTGGTGGATCTTTCGCCGGAAGACCTGCTGCATCGGCTGGAGGACGGCGAGATCTACCCGCCCGCGGCCGCACAGCAAGCCCGTAATCATTTTTTCCGCAAGGGCAATCTCGTCTCGCTGCGCGAGCTGGCGCTGCGGCGTCTGGCCGACCGGGTCAGTGTGGATGTCCGTGCGTACAGAAACCATCACGCCATCGACGGCGTCTGGCCAACCGATGAACGCCTGCTGGTCTGCGTGCGGGCGGATGTCGCTCACGAAAAATTGATACGCGAGGGCTCACGGCTCGCGCAACGGCTGCGTGCCGACTGGATGGTGGTGCATGTCGATGAGTCGCGGCGTAGCCGCCACCCGTTGGAACGTGAGGCGTTGCTACGGCTGGCAAAGCTGGCCGAGAGCCTCGGTGCCGAGTTCCTGAGTATCCCGGGCGAGCATGTCGCCGACGCGTTGCTTGAATGCGTGCGCACCCGCAACGCGACCCGGCTTGTGCTGGGGCACCGCGAGGCGCGTTGGCGTTCGCCATGGCGCAAGTCACTTGCGCGTGTCATCGCTGAAGCCAATCCCGAGGTGGGGCTGATTCTTCTGCAGCCGTCGCCACCATCGGCCATCCCGAGAAAGCGTATATCCAGGCCCAGCGTCGGGGCGAAGGCGCTCCTGCTGTCGCTACTGGCCTGCGGGCTGACCACGTTCGTGGCAGCATTGCTGCTGCGCGTGTTCGATCTGTCGAACGTCGTCATGCTGTTTCTGCTGACCGTCGTGCTCGTGGCGCTGCGTTGGGGCAAGGCCGCTGGCGCACTCGCGGCACTGGTCAGCGTGGCGAGTTTTGACTTCTTCTTCGTGCCGCCGATTCTGTCCTTCCATGTTTCCGACACTCAATACATCTTCACCTTTGTGTTGATGCTGGTCGTGGCACTGGTCACCGGTCAACTGGCGGCGAGGCTGCGTTCGGAGGCGACGCTGGCAACAGCAGGCGAACGCCGTGCCACCGCACTGGCGCGTGTGGCGCGCGATCTGTCGGCAGCGATGACAACCGAACAGATCGTGGCGGTATGTACGGATACCATCGCACCGATGTTTGCGTCGCGCGGCGCCCTGATGCTGCCGGATCTCGACGGACGCATACCGAACGACGCCGCGTTCGATGCCGGGGTCGCCCAATGGGTATACGAGCACGTGCAGCCCGCCGGCCACGGCAAGTCCACGTTGGCGAGTGCCGATGCCGAGTACCTTCCGTTGAAGGCCCCGCTGCGCACCCGAGGTGTGCTGGCCTTGCGTGCGGAAGGCCAGGCATCGGCCGCGGAGCCCGATGATCGCCGTCTGCTCGACGCCTGTTGCGCGCTCATCGCGCTGGCGCTTGAGCGCATCCATTTCGTCGATGTCGCACGCGACACATTGGTGCGGATGGAAGGGGAGCGACTGCGCCACACATTGTTGGCCGCCGTCTCGCACGACCTGAAAACTCCGCTCACCGCCATCCGCGGTATGGCTGAAACCCTCGAAACCATGGAAGGCCTGTCGCGCGACGAACGTGATCTGCTCGCGCGATCCATCCACCAACAGGCCGATGCGTTGCACCGACTGGTCGTCAACTTGCTGGATCTTGCGCGGATGCAGAGCGATGGCGTCCGGCTCAACCTCGAGTGGCATGCCGTGAGTGAAATCGTCGGTAGCGCGCTGGCAAGCCTGGGTACGACACTGGGCGATCGGCGCGTTCATGTCGATCTGCCGGCAGACCTCCCGTTGGTTGAGCTCGATGCGAACCCGTTCGAGCGCGTCCTGGTCAACCTGCTGGACAACGCGGCGAAATACACGCCGGCCGAGGCCACGATCTGGATTCGCGCGATGGCCATGGGCGACACAATGTACCTGTGCATTGACGATGATGGCCCCGGCCTGCCGTCTGGCTCCCAGCCGGAAGCACTATTCGAACCTTTTACCCGTGGAGTGAAGGAATCCTCGATCACGGGCGTGGGGTTGGGCCTCGCGCTGTGTCGCAGTATCGTCGCCGCACACGGCGGGACGATCGAGGCGATGCCACTGATGCCGCGCGGTGCACGCTTCGAAATCCGCTTGCCGATCGGCAAGCAACCTGAAGTTGAAAGCGAGATGTTGCCATGAGCAAGCCGAGGATCCTGGTCGTCGAGGACGAAGCCGATATCCGCCACTTCATCCGCCTGTCGCTCGAGCGCGAGGACATGACGGTATTCGAGGCCGGCGACGCGATGCAGGCACGTATCGATGCGGCCAGTCGGCAGCCGCAGCTCGTCATCGTGGATCTCGGTCTGCCGGACGGCGATGGAAAGACATTCATCCGGCAATTGCGCGGATGGTCCACGGCGCCCGTCATCGTGCTTTCTGCGCGCGATCATGAGCAGGAAAAAGTCGACGCTCTTGAAGCCGGCGCCGATGACTATCTGGTGAAGCCGTTTGGCGTACCGGAACTGGTCGCCCGCGTCAGGGCCCAGCTGCGTCGTGCAAGCATCGTGGCGGGGGATGGGGTGGCGCCGTCGGCGCTGGTATTTGGTGCCGTCCGCGTGGACCTCGCCACTTACGTCGTCACGCGGGATGGTGAGCCGGTGCATCTCACTCCCATCGAATTTCGACTGCTTGCGGCGCTGAGCCGGGGGCATGGCAAAGTCCTCACCTATCGCCAACTGCTGCTCGACGTGTGGGGACCCGGTTACGCCGATCGTCCTCACTACGTGCGCGTCTACATGGCCAATCTGCGACAGAAGCTCGAAGACGATCCGGCGCGACCGCAGTACCTGATGACTGAATTGCAGGTCGGTTACCGTCTGGCCGGTTTGGGGAAGGGGAGCTGATCTCCGGTCAGCTCCCCTGCGCGAGATCGTCACGCGCATCCCGGGGCGTCTTTAGAACGTTGCCTTGAGCGCGGCGACCACGCGCGATTGATAGATATCGCCCACGGCATGCTGGTCAGTGTCCCAGTAGCGAATATCCAGCGACGTGTGGTCGTTGATGGCGTAGGTGATGCCGGCGTTCCAGGTGTTGTAGTTGAAACTCTCGGCACTCCCGCTGGCGGAGAGTGAAGCGTTCGCTTCGGTCTGGCGACCCACTGCAGCCGAAGCCGTCCAGGCCGAGTTGATGGCGTAGGCGATATTGGCTTCGGTGTAGAGCGCATGCTTTGCCATGCCGGGGAAGTTCGGCGAATACGCGACACCGCCTCCCAGCGTTACTGGACCAAACGCGTGAGTGGCGCGCAGATAACCCTCGGCATAGGACTCGCGGATATCCTGCGGCTGGTTTTTGTAGCCGTAGTAGATGTAGCCGAGATCGAAGTTGATGCCAGCCAGCGTCGGCCGCCAACCACCGTAGAGATCAACCTCCTGGCTGGTATGCGTATCGCCCGAGGGGCTGAAGTCGACATTGGACGACCATGCGCCGACATACCACTGGCTGAGATAGGTGGCATCGGCGCCAGCGAATCCCGACGGGTGACCGTTGGTCTGGCTGATGCCCCGAAAGACGTAGTCAGACTGGGCGCCGACGTTATAGGTGATCTGCCAGTCCGGCGTCGCAGCTGCTGCAGTTGTAGTGGTAGGGGTGGATGCAGTGGCGTCTTGTGCAAGAGCATGGCTGCAAACGGCGAGTGGCAACAGGGACAGTACAAAGAGGGGAACCAATTTCATCGTTATTCATCCGGGTGTTGGACATGCGAACCGAGGTCGCATGTCGGAAAGGAACGGAGCGGATGTTAGAAACGACGGTCTAAAGATGGCGCTGAGTTTTGACGCAGGCCATCAAGACGAAATAAAGACGACAGCAAGCGATCAGGAGGTCATCCACTACCCAAAGGCATGGGACGCAATGCGCATCGAGCACTCGCGCTAGCCAGCGGCGGTCGACGTCGGTCGGTACGGTCACTTCGCGAGAGCCCGGGAACACGTCGACCTGACAGCCGAATCGGGTCAGCGCATCGGTGATCCTCTGGATCGCGCACGGGTCCTCGCGGCACAGGTGCAGCCGTCCGGGTGCAGCCTCGACCATGCGGCGCACGGTTTCTTAAGCACTGACACCGAATCGTCAGATGGATGCCGGGCCGCACTGACCGGCTGAAACCGCCACCGGAGGCAATGGGATGGACTCCTCCTCACCTACGGCATCGTTGAGTGCCAGACTGGAATCGCGACACCCCAGTCACGGCGTTGAAGGCCTCAGGGTCGCTAACAGAGCTGGCGGAAACGCGATTCGACACCAGGCCAGCCAGTAGTCGCGTCGCCAACTCCGGCCTCATACTGCGAAGCATCCTCAGCCTCGTTCCGGAGTCTCCATGCGTCGTCGCGACTTTCTCACTGGAACTGTAGCCGCCACCGCCGCCGCGTCCACCGGCCTTTTGCTCGCCGGCCGGCCGGCGCAGGCTGCGCCTGCTGCAGCTACCGGGCTGGCCGGATTGGCTTCCATGACCGCCGGCGCCAAGCCGATTTCGGTGGACGAGCGCCTGGCGCGGATCGCCAAACTGCAACGGCTGATGGTCGATCAAAAGATTGGCGCCTTGATCCTGGAGTCGGGCTCGAGCCTGGACTACTTCACCGGCGTCCAGTGGCATCGCTCGGAACGTACGACGGCGGCCGTGATCCCGGCCCGGGGTGACATCGTCGTCGTGACCCCGGCCTTCGAAGAGCCGTCGATCCGCGAGACCCTGGCGGTGAAGGGCGATGTGCAGCCCTGGAATGAGCATGAGAGCCCGTTCGCCCGGCTTGTTGGCGCGCTTCGCGATCGCGGCGTTAGCTCCGGCCCGATCGCCTTCGAAGCCACCACGCGTTTGTTCATCGTCGACGGGGTGCGCGACGCAAGCGGCGGGGCCTACCGAGTGGTTTCCGGCGACGCCCTGGTAAAAGCCGTTCGGCTGATCAAGTCCCCGGCCGAACTCGCGCTGATGCAAACCGCCAATGACGTCACCCTGGCGGCGCTGCGCTACGTCCATGGCAACGTCCGCCCCGGCATGCGCCCTGACGAGATCGGCGCCATGATGAACGCCGCCACCGTGGCCCTTGGCGGCGCACCGGAGTTCGCCCTCGTGTTGATCAACGAGGCCAGCGCCTACCCGCATGGCTCGCGCCAGCCGCAGACCCTGCACGAGGGTTCAGTCATTCTGATGGACGTGGGCTGCACCGTGCATGGCTATCAATCGGACATCTCGCGTACCTGGGTGATGGGCCAGCCGACGGCGAAACAGCGGAAGGTCTGGGACACCGTCAAGCGAGGCCAGGAGATCGCGTTGAGCACCGCCAAGCTGGGCACCCCGGTGGGCGCCATCGACGATGCCGTGCGCGCCTACTACGAAAAGGAAGGGTGGGGTCCCGGCTACCATCTGCCAGGCCTTCCCCACCGCACCGGCCATGGCATCGGCCTGGACGGCCACGAGCCGCCCTATCTCGTACATGGCGACTCCACGCCGCTGGCACCCGGCATGTGTTTTTCCGACGAGCCGGGGATCTACATTCCCGGCGAATTCGGCATCCGGCTGGAAGACTGCTGGCACATGACCGAAGCCGGTCCGAAGCTTTTCACCGAGCTCGCCAAGTCGATCGAAGACCCGATCTGATCGGTTTCCTTGCGAAAAGTGTCAAAACTGCCACTTATCGCTGGGAAGACCAACCTTGTGTGGCGGAAAGCATAGTTTGGCCGTCACTGGAAAGCATAGATTGGCCGAGCTACCCGAATTCATTTGCTGCCAGGGAAGAGCTCGGCGTGCGTCTCGGCGGCTCGCCAGAAGCAAAGGATGAGTCTGCCGAGGAAGGACACAAAGTAGTCCGCACAGCTGGTGCTCGTGAGTGTCTTGCAGCAATTCCCGTATTTGCGGCCGGTACGGGCCAGGTTGCCTGACTACACGATCGTCTTCGCTGCCGGCAACTACAGCCAGACCCTGAAGCCCACAGAGAATCCGGGTGTAACGCGTGCCCGCGAGGCTGCAGCAGAGATCGGCGTCCTGGTCGCTATGCGGAGGAGCCTGGTTACGCGAAGGGAGTTGCAAAGAAGTTCGCTGATCTCACTGCGGGTAGCACTGCTCTGCCTAACACGGGACGCGCCAACAACGCGATGGCCTCGACGGTGCCGCAAGATCAAACGTTTACTTTTGATCACAACATCACATTGCATTATCCGAACGGCCAACCCGCCGCAGCGCCGCTATCGATTTCCAAGACCATTGCTACGCCGCAGCCGTTCGGGCGCGCAAATTGAAAGTTGCGAGCGCCTAGCCATGTCGAACCGCGAAGCGGAGCGCCGGTGCTCTCGGACGGCAGAACCCCACCTAGTGGAAGCGTATCTGGTGCATGACTCCGCCGAGTCCCTTGCATTCACTTGGCGGGCTCTGATTGCTTGGGTGACAGTTGGCACCACATGCGCGATGATGAGGACCGCGATGGTCAGGACTGACCGAGGGGGTCGCATGATTCCGCAATTTAACCAGTCGGGGGTGTTACCACCTTTTGACCCGGCTTTAGGGCCGAATACCCAGGCGGGACGGTCCCCGTACAAAGCTAGCACTGTCGACCTAGTCCGTAGATTTGGCACAAGCGCGCCCCGCAATACACTCCTGGGCGGCTTGCTTGAGTATCGAAAGGACCTGCGCAGCATCGGTGTTACCGAGGGCTTCCAATGGATAGATGGAAGCTTTGTCGAAAACGTCGAGATGACGGGCGGTCGCGATCCGCGAGACATAGACATAGTTACACTTGCCCATCGGCCTGCAGGTTTGAACGATTCGGATTGGCGCAGTCTGGTTTCGCGAAGTGGTGATCTGTTCAGTCCTAAGTTGGCCAAAACAAAGTATTTTTGTGACGCATATTTCGTCGACCTTGGCAGCCCCCCGCAATACATTGTGGAGGTTTCGTCGTACTGGAGTGGCTTGTTTTCGCATCAGCGCAACACCAGTCTCTGGAAGGGATTAGTGCAGGTTCCGCTAGTTTGCGACGACGATGCTGCAGCCGCGCTACTAGCCTAGGCGAATCACTATGGTCAAGAAGCTGGAAATCGAAGCGCTTACCTCAGACCTCGCTACGACACTGTCGCTGCTCGAGTCCGCGCGTCACAACCATGACTTCATAGGTGAGGCGCAGCTTACCGAACGTTCCGACGGCCTGTCATTGCAGCTGCAACAGCTCGAAGAATCGCCAGAAAGGGTGGCATCTGTGGCGTTGTTCTTTGGTGGACGACCGGTGCTGGGTTCAAGAGGTGTAGACGCCAAATTTGCGAGCGATGCGCTGGAGAGTTATCAGAGCCTTGTCGCAAAGCACTTCGCATCGATGGAATTTGATGATGCGCTCGGTGCGCGGGGGCGTATTCGCGCATCTAGCGAAGCAAAGCTTATGGTTACCGACGTTGCGCGTGGCTCGTTCGGCTTTCTCATGGAGGAGGCGCCCGAGCAAAGTCAGATCGTGGAAACGAAGGTTGGCGAAGCAATAGAGTCTTTGTCAGCTGCGATGTCCAAATTGTCCTCTACTGATGACGATTGGTCAGACGCAGTTGAGACGCTTGATCAGCGCGTTGTCAGCGCTGTGCATCGGTTTTTCGAGGTGCTGGACGAGGCCGATGCCACGGTGCGCATCGTCGAGGGAGCGCACGATCGCCTTCTCTCCGCCGATGACGTGAAACGAGCCAGACTAAGGACGGAGAATACTTCGATTAGCGAGGTTGAGACGGACTTTATCGAAGGTCAGATTGTTGGATTCTCGAGCAAGGTATTTGAGTTCGCTTATTCGAACGGCGAGAGAGTCTCGGGACGAATCGAAAATGGGCCGGCTCGGAAGATAGCTGAGGCAGGCGAGAGCGGGCACATTCAGTCGCTGTTGTTCACTACGGTTAAAGCGAAGTTTCGGGTTCGTACACTAACCCAGGCGAACTGGATGCGGACGTATCACACTCTAATTGCCATTGACGATCGCGCCGATTCGCTTCGCAGCCATTGAAGCGACAAGTTGGACGTGTTTGACAGGATTCAGTTCGCGCCATCGCGGATGATTCACCGCTGCCACTTATCCTTCGGCTTGGGCCAGTTGCTAGCCTTCAGTCCGTGGTGACCCGATAGTCGCGGAGCTCTTCGTCGTACACAAGTGAAGATCTTCGAACGTAATCTGAGCCGACGAGCCGAAATACTTTTTGAATCTCTTGGACAGATACGCGGTAGATCGCTTTGCGCGCCTCAAAGTCGGAGCAAAGAAGAACTTCTGACCAGTTGCGCGTCTTGTCTCTCATAGTAAATATTGCACGAGAGTGCACAAACTGGTTGGACAGAAATGCAATTGAGACGTGTGATGCTTCTTCGTTCTCCCACCGATATAGGTCACCGATGAGCCAATGATTGAGTACCGTTATTTGCTTACCGTTCCAAGGGGATCTACCCAAGGGAACCTGATATTTGCGAGATCTTGAGGAAACCTTACCTCGCTCAAGAAGAGCTCGAATCATGAAAAAGGAGATCATCAGCTCCTTTTCAAAATTTACGACAGCTCGCTCCGACCAACGTCCCGGTCTTTGGACCGGCGTCAACCGGCTCGCGTGAGCAAGAAGATCTTGCTTCCAGTAGTAAGACTCAATCATTGCCCTACCGGCTTCGGAGCGGAGCAGTTTTCGAATAGCATTGTTTCCTTTCCGTCTGCCGCTATTGAGAGCAACTTCCAACTCGAGAAAAGTGACGACTTATCTGGCTGATCCCAGCTAACCGATCCAGAGAGCAGCTCTACGTAGACGTCCTCGGAGTCGCTGGTCATCGGCCTGGGTGATTTAGCCAGGATGCTCGACCTTCCCGCCCCAGACAGCTAGTTGCCTGCGCGCGCGAGCTCAACGGTTGTACATTGATCATTGCTCAACCTCACGTTCAACCGGTCGACCGGAACGACGATTGCAGGTTTCGCCGCATCGCCGAATGCTGCGTTGAACCAATGCGCTTCGAATGGGCGCTCACCGTTCAGTGTCATGTATCCCTGGGCACCCCCACTCAACGTCTAACACCCGCTACCTACGCACTACAACTGACCGCGAGAGCGGCTACGATGACATCAGGACTCTGAAGGGGGCTGCTACTCAAAGCGGGGGCGTCGTGTTGACTACGAGCTTTCGCTCGAAATCTTAAATGCTCGGTACGATTGCGACAACAAATATTTCAAGGTCGGTGATGGTGTGCTTGACCAATGTGTGGGGACGAGTGAGCTGTAGCTGGTCCCTCCAGACTTCCTTAGATGAACACGACTTTTTAGGAGAGGCGTCGATGGACCTTACTACGGCCTTAAAGCCCGATATTTACCGCGTGGTGGCTGTTGTCATGGTTCCGGGTTTTGTCGCCGGCGCGCCATGGGTCGCCGGCGTCTTCTGGCCGTCTCTCCAAGACTCATCGACGTGGGAGCATGCGTCACTGCCGATTTCGATAACGGCGTTTGGGATTGTGCTCGTGCTTGGCTTGGTTCTGGAGAATGCCGGGTCCAGGATAGAGTCCTTAATAGACGGACTGCGGAAGAGCCGGACCCATCCTTCTATCTATGCCACTTGGGAAAAATACTTGGCGATCCCCGCGACTCAAGAACGGATTGGCAGTGGGTACCTGCGCGCTATTCTGCTCCGCTATAAATTCGAACTGTCTATGATCCCGGCGACCATTGGTGCCCTCGCCGGCCTGTGGGTGAGTCAAGCGTGCGGGCACGGATTGGGAGCGATCAAATCTTTGGTCCTTTGTATTGCGCTCTTTTTGTCGACCATTTGGTTTTCCTTCGAGGCATACGGCAGCGCTGGGGTTTTACAGCTTTATCGTGGCACGAGGCCGGTCCTCGCTTGCGATGCTGGCCTGCATCGCAGTCCTAGGCATTCAAATTTACTTTAACTAAAGGCCTAATCCTGCCGCCTGATTGAAACCCCGGGATGTCCGCTTCTGGCCGGAAGCGGAAGTTGCGCAGCGAACGGCAAAACAGCAATCTCGAAACGTCCGCCGTCCGCCGTCCACACTCGACATTTCCGTTGGCCCTTCCCGGTAAAGTTAGGCGACACCGAACCGCTTTTCAGGTGGCGCCAACAGTTCGCCCAATCAGCAACAGAATTCGCGTCCTGCCGAGACACGCAGTGTTGCAGACCAGGCCATACGATCTAGCGACGCTCTAGCAGTACCTCGAGTGGCTCACCGAGATACACGTGCTTCGCTCAACAATGCTGGCCAAATCGTCCAACAGGCTGTTGGACGATTTATGAGGCTTCGATGTTGTTGACCAATTGGGCTCGGCGCAGCCCTTGAGCCTATTTGGGCAGCAGGTTGCTGCCTTAATGGCGGGGACGGAATAGGGATGAGCGCCGCGTAGCCCATGGATCATTCCCCCGCGCTGGTAAGTGACCTCGAGATCACAGTGAAAGGGGCGTTGAAAGACGCGCAGAGCCTGCTTTCCGCGATAGCTGGCATTGACCCGGGCTGACGAATGGCGGCCCGATGGCTCACCGGTACCCGAGGCCTGCGCGGCCAAACTATGCTTTCCAAGAAATCATAATTTGGCCATTCCGGCCAAACTATGCTTTCCGCCACACTTGGGCCATGCGGGGTATGAATTGGTGGGCCCACGAGGACTCGAACCTCGAACCAAAGGATTATGAGTCCTCTGCTCTAACCATTGAGCTATAGGCCCGTGCAAGACGGGAAGTTTACCGTAGCGCGCCCGTCGTGCACGAGGGCAGGCGTTGGAAGGTCGTCATGCTGAGGGGTACGCTTACGTTCCCCTCATGTCGGAGAGTGCGCATGAACACCGTGACGATCGCCAATCGGTTGGTTGAGCTGTGCCGGGAAGGGAAGTACGAGGAAGCGCAGAACGAGCTGTATGCGCAGGATGCGGTAAGTGTCGAGATGGAAGGGTTGCCTGAGGGTGCCCTGGGCAATGCTGTGGGATTGCCGGCCATCCGTGAGAAAGGACGCGTCTGGCGGGAGAGCGTTGAAGCTGTCCACGGAGGCGAGGTGAGTGACCCAGTGATCGCCGACAGCTGGTTCAGTGTATCGATGCGGGTGGATGTCACCTACAAGGGTAGGGGTCGCACCGATATGCGCGAGATTGCCGTTTATCGCGTGCGCGACGGCAAGATCGTGCATGAGCAGTTCTTCTACGACATGGGTTGATACGGTCGTCCGCGCCAGGCCTTGGCTGAGTTGGTGGCCATGAAACGAAGAAGGCCCGCATCGGCGGGCCTTCTTCGTTATCGCGGTGTTGTATTGCTTACTCGACGTCGAGGAACGAGCGCAGCTGTTCGGAGCGGCTCGGGTGGCGCAGCTTGCGCAGTGCCTTGGCTTCGATCTGACGGATCCGTTCGCGGGTGACGTCGAACTGCTTGCCGACTTCTTCCAGCGTGTGATCGGTGTTCATGTCGATGCCGAAGCGCATGCGCAGCACCTTGGCCTCACGCGGGGTGAGTCCGGCGAGCACGTCACGCACGGTTTCCATCAGGCCGGTCTCGGTGGCCGAGTCGATGGGCGAGCTGGCGTTGCCGTCTTCGATGAAATCGCCCAGATGCGAGTCCTCGTCGTCGCCGATCGGGGTCTCCATCGAGATTGGTTCTTTCGCGATCTTCAGCACCTTGCGGATCTTGTCTTCGGGCATCTCCATTTCCTTGGCCAGTTCTTCCGGCGTGGCCTCGCGGCCGAACTGCTGGAGCATCTGGCGGGAAATGCGGTTGAGCTTGTTGATCGTCTCGATCATGTGCACCGGGATACGGATGGTGCGCGCCTGGTCGGCGATCGAGCGGGTGATCGCCTGGCGGATCCACCAGGTTGCATAGGTCGAGAACTTGTAACCACGGCGGTATTCGAACTTGTCGACCGCCTTCATCAGGCCGATGTTGCCTTCCTGGATCAGGTCGAGGAACTGCAGGCCGCGGTTGGTGTACTTCTTGGCGATCGAGATCACCAGGCGCAGGTTCGCCTCGACCATTTCCTTCTTCGCACGACGAGCCTTGGCTTCGCCGCTGGCCATGGCGCGATTGATGTCCTTGATGTCGATCAGCGGCAGGAACAGCTTGCGCTCGATGGTGGCGAGCTTCTCCTGCTCGGCGTCGATGGCCTCGCGGTGGTTCTTGATGTTCGGCGACCACTTCTGACGCTTGCGGCCCAGCTCGGCCACCCATTCGAGGTTGCCCTCGTTGCTGGGGAAGGTCTTGATGAACTCGGCCTTGGGCATCTTCACCTGCTTGACGAAGATGTCCATCAGCACGCGCTCGTGATGGCGGATGTCGTTGACCACTTCGCGCAGCTTGCGCACGAAGCCGTCGATCAGCGCGGACGGCAGCTTGAGCTTGAGGAACTCCTCGGCCATCTGGTCGCGCAGCTTGACGATCTTCTTGTCGGTGATGCTGGCGGCTTTCGGCGCGGCCTTCTGGAACTTGCCGTAGTAGTCGCGCAGCAGCTCCATGCGGCGCTTGACCTCTTCCGGATCGGGACCGGTCGGGCCGGCTTCTTCCTCGTCCTCGGTGGCGGTCTCTTCGTCGGCGTCGTCAGCATCGTCTTCGCTGACTTCGGGTTCCGGCGCCAGCAGGGCGGCGGCTTCTTTTTCCTTGCGGGCGAGGTCGGCGGCTTCTTCCAGATCGAGGAAGCCGGCCAGGATTTCGCTGAGGCGGCGCTTGCCGTCCAGGTGCTGGTCGTACTCTTCCAGCAGCAGTTCGATGGTCAGCGGGAAGCTGGCCAGCGCGGTCTGCACCTGGCCGAGGCCTTCCTCGATGCGCTTGGCGATGGCGATTTCGCCTTCACGCGTGAGCAGCTCGACCGTACCCATTTCGCGCATGTACATGCGCACCGGGTCGGTGGTGCGGCCGACTTCGGCGTCGACGGCGGACAACAGCGCCACGGCTTCTTCGGCGGCGGCTTCGTCGTCGGTGCTGCTGCCGGCCTTGTCGGCCAGCGGGTCGGCATCCGGCGCGGCGTCGTGCACTTCGATGCCGACGCCCTTGAGCACCGCCATGATGTCTTCGATCTGCTCCGGGTCGACGATGTCGTCCGGCAGGTGATCGTTGATTTCGGCGTAGGTCAAATAACCCTGCTCCAGACCTTTGGAGATGAGTGCTTTGATTTCCGACTGTTGCTCGTGGGGAGCTTTGCTATTCATTAACCGACCGCCGCGGGGTTCAAGAACCGGACATTATAGCGATGTGCTGCTTTTTTGACCAGTTTTCAAGTGGGAAAATATTCTGAAAGCACACGCAAAAATCGCGCCAAATCGCGGTCTTGCGCTACTTCTTTCAGGGATCGCGTCGCGCCTGGCCTGCGCTTGTCCATTCAACTGGTGTCGAGCCAGAAAGTCACCGGTCCATCGTTCACCAGCTGGACCTTCATATGGGCGCCAAAGCAGCCGGTTTCCACCCCCGGATGCGCCACGCGCGCGAGTTCCAGTAGCCGGTCGAACCAGCGCCTGCCGTGCTCCGGTGACGCCGCACGCGTGAAACTTGGACGCATGCCCGAACGGGTGTCGGCGGCGAGGGTGAACTGGCTGACCAACAGCAATCCGCCGCCGGTATCGGTAAGCGAACGGTTCATGCGGCCGGCGTCGTCGGCGAATACGCGATAGCCGAGCAGGCGTTCGAGCATGCGTCTGGTCTGGGTTTCGCCGTCGTCCGGCTGCACCGCCACCAGCGCCAGCAGGCCCGGGCCGATTGCGCCGATGGTGGCCTCGTCAACGTCGACGCGGGCGGAGAGTACGCGCTGGATCAGGGCAATCATGGCCGCACGGAGAGGGGCGAGGCGCTCAGCTTAAAACCACCGTGCGGCAGGCGAAAGCGGCCGGGCGTTAGCGCGGCAGTCGGGCCGGTTGAAGTGTCCGCGGGCTAGTCCCGTAAACTGGGCGGATGCGTATCGACATGTACCTCCTCTATCTCCTCTTGCGCCTGCTGGGTCGGTTGCCACTGCGCGTGTTGCATGGCATCGGCAGCGCAGTGGGACGGCTGACGCTGTGGTGGCGCAGCCGCATGGTGCAGAACACCGCCGTGAACCTGCGTATCGTGCGACCGCAACTGGACGACGCGGCGCAGGCGGCATTGCTGCGCGAGGTGCTGATCGAAAGTGGCAAGTCGGCCACCGAGATCGTGAAGATCTGGGGCGGCGGTGCCGAGCGGGCGTTGCAGCTGGTTCGTGAAGTGCGCGGCGAAGCGTTGTTCGATGCCGCGCTGGCGGCGGGCAAGGGCGTGATCATCGCCGCACCGCATCTGGGTTGCTGGGAGTTGTTGAATTATTGGCTATGTCGCAAGACGCCGATGGCGATCCTGTATCGGCCACCGCGGATCGCCGCGATCGAGGGGCTGATGCGCAAGATGCGTGGTGCGCTGGCGCCCGAACAGGTGCGCGCCGACGGTGCCGGCGTGCGCACGTTGTACAAGCGGCTGGCCGCGGGTGGCACGGTTGGCATCCTGCCGGATCAGAAGCCGCGCGCCGGTGAGGGCGAGTTCGCGCCGTTCTTTGGTCGTGATGCCTTGACCATGGTGCTGCTGCCGCGACTGGCCGCGCGAACCGGGGCGACTGTGCTGTTTGCGTTCGCCGAGCGGTTGCCGCGCGGTGCGGGCTATCGCATTCATCTGCTGCCGGCGCCACAGGGCTTGACGGACGCCGATCTGACGGTGGCCTGCGGCGCGCTAAATCGAGGTGTGCAGGCCTGCGTCGAGCTGGCCTTTGCGCAGTACCAGTGGCAATACAAACGTTACTCGGCTGACGATAGGCCCAGCCCTTACGATCGTGAGAACGGGTAGGGGCGCGCTGGCGTAGAAGCTACGCGTCACCCCTGTGGGAGCGACTTCAGTCGCGATGCTTTTCCCGTCGCCCCAGAGCATCGCGACTGAAGTCGCTCCCACAGGGTTTCGTGCTACTTCCACAGGGTTTCGTGCTCCTACGGCTTTTCCAGGCGGCGCAGGAAGACGGTCATTTCCTTTTCGGCCTGCTTGTCGCCGCGTTGCGCGGCAGCGGCGATCCCACTGCGCCAGACATCGGCTGCCGCCTGTGGCTGGTTGGCCTCGAGACAGGCTTTGCCGAGCAGTTTCCACGCCGCCGAATAGGTCGGATCAAACGCCAGTGCGCGGCGCAGCTCGTCCACCGCTGCGGTCGCGTCACCGCCACCGAGCAGCGCGTTGCCCAGTGAGAAGCGCAGCAGTGCGCCGTCGCGTGGGCCGCCGCACTGCTGGCGCAGGCTCGCGATCAGGGTCGCGTTCATGGCTGGGTGTGATAACGCCAGCGGTCGGATGGATAGATCTGGGTCGGCTGTGCCGGTTCCGCTGGCGTGCGTCCGGCGCGCACGTCAGCCAGTGACGTGGCCGGCCAGATCACCACCCACGACGAGCGGAACGGCTGCACCAGCAGCGCATAACGCAGATCGTTGGCGTCGAGCTTTTCCGGATGCGTCACGATCAGCCCGTTCGGGTGAGCGTGCGCGAAGTCCTGCAAAGAATCACCTTCGGTCAGGATAGTGATCGGATGCAGCAACCGGCCCGCGAAATGGAACTCACCTTCGTAATCGCCGGCGTAGCCGATCGCTTGGTTTGCGCTGTCCGCCGCATGCAGCAATTGGGCGGAAGGGCGCAGGTCATATTGGGGCCACAGGGTCAGTGTGAACAAGGTATTGAGGGTGAGTGTGCCGACCAGTCCGGCGACTGCCAGGCGGCGCAATTCGCCACGCCCGCGCAATAGCAGCAAACCCCCGATGAGCAGAAACACCACACTGAAGTAGCGGCTGTAGGGCGCGGCTGCATCCAACCATTCACCGTGCAGGTAATTGTTGGCTACCAGGATCGGCAACAGGAACAGGGCCAGCGCAAGGCCGATGCCGCCCACGCCCAGCGGCCAGGTGCCAAGCCAGCTGTTGTCGGCCAGCGCCGGACGGCGTTCGCGCAGAACGGCGATGGCGCCGGCCATCAGCAGCACCATGCCGGCAAGCTCCGGCAGCAAGTAATACAGCTGCTTGCCGCGGATCAGCGAAAACACGATGAAGGTTGGTAGCACCCAGCACAGTGCAAAACGCAGGCCCGGCTCCAGCGGTCGGCGCAACGTGCCCAGCGCGACCCAGATGCGCGGCCAGCCAATAAAGGGAAACAGCAGCATCGGCAGCATCAGCAGATACCACACGACAGGATGGGCATGGCTCTGCAGATGTTGTTCCGTGCTCACGCCATGAACCACCCGCGCTGCCGTCTGGGTGAAGAACAGTCGGTGCCGGTACTCCTCGCCGCCGGCAAGGCCTGCCGGCAGCGCCCATGCCAGCAACATCGCAAGACCGAGCAGCACCGACAGCACGCCGCGGCCATACCAGCGCGCGCGATGCTGGCGTGCCCAGTCGCTCCACAGCGGGCCGAGCAGCCAAGGGAAAATGACGTGCAGCAGCATCACCGGGCCCTTGGTCAACAGGCCCGCGCCGATGCACAGCCCGAACAGCAGCCAGCGCGGCTCGGCGCGATGTAGCTTCGGGGTCAGGCATAGCAGCGCCGCCAGCGTCCATACCGCCAGCAGCACGTCGTACATGATCTGCAGGCCAAACAGAAATGCGTAGCCCAGCGCCAGCAGCATCCATGGCGCGGCCTTGGTCATCCACGGCCGGCTCGGAAACAGCCGACGCGCAAGCATCGATACCAAGACGAGTTGTGCGCCACCAATCAGTACTTCAAGCACCCGCGGCCAGATATCGTCGACACCGAAGACGTACCAGCCGGCATGGATCAGCCAGAACAGCAGCGGTGCCTTCTCACTGTAGGGTTGTCCGTTGTTGTACGGCACCAGCCAGTGGCTGTGACTCCACATCTCCCACGCCACAGCCAGGGTGCGCGTGGAATACAGCGGCATCGGGCCATGCGAAAAGATCGCCAGCAGGGTGACAAAGGCCCACAGCGGGAGCCAGGGCCACACGGCCCGCAGGTGTTCGGAACGGCTATAGGCGCTGACGGACACAGGCAGACTCTTGGGAGGTGGTATTAAGTTGATTCTAGCCCGCCCTGAATGGTCGCAAGGCCATCGGTGGGTGATCCGTTCCGATCTTAGGCCGGACCCCAATAGCCGATGCGCCGACGGATCCTCAGCTTTCGCCACAGGTTCAGTGGCTTGTGACTGCGATTGCGCGCACCCGCGGCAACGAAGGCATCGATTGCATCCAGCACGCGTTCGCTGGAATGGCCATCACGGTAGGGGTGGATAGCGTCAGCATGGTCGTGAATGGCCTTGAGCAGCTCCGCGGGTCGCGCCAGCGCGCGCTCGATCGCCGGCTCGAATTGCGTCGGGTCGTCGATGTCGATCAGCTGTGGGCCGGGCTGACGGTTCTTGAAGGTCACCACCGGCTTGCCGGTGAGCAGGAATTCGCTGAGCGCGGACGACGTATCCGAACACATGAGGTCGACCTGTGGAAACAGCTCGAGGATGTTGTCGTTCTCGGCGAACGAGAGGAAGTCGTTTTGCAGCGCCTTGTAGCGTGCCACCGTCTCCGGATTCATCTTGGGATGGAAGCTGACGATCCAGCGCCAGCGCCCGTCGCGTGACAGCCGCTTCACTTCTTCGTACAGCGTATCGGCCGCACTCCACTTGGGTGAAAAGGTGGAGTGATAAAGGATCACCGGTGGCTTGCGAACATCAGGCAGCGGACCGGCGATTTCGCGCATGAACGGGTCGAGTTTGGGCCAGCCGGTCTCGGTGACCGTGAAGTGACCAACTCGATCAGCGATCGCCTTGAATTGCGCGGTATCGCGCGGACCGGTGGTGCAATACAGATCGAAGAAGCCGCGGATGTAGATGTGCCGCGGCTTGCCGGCGTTGAAGCCGTGGAACGTCTCCACCTTCACGCCGGGAAAGAAGTGCGGCACGGCATTGCTGGAGGTGATCACCGCCAGCGGGCTCCATGCGCGTACTTCGGCCACGCTGAGCAGGCGCTCGCCTTCCACCAGATCCTCTGCGCCGGGCCCGTCGAAGAACCACGCTGCTTCGTCGCCGCGCGCGCGGATGGCTTCCTGCAGCGGACGCAGGATCGCCAGCGCGTAGCGCTCGGACCCGTACAGCAGGTATCGCTTCTTTGAGGCCGGCCTTTTTGAAGCGGGCTGGTTTGAAGCTGACTTGTCTGAAGCTGGCGTTGGCATGGTCAACGGTCGATTCCGTGCCGGGTGAGGGAGGTCGCCGCCAGCGGTAGCGATTCCGGGTTCTGGCGTATCTCGTAGTAACGCATGCGCTTGTAAACGGCATACACGGCCGCGGTGTGCGCGATCAGATAACCGCGCCAGCCATCCAGAAAGCCGAGCCGGAAAAAATAATCCTTGATGAAGGTCAGCAAGAACAGGAACGGGGTCTGCCACATCCGCACCGGCTTGTTCTTGTCGTTCCAGTCCCGGCACTTCAATTCCGAGTAACGCAACGACTTCAGCTGCTTGTGCACCAGCGTCGGGTTGTTCACATGGTTGAACGGTGCGCGCAGCGTCGGCGCGGGGCCATCGAAGCGCAGCGATTCATGGACCCGTGCGTCGGTCCAGCGCGCGCGATCACGGTGATACAGTCGCGCCATTTTTTCGCCGACCGCGGGCCGATACCAGCGCATCGGCGCCCCCATGAAAATGGTGCTGCGACGCAGCCATGCGGCGCTTGCGTCGCTGGCCATCAACTGGGGCAGCCGCTGCAGCAGTTCGGCCGCCAGCTCAGGCGTCAGATATTCGTCCGCGTCCAGCGCGAGGATCCAGGTATGGCTGCACAGGGTGGTGGCGAAGTTGCGTTGTGGACCAAAGCCCAGCCAGTCCTGGTGGACGACCCTTGCGCCATGCGCGCTCGCCACTGCTACGGTATCGTCATCGCTGCCACTGTCGACCACCAGCTTTTCGGCCGCAAACGGTACGCTGTCAAGGCAGCGCGCAATATTGTCGGCCTCGTTATGGGTTATGACGACAAGGGTCAGTGGCAGGGTTGGCATCGGCGGATTCTAGCTGATCCGTTCTGGTCGGTTCGGCCGGAAGTCCGCCCCCTGCATGAGGGAAGAATTACCCAGATGGGAGATTCACCGCGATGGCTGGCCTGCGTTCGGTATGATACGGGCACGGTGCAAGCCACCCCTGCTGGAATTTCGAGATTGATCAGGCGGAGAACGGGTGTCCATGAGCAACAGTGTGAATGAGGCCGCGATCGCAAGAGATGGCGGCTGCCCCGGCGGGCGACAATGTTCCCGGCGCCTGTCAATAAAGGCCGCTGCATGAGCATCCAGACTACGACCTTCGCAGTCGTCATCACCAGCTACAACTATCGCGATTTCGTGGTGGAGGCCGTCGAAAGTGCACTTGCGCAGAGCCGCAAGCCGGCGCAAGTAGTCGTTGTCGACGATGGCTCGACCGATGGGTCGGACACCCTTCTGCGCCAACACTATGGGGAAGACGAACGTGTCACGCTGATCTGCGGCACAAACGGTGGGCAGTTCGAGGCATTCCAGCGTGGCGTTGCGGCCGTGCAGGCGGAGGTAGTCTGCTTTTTGGACTCCGATGATCACTGGGCACCTGACTACCTGGCTCGGCTGGGCGAGCTATACGACACGCGCGCCGATGTCGGTTTTGTTTTTTCGGATATGCGGCACTTTGGCCAGGAGGACCGGCTCGTCGGGTTCAACCGCAGCGCCGTCGATCTGGGACACACCGCGATCATCACGTACGCCATGGCGCGTTGGTATGGCGCCCCCACGTCAGCGCTGTCGACGCGCACAAAGTGGGCGCGCAAGGTGCTCGATCTGCCCGACTCCTTTCGTGAGACGTGGCGGCTGTCGGCGGACAATTGCCTGGTCTTCGGCAGCAGTGTGCTCGGTGCGCACAAATACTATCTGCCGACCGGCAGCGTCTGGTATCGCATCCACGGCAAGAACGGCTGGTGGTCCAACCTGGGTCCATCCCAAACCTACATCAATCGTTTGCGTTCGCGCGGCCTGATCAACCACTACGCACGAGTGGCCGGGATCGACGATTCCTGTATCGCGCTGTGCAAACTCGAATACCGGACCAAGCCCGCCCCGCTGTGGGCCGAAACCAAGCGCTATGCTGCGCTAGCCTTGCGAAGCCGCGCGCCCTGGTGGAAGCGCATCGAGCACGCGATTGCGATCCTGCTGGGGCATAGCAAGCAGGCCTAGGGACTGTGGCGGGCACTTGCGCGGGCCACTTGGAGACCTTGAACAGGCTCCTACAACAACTGCTCTAGCGACTCCTGCAGCAGACCTGCAAAGGTTCGCTCATTCGTCTCGAACCACGCGCGCGCTTCGGCGCCGATCGCCACACATTGTGCATAGTCCAGGCTGCGCGTGAATTCGATCGCTGCTTCCAACGAAGCTTCATCGAAGTGATAAAGCATCGCGGCGTTCAGCTGCCCGACTGCGGTGGCACTGACCAGTAGACCGCGCCCCGGGCGTACCATTTCGTTCATCGGCGGCACGTCGCAGGTGATCACCACGGCGCCACAACTCATGGCCTCGGCGATGTAGTGGCCCCAACCCTCGGCCTCGGACAGGCAGAGGTGGAAGACGTGGCTGTTTTGCAGGCGACGAACCTCGTCGATGTCGTCGAGAGTGGCGATCCGGTGCTCCACGTTGTCCCGTGCCGGCGTGCTCGGAATGCTCTGGGCGGTCTGTGGTGCTTGCAACACCAGCAACGGCGGCCATTCGGGATGGCGCCGCCATAGCGCCAACAGGCGCCGCGTACCCTTCATCCGGCTGGCCCCGGCCAGGTGCAGGAAGCGTGGTTGCCGGGGTACCTGCGAGATCAGGCAATCGGTACTGCGAAAGCCGATATACAACGTGCGGATGCCGCGGGCCTGAAAGATGCTCGCCGCGACCCGGGTCTTGGCAAGCAAGGCGTCGATCTGGTGCAAATGACGCTCATCTCGCTGCGACATCCATTCCGGATTGGGAATGAACAGGTTGCGCCGTGCCAAGCCCAGGTAGGCCGGGCGTACATGCTCCAGCATGATGTTGGCGTCGAACTTCCAGGGTCCGCGACAGCCACGAAGCAACCAACGCCACAGCAGTCGTATGCACAGCAGCACGGCCGCCGGCGTAAGGCGATGTCGTTTCGGTCCGGTGGGAGTGAAATGGACCTCGTGACCCAGCGACTCTAGCGTTTCGCGCAGTAGCCGCAGGTCATGGCTCAGGCCACGGCCGTTGTCCCAGCCGATCAGGTTGATGCGTGCCCTCCGCCGTTGCTCAACCATGCGGTGCAATCTCCTGCGGCGGAGCGAGCTGACCGATCGATACGGCGAATCCGAGGACCAGAAAGAAATACAGGGAATGCGGCATGGCGCGATAGAATACATTGTCGCTCAACGCACACAGCGCATACATGCTGACCACGGCCAACCCGGCGTTGGCCAGAAGGGCCACAGCACCGTCGGTATGTCTTGAATGGCGGACAAAGTAGCCCAGCGGGAGCCCGAATATCAGCAGCAAAACCAACAGCCCGGGCACACCTCCGGTTGCTGCTGCCTCCAGATATTCACTGTGCGGATGCTCGTACTTTGCGATCGCGGGATTGGCGCGACCGGCCGCCACTTGCTGGCCCACATACACACCGAACTGATCGATGCCAACGCCGGCCAGCGGATGGTCGAGAAAGGCCCGGCTGGCCGTACGCCACATTTCCAGGCGTTCGCGCACGGCACCTGTTGCAAGGGTCTGGTGATCGTAGCTCGACATTTCCGTCTGCACCGCGGCGAGTCGGCTCACGACGACGCCATGCACACTTACTCCAGCCAGCACGCCGCCAACAACAATCGCGCCAATCAGCAGCAAGCTCTGGCGCCAGCGCCGGGTACGTCGCGCGTAAATCAACAGCAGCAGCAGGAGCGCCGGAACGAAAGCCAGCAACGGCCCACGGCTCTGGGTCAGCAATGCGCCATACATGCCGAACACGGCGCCGGCACCGTGCACGCCAGTCTCTAGAGGGCGACTGGCCTGGTCGCCGCCGACCGGATAAAGCACTTGCAGTATCGACATCAACGACAGCGTCAGCATGACCATGGCGAATTCGATGGCGCCCCAATCACCGCCATTCAGGCCATAGGCGCGGTCGACGCCAAAGATGAAATGTTGAACGATGCATACGCCGCCAAGCAGGATGGCGGTGAGGCTGAAACCGAGCCATATCCAGCGCATCCGCAACGGCAGGCTGAAAACCGCAGCCGTCAGCATGAACAGCAGAATGTGCGACGGTACGTCGAATGCGCTCCAGCCGATCCCATGAGCGAGGATGTTGAGCGCCGGATAAAGCAGCCCCAGACCACAGGCGACGAGCACCGACCAGGCATGGCGATAGCTGCTTCGCGTCGCCGCGCGGCTGGCCAGCAGGCCTAGCCCGGTCAGCAACAACACGGCCAGCGGCAGCACTTTTCCGTGCCATCGGATGGCGAACGACAGCGGCATCAGGGCAACCAGCAACGACAGCAGCCCGAGCCAGCATGCCCTCAACTTTTCATTCACCCGGCGCCTCCCTTCAGTCGATGATATCCATTGGGCTGTACGGAAGACCCCCATCTCCAGCATCGGCCAAGCGATACCCCATGGTACTTTAGGCGGCTTCCACGTCCATGTGTGGCGAGTGGCGGCATAACGGCCACGTTCATGTAATTTGTGGTGACCTCGCTCCGTCGACATTTGATCTTGCACGCACAGGCCGACCCTTGAAACTCCTGTTCACCAATTTCCATGACGACGATGGAGGCGGCCATACGACCTATGTGCTGACCCTGGCCAAGGCGCTTGCGAAACGGCATCAGGTGCACGTGGCGGCCCCGCCGACCAGTCGACTGCATCAGGAAACAAACGTGTTGCCCGGCGTGCACGCCTGGGCACAACCGTTCCCGAATGGCCTGAACAAGCTGGCCGCACGTCGCCGCGCGCGCAAACAGTTGGCAGCGCTGCTGCGTGAGTACGATTTTGATCTGGTGCATGTCGCCGGTTCCGCCGACCATCGGTTGGTTATCGCGGCCATGCAGGGGCTGGCGCGCCGGCCGCGGATCGTGTTGACCAAGCACAACTCCAAGCCGATGACCGGGATAGGGCATTGGTGGCGTGCGCGGCGCGGCACGGATGCGGTGATTGCGGTTAGCGACTTCACCTACCGGGCGCTGGCGGTTTCGTCGTACCGGCGCTGCCTGTTGGCAACCGTGCACAACGGCGTGGATATCGAGCATTTTTCGCCCTGGCCAGCCGAGGCGGCGAGCGCGCAACGGCAACGCTGGGTCGGTGAACGGCCGGTGCTGTTGTTGGGCAGCAACGCCGGCACGGCAAGCTACAAGGGCTGGATGGATCTGGTCGAGGCGTTGGCGTTGTTGCCGCTGGATCAGCGCGCGCAGGTGCATCTGCTGATAGCAGGCAAGCCACCGGAAGCGGCTTCGCATCAACGCATCGCTGAGCTGGGGCTGACCGAACAGGTGCATTTCCCCGGGTTGCTTGCGGATGTGCGACCCGCTGTGGCTGCGATCGATGCCGGCTTTGTGCTGTCCTGGGGAGTGGAGACGATCTCGTTCGCCTGCCGCGAAATGATGGCGATGGGCAAGCCGGTGCTGGTCAGTGAGTACGCGGGCCTGCCCGAGAACATCCGTCCGGATGCCGATGGCTGGCCGGTGCCGCCACGCAACCCTCCGGCCATCGCCCAGATGCTGCAGCGGTTGTTGCAGCAGCGCAGCAGGTTGCCGGCTATGGGCGTAGCGGCTCGCCAGCATGCCGAGGAAGCGTTTGGGTTACCCCGCTTCGTCGAGCGCACCGAAGCGGTCTATGAGCAATTGCTCGGGACGCGCTGAGCTTTCGTTCAATCGGTTGAATCGTTGTCGTCAGTACTCGGTACGCAACCGGGCACGACGGCATCGGCCTTGAACATCCACCACGCGCGGCGGTTGGCCAGCCCGACATAGGTGGCTCGCCGGCGATCCACACATCGGCCCATGGCGTCGTCGAGGCTGAAGATCCAGCGCTGCGTCGGGGCGGCCTGCAACCAAGCGATGGCGTCGACATACTGCTGCGGCCAGGGCTTCAGGAAACCAAATTCGGTGACCGGACCCTGCGCCATCAGCAGGTTCTGCTCTTTCCAAGCGAGCAGGCCGATCGTCGCTTCGGGCCCGGCGATGGCGCGTGCGCGAACCATCACATCAAGCGCCGAACGGTCACCGTTGAGCATCGGGTAGCCCCATAGGCCATACAGCGGCCACAGGACGGCAGCGAACAGCAGCCAGCCCAGCGGCGCGCGCTGCACCCGGGTCAGTGCGACGATGAGCAAGCCGGCCAGTCCCACAGTCAGCAACAGCCACCAGATGTGCGGGTTCAAGCTTTGTTCGAGCTGGACCGCCCAGGTTGGATGCTTGCGGATCGCCCATGTAGCGGCGATGGTCGAGGCGATACCCAGCAGCAGGGTCAGCGCGAAGATCGACAGGCGCACGCCGCGCCGACGCAGCAGGCCAGGCAGCAGCGGGGCGAGCACCAGTGCGGTCATCGGCAGCAGCGGCAGGATATAAACATCGCGCTTGCCCGGGCTAATCGAAAAGAACAGCAGCAACAGCACGGCCCAGCCCAGCGGCAGCAGAAAGCGCGCATCGCGACGCTTGATCCGTCGCCACCATGCCGGCAAAGCCCATGGCAACAGCAGCGACAACGGCAGCCAGTCGAACGCGATGATGCCGAGGAAATAAAACGGCGAATGGAAATGCGCCGACGGTGCCGCGTAGCGATGCACGGTCTGACCAAACAGGATGTTCTGCACGTAGGCGGCGTGCTGCAAATCCCCGTCGGCACGTGCGGCAAGCAGCATCGGCACCAGCCACGCCAGGATTGGCACGAAGAACAGCGCCAATCCGCCAGCCCAGCGCCAGCCCCCGGTGGGTATGGCGAGCTGATGCCAGTGGCTCCGCCGCGCAAAGACATAGGGAATCAACAGCAGCAGCGCCAGCACGCCGACGCCCTTGGTCGCCACGCCGACACCTGCGAAAAAACAACCCAGTGCAAACCAACGCCACGATGGTCCCAGCAGCAGATGACGCAGCAGGCCGTAGTTGGCCAGCGTGATCCAGCCCAGCAGCAGCGGATCGATCTGCGCATCGCGCATCTGGTAGGTGAAGTGGATGGTGACCAGCAGCGTCGCCGCCGCAAGCAGCGCGCTGCGGTGATTCCAGAGACGGCGCGCCAGGTCATAGACCAGCGCCAGCACGCCCAGGCCCGCGGCGAGCGACGGCAGCATGAAGGCCACGCGCCAGTTGCCGGTGAGCATGAAGGCCAGCGCCTGCAGCCACATGAAGACTGGCGGCTTGTCCGGGTACAGCTCGTTACCGCGATGCGGGAACAGCCACTGGCCGTGTTCGACCATCAGCCGCGCGACCAGGGCGAAGCGCGGCTCGTCCGATGGCCATGGATCACGCAAGCCGATGCCGACACCCAGCACCAGCAACGCGAACAGCGCGAACAAGAGCAATTCCCAGCGGGCACTGCGCAACCACAGCGGACGCGCTTGGGACAGGGGGGTGTAGGGCTTCACGGCTGAGCGGGTTCCATCAGCGGACGGGCAGCAATACAAAGACAAAGATGAGCCGACAAGCGCCCGGTCCGAAAATCAGAGCGCTCTGCGCGGCAGCGTCGACACGGTGTCACGTCCGGCTTAGTCCTTCCTTAAAGACGCTTCTGCAGAACAGCGTAGTACATCCCGTCCAGATCGCCGTCGCCAGGCAGGATCTGCCAGCCAACCGCAGCGGCGCGTCCGACCGGCAGCGTGAACGCCACGGGTTGTGCATCGGGCTGCGCGGCCAGCAGTTCGCCTACGATCGCCTCGTTCTCTGCGCGCAGCACGGAGCAGGTGATGTAGACCAGTCGCCCGCCCGGGGCCAGCAGCGGCCACAGTGCCGACAGGATCCGGCGTTGCTGTTCGTGCATGGTGGCGATGTCGCTTTCGCGCCGATGCAGACGTACATCCGGCCGCCGTCGCAAAACACCGGTGGCCGAGCAGGGCGCATCGATCAGGATTCGGTCGAATGGCTGGCGCTTCCACCAGCCGGCCGGGGCACCCGCATCACCGATCACCACCTTGGCATTCAGTCGCAGCCGCATCAGGTTCTGGCTGATCCGTTCGGCGCGTTTGGGATCGGACTCCAGCGCGGTCAAATCGATTTCCGCGCGTTCAAGCAAATGGCAGGCCTTGCCACCCGGTGCGGCGCAGGCGTCCAGCACGCGCAGTCCATCCCTGAGATCGGCCAGATCAGCGGCCACTTGCGCGGCGCCGTCCTGCACGGCGAATGCGCCGTCCTCGAAGCCGGGCATGCGCGTGACATCGGTGCTGTGTGGCAGCACCAGTGCGTCAGCCAGCCATGGATGGGCGGTTGCCGCGTAGCCGGCGGCCTGCAATTGCTCAATCAATGCCGACCGCTCGCTGCGCTGGCGATTGACGCGCAGCATCAGCGGCGGTTCGCGATTGTCGGCGGCCATCACCGTCTCGGCCTCGGCCGGCCAGTCGCGGGTCAGCGCGGAGGCCAGCCATGCCGGATGCGCGTGGCGCGTCTGTGGCTTGGCGTCGAGTTTGGCCAGCAGGGTTTCGCGCTCACGCTGCCAGCGACGCAGTACGGCGTTGACCAGTCCGGCCAGCTGCGGCCGCTGCAAGGCGCGCACGGCTTCGACCGTCGCTGCCACCGCGGCGTAGTCCTGCAGCTGGAGGACTTCCAGCTGCACCAGCCCCAGTACCAGCAGTGCGTGGACCGCCGGATCCTTGTGGCGCAGGGACTTTTCCAGCAGCCCGTCGATGGCGGCGTCGAAGCGCAGCCACCAGCGTGCGCCTTCACTGAGCAGTGCCATCAGCAGCGCGCGATCGCGTGGATCACGCAGCCGTGGTGCGTTGCGCTCCATCACGTCGCGCAACGAGGCGCCGCGCATGGCGACTTCGGACAGTGCCCTGGCGGCCAGTGCGCGGGTATCGGTGGTCATCGGGTGCGCAGCTCGGGTCGTGCGTTGAGATAGTCGATCGCGCCGATACGCTTGCCGCCAGCACGCTGCAACGCGGTGACGCGCAATGCGCCCAGACCACAGGCGAGGTCGATGCCGTCGCGGCTGGCGGCCAGCACGCTGCCGGGAGTGGCGTGGTGATCGACTTCAATGGCGCGCGCGGCCCAGATGCGCAATGGCTCGCCGGCGATTTCGCCCTCGGCAACCGGCCATGGATCGAAGGCGCGCACCTGGCGTTCCAGTTCGAGCGCCGGTCGGCTGAAGTCGAGCTTTGCTTCGGCTTTGTCCAGCTTGTGCGCATACACGACGCCGGCCTCGACCTGAGGTTGGGCGATCAACGATTCGCCGGCCAGCAGCCGGGTCAGGCCTTCGGCCAGTGCTTCGGCACCCAGGACGGACAGGCGATCGTGCAGCGACCCGCCGGTATCGTCGCGGGTAATTGGCGTGCGGCGTTCCAGCAGCACCGGGCCAGTGTCCAGGCCTGCTTCCATCTGCATCAGGTCGACGCCGCTTTCGGTATCGCCGGCGAGGATTGCGCGCTGTATGGGCGCGGCACCGCGCCAGCGCGGCAACAGGCTGGCGTGCACGTTCCAGCAGCCGCGGCGCGGAATGGCCAGCACCTTGCGCGGCAGGATCAGGCCGTAGGCGACCACCACCAGCAGATCAAGCCGGTATGCCGCCAGGGCCTGCTGCGCCTCGGCGGATTTCAATGATTCGGGTTGTTCGACCGGGATACCGGCTGCCAGTGCGGCCTGCTTGACCGGGCTGGGCGTGAGCTTGCGGCCGCGTCCCGCGGGTCGGTCGGGCTGGGTATAGACGGCGACCACGTCGGCGCCGCTGGCACGGCAGGCTTCCAGACAGGGGACGGAAAACTCCGGCGTGCCTGCAAATACCACTCGCAGAGGTGTTCCGCGCAAGCCCGACGGGCTTAATGGCGAACTACTCAAGCAGTGGCCGCCTGTTTACGCTGCTTTTCCAGTCGCTTGAGCAGTAGCGTGCGTTTCAGCGCGGACAAGTAGTCGACAAATACCTTGCCGTCCAGATGGTCGAGCTCGTGCTGAATGCACACTGCCAGCGGCCCTTCGACCTCGACGATGATCTCCTGACCATCAACGTCCTGCGCCCGGACCTTCACCTTCAGCGCGCGGGTCACGTCGGCGTACAGGCCGGGAAACGACAGACAGCCTTCCTGATAGACCTGCGAGCCTTCCTTTTCGATGATCTGGGCATTGATCAGCGCCAGCGGATGCTCGCGGTCATCGCTCATGTCGGCGACCAGCACCCGCTGGTGCACGTCGACCTGGGTCGCGGCCAGTCCGACGCCATTGGCGGCGTACATGGTTTCAAACATGTCCGCGACCAGCTGTTTGAGCTTCGCATCAAACGTGTGCACCGGTTCGGCACGAGTGCGCAGGCGGGGGTCGGGGAATTCGAGAATGGATAGTTGGGACATGCAATCACCTCGGCGTCAAAAATGCGGGCGGCTTGGTAAAAATGCCACCCCGACGCGATCTAGAATGTTTCTCATTGTACGTCGGCAAGCACGCGAGTGCAGACGATTTTTGCCAACTGAGACCTGTTGCGCGTGTTAACCATTCGGTTACACTCGACCGAGCATCTGGGGAAGGGGGATTCCCGTCAATGATCAGAAAAATTATCGTGTTGCTGGCCGGCATGCTGGTCACCGTGGCCGTCTATGCGGCTGGCGTGCAGCTACGGACTAATCATCCCGACAGCTACGTCGTGCGCCGCGGCGACACCTTGTGGGATATCTCCGCCAAATTCCTGTCCAAGCCATGGCTTTGGCCGGAGATCTGGCAGGCCAATCCCCAGGTCCGCAATCCGCACCTGATCTACCCCGGGGACGTGCTCAATCTGTCCTTTATCAACGGGCCACGACTGACGCTGCAGCAACAAGTGCGCGTTGAAACCGAAGCCGTACCGGCGATCCCCTTGTCCGAGCTGCGCATGTTCCTGAAGGAAATGCGGGTCATGGACTCGAACGCCGTCAGTGCCGCGCCGTACGTGGTTGGCCTGGAAGAAGGCCAGTTGCGTGCCACGGTCGGCCAGAACCTTTATGTGCGCGGCCTGCAGGGTGCACCGGGCCAGCGCTGGGCGATCGTGCGGCCGAGCCATGTATTCCGTGGTTATGACCAGGACGATGCGGAGAACGCCGATCTGGTCGGCCATGACCTGGACAGCGATGCCGCCATGGTCACTTCGCCATGGCATGAAGATTCCCGCGTCAGCACGCAGACGATGTGGTCCCACGACGACCACATCCATCACACGCGTGGTCAGGATCTCGGGGTCGAAGTCAGCGTGATTGGTACGGCCGAAACGCTGCGTATGGGCGATCCGTCAACCTTGCTGCTGCTCGGTTCGACCAGTGAAATCCGCAGTGGCGACCGCATCATGCCGATTGATGATGCGCCGTACGACGCTTACTACTATCCGCACGCGCCGAAGTCGGTGCCAAACAACGCCCGCGTCATCGCATTTGCCGATGCGCTGGCCGCGGCCGGCTCACGCCAGGTCGTGGTGTTGTCGATCGGCTCCAAGGACGGTGTCGACAATGGCCAGACTTATGCGATGTACGAGCCGGGCAGCAACATCCACGACGACGTGGCCAGCAACAGCTGGACCCGCGACCTCGGCAAGCGGGTCACGCTGCCGGATGAGTACGTCGGGCATGTGATGGTGTTCCGCACCTTCGACCGTGTCAGCTACGGCTTGATCATGGATGGCTTGCGCCCGATCGAAAAAGGCGACCGCCTGCGTCTGCCGGAGTAGTGATCGGCTAACGATCAGGCCACGACGCCGATCGGTATTTTCCTACAGTACGGCGCGGTCTCACCGCGCCGTTTCTGTTTGCACCCAGTCCCTAAACTGCAACGCATGAACGACATGGATGAACTGCGTGCGTGGCTGATTGCCTTGCGCATGCCCGGCCTTGGGCCGGCTGGATTGCGCGAGCGGCTGGATGCGGCGCAGGGTGATATTGGGCGCGCGCTGACAGGTCTGCGGGCTCATGCGGCAACGCTCGGCGAGCCGGCACGGGTATGGCTGGATCAACCTGACGAGGCGCGGTTGGCGGCTGATATGGCCTGGCTGGCTGAGCCGAGCCATCGCTTGCTGCGTTGTACCGAGGCGGATTTTCCGCCGCAACTGGAAAATATTCCCCTGCCGCCGGCGGCGCTGTTCGTTGTCGGCGACGCCAGCCTGCTGCTGTATCCACAGGTGGCGATTGTCGGCGCACGCAACGCCAGCGCGTCCGGGCTGGCGCATGCCCGCGCGTTTGCCTGCGCGCTGGCGCAGGCCGGGTTTGCCATCACCAGCGGCATGGCCGACGGCATCGACGGCGCGGCCCACAGGGCGGCGCTGGATGCCGGTGCCATGACGCTGGCCGTGGTGGGTACCGGGCCGGACAGGGTCTACCCGCGCAAACATCACGCGCTGGCGCAGCGGATCGGCGCGCAAGGCGCCCTGGTCAGCGAGTTTCCGCCTGGCACGGCGGCGCGTGCCGATCATTTTCCACGACGCAACCGGATCATCTCCGGGCTGGCGCTGGGTACGCTGGTGGTCGAGGCAGGCCTGCAATCCGGCTCGCTGATCACGGCGCGGCTGGCTGGCGAACAGGGGAGGGAGGTGTTCGCGCTGCCCGGCTCGATCCATAATCCGCTCGCCCGCGGTTGCCATCGTCTGATTCGTGATGGGGTTCGACTGGTGGAAAGTCCCTCCGAGATTATCGAGACATTGGCGCCGGCAGCGCGCATGCTTGGTGGTGAACTGGCGGCCCGGTTGTCGGCGAAAACCGACAGCCATGTGAGTCAGTCGATGGCTGCAAACGGCAATTCCGTCACTTCAACGGTACGCCCATCGTGGCGGGAAGATCCTGAATATCGCCGATTATGGGCCGCTATTGGCCATGAACCAGCGACGTTGGACGAACTTGCCTTGCGCACCGGAAACTCGGCAGCGGCACTGTCAGGGATGTTGTTAATGTTGGAACTGGAGGTCCGTGTCGAGAGTTTGCCAGGCAACCGCTACCAGCGATTGCCGGACTGAGCGCCGCGTGCGGGACGGTGTTTGTCCAGCGGTTACGTAGGAATACGGGCTTGACAGTCGTTGGCGCGGCGTGGTTTCAACTATATATAGATGTCCGGCGCCTCAAGCGCCGGTGGTTCGCTTCTGGAAATCCAGCTTCATGGCAAAAAACCTGCTCATCGTCGAATCACCGGCCAAGGCCAAGACGATCAACAAATACCTCGGCAAGGACTTCCAGGTCCTGGCCTCCTACGGTCACGTGCGTGACCTGAAGCCGAAGGAGGGCGCGGTCGACACCGAGCACGGTTTCACGATGGCCTACGAGGTGATCGAGCGCAACGAGAAGCATGTCGACGCGATTGCCAAGGCAGCCAAGGCAGCCGACGACATTTATCTCGCGACCGACTTGGATCGCGAAGGTGAAGCGATCTCCTGGCACATCAGCGAGATCCTGAAAGAGCGTGGCCTCACCGAGGGCAAACGGATGCACCGCGTGGTGTTCTCCGAGATCACCCCGAAGGCGATCAAGGCCGCCGTGGCCAACCCCCGGCAGCTGTCGCACGACCTGGTCGATGCCCAGCAGGCGCGTCGCGCGCTGGATTATCTGGTCGGCTTCAACCTGTCGCCCGTGCTGTGGCGCAAAGTGCAGCGCGGCTTGTCCGCCGGCCGCGTGCAGTCGCCCGCCTTGCGCATGATCGTCGAGCGCGAGGAAGAGATCGAGGCGTTCAATGCACGCGAATACTGGAGCATCGAGGCGCAGCTGAAGCACGCGGACGGGGATTTCACGGCTCGTCTGAGCAAGCTCAACGGCAAGAAATTCGAGCAGTTCGACCTCACCAACGAAGCGGATGCCTCGGCTGCGCGCGATGCGTTGAAGCAGGCTGCCCACGGCCGCCTCACTGTCAGCGACGTCGGCTCCAAGGAACGCAAACGCCGCCCCGCGCCACCGTTCACCACCTCGACCTTGCAGCAGGAGGCCGCGCGCAAGCTTGGCTTCACCACCAGCCGCACCATGAAGGTGGCGCAGGGGCTGTACGAGGGCGTAGCGCTCGGTGACGAGGGCAATGTCGGCCTGATTACCTACATGCGTACCGACTCCACCATGCTCGGTGACGATGCGCTGGCCGAGTTGCGCGAGCTGATCGCGCGCGATTTCGGCAAGAAGGCGTTGCCGGACGCTCCGCAGGTCTACAAGACCAAGTCAAAGAACGCGCAGGAAGCGCATGAGGCGATCCGCCCGACCTCGGCGATGCATACGCCGAAGTCGGTTGCTGCGTTCCTCAACGACGACCAGCGCAAGCTGTATGAGCTGATCTGGAAGCGCACCGTCGCCTGCCAGATGATCCATGCCACGTTGAACACCGTCTCGGTGGAGTTCGCCGTGCGTGATGTCGTCGGCGGCGACGCTTCGTTCCGCGCCAGCGGCACCACCGTGATCGATCCGGGCTTTCTTGCTGTCTACGAGGAAGGCCGCGACCAGAAGACCGCCGAGGATGATGACGAAGGCCGTCGTCTCCCGCGGCTCACCGTGGGCGAGCAAGTGCCGTTGCACGACATTGCCGCAGATCAGCATTTCACCGAGCCACCGCCGCGCTACTCCGAAGCCAGCCTGGTCAAGGCGCTGGAAGAACACGGCATCGGTCGACCCTCGACCTACGCCAGCATCATCCAGGTGCTGCAGAATCGCGAATACGTTTATCTCGACAGCCGCCGTTTCAAGCCGAGCGACGTCGGCCGCGCCGTCAGCAAGTTCCTGACTGCGCATTTCACCCGCTACGTCGACTACGACTTCACCGCCAAGATGGAAGACGAGCTCGACGCAGTCAGTCGCGGCGAGGAAGCCTGGGTGCCGCTGATGGAGCGCTTCTGGCTGCCGTTCAAGCAGCAGGTGGACGAAAAAACCGAATCGGTCGACCGCAACGAGGCGACCGGCGCGCGCGAACTGGGGACCGACCCGAAAACCGGCAAGCCGGTGTCGGTGCGCCTGGGACGCTACGGGCCGTTTGTGCAGATCGGCACCAAGGAAGACGAAGACAAACCGACCTTCGCCAGCCTGCGCACCGGCCAGAGCATGCATACGATCAGCATGGTCGATGCGCTCGAGCTGTTCAAACTGCCGCGCAAGCTGGGTCAGGCCGAAAACGGCGACGAGGTCAGCGTGGGCGTGGGCCGCTTCGGTCCGTTTGTGAAGCAGGGCAGCACCTATGCTTCCCTCAAGGCCGAGGACGATCCGTACACCATCGAGTTGCCGCGCGCGCTGCAGATCGTGCAGGAAAAACTGGAGATGCTGGCGAACCGGCTGATCCTCGATTTCGGCAACGGCGTGCAAGTGTTGAACGGCCGCTATGGCGCCTACATCACGGATGGCGAAAAGAACGCGCGCATCCCGAAGGAGCAGGAGCCGAAAGAGCTGACCGAAGCGCAGTGCATCGAGCTGCTCGCTGCCGCGCCGGTGCGCAAGGGCGGGCGTTTCGGCAAGAAGACCGCCTCCAAGAAAACCGCTGCCAAGAAGACCGCGACCAAAAAGGCCGCTGCCGAAAAGGCGCCTGCGGTGAAGAAAGCGGCCACAAAGAAGACGGCCACCAAGAAAACCGCCAGCAAGAAGACCGCGTCCAAAAAGACCGCTGCCAAAAAGGTAGCGGCCAAGAAGGCCGTGGCAAAGAACGCCGAGGCCTGAGTGCTGCGGCGCTTCACGCTTGCCGAACTCGATGCCGCTGCCGCCTTGCTGCATGGTGGCGGAGTGCTGGCGTACCCCACCGAAGCGGTGTTCGGCCTCGGCTGCGATCCGCATGATCGCGCCGCGTTCGAGCGGATATTTGCGCTGAAGCAGCGGCCGCCCACCCAGGGCGTGCTGCTGATTGCGGCGGACTTTGCCCAGGTCGAACGCTACATCGAGCTTGCCGCGGTGCCTGACGATGCCATGCGGCGGGCGCAGGCGAGTTGGCCGGGCCCGCATACCTGGATCTTTCCGCGATCCTCAGCCGTGCCGGCCTGGGTGGCCGGTGGGCATGCCGGCATCGCCTTGAGGGTCACCGCGCACGAACCCGCCGCCGCCCTGTGCCGGGCGTTCGGCGGCGCCCTGGTCTCCACCAGCGCCAACCCGCACGGCCAAGCGCCGGCGCGCTCGGCGCAGGCCGTGGAGGCTTGTTTCGGCGACGAGCTGGACGGCCTGCTGGACGCCCCGTTGGGCTCCCAGGCCACTCCCACCGTGATCCGTGACGTGCTCTCAGGCGCTATCATCCGCGCGTAAGTGTCGAGGGGAGCGCGCTGGATCAGAGTTGCCTTACCGGCAATCTGAACTGTCGCGTGACGGCAGCTTATGCCATTCACGCCGCCGTTCATCGATGGCGGCGATGCTATCCCTCGGAGCGAAGAAGCAGGTTTCCGGGAGATTGCGGCGTGGCCATCGATTACGACACCTTCCAGCGCGAGGCACAGCCGCAGCTATCCCTGCTGAGCGCGGCTGATCCGGCCCGTGTGCTGGCATGGCGCGACGGCGAGGCGATCAGCGCCGCACAGTTTCTGGCCCATGTGGAAATGGTTGCGGCCATGCTGCCGATAGCTGCGGCCGCGGTGAACCTTTGCGAGGATCGCTACGCGTTCCTGGTCGCATTCTGTGCCATTGCGCTGCGCGGCCAGATCAACCTGCTGCCCTCGTCACGCGCACCGCAGGCCGTAGAGGAGGTGATGGCGACTCACCCGGGCTCTTATGCGCTGGGTGAGCAGGCATTGGTGCCAGCGCCGCCGGGCTACCGCCAGTTGCCGTCGCTGAAAGGTACGCCAGCGCTGGAAGCGGACGCGGTATGGCCGTTGATTCCTGCCGATCAGGTGGTCGCGATTGGCTACACCTCTGGCTCCACCGGCACCCCCAGCGCGAACCTGAAGACCTGGCACAACTTCCATGCCAGCAACGCCGGCAACCTGGCGATGCTGCATGCGGCAGTCGGGCCGCGCTTCGAGGTGGTCGCCACCGTACCGCCGCAACATATGTACGGGCTGGAAATGTCGGTGCTGCTGCCGCTGCTCGGCGCGGTGGGCGTACACGCCGGTCGGCCGTTTTTCCCGGCCGATGTCGCGGTCGCGCTGGCCGAGGTACCGACGCCACGCGTGCTGGTGACCACGCCGGTGCACCTGCGCGCGCTGGTCGAATCCGGCATTGCATTGCCGCCGATCGCCGCGATGCTTTCGGCCACCGCGCCGCTGCCGGTCGAGCTGGCGCGTGCGGCTGAGCGATGCTTTGGTGCGCCGGTGCTGGAAGTGTTTGGCTCCACCGAGACCTGCGTGGTGGCCAGCCGTCGCCCAACCGTAGACGAGGACTGGTCGCTGTACACCGGCGTCGTTCTGCATCCGCAACCCGATGGCACCTCGGTCGTGGCACCGCAGCTGGCGGCCCCGGTCACGCTGGCCGACATCGTTCATTTATCGGAAGACGGTCGTCGGTTTCGCCTGCACGGGCGTCAGGCCGACATGCTGGAGATCGCCGGCAAGCGTGCCTCGATCGGCGATCTCAGCCGTCGCCTGCTGGCGATCCCCGGGGTGCAGGACGGCGTAGTGTTCCAGCTCGACGGCGCCGATGCCCTGGGTGTACATCGGATTGCTGCCTTGGCAGTGGCGCCGGGGTTGGACGAGCACGTGATCCTGGACGCACTGCGCCGTGCGATCGATCCGTTGTTCCTGCCTCGTCCATTGCGCCTGGTCGATGCGTTGCCGCGCAACGAGACCGGCAAGCTGCCTCGAGCAGCGCTGCTGGCGTTGCTGGAAGCCCGCGAATAACCAAGCGCAAGCCTTCTCTCCTCGAAGGGGAGAGGATTGAGGTGAGGGGAGGGTGCTCGCCATGCAGCCGACCAAAGCACGCTTCGATGTGGAGTCCCCGCAAGACTGGCCCCTCACCCCATCCCTCTCCCCGCAAGGGAAAAGGGGGCAGCTCCGCACACCCGCAACGGCTCCAACCACCCCTAACGCGCTGCGCAAACCGTAGTCAGCCTCTACAATGCCCAGCTGCGCCGACCCAGGCGCGACCCCTGGTAGTGGAGCAAGCATGAAAGTTCTCGTCATCGGCAGCGGGGGGCGCGAGCACGCTCTGGCGTGGAAGCTCGCGCAATCCGCGCAGGTCAGCGAAGTGATCGTGGCGCCCGGTAATGCCGGCACGGCACATGAGCACCGCGTGCGCAATGCGAACGTTGCGGCGAACGACATCGATGGTCTGCTCAAACTGGCGAAGGACGAGAAGATCGGACTCACCGTGGTTGGTCCCGAAGTGCCATTGGTAGCTGGTGTGGTCGATCGTTTCCGGGCGGCCGGCCTGCGCATCTTCGGTCCGCGCGCGATCGCTGCCCAGCTGGAAGGCTCCAAGGCATTCGCCAAGGATTTTCTGCATCGGCACAACATTCCCACCGCGCGCTACGCGGTGTTCACCGAACTGAATCCGGCATTGGCCTATGTGCGTCAGCACGGCGCGCCGATCGTGATCAAGGCCGACGGCCTCGCCGCCGGCAAGGGTGTTGTGGTCGCGCTGACCAAGGCCGACGCCGAGCTGGCGCTGCATGACATGCTCGGTGCGCACAGTTTCGGCGACGCCTCGGCGCGAGTGGTGATCGAGGAATTCCTGGACGGTGAGGAAGCCAGCTACATCGTGATGAGCGATGGGAGCCATGCGCTACCGATGGCGAGCAGCCAGGATCACAAACGTCGTGACGAAGGCGACCTGGGTCCCAATACCGGCGGCATGGGCGCGTATTCGCCAGCGCCGGTGGTTACGCCCGAGGTCGAGCAACGCATCCTCAAGGAAGTCATCGAGCCGACCCTGCGTGGCATGGCGGCGGAAGGCGCTCCCTTCATGGGCTTCCTCTACGCCGGGTTGATGATCGACAAGAGCGGTGCGCCCAAGGTGATCGAGTTCAACGTGCGCTTCGGCGACCCCGAAACCCAGCCGATCATGCTGCGATTGAAATCCGATCTGGTCGAACTGATCGATGCCGCGCTGGACGGTCGTCTGGAAAACACCCACGCGCACTGGGACGTACGTCCGGCGATTGGCGTGGTGATGGCAGCCGGCGGATACCCTGGACGGGTGCGTGGCGATGACGTCATCGATGGTCTCGACGCGCCGCTCCATCGCGATGTGAAGATTTTCCACGCAGGCACCCGACTTGACGCCCAGGGTCGCGCTGTCACCGCCGGAGGACGCGTGCTGACTGTATGCGCGCTGGGCAGCGACCTTGCTGCCGCCCGTGAGCATGCCTACGCCGCGATCAGCAAGATCCATTACGAAGGGGCTTTTTGCCGCCGCGATATAGCGCACCGTGCCTTGCGGCGGACCTGAGGGCACCCAGGGTTGCCCGTTGCGCCGTTCGGCTGGTCTGGGTCGGAACCTGATATCAGGGCGCGTCATGCCCGACAAGCGTACGCCTGCGCATGGATAGGGCGTTGGTTGGGTTGACTTTTCCGCACCGGTATTTTTGGGCTATGCTTCGAGCTTCCCCCCGCGAAAATGTGACGGCGCACAGCGCCTGACCCCTTTCGTGTTTGTTTTCACGTCGATGAGGTTTTCCCATGCGCAAGATGGTTTTGTCGCTGATGTCGGTAGCAGCCGTGGCTCTGGCCGGCTGCAACAATTCTTCTCCTTCACAGCAGACAGACGCTGGCGCGTCTGCCCCGACATCTGCGTCTACGGCGGCTGCCGCCGCGCCCGCGAATGAGGTGAGCGGCACCATCTCGTTGCGCGAGCCTACGCAGCTGTCGCCGAATGCCCAGCTGGTGGTGAACCTGGTCGACGTGTCCGCCACTGCCGCGGGCGCGGCGCCGCTGGCGAGCAAGACGGCTCCAGCCGGTTCGTTTCCGCAGCAGTTCCAGCTGACGTTCAATCCGGCCAACGAGAAGACGGATGACATCTACGTGGTGCAGGTCACCCTGACCGATGGTGATCGCCACTATGTGATGCCGATCCAGGCACCGGTGCTGACCAAGGGTGCCAAGAACACGGTGTCGATCCAGCTGATGGCCGAGCAGACGCCGGGCGAGAAAATCCTGGCCGCGTTTACCGATGTGCAGAAGCAGATCGGTGGCATGAAAGTCAGCAATGGCACCAAGCTCGAGGCGAACATCTCGCGCGGCTGGCAGGTGTTCCGTCAGGCCGGCGAAGTGAAGTTCATCCGCGAACTGGTGGACTCCGGTGACAAGGGTTTCACTAGCACCGACTATGCCTACAAGAACGGCAACCCATGGGCTGTCGTGCAGCAGACGAAAGCGAACAAGGATGCCAAGCCCAGCGCGATCGACCGTGCTGGTTGGGATGACAGCGGCACGCTGGTGCTGAAGCAGCATCAGGTGGGCAGCGGTGAGGTGCAGACGCTCGATGACGGTACCGCCGCCAGCCTGCACAAGCAGGCACTGACCATTCTGAATCTGGCGACGGGTGGCAAGAACAAGTAAGCCGTCCAGCAAGATCGAACAATAAAAAAGGCCGTCCGATTTCGGACGGCCTTTTTGTTGTGTGCTGCTTGACGCGTACCGCTGAAATCAGAAGCCGACTTTTACGCCGATGTTGACGCTGTCGTATTGCTGGCTGTTGTCATTGAAACGGCCGCTGTAGCCGATCCAGCTGGTCACGCTGGGGCTGAGCTTGGCGGACAGGCCGATGTCGGCCGTGCCCCAGTTCTTGTCGGGGCTGAAGCCGGTCAGCTCGAACGTGCCGTTCATGCTGTTGAGGCCGGCACTGAGCGAGTCGGGGTTGGCCTTGTTGTCGTAGTTCCATGCCAGCTCGGCGTACGGCGAAATCACCGTGTTGGCGAACTCCCAATTGCCTTGCACGCGCCAGCCGGCGGTCGCGATCAGTGCATCGCGCTGCTGCTTTCCAAACCACATCGCGGTGCTGTCGTTGCCACTTTCGTTGTAGCTATCGACCTTGTTTGTCTGCCACTCGAGGTTGGCGAACGGCCCGGTGCGCAGGCCGCTGAAATCAAACCACCAGCCGCCGGTCACGCCGCCACCCAAGTGCGAGCCATCGGTTTTGCCGCCCTCGGTGCGCCGCATCGTACCGAGATCGATGACACGCTCGATATTCGTGAAACCGGAATGGCCGAAATTCGCGTAGCCACCGACGTAGCCACCACCGGCCTGATAGGTGACGTAGCCGAGGCCGCTGATGTCCTGCAGCTTGTAACCACCACCGCCGGCAAAATCGGCGTTGTTCTGGCCAATGCCGAGTGCAATGCCGGCCGAAACATGATCAGTGGCGTGCGCATCGACACCCAGCGTCAAGTTGAAATTGTTGGCGTCGGTCCTGGGCGAGCCGTTGCTGGAATCGAAGCGCTGATCGCCATAGGAGAGGTCGACGAAGGCACGCGTGTCGGCGCCGTTGCTGTCAGCCAGCATCTGGTTGCGGATGCTCTTGGTCTGGGCGGTACTGTCGGCGAGCGCTGTTTCACTGAGCAGGGAAATTTGCGCCGGTGCCTGGATGATCGACAACACGTACTGCGTGAGCAACATGTCGGCGCCGGTGGTCGGATGCACGCCGTCGGCGAACACATAGCTCAGGTTGGTGCCGGGAGCATAGGTATACGGCAGGCCCGAACCCTGGGGTCCGCACGCCACCGAACTCGAGCCGACGCCGCAAGCCGGTGTGCTGGCATTGGTGAAACCGTAAGCGCCCGGATTGCCGATCACTTCTGACAGCAGGCTGTACGCATTAACTGGAATGATGCCTTTGCCCAGCTGTGCCAGGCCGCTGTTGAGCTGGCCGTTGAAGATCAGGCTGAGCCCGGTCAACGAAGCGGCAGCGGAAGCGCCCTGCTCGGTAGCGTCCGGAGTCAGGCCGATATTGGGCAGGTTGAACACCAGGATGTTCTTGACGCCGGCGCTCTGCAGCTGGCCGATCAGCTTCACTTCCTGCTGCGCGGCAGCCGCCACGTTGGCTTGCGCCTGGGCCGCCGTTTGCAGTCCGGCGACGCCGGCTTGTGCGGCAACGGCAGCATCGACCTGCGCGGTAACTATCGGGGTGATCTGTGCAACGAAGGCCGGAACCGCACTCGCCGGCAAGCCCTGCGCTTCGGCACCAGCAACCTGGGCGGCAATCGTCTGCGCGATCAGTTGCTGCGCAACGGCGTTGGCGCCGGCTGCGGTGGCGGCCGAGAAAATGTCATTCGCACCACCCCAGACCGAATACAGCGCATGGCTGTTGATCGTCGGGTTGCTGGCCAGATACGCGGTGACCTGACTGGTCAGGGTCGGCACCACCGACGGCGTGCCGGGCGAGTTGGTGAGCACGCCGGCGCCGCCCCATGCGTAATCACTACCACCCACCAGCGATGGGCTGAGCGTGCTGCCGATCCCGAGCCCATTGGCGATGTCTTCAATCGCCACCAGGCCGGGATTGGTCGTGAAGCGCAACGGCGGCTGCACGCTGGGATTGGTCGCCAGCGAAATATTGCCGTCGTCGCTGAGGCTGTCGCCAAACACGACGACCTGACTGAAATCGGTGGCGACAGCGACACTGCTGAACAGCAAGGTGGCAGCGATGGCGCTGGCGAGGTGGCGGGTGCGAAGCATGGGTGGGACTCCCCTAGACAGACCGGAATGGTCTTGTTATTTGTCCGTTACGTTAATGCACCCCATACGGAAGCGCATGCTGCATCGCAACGCAGTGCGATGCAGCCGCTTCGTCAGCGCTTTCCGGCCCGCGCCAACGCGTCGGCAAATGCGCTGTTGGCCGGTGCCGGCGCCGGTTTCGGCATACCGCCGCCGGGGCGACTGCCGTTACGGCCATCGCGCGGGCCGGCGGACTTTGCGTCGGCCGGCCGGCCGGCGCGGGGCTGTCCTGGCTCATCGTCCAGCCGCATACTGAGGCCGATGCGCTGGCGTGGCAGATCGATCTCCATCACCTTGACCTTGACGATGTCACCGGCCTTCACCGCGTCGCGCGGGTCCTTCACGAAGGTGTGCGACAGCGCAGAGACGTGCACCAGTCCGTCCTGGTGCACGCCGATGTCCACGAAGGCGCCGAACGCAGCGACGTTCGTGACGCGACCTTCGAGGATCATGCCGGGCTTGAGATCTTTAACGTCTTCGACGCCTTCGGCGAAGCTCGGCGCGACGAACTCCGGTCGTGGGTCGCGGCCGGGCTTCTCCAACTCTTTCAGGATGTCCCGCACGGTCGGCACACCGAAGCGCTCGTCGGTGAACTGCTCGGGCTTGAGTGCGCGCAGGAAGCTCACGTCGCCGATGACGTTGCGTACCTCTCGACCGCACTGCGCGATGATCCGCTCGACCACCGGGTAGGCTTCCGGATGCACCGAGCTCGCGTCCAGCGGGTTGTCGCCGTCTGCTACGCGCAAAAAGCCGGCGCATTGCTCGAACGCCTTGTCGCCAAGGCGGGGCACCTTGAGCAACGCCTTGCGGTTCGCAAACGGACCGTTCGCGTCGCGATGCTTCACAACGTTCTCGGCGACCGACGCGGACAGGCCGGCGACGCGCGAGAGCAGGGCAGCGGAAGCGGTGTTCACGTCCACGCCGACGGCGTTGACGCAGTCCTCCACGCGCGCATCCAGTGCGCGCGCCAGCTTCACCTGGTTCACGTCGTGCTGGTACTGACCCACGCCGATCGCCTTCGGCTCGATCTTCACCAGTTCGGCCAGCGGATCCTGCAACCGGCGCGCAATGGAAACGGCGCCACGCAGGCTCACGTCGAGATCCGGAAATTCCTTCGCCGCCATTTCCGACGCGGAATACACAGACGCGCCGGCTTCGCTGACCACGATCTTGGCGAGCTTCGTCTCGGCCACACCCCTGTCAGCCAGGAGTTTGATCAGTTCGCCGGACAGCTTGTCGGTCTCTCGTGAGGCGGTGCCGTTGCCGATCGCGATCAGGTCTACGTGATGCTGCGTGCACAGTTTCGCCAATTGCACGAGGGATTCACGCCATTGCTTGCGTGGCTCGTGTGGATAGATGACGTCGGTGGCAAGCAGTTTGCCGGTCGCGTCGACCACCGCCACTTTGACGCCGGTGCGGATGCCGGGATCCAGACCCATGACGGTTCTTGCACCTGCCGGCGCGGCCAGCATCAGATCCTTCAGGTTGTCGCCGAACACGCGAATAGCTTCGTCCTCCGCGCCTTCGCGCACGCGGCCGAACAAGTCCAGGGTGAGGTGCAGATGCAGTTTCACGCGCCAGGTCAGCCGCACCGTTTCGCGCAGCCAGGCATCGGCGGCGCGGCCGCGGTTGTGGATATTCGCATGCGCGGCGACGCGCCCTTCGCCTTCGACATGACCCTGCTCGCCATCGGAGGCAGGGCTGAGTTCCAGTTCGAGGATGCCTTCGTTGCGCGCGCGCATCAGTGCGAGCAAACGGTGTGAAGGGATCTTGCTGATCGGCTCGATGTGATCGAAGTAATCGCGGAACTTCGCGCCTTCGTTTTCCTTGCCTTCAACCAATTTCGCGCGGATCTGTCCCTGCGCCCACAACCAGTCGCGCAACTCGCCGACCAGATGGGCATCTTCGGCGATCGACTCCATCAGGATCGCGCGTGCGCCGTCGAGCGCGGCGCGCACGTCGGCGATGCCTTTTTCGGCATCGACAAACGACTCAGCGAACGCTTCCGGTGATTGCGTCGGATCTTCGCGCAAGCCGAGTGCGAGCGGTTCCAGGCCGGCCTCGCGGGCAATTTGCGCCTTGGTGCGGCGCTTGGGCTTGTATGGCAGGTACAGATCTTCCAGCCGCGCCTTGGTATCGGCGTTGAGGAGCTCGTTCTTCAGCACATCGTTGAGCTTGCCCTGTTCCTCGACACTGGCCAGGATCGCCGCACGACGTTCCTCCAGTTCGCGCAGATAACGCAGACGCTCTTCCAGCAGGCGCAGCTGGGTATCGTCGAGGCCGCCGGTGGCTTCCTTGCGGTAGCGTGCGATGAAGGGCACCGTGGCGCCGCCGTCGAGCAAATCTACCGCTGCCTGCACCTGGTCGGTTTTTGCAGCGATGTCCTGGGCAATGCGTTGTTCGATACTGAGCATGAGTTGCTGTCGATTCCTTGCAACGACGCGAAGCGCCGGGTGAGATGATCAAGCCCCCGATCATACCAAGCGACCCCGTCGACGGACGTGATCGGCGCACACAAAAACGGCGCCAGAGCGTGGCTCTGGCGCCGTTGCGTTCAGCGCTGAATCAGGCGCTGAACGAACTGTTGCTTCCGCTCGATGCCTGCGTCGGCACGAATTCGCTGGCGCGACCGTTCAGCACCAGAGTGCTGGCGATCAGGTCATGCAGGCCCTGCTTGCGCTTGGTCCAGGCAACCATCAGGAAGCCGATGAAGAAGATCAGGGTGCTGAGATATTTTGCCGGATAGCGACCCAGCGCACGCGGAAAGCTGATTCGTCGGCCCTGCATGTCGGTGACGCGTATACCCAGTGCGAGCTTGCCCACGGTCGCCTGCCAGGCCGAGCTTTCGCAGAACGCAAAGTACAGCCAGGTGAGGACGGTGATGATCAGCATGGCTGGCAGCATCGTGCTGTAGAACTGGCCAAACGCGGTAAGCATCGCCTGGGGGTCGCCCGGTGAGGCCAGCTCCGCCTGTTTCATCGCCGCTTCAGCGGCATCGCCGCCCATCATCTTCTGGATGAGCATGCTGGGGATGTACAGGATGATGGCATCGAGGATGTAGGCGGCCACGCGCTTCCAGAAACCCGCATAGTCTTCCAGTACGGCCGAAATGATCGGTGCCGGCGGCATGCCGACGGCGGCAGAGGGCGCCGCCGGTGGTGCGCTCGTCACGGCATCGGGAAACAGCACCGACAGTGGCTGCCAGTCGGCGAGGCCTTCGTACCAGGCCAGATCCTCACGGCTCACCTGGCCGCTACGCAGCCATTGGCGTACATCGTCTTCCTTGTACGGGCCATGTCGTTCACCGTTGCGACCGATCCAGATTTCCATCGTGCACGCTCCCCATGGCTGTTCAAAGTGCGCATGATGCCATGAGCAGGTGGGCCAGGACGGTGTGGGACAGGCATCGCGGCGGCCGTGCGTCGTTGGCGCGCAGGTGCACAGGACGCCAGATGCCGCAGCGAATCAGGCGGCGTCCCGACGCTTCAGGTGCACCAGCAGCAGCGAGATCGCCGCCGGCGTGACACCGCTGACGCGCGCGGCCTGGCCGATCGTCGCCGGCAGCGTACGCTTGAGCTTGAGCAGCACTTCGGAGGACAGCCCGCGCACCTTGTCGTAGTCGAAGCTGGTGGGGATCGCGGTGTGCTCATTGCGGCGCTGGCGCTCGATCTCCTCGCGCTGGCGTTCGAGATAGCCGGCGTATTTGACCTGCACTTCGACCTGGGCAGCAACGTCCTCGCGTTCGACGGCGGGGCCGAGCTCGGCGACCGTGGCGAGTTTTGCGTAGTCGAGTTCCGGCCGGCGCAGCAGATCCAGCGCGCTGGTTTCGCGGCTGACGGCGATGCCGAGCTGGCGTTCGATTGCTGCGCCCAGCGCATTGTTGGGTGCAGCCCATAGCGTGCCAAGGCGCTGCATTTCGCGCTCGACCGCTTCGCGTTTGGTGCGCAGCGCATCGAAGCGTGCCTGCGGCACCACGCCGAGTTGATGGCCGGTCTCGCTGAGGCGCAGGTCGGCATTGTCTTCCCGCAGATGCAAGCGGTATTCCGCGCGCGAGGTGAACATGCGGTAGGGCTCGATCGTTCCGTTGCTGGTCAGGTCGTCAATCAGCACGCCCACGTACGCCTCGTCGCGACGCGGGAACCATGGCGCCTTGTCCTGGGTTGCGAGCGCGGCATTCAGGCCGGCGATCAAGCCCTGCGCGGCGGCTTCTTCATAGCCCGTCGTGCCGTTGATCTGGCCGGCAAAATACAGGCCGCCGATGGCCTTGGTTTCCAGCCACGGATTGAGCCCGCGCGGATCGAAATAGTCGTACTCGATCGCATAGCCAGGGCGCGTGATGTGGGCGTGCTCGAAACCCTTGATCGAGCGCACCAGCGCAAGTTGCACGTCATACGGCAGCGAAGTGGAGATACCGTTCGGATAAATCTCGAACGTGTCCAGGCCTTCCGGCTCGATGAAGATCTGGTGCGAGGACTTTTCGGCGAAACGCACCACCTTGTCTTCGATCGACGGGCAGTAACGCGGGCCGACACCTTCGATCTGGCCGGTATACAGCGGCGAGCGATCCAGTGCGCCGCGGATGATCTCGTGCGTCTGCTCACTGGTATGAGTGATCCAGCAGCTGACCTGGCGCGGGTGTTCGTCGCGCGTGCCAAGGTAAGAAAACACCGGCGCGGGGTTGTCGCCGGGCTGTTCTTCCAGCCCGCTGAAATCGATGCTGCGCAAATCGATGCGCGGCGGCGTGCCGGTCTTCAGTCGATCGGCGGCGATCGGAAGCTCGCGCAGCTTGGCAGCGAGCGCGCTGGCTGGCGGGTCACCCGCGCGTCCACCGGCGTACTGCGCCGGGCCGATGTGGATCTTGCCGGCAAGGAAGGTGCCGGCGGTGAGCACCACCGTTTTTGCGGCGAACGACAGGCCCATCTGCGTGACCACGCCTGTGACGCGGCCGTTCTCGATCAGCAGATCGTCAACCGCCTGCTGGAACACCTGCAGATTTGGCTGGGTTTCCACCAGGCGGCGGATCGCCGCCTTGTACAGGCCACGATCGGCCTGACAGCGGGTGGCGCGCACGGCAGGCCCCTTCGAGGCGTTCAGCGTGCGCCACTGGATACCGGCGCGATCGGCTGCGTGGGCCATGGCACCGCCGAGTGCGTCGATCTCCTTGACCAGGTGCCCCTTGCCGATGCCGCCGATCGCCGGATTACAGCTCATCTGGCCGATCGTCTCGATGCTGTGGCTGAGTAGCAGGGTGCGCGCACCCGTACGCGCCGCGGCCAGCGCGGCCTCGGTGCCGGCGTGGCCGCCGCCAATCACGATGACGTCGTAGTGGGTCGGGTGGCGCATTGAACTGCCCTGGAAAGGGTAAAAAGTGACGAAACAGGTCGCTATGGTAACGCGATCAACGCCTTGCGGCCGGATCGGACGGAGTGGCATGTTTCCTGCTTGACTATTTCCAGCACTTTCACAGGCAGACGCTGCGCGATACGCGCGCCGAGATCGAACGGACAGGGGTTCGATTGCGTACTGGGAAAGGAAGCAAGACGGCACCTCTCGGGGTGCCGTCGTCTTTTGGCGAGGCCAAAAAGACAAAACCCCGCAGATTCAGTGCGGGGTCTTGTGCTGATAGATCTGGCGCCAGGCGGTCTCAGGAACAGGGGGAATCCAGGATGACCGTGTTGCCGGGCGCCAGAAACTGAAAGTCTTGGCAATGATCAGACAGCGCTGCTGTCGGAGAGCTTGGGGTGCATAGTTATCTCTCATGCGTGAACAAAGGGTGACTGAGAGGTGAATTTGTGTCAGCTCGCGGCAGCAGATGACCCGCAGCGTCAGTCGCGCGGCCAGCTATGCCACATAACTGTGACGCCCCTCACACATTGGCATGGCCGTTGCTTTGTCTGGCTACCAACTGGTTTTCCGTCAATGGGGGTGTGACATGGACATGAATTTCAATTTTGAGCCGGTCTATCCGCGTCACGATCTGATGGTCGAACTTAGCCAGGTCGAGATGGCGATGGACAGCTTGAGCGAAAGCGACGACACCGAACGCGGTGTGCTGCAGCCGGATCTGGAGTCGCGCATGAACAGCCTGCTCGAAGCGCTGGATCATTTGGCCATCTAAAGCATCACCCGTGTGCATGGCGACGATGCCAAGTACATCGAGATTGCCTGTCAGGGGAGCGGCCGCGCGAGAGTGGCCCGGCCGATGATGGCAACCTGTCCAACGTTTCCGGGTAGCTCGCCTTGAGCTGCTGTGGCCGCCATGCGGCGGTGCGTCGCTTGCACCTTCACCGGTGCGCCGCCTGATAGGGGATCAGGTCAAGCCTTGCGCATGCCGCATGGCGACCACAGCAGCTCAACCGTACGTCTGCTTGATTGGGAGCCGGTCTGCGTGCCTCCGGATTTAATGTGCAAACGGATCCCGGCGTAGTCACTGGAGAGCCTTGGAAAGGCTCTAGTGAATGAACACGCTGTCGACAATTTCGGTCAGGTTGCGCGAAAGGCCCTCGTGCCCCGCCAGTTCGGCAATGGCCGCGCGGGCTGCCGCGCGACGCTGCGGTTCCAGTCGCTGCCAGCCATTGAATGCCGTGGCCAGTCTCGCGGCGAGCTGAGGGTTCAAGGCATCGAGTGTGACCAGCCGTTCGGCGAGGAAGCGGTAACCGGCACCATCGAGTCGATGGAAACCGCTGGGATTGATGCGCACGAACGCACCGAGCAAGGCCTGCACGCGGTTCGGATTCTTCAGGGTAAATGCTGGGTCGTTTTCCAACGCGAGTACGCGATCCAGCGCGCCATCGCCCGGCACCTGCGCCTGCACGGCAAACCACTTGTCCAGCGCCAGCGCGTTGTCGGCATAGCGCTCGCGAAAGTAGAGCAAGGCCGGCGCAGCCTCGGGCGCATTGCCGCGTAGCAGCACGGCGAGTGCGGCGAGCCGGTCGGTCATGCCGGGTGCGTCATCGTATTGGGATGCCGCGAGCAGGCGCGTACCGGGCCCGTCGATCAACCCCAGCAATTCCAGCACGCGGCGTTTCAGTCGACGCCGCGCCTGGCTGACAGCATCGAGTGCTGCATTGGTGTCGGCGGCCAGCGCCTGATAGCGCCGGCGAAGCGCCTCTGCGCCGAGCCTGGCGGCCAGCCGGCGCAGCAGACTTTGGCGCAGTGCATGGATGTGCTGCGGGTCGACCGCTTTCTCGCGCTCGGCCAATTCGACTTCACCCGGCGGCGTCAACAAATCGGCCAGCAAAGCGTCGTCGATGGTGCTGTTGTTGAACAACTGCGCCAGCGACTCGCACCAGGCCTGCAGTGCATCAGTAGCCGCGCCGTCGCGCAGGTTCTCGTAGGCGCGCGCCGCAAGTTGCTGGCTGGCCTCCCACCGATTGAAGCCGTCGGCGTCGTGGCCCAGCAGCAGCGCCAGTTCGTCCGGGGTGTAGTCGCATTCCAGGATCACCGGTGCGGAAAAACCGCGCAGCAATGACGGGACCGGTGCAGAGGGGATGCCAGTGAAGACGAAGCTTTGCTCGGCGCCAGTCAGGACGATGACCCGTTCGTTTACTTGCTCGGACGTCTGGCCGTCCATATGCAGCGGTAGCATGTCGCCGTTGCGCGCAAACAGCGCAAGCTTGACTGGGATCGGCAAGGGAAGTGCGGGCTCATGGTCTGCCCCGGCCTGGATGTGCTGCGCCAACGTAAGCGTGTATTCGTGCCGTGCTGCGTCGTACTGGCCATGCGCCTTCAGCCGTGGCGTGCCGGCTTGCGCGTACCAGGCCAGATACGGTGTCAGGTCGATCCCGTTCGCGTCGCCCAGCGACGAGAGAAAATCTTCCAGCGCTGCGGCGCGGCCGTCATTGCGTTCGAAGTACAGATCCATGCCACGACGAAAGCCGTCAGTGCCAAGTCGCCCGGCCAGCATGCGCACCAGCTCGGAACCTTTCTCGTACACCGTCGCGGTATAGAAATTGTTGATTTCACTGTATTGCGCCGGCCGTACCGGATGCGCCAGTGGACCGGCGTCTTCGGGAAATTGGGCGCGCCGCAGCAGCGAAACATCCTCGATGCGTTTCAGTGGCGCCGAGTTCATGTCGGCCGAGAAGCTCTGCTCGCGAAACACCGTGAGCCCTTCCTTCAACGACAGCTGAAACCAGTCGCGACAGGTCACCCGGTTGCCACTCCAGTTATGGAAGTACTCGTGGGCCACTACCGCCTCGACATGTCGGTATTCGTCGTCGGTGGTGCTGTCCGGGTCGGCCAGCAGGCACTTCGCGTTGAAGATGTTGAGACCCTTGTTCTCCATCGCGCCCATGTTGAAATCGTGGGTGGCGACGACGTGGAACACATCCAGGTCGTAATTGCGGCCGTACGTCTGTTCGTCCCAGCGCATCGACCGCTCCAGCGCATCCATCGCGTAGTCGCAACGGCCGATGGCGTCGGCCTCGGCCCAGATATTCAGTGTGACGGCGCGACCGTCGGCGGTGACATAGTCGCGCACGATTTTTTCCAGTCTGCCGGCAACCAGCGCGAACAGGTAGCTCGGTTTCGGATGAGGATCGACGAAGCGCGCCCAATGCCGATCGCCGTCGAGCTCACCGGCACCGTCGGGATTCCCGCCAGCCAATAGCACAGGGAAACGCTCGCGGTCGGCGCGCAGGGTGACGGTGTAGCGAGACTGCACGTCAGGGCGATCGGGGAAGAACGTGATGTGGCGAAAGCCCTCGGCCTCGCACTGGGTCAGCAGAAAGCCGGCTTCACGCGAGCCGGAAAGATACAGGCCTTCCAGTGCGGTATTCACGGCCGGCCGCAGCCGCACGCGCGTCTCCAGGACGCTGCCGTCACGGACGTCGTCGATTTCCAGCACGCGGTCGGCATAGCGGTAGGCGGTGGCTGGCAGCGCCTGGCCATCGAGCATGATCGACAGCAGCTCGAGGTTCTCGCCGTCCAGCCGCAGCGGCTGCGTTTGCGTGCGATCGCGGCGCAACAGCAGGCGCGCGGAAAGTTCAGTGGCATCGATGCCGAGATCGAAATCCAGGTCGACCGTTTCGACTCGCCATGCGGGTGCACGATAGTCGCTGAGACGAATCAACGCGGCTTGCTCGGGGGATACGTTCATGCGACCAGCTGATGTATGGGGAGGGATCACGCTAACATGTAGCGCTTTAACGGCAGGATACTTCAATGACGCGATATGCCGCCGAAAACGCCCGGCTGGGCGAGCAGGAAATCGTGGTTCTGACGGATCACGTCGATAACCGTCGATTGCGCATAGCGCGTCATGGTGCCGCACTTCTCAGCTACGAGGTGGCGTTCGGCGGGGTGACGCAGGACCTCGCCGACGGCTACCGCGATGCCGCCGAGATAGCTGGCCGCCCCGGTTCGCGTTTTGCGGTCATGGTGCCGTTCGCCGGGCGCATCGCCGATGCCCGCTACACGTTCGACGGCCAGCCGCAGGATCTGCAACCAGGCGTCGTCGGCGCGGAGCGGGCCAGTCGGCATGGCTTTGTGCGCGACGCGGCATTCGACGTCACCGCATTGAGCGCTGACGAGAACGGCGCGCAGGTGACGCTGACCACGAAAGCGATCCGGCCACAGCCCGGTTATCCGCATTCGATCGACCTCAGCATCACGTTCATGCTGAACGCTGGCGGCCTCACGCTGGAAGCATCGATGCGCAATGTGGGTGATAGCGCGGCACCTTGTTTCTTCGGCTGGCATCCGTACTTCCGGCTGGCCGCAAGCTCGGTCGATGGCTGGCAACTGCAGATCCCGGCACAGACACTGATCCGCTCCGGTGCCGACCTCATCGCATTACCCGGGGAGGCCGCATACGTGTCGCTGGATGACGTGCCCGCCCTTGATTTTCGCGAACCGCGGCTGCTCGGCGACAGCATTCTCGATCATGAGTACACCGATCTGCATGCCGAAGCGGACGGCCGCTTCCGCACCCGCCTGCGCGATCCAGCCAGCGGACTGGGCATCGCGGTGTGGCAGGAAAGCGGTGTGATGCACGCGTTCACCGCCGACACGGCGAGCCGCGATGCGCGGCGCGCCATCGCGCTTGAGCCGATGGAATGCATGGCCAATGCATTCAACCGGCCCGAATGGGCGCAAGCGATTCGCTTGCTGCCGGGCGCCGAACGCCACTTCCGCTGCGGTGTGGAGGTTGAATTGTCATGAGTACGCTTTTGACCACGCTCGCGCCGACCACAGTCAGCTTGCCAACGTTCGAACAGATCCGAGACGCAGCAGCACGTATCGCACCCTATGCGCAGGTAACGCCGGTGCTGCGCAGCGCGGCGCTGGATGCGTTGAGCGGTTCCGAGCTGCATTTCAAGTGCGAGAACCTGCAGCGCGGCGGCGCGTTCAAATTCCGCGGTGCCTGCAACGCGGTGTGGGCGCTGTCCGATGCGCAGGCGGCGCACGGCGTGGTTACGCATTCTTCCGGCAACCACGGCAACGCACTGGCGCTGGCGGCTGCGACTCGCGGCATCGCCGCCCACGTTGTTGTGCCGGATGGTGCGGTGCGCGCGAAGGTCGAGGCGATCGAGCGCGCAGGGGCAATTCTCCATCGTTGCGCGCCGACCCAGGCAGCGCGCGAGGCGATGTCGGCCGAGGTGCAACGGGCCACGGGTGCTGTGCTGGTGCATCCGTATGCCGACACCCAGGTGATGGCCGGGCAGGGCACGCTCGCACTGGAGTTGCTGCAACAGGTCGCTAGGCTTGATGCGCTGATCACGCCGGTCGGCGGTGGCGGCCTCGCCAGTGGCGTGGCGATTGCCGCGCACGGCATCGACCCCGCGCTGACGCTGTTTGGTGCCGAGCCGCAGGGCGCCGATGATGCCGCGCAGTCGCTGGCGCGCGGTGCGCGGGTGACCACGGTCGTGCCGGACACCCTGTGCGATGGTCTGCGCGCGCTGATCGGCGAACCCAATCTCGATGCGTTGCGTGCGCACCAGGTGGACGTGATCACGGTCAGTGATGCAGAGACGATCGCGGCGATGCAGTTGCTGTGGTCGGAGCTGAAGCTGGTCGTGGAAGTATCCAGCGCCACCGTGCTGGCGGCGGTGCTGCAGCAGCGCGAGCGGTTTGCCGGTCGCCGGGTCGGTGTGGTGCTGACCGGTGGCAATGTCGATCTGCAGGCGTTGCCCTGGTAGTGCGCATCGAGGCGCCGTAGCGGCATTCCCCGTCTTAGCCCAACGCCCCTTCCACCGAAGCGTTGCTGCTGGTCTTCTCCGGCTCAACGACGGCTGCGTTATGCGGCGTTCGTTCGAAGACATGCAGATCCAGACGGCTGACCGGAATCGGTCGGTAATCTTCGCCGAACGCGACTTCACCCGGCGTCCATCCCTCGATGCAGCGCACCGCACCCCAGAAGCGCCTGAGCGCGGCCCAGTGCAGGCCGACCAGGCCATAGTTGTTGTCGGCGTCGACCATCGGGTCACCCACGCCGGTCGGTCGCGCCGGTTCGCCGTAGAGCGAAGTGCCGAACAGCACGTCCCAGATCGAGAGCACCTGCCCGTAGTTGCACACGTGCAGCCTCGGCCGTTCGGGATCGACCAGCATGTGATGCAGGCGATGGAATTTCGGATCGACGAAGATCCGGCCGAACACACGGCCAAATCCGATCCGCGCGTTGATGTGCGAGAAGTTCTGCACCAGTTCGCCGATCAGTATCAGCCAGGCGAACTGGTCCGGATCCACACCGATCACCAAGCCCACCACGGCCAGTACCATCGACTGGATGAAGCCGTCGACGAGACTGCCGCGATCGTTCGTCCAGCAGCTCATCTGGCGCGTGCTGTGATGCATGCTGTGCAGTGCCCACCACCACGGGATCGCGTGCTGGGTGCGGTGCATCCAGTAGTACACGAAGTCGTAGACCAGGTAGTAGACCCCGAACAGCACGAACGGATGCTGGTTGAACCAGGGCACCCAGTGCACCAGCGCGAACGGCGAGCCGGTGCTGGAATCGTCGCTGCCGCCGAACAGGTGACTGAACGGCGTGAGCACCAGATAGGTGAACAGCGGAAAGATGCCGAGCAGCATCAGCAGCGTGTAGTTGCGATCGACCAGGGTCAATCGGCGGTCGGTCCATTGTTCGGCAGGAAAGAACGTTTCCAGCGGACGGAAGATGAAGCCGATAATGCTTACCTGCAGCGCAGCAATCAGCAGCGAGGCGGCAATGTCATCGGGATTGCCGGCCAGCTCGGTCAGATGCAGCGCATCCAGCAGCGGCACGACGGCATGGCCGCTCAGCCAAGCCACCAGGTGGGACCAGAGTTGGGTCAGATCAAACATCGCATTTCTTCATCTTCATCAGCGGCCCATGATATCGCCGTGCGCAACCCCTGATGCTGAATGGCCGGCTCCACCGCAACGTCTTGCGCCCGCCATTTTGCTCCTGCCCCTGCTCGCAGGGGGAGGTTGGGAGGGGGGATTTTGATCGTCGGACAAAGAGCGACCCTACCCCTACCCTCCCCTGCAAGCAGGGGGGAGAAACCCGCAGAGTGGATGTCCAGGCCGCCATCAGCCGAACGCCGGCGGAACGGCGCAGCCAGTACCACCAGCGCACACCTGCGCAAGCCCGTAAGATGACGCTTAGGTTAAGGTCGAGTCCTACAGGGGGACTTTCAATCCATGCATCGCATTTCGTTACGCTTCACGCGGCCCCGCGTGGTCTCGCTGTGTGCGCTGGTTTTCTTCGCTGCCTGTGCCGGCGCTACCGCGCTGCAGGAGCCCAAGGCGTTGCAACAGGGCTTCATCCTGGCCCTGATGCTGTGCGTGGTCGGTGTATGGCTGTTTGCGTTCGCGCGATTTGCCACCGCGCTGGTGGTCAGCGGCGCCTTGTTCGTCGCGCTCAAGTTTCTGGCGGTACTGAAGCTGCAGTATCTCGAAGAGTCGCTGATGCCGTCGGATTTCATCTACTACGCCGGCACCAGTCTGCTCGACACACTGCGCCACTATCCACACCTGTATGCCCTGGGTATCGGCATCTGCGTGGTGGTGCCGCCGCTGCTGTGGCTGATCTGGCGTTGGGATTGGCGCGTGCTGACCGGGTTCCGCTCATGGCTCGGGGTTGGCGTTCGCGTGGGCGGAATCGCTTTGTGCGCGCTGGCGTTCTGGGTCTGCATGCTGCCCAACGGACCCTTCGCGACCGTGCATCAGCGGGGTGTCTGGGAGAAATTATCCGATGACGCCCAGCTGACGAATTTCTTCGTCAACTTCGACGACGCCAAAGTCCATCTTCCGGCGATGGCCAGTGATGCTGCCGCGGAGCAGCAGTGGGGATCGACTGCAGCGGGTGAGCCGGGCACGACCCATCCGCCATATCCCGACATCGTGCAGGTGCTGGAAGAGAGCACGTTCGATCCGTCGATCTACACCGCCTGCACCGCGCCGGAGTGCAGTAGCGTGCAAATGTTCCAGGCCGATGCCCGCACCCGTGGCACCGGTGTGCTGCGCGTGCATACGTTTGGCGGTGGCACCTGGGTCAGCGAGTTCGCGACGCTGACCGGCATGCCGCAGGACATCTTCGGCCCCGGCGGCATGTATGCACCGTACGTGCTGGCGCCGCACGTGCGCGACGCGTTGGCGATGCAGCTGCGTCGGCTCGGTTATCTCACCATCGCGATCTATCCGACCGAGGGCAGCTTCATCAACGGACGCAATGCATACAGGTCGTATGGTTTCGATCACCTGTACGACGTCAATGAGCTCGGCCTGGACGAATGGGAAGAGACCGACAAGCAGATGTTCGACGCCGCCAAGCGCGTCTACGACAAGGTGAAGAAACCGGGCCAGCCGGTGTTCGTGATGATCCTGACGATCAACCAGCACGGCCCGCACAATGATTTGCCTCTGGACAAGCTGCCGCCGCCGTTCAATGGCGGCAAGCTGCAGGGACTGTCAGCGGCTGCGGAAATCAACTTCAGCGCCTACCTGTCGCGCCTGCATGATTCCGATCAGGCCATGCTCGGGCTGGAACACGATTTCCTCGATCGCGAGCAACCGACGCTGTTGATGCATTTCGGCGATCATCAACCGTCTTTCGAGGGCATGATCCGCGGCATGTCGCGCACGCTGCCGCCCGCGCTGCAGCCGTACCGTGACTACCTCACCTACTACATGCTGAAAAGCAACTTTGCCGCAACGCCACTGCCGAGTTACCCCATGCTCGACATCGCGTTCCTGCCCAGCATGGTGCTGCAGGCCGCCGGCCTGCCGAAGGATCCCTACTTTTCCGCCTTGACGGTACTGCGCACCCGCTGCAATGGGCTATACGACGACTGCACCGTGCCGGGCCTGGTGGACTCTTACCACGCGTGGACGTTTGGACGGCTGCACGTATATCAATAAGTAGTGGATTTGGAGTGTGGTATAGGCAGCGACGTAGCGTTGGCCGGTTGAATCCGTAACCTTAAGCGGATATTGCATGGCACTTAATGCGCAGCGATAAAACCGCCGTGCTGCATCCGGTTATGCATCCGATTGTTAGTCGAATCCAGTACGGATAAGCTCCCCGTGGATCAAGCCGTTACGCTTGAACCTCCGGACGTGATCAGGGATGTATGGTCGGACCCACGAGTCTGCATATTAGGTAGTTAGACCGCGTGAAACCCGAAGCCGCCAAGCACTTCGCAATCTTGCTCGCTGTTGTCATTGCAATAGCGTTGCTGCTTTCGCTCGCGTGGCATGTCCCAAAATGACCCGTCAAATCGTGTTCACACCAAAGGCGGCCAAGCCGCCGCCGACTTATAGCCAGGCGGTCAAAGCTGCCGGTCTGGTCTTCGTATCAGGCACAGCTCCAATTGATCCGGCCACGGGTGCGATCAAGGGCGCAACCATTCAGGAGCAGACTCGGCAGTGTCTGGCCAACATACAGGCCATCCTGGAGGAGGCGGGCAGTTCTCTGGACAAGATCGTCAGCGTCACGGTCGTATTGGCGGATGAAGACGACTTCGCTGGCATGAATGAGGAGTGGCTCAACTGGTTCCCTACCCATCCTCCAGCTCGGCAGGGTGCCAAGCTGCCTGCGCGCATTCCTGGGCTCAAGGTCTCCATTGCGGCAATCGCCGAGATCTAACAGCTCATTCTAGGCGGACGGCTTCGCCGCCGCTCAACTCCGGCGTTGGACCTCATGAATATTTCGGTGCAAATTCGTCGCTACATGCCAGGTGAGGAGCGGGCGCTATTTGAGGTGTACTACTCCGCCATTCATCTCACGACCAGCCGCGACTACACGCCCGAACAGATACAAGCTTGGGCGCCCAAGGATCTGGATATGAATCTTTGGGAGAAGCGCATTCGCGGCATCAATCCCTTCGTCGCCGAATTGAACGGGGAGGTTGCCGGATATGCCGATCTCCAGGCGAACGGCTACATCGATCACTTCTTCGTGTCTGGTACCCATTCTCGCAGAGGCATAGGATCGCGGTTGATGGAGCATCTTCTCGAAGAGGCAAAGGCACTTGGACTGTCTGAGTTGACCTCGGACGTAAGTCGCACTGCTCAGCCGTTCTATGAGAAGTTTGGCTTTGTGGTGGTTGAGCAGCGCTGGCCAGAGCGTCGCGGCGTCATCATCCCCAACGCGCTCATGAGGCGCTACGAGGTATGAGTCCACTGAGGCCACGGGTTGATGCCTGAGAATTCATTCAAGCCGACGCCGCTTCGTAGCGCGGCTCGATTCAAACGTCACGCCCCAAGAACCTTGAAGACGAACGAGTGGCATCATCGGGAGAATTTATGACCAACAAGACCGCGCTATCGCAGTACCTAGTCATCTCCCGCGGGCAGTGGGACAAAGACAGATCGCCCGAGGAAATACAGAAGTCGATTGACGACTTCTACGTCTGGCACGATCGACTCGTCAGCGAAGGGAGGCTGAAAGCGGGACAACGGCTCGCCAGAGAGGTGAAAGTTGTCTCGGAGCTCGGCGTGAGTGATGGCCCCTTTGCCGAATCCAAGGAAGTTGTGGGCGGCTACTGGTTTTTCATGGCCGGCAGCCTTGACGAAGCGGCGGCACTTGCCGCGCAGAATCCTTGCCTGGCCTTCGGTTTGATCAACGAGGTTCGACCCATTGAAGAGGAAAAGGCCAGCGCATTCAGGTTGAGCTGTGAAACGCCTGGGAATGCCGGCGATAAAGAATGACTTGCCGTGGAAATCATTGCGCGCGGCAAACTAGCCCTGCTCGTTAGATAGAGAATGCCGACATGTCAGCTTGGGCGAATAGTTCGCCTATGCTGGATTTTCTTTCTTGCCACCAGGAATGTTGGTCATGTCCGTAGTCGCGCACGTCGATGAGAAGCCGCTCGCGGCGAAGGTGGTTGTGATCGGTCACCGGGGCGCCAGCGCGCTGCGGCCGGAACATACTCTGGCTTCATACGGTCACGCGATTGCCGACGGTGCCGACTTCATCGAACCGGACCTGGTGGTGACGAAGGACGGCGTCATGGTCGCGCGGCACGAGAGCGAATTCGGCGGCACTACTGACGTTGCCGAGCATCCTGAATTTGCCGCGCGCAAGACGACAAAGACGATCGATGGCCACGCGGTCAGCGGCTGGTTCGTGGAGGACTTCAACCTGGCCGAACTGAAGACTTTGCGCGCGCGTGAACGACTGCCACAGCTTCGCAGCACGCGCCACGACGGCGAGTTCCCGATTCCTACACTGGAGGAAATCATCGCGTTCGTTGCCGACGAGTCGGCGCGGGTCGGTCGGCCCATCGGCATCATTCCGGAGATCAAGTGCGGCAGCTATTTTCGCAAGCTAGGCCTGCCGATGGAGGACAAGCTTCTGGCGACACTGGCCGCACACCCGTATACGCGTAGTGCCCCGGTGGAAATCCAGTCGTTCGAGATCGCCAATCTCAAGTACCTGCACGACAAGCTCGGTGGGACTCAGAGACGCCATCGGCACCCGAATATCCGTCTGCTGCAGTTGATCGGCGCGGCGGACGCACAACCCTGGGACATAGTGGCGGCAGGCGGACAACTCACTTACGGCCAAATGATGACGCCGACCGGCCTGCGCGACATCGCCAGTTATGCCGATGCGATCGGTCCGGGCATGCGCGCGATCATCCCGCTCGTCGCCGACGGCACGCTCGGCAGGCCCACCACGCTGGCGCATGACGCGCATGCGGCGGGGCTCGAACTCCACCCTTATACATTTCGCCCGGAAAACCAGTTCCAGGCGAAAAACTTCTGGCTGGGCGGCGACCCGGCCACTCGTAACGAGGCTGGCTCGATCGCCGAAATCCGCGCGTACCTCGATGCCGGCATCGATGCGTTCTTCACCGACGATCCGGCGCTCGGCCGCAAGGCAGTCGACCTGCGCTGAGCGTCGCAGGGTAGTGCCGCGCACATCGGCATCCAGCCTTGGCTATGATCGACCGCAGCCCTTCACGGTTACCTGCATGGTTGCGATGCCCTCCCTGATTTTTCCGAACACCCGCCCGCGCTGGCTTTTCCCGCTCATCGCCTGCGCGGCGGTAGGCGCGATCGTGGGCGGGCTGGCGATGGCGCAGGATCCGGCCAGCCCGTGGCGTTGGTTGCACTGGATCGGCAAGCCGCTGGCCACCGTATTCATCTTGCTGTTGGTGTGGCTCACACGGTTGCCGGTATCAGCGCGCTATCGACGCTGGATCGCTACCGGCATCGGCTTCTCGTTGATCGGCGACGTCCTGCTGATGCTGCCAGCTGACTTGTTTGTGCCCGGGCTGGCGGCTTTCCTGCTGGGTCATCTGTGTTTCATTGCGGCGTTTGTCGGTGATAGCCGGTTCGCTGCGCGCCCCATCCTGTTACTGGCCAGTCTCGGCTACGGTGCGATCAACCTGTGTCTGCTGTGGGGCTCGATCGGGGTGCCGCTGCGGTTGCCGGTGATCGTCTACGTGATCGTGCTGACCGGCATGGGCGGGCAGGCGATGGGGCGTGCGCAAGGTTTTTCGATGCATGGTGATCCGAGGGTACGCGGCGCCAGGTTGGCGGCCATTGGAGCGCTGACGTTCATGCTCAGCGATAGTCTGCTGGCGTGGAACCGCTTTCACGCAGCGATCCCGTGGGCCACTTTTTGGGTGCTCTCGACGTATTATCTGGCTTTATGGTGGATCGCATGCTCGGTGCAGAGCAGCAACGAAGCGACTAAGGCAGGCGCAGCAAAGCCGCTACATTGAATCGGGCATATTGAACCGGCCACATTGAATCGGGCACATTGAATTGAACACGCAGGAACTCATCATCACCTGGGCCACGCCGGTGTTCTTCGCGTTGATCGCGCTGGAACTGCTGGTGGCGAAGCTGCGCGGCAAGCGCGCGTATGCCAGCAACGATGCGATCAACAGCATCGGGCTGGGCGTGATTTCGCAGATCGTCGGCGTGTTCAGCAAGTTGCTGACCTTCGGTATCTACGCCTGGTGCGTGCAGCATCTGGCGCTGATCACCTTGCCGGAGGACAACCTGGCGGTGTGGGTCGGTGCGTTGCTGCTGTACGACTTTTGCTACTACTGGCTGCATCGCTGCGGGCACCGGGTGAACATCCTGTGGGCCGCGCATGTGGTGCACCACCAGAGCGAGCACTACAACCTTTCCACCGCGCTGCGCCAGACCGGAAGCGGCGTGCTGCTGGGCTGGCTGTTCTATCTGCCGCTGGCGCTGCTGGGGGTGCCGCTGAAAGTGTTCGTGATCGTGGCGCTGATCGACTTGCTCTATCAGTTCTGGGTGCATACCGAACAGATCGGCCGGCTCGGCTGGTTCGATCGGGTGTTCTGTTCGCCGTCGAACCATCGCGCGCATCACGCGGTGAACGATCGTTACCTGGACCGCAATTACGGCGGCATCCTGATCGTGTGGGACCGGCTGTTCGGTAGCTTCATCGAGGAAGACGATACCGACCCGCCGGTCTACGGCACGCGATCACCGCTGCGCAGCTGGAACCCGCTGTGGGCCAATGCCGAGGTGTACTGGAGCACCGCGGTGGACGCCTGGCACGCGCGGCGTTGGCGCGATAAGTTGCTGCTGTGGCTGAAGCCGCCAGGCTGGCGGCCGACGGATGTGGCGGAGCGTTACCCCAAATCGGCGTTCGTGATGAGCAGTGAGCGTTTCAATCCGCCGGTGTCGCGCGCGCTGACGATTTACGCGTTGCTGCAATTTGCGTTGCTGCTCGCGATGACCACGCAGTTTCTCGGCATGACGAGTACCGCGAGCTTCCCGGCGATGCTGGCTTACGCGGTGTATCTGGTGGCCAGCCTGTGGGTGCTTGGGGCACTGATGGAAGCACGGCGCTGGGCGCCATGGGTGGAAGGGTTGCGTTTGCTGGCGACGGCGCTGGTGCCGGCTTTGAGCGGTCAGTGGTTCGGCAACAGCCATCTGGACGGCCATATCGCGATGGCTATCGCAGCGCTATTCGGACTCAGTGCACTCGCGCTGCCGTGGGTACTCGGCAACCGCCATGCCGATACGTTGCCCGGCAACCCCGCGCCGTTGTAGGAGCGCACCCTGTGCGCGATTTGCGCTGGCGGAAGGGCGTCGCGCATAGGGTGCGCGCCTACCCCCAGGCGCCATGGGAGATTTGCCTGTGGCTCAAGGCATGCAGGCATGGGCGGCAGTATTCGCTATGATCGCCGCTTGCTTACGGGGGTCATGCGATGGGTTTTTTCAGCAAGCTGGTGCGCCACAAGACGGTTGAGCAGTTGCAATCTGAGGTCGGTAAGCGCGGCGATTTCCGCCGTGTGCTGGGGTTGTGGCAGCTCACCGCGATCGGCATCGGCGGCATCATCGGCGTGGGTATTTTCGTGCTGGCTGGCCAGCAGGCTGCCGCCAATGCGGGCCCTGCCGTAGCGCTCAGCTTCATCATCGCCGGTCTCGGCAGCGCCTGCGCGGCGCTGTGCTATGCCGAATTCGCCGGGTTGATCCCGGTCACTGGCAGCGCCTACACCTACGGTTATGCGGTACTCGGTGAATTTGTCGCCTGGATCATCGGCTGGGATCTGCTGCTGGAATACGCGCTGGTGGTGGCGGTGGTGGCGATCGGCTGGTCCGGCTACGTGCAGGTACTGCTGAACTCGGCCGGCGTACATTTGCCGGAGTGGGCCCAGCAGAGCATGAGCACACAGACGATGCAGTACTACCTGCAGCAGGTCTTCGGCGCGCACGGCGCCCAGGCGATCGCGGGACCCAGCGACGGCCACCGTTTCAACGTGATTGCCGCGGGTGTGTCGGTGGCGGTCGCGGTGCTGCTCACCGTGCGCACCGAGTGGGGCGCGCGCTTCAACACGGCGGTGGTGGCGATCAAGGTGATCGGCGTCATGCTAGTGGTCGGCGTGGGCGTGTTCTACATCAACACGGCGAACTGGCATCCGTTCATTCCTGCGCGCATCGTCGACGCCACCACGGGCATCGGCCACTTCGGTTGGCAAGGTGTGCTGACCGGCGCCAGCGTGGTGTTCTTCGCGGTGTTCGGCTACGACACTCTGACCACGGCCGCCGAAGAGGCCAAGCACCCACAGCGCGATCTGCCGCGCGCAGTGCTGCTGTCGCTGGCGATCGCGATGGTGCTGTATATCGCGGTGTCACTGGTGCTCACCGGCATCACGCCTTACAGCCATCTGAGCGGCGAAGCGTCGGTCTCCGATGCATTCGAGTCGATCGGTCTGCACTGGCTCAGCATCACGATCGCGGCCGCCGCGGTGATCGGCGTCACCAGCGTGCTGTTTGCGTTCATGCTCGGCGCGGCGCGGATCTGGTTTGCGCTGGCGCGCGACGGCCTGCTGCCCGGCTGGTTTGCCAAGGTCAGCCCGCGCTTCGGCACACCGGCGCGACCGACCATCATCCTGGGCTTGTTCACCGCGCTGGTGGCCGGCCTGCTGCCGATCGGTCAGGTGGCCGAGCTGGTCAATATCGGCACGCTCAGTGCGTTCATCATCATCTGCGGCTCGATCATGTTGCTGCGTGCGCGCCGACCGGACCTGCAGCGCAACTTCAGGACGCCGGCCGTGTGGTTTACCGGGCCGCTCGGCATCATCTTCTCGGTTGTGCTGATCTATGGCTTGCCGTGGATCACCTACGAGCGCTTCATCATCTGGATGGGGCTGGGCTGCGTGATCTACTTCGGCTATGGCATTCGGCACAGCAAGCTGGAACAGGGCAATGGAGCATGAGGCCGTTGGTGAACTGGTTCGGCTGTCGATAAGCGCTGCTTGCGGCAGGGATCAATGGGCATTGACCGCCCGATCGCGGCCGTCAAACTTGGCGCGACGCATGGCCTGGTCGGCGCGCGCCAGCAAGGCTTCGATATTTTCGGCGGCATGAAGGCATTCGGCGACGCCGATGCTGACGGTCAGCGGGCCGTCCGGGCGTTGCACCGCGTGCACGGCGAGCCGCAGCTGCTCTGCCCTGCGGCTGGCCTGGTGCAGATCGAGACCGGGCAGCAGCATGGCGAATTCCTCGCCGCCGATGCGACCAATTAGGTCGCTTTTGCGCATCTGCGCGCGCAAGGTGGCGGCCAGTGCTATCAGTGCGGCATCGCCAGCAGCGTGGCCGTGGTCGTCGTTGAGCTGTTTGAAGTGGTCTGCGTCCAGGAACAGCGTGGACGCCGGCTTTTGCTGACGATGCGCCTCGCCGAGCGCGAGCCGCGCCAGCTCAAGAAAGCGGTTGCGCAGCAATAATCCGGTCAGGCCGTCAGTATTGGCCTGCTCGCGCAGCTGCCGTTCCAGCCGGAACTGTTCGAACAACGTGCGCGCCATGAACGCGCGCAGCACGGCCGACAGCGAAATGGCAATGGCCATGTAGACGGCGTACTGGACAATCTGCACGCCATCGGCTGCGCCGAGTACCAGCATGGACAGTGGTCCGAAGGCACATAGCGCCATCGCAACGGTGAAGTCCCACAACCCGAGCCAGATCACCGACGACGCCACCGGCAGCAGCAAGCCGGGCAACACCCAGGGCTGTCCCCGCACGTGGCCCATGCCGTTGAGGTTGATGCCAATCTCGAGCAACAGCACGCAAGACAGTGCCAGCAGACTGAGCGATAGCGGCCGCCGCACGCGCGTGGCAGCCGTGGCCACCAGCAGCAGCGGCAGCGCTGGTGTCAGCCTCAGCAGCAGCGGTAGGGATGAAGCAGCGACCAGGGTGCTGGCAGCCGTCGCCGCCACATAGGCCAAACAGGCAACCAGCATCAGCGCCTGGATCATCGGCCGCATGCGCTGGGCCAGATATTGCGTGTATTCGCGGCGCTGATCAGGTTCGCAACTGTGCTGCGGGCTTATGGACAAGGCGTGCATGGCATCTCGGTTGAAAGGAGGACGTGCGGATATTGCCGATGACTCCAGCAAGATGAGTGCCATGATCGTATCGGCCGGAACAGGCGCCGCTTGATCGCAAGCGCTCCCATGACCTTCGGCATGGGTTAAGCGTGGCGGGACCGGTCTAGCATCGACGCCTTGAGTCCATGTCGTGGCAGGTATACGCGTCGTGGATTCCCCCCATCGTCCACCGGAGAACGCATTGAAAGTCACCCGCCTCGCTTCCGCCCTCGTTGCCGCCGCTTTCGGGCTGGGCAGTTTCGCCGCGCTTGCCGATGTACCGGCACCGCAGGATGTGCCGTTTCAGGGCACCTTGAAGATCAATGTGGATGCCACAGACCTGGCCCATCGCGTCTTCCGCGTGCATGAAGTGGTGCCGGCGCAGCCGGGTCCGCTAACGCTGCTGTACCCGCAGTGGCTGCCGGGCAACCACTCGCCGAGTGGCCCGATCGACAAGCTGGCGGGGCTGGTGGTGACGGCGAACGGCAAGCCGCTGCCGTGGAAGCGCGACACGCTGAACGTATACGCGTTCCATGTCGACGTGCCGCAGGGTGTCAATAGCGTGGAGGTGTCGTTCGAGTATCTGTCCGCACAGAACACCCGCGAAGGTCGCGTGGTGATGACGCCGGAAATGCTCAACCTGCAGTGGAACGCGAACACGCTGTATCCGGCCGGCTACTTCAGCAGGCGCATCATGGCCGAGGCCAGCGTGAAGTTCCCCGTCGGCTGGCAGTTCGGCAGCGCGCTGGAAGTGGCTTCGCACGATGGCGACACGGTGAATTTCAAGCCGATCGGCTACAACGATCTGGTCGATTCGCCGATCTACGCCGGCAAGTATTTCAAGCGCGTCGATCTCGATCCGGGTTCGAAGACACCTGTGCACATGGACATCGTGGCGGACGCCGCGAAGTATCTTGAGATCACGCCGGCGCAGCTGAAGTTGCATCAGAATCTGGTGCAGCAGATGTACAAACTTTACGGCGCGCATCACTACGATCACTACGATTTCCTGTTTTCGCTGAGCGATAAGATGAGCGGCAATGGACTGGAGCATCATCGCTCCAGCGAAGATGGCGTGGGCACGGATTACTTCACCGAGTGGGACAAGAATGCGGTGGTCCGCGACCTGCTTCCGCATGAGTTCAACCACTCGTGGGACGGCAAATACCGTCGACCGGCCGACCTGTGGACGCCCAATTTCAATGTGCCGATGCAGGACTCCCTGCTATGGGTATACGAGGGCCAGACCCAGTTCTGGGGCTACGTAATGGCAGCGCGCTCGGGTCTGTGGAACGAGGATCAGGCGCACGACATCCTGGCCCTGGTGGCGGCAACTTATGATCGCGGCCGTCCGGGCCTGGCCAGCTGGCGCAACATCCAGGACACCACCAACGATCCGATCATCGCGCAGCGGGCGCCGCTGCCGTACCGCAATTACCAGGCGAGCGAGGATTATTACTCAGGCGGCCAGATGATCTGGCTCGACGTGGACGCCAAGCTACGTGAGCTGAGCCATGACAAGCATTCCATCGACGACTTCGCCAAGGCGTTCTTCGGCATGGACAACGGCAGCTTCGTCACCAATACCTACACGTTCGACGAGGTGGTGAAGACCCTCAACGACATCCAGCCGTTCGACTGGACCGGCTATCTGCGCGGCCGTCTGGACGGCCATGGTCCGCTGATCGGCGGCATCGAGTCGCATGGCTGGAAGCTGGTGTACAGCGACAAGCCCTCCGCCGCGGTCAAGGCGGTGGAAATGCGTCGCCACTCCGCTGACTTCACCTATTCGCTTGGCGTCTCGGTCGGCAAGGATGGCGAGATCGGCGACGTACTGTGGGATGGTCCGGCGTTCAAGGCCGGTCTATCGCCAGGCATGACGGTCATTGCCGTCAACGGCCATGACTACAACAGCGATGCGCTGAAGGACGCCGTCACCGCGGCAGCGGCAGACAAGAGCCAGTCGGTCGAGTTGCTGGTGAAGAACTTCGACGAGTACAAGACGGTGCGTATCGATTACCACGATGGCCTGAAGTACCCGCACCTGGTACGCGATACCGGCAAGCCCGACACCCTGGGCCTGCTGCTCAAGGCACGCTGAGGCGATCCGCTTCCCGCTTCCCCGAGTCAGTTCGGGGAAGCGCGTTGATTCGGGTGGGCGGAATCCCCCAGTCACGCCCTACGGCAACTCGGCTATACTGCGCTCCCGCGGTATGAGCCTCCGGCTCGGCACCGCGTCGGCCACCATGCGCTCGTAGCTCAGCTGGATAGAGTACTGCCCTCCGAAGGCAGTGGTCGTGGGTTCGAATCCCGCCGAGCGCACCATTCCTCCCGTGACATCTTCCATTCCCGATCCCGGGCAAACAGGTCCGGGTATCGCGTAAGTCAGCAGAGAACCTCGCAAGCCCATCAAGAGGCGTGCGGATTGCCTGTGTTCACCCCTCTCGCAGCGGCTCGCCCTGGGCGCGAAAGTGAGCTGAAAGTGGCAGTGAATGGGTCGCCGCCGTCATCAAAAAAAGCGCAGATCAGATCGACGAATATCATCGCCTGGTTGGCCCTTTCGCGGATTTGCCCTACATTCTGCGTGCCGAGCAAAAAATTCCGGCAAATCATCCATCCAGTACGCGGGGAAATGTATGGCGAAGACCCAGAAGAAAGTAGTGAAAAAGGCAGCTCCGAAGGCTGCTGCGAAACCGGTCGCTAACAAGCCGATCAAGGAAGTCCTGAGCAAGTCGGGACTGGTGGCGCATCTGGCTGAGACCAGCGGCGTGGTGGCCAAGGACGTTCGCGCGGTGATGGCGGCGCTCGAAGGTGCAGTCGTTGCATCCATCCATAAGAAGGGCGCGGGCTCGTTCATGCTGCCCGGCCTGTTGAAGATCTCCGCCATCAGCGTGCCGGCCAAGCCGAAGCGCAAGGGTATCAATCCGTTTACCAAGCTCGAGCAGGTGTTTGCCGCCAAGCCGGCAAGCGTCAAGGTGAAAGTGCGTCCGTTGAAGAAGCTCAAGGACGCGGCAGCCTGATAGGCGTGCCGACAGATGCGGTGACTTCGGTCACCGCATCTCCTGACCGATGGCCGATCGATCTGGCTCGGATCAGCCGGGCTCGAATCAACGCTTCGTGATGACAAAATCCTGGTGGGCCACCGGCCTGCCGTCGAGCGAGATCTCGACCTTGTATTTGCCCTCGGGCCACAGATCAGGATTCTCCACCTTGAAGGTGGTGACCGCCGGACCGTCGGTGGCGATCGATTCGGTGATGCTGCTGATGAGCTGCCCCGGGCCTTCCAGATAGCTCCATTTGGCGTTGAGCGTGGCACCGCTGCTGCGACCTTCGGTGGCGACGCTGGCGTAGATGATCTTGTCGTTGAACGCGAAGTTGTTGCTGGCGTGCGTCACCTCATGGGCGGCATTGACCGCATTGCCGAGCGTCAGCTTGGCCACCGTGAGAGGCGTATTCGCCGACGCTGTTACTGCGGGGCTTGCAACGGATGCGGCAACCACCGCCGAGCTGGCACTAGTTGTGGCGCTGCTGATGGTCGCCGCTGCCTTCGGAGGCGCTGGCGTGATGGCGTTTGCAGCGGCGGGCGTGGTGGGAGCGGCAGCGTGGCTGGCCGCCGGCTCATGTTTTCCGCAGGCGCTGAGCAGCAGCAAGCCGGCGAGTGCAGCGCTGTACGGTACGGCCAAGCGTGATGAACGTGTCATGTGGAAACTCCATGGTCGATGACGTGACGAGTACCGATCCCACCATTGCTCTTATCTAAGACGACACCCTTTATCCAGCCAGCCTGGCCGCACGTGGTGATTGCCAAAGGGAGGTCCGTGCGCTTTGGCCGGTTCACCGAAGCTAACGCCTCCGATCTGAAGCGCCGGTTACCGGGGGAGCGGGGCGCCTGGGGTTTCACCTGGTCACTGGGCGCGCGGCAGAGAGATCATCGGCAAGCTCGTTGCCTGCCACCCGAATCCGATCGGGTGGCACTCGCACACAAAAGGCGAAGCTGAAACAGCGTCTACTGGCGTGCAGTACGCGGGTTGCCCGGCGTTTCCGGGGTGCTGCTGCGAAATGGATTGATGTCCAGGCCGCCGCGCCGGGTGTAGCGCGCGTAAACGCTGAGCTGCTGCGGAGCGCAACGTTCCATCAGGTCGACGAAGATCCGCTCGATGCATTGCTCGTGGAATTCGTTGTGATTGCGGAACGAGACCAGGTAGCGCAGCAGCCCGGCATGCTCGATCGGTGGCCCGCGATAGGTGATCTGCACGCTGCCCCAGTCCGGTTGGCCGGTGACTGGGCAGTTGGAGCGCAGCAGGTGCGAGACCACGGTTTCCTCGACTGCGATGGCGCTGTTGTCCGCGCTCAGAAATTCGGCTTGTGGAGGGCCGTAGTGGTCAATGTCGATCGACTGGCTGTCGAGCAGCCGGCCGTCCAGATCGGTAACCGGATACGCAGCTGCATCGGCCTCACTCAATTGCACGCCGACCAATGCCCCTGCTGCCGCGGACAGGTCGTGCATCAGCGTGGCAGCCAGCGCGGCCGCATCGACAATGCGTTCCTGCGCAAAACCATTCAGATACAGCTTGAACGATTTGGACTCGATGATGTTCGGCGAGGCCGCCGGCACGCGGAACTCGGCCAGCGCCACCACGGGCTTCCCGCGCAAGTCGAGCCACGACAGCTCGTACGCGTTCCAGATGTCCACGCCATGGAATGGCAGCAGTTCGGCCACGCCGATTTCCGCACGCTTCTCGGCGCGCGGTATCGCAAATAGCAGGCTTGGGTCGTAGCGGTCGGCGTAGGGGGTGTTCTTGCCGAGCGGGGAATGTTCAGGAGTGCTCATGGGGAGAAGTTTAACGTGTGTTCGCGACACGCAACCCTGCTTTGCTCCTCCCCTGCCTGCAGGGGGAGGCCGGGAGGGGATGCTTTTGATCTCCAGACGAAGACCGGCCCCACGCCAACCCTCCTCTGCAGGCAGGGGAGGGTTGGCGTGGGGCGGGCGGGCAGCGGGCGGGCAGCGAAAGGTTTTACACGTTGACCATGTGCATCATGGATCTGACATAGCGCTCGCCTGCGGCGGCATCCGGCGGAAACACCGCATCGATGGCCTCAAGCTCGGGGGCGCTGAGTTGCACATCGAGCGCACCGAGATTTTCGTCCAGCCGCGAACGACGCTTGGTGCCGGGAATGGCCAGCACGTCCTTGCCCTGCGCCAGCACCCAGGCCAGCGCCAGCTGTGCCGGCGAGCAGCCCTTGTCCGCAGCCAGGACTTTCACCTGATCGACCAGCTTCAGGTTGCGGGTGAAATTCTCCCCGATAAAGCGCGGGCTCTTACGGCGATAGTCGTCGGCGTCGAAATCATCCGGTTTGGTAATCGCGCCGGTGAGAAAGCCACGGCCAAGCGGTGAATAGGCGATCAGGCTGACGCCCGACCGACGGCAGGCGTCGAGCACGCCGTTCTCTTGTGGATCGCGCGTCCACAGCGAGAACTCACTTTGCAAGGCCACGATCGGATGCACCTTGCAGGCACGCTCCAGCGTCGCGCCGGAGGCTTCGGACAGACCGAGATAACGCACTTTGCCTGCCGTCACCAGCTCCGCCATCGCGCCGACGGTTTCCTCGATCGGCACGTTCTGATCGACGCGATGTTGGTAGTACAGGTCAATGGTCTCGATGCCGAGGCGCTGCAGGCTGGCGTCGCAGGATGCGCGCACATATTCCGGGCGTCCGTTGACCCCGCGCACGGCTGGATCTTTAGGCTCGCGCACGAAGCCGAACTTGGTGGCGATAAAAGCCTGCTCGCGGCGCCCCTTGATGGCCTTGCCGACCAGCACTTCATTGGTGTGCGGTCCATAGACGTCGGCGGTGTCGAGCAGATTGAGGCCGCGCTCCAGCGCGTGGTGGATGGTGGCGATGGATTCGGCGTCGTCGCGCGCCCCGTAGAAATCGCTCATGCCCATGCAGCCGAGGCCGAGGGCGGAGACTTGTGGACCGTTCTTCCCGAGAGTGCGGGTTTGCATGGCGGGTTGCTCGTGGTGGGTGGGGGTGGACGCATGGTGCTCCTCGCCGTAGATCAAATAAATGCTCAATAATGACTATCACTATTCCATTTGCGACAACAATTACCATGGACCGACTCGAAGCCATGCGGTTGTACACGCGGATCGTCGAGCTGGGCAGCTTCACTGCCGCGGCGGACGACTTGAACCTGCCGCGCGCTACGGTCACCCATGCCATCAAGCGGCTGGAAGTGCGGCTCGGTGCGCAACTGCTGCAGCGAACCACGCGCCGTGTACGCACCACCCGCGACGGCGAGGTGTATTACGGCCACTGCGTGCGTCTGCTGGCCGACATGGACGAGGTCGAGACGGATTTCCGTGAGGCGTCGGTGCAGCCGAAAGGGCGCCTGCGCGTCGATCTGTCGGCGGCATTGGCGCGACTGCTGGTGATCCCCGCTTTGCCCGCGTTCTGCGCGCGGTTTCCGCAGATCGAACTGGATATCGGCACAGGTGACCGTTTCGTCGATCTGGTGCGCGAGGGCGTGGATTGCGCGGTGCGCGTCGGCGAGCTGGGAGATACCGGGATGGTTGGTCGTCGCGTCGCCACGTTGACGCAAATCACGGTGGCCAGCGTCGATTACGTACGTCGGCATGGCCGGCCGGAATCGCTCGCCGCCTTGCATGACGGTCACTACGCGGTGAACTGGGCCTCGCCGACGACCCGCCGTGCGGAACCGCTGGAGTTCATGGTCGGCCGCAGGCGGCGTGAGGTGAGCGTGCCTGGAAAAATCACTGTCAGCGGCGCCGATGCGTACCTCAGCTGTTGCAAAGCCGGTCTCGGCATCGCGCAGTTTTCGCGCTACCGCATCGAGCAGGAACTGGCGAGCGGAACGATGTGCGAGCTGCTCGCGGATACGCCGCCGCCGTCGCTGCCGATGACCGTGCTGTATCCACCACAGCAACAGATGCCGGCACGACTTCGCGTCTTCGTCGATTGGCTGGTCGAGCTGACGGCGGGGCAACGGTGAGGCGCACAGATTTTCTGCGCCAGTGCGCAAGGGAGGTGTAGATCAGTCGCCGTCGCGGATCGTGCAGGAAAAGCTATGCGTAGCGCGCTACGCCGCGTCGGGGCGCGCTGGTTCCCAGGGTATCGCTGGTCAGCGGGGCACCGGCGGCCATCAATGCGCTGCGTTGCTCGGCCTGCGGTAGACGCAATATGCAATCCTCCAGGCGGGCGAGCTTCTGAAACACCGGTAGCGCCAGCACCTGCGCGACGAACGCGGCGGTGCGCGGCCAGCGCTCGGCATCGACCGCGTAGCGCACGAACGAGGCCGTGCGGAAAAAACAGGCGATGCTGATGTCGGCAATCGACAGCGCGCCGAACAGGAAACCGTCGTCCGGCAACTGGCTTTCCAGATAGTCCAGCACGGAAGGAATCTCCACATCGCGTGCCTGCCGCACGATCGTCTGATCGGCATCTTCGCCAAAGATGTATCGCCTGAGTGCGAGCTGATAAAACAGCCGCCAGACCAGCGCATCGGCTAGCCGGGTGTCGGCGTACTCCTCCAGCCAGCGTGCCTGCGCGCGATCGCTGATATTGGCGGGATAAAGCACCGGCGACGGGTGTTTATCCTCCAGATACTGGCAGATGACTGACGAGTCGTTCAGTACGAGTCCGTCGTCGACCAAGACCGGGATGCGCCGCAGCGGACTCAGCCGGGAGAAGTGATCGTTGCCGACGAACGGCGCGATCGGGTCGATCTCGTAGTCGAGGCCCTTCAGCTCCAGGCAAACCACCACCTTGCGCACATAGGGCGAGATGTAGTTGCCGATGATTTTCAGGCGAGCAGGCATTTGACGGCTCCGCTGTGCAACAGAACATCAGCCTGAGCGGCGTGCCGGCCACGCGTCAAGTGAATGGCGGGGCCGAGGCGTCAAGTGTTTAGGCTGGCGACAGCCAGCGCCGGGATCGGGGCCGGCGAGCCGTTGGAATCCAGCGCGATCATCACGAAGCGGCCGGTAGTGCACACGCGACGATCACCAGTGAGCAGATCTTCAGCAGTCATCTCGACCTCGACCTGCATCGAACTTCGGCCGACCTTGACGACGCTGGCGACCAGTTCCACCAATTGACCCGTACGCACCGGCACGCGGAAGTTCACCTCTTCGGAGCGCGCGGTGACTACCGTGCGTCGCGCATAGCGCGAAGCCACGATGAACGCGGCCTTGTCCATCCACGCCAGCGCCTGCCCGCCGAACAGCGTGCCGAGATGGTTGGTATGGTCGGGGAAAACCATTTCCAGCAGGCGCGCTTCGATCAGGGCAGTCGTCATTTGGTCATCTGTGTCAGGAGGGGGGGATGGGCAGGCGGCAGTGTAGTTTGTTTGCCTTACACGACCGGGTCCCATGACGGTATGGACCTCTGGCACAGGGTGATCGTGACGGTATCGAGTTAGCATCGCCCTTTTGGGCGTGAACGTGGCTACCAGATCGCGCTCGCGCCGTTCGGTTTCCCGTGGGAGGAAGTGCATGCATTCAATGATTGGCAAGTCGCGCCTTTTTGGCGTCGTGGTGTTGGGGCTGCTTTCTGCTGGCGTCGCCGCGCAGGATAAAACCGCTGCGCAAGATAAAATGCTGAGCGCCCATGACTACGCACAGGCTGAGCGCTTCATGGGTTACAACGTTACGCCGCTGGTCGATCACGACGTGCGCCGCGCGAAATGGCTGGATGACAGCCACTTCTGGTATCGCGACCACGACGTCGCTGGCGATCACGTCATGCTGATGGATGCTGCCACCGGCCACGCCGCCCCGGCGTTCGACCAGGTCAAGCTGGCCGCGGCCTTGAACAAGGCCAGTGACAAGCCGGTGGACGCCAAGAAACTTCCGCCGCTGCTCGACTACAGCGTGAAGCCGGATGGCCGCTACGACGTCGATCTCGAAGGCAAGCACTATCTGTGTGACCTCAAGGGGGCCGGCACCTGCGTCGACGTGGCCAAGCTGGTGAAGACCGGCACGGAGCCTGGCGTGCTGTCGCCGGACAAGCAGACAGCGGCCTTCATTCGTGACTGGAATCTGTGGCTGCGCGACGTTGCCAGCGGCAAGGAGACCCAGCTCACCACCGACGGCGTGGCGAATTTCGGTTACGCCACCGACAACGCGGGCTGGAAGCACAGCGACAACGCCATTCTCGAGTGGTCGCCCGACTCCAGGCGCATCGCCACCTTCCAGCAGGATCAACGCAAGACGGGCGACATGTATCTGGTCAGCACCGGCATCGGTCATCCGAAGCTGGAGGCCTGGAAGTACCCGATGGCCGGCGATAAAGACGTGACCATGATCGAGCGCGTGATCATCGACGTGCCGACGCACAAGATAGTGCGCCTGCAGATGCCGCCCGACCAGCACCGCTCCAGCCTGTGCGACGACGTCAGCTGCGGCCCCGACGGTGGCTGGGACGACGTGAAGTGGGCGCCTGACGGCAAGACGCTGGCGTTTGTCTCCACCTCGCGCGATCACAAGCACGAATGGTTTCGCATCGCCGATGCCGGCACGGGTGCGGTGCGCACCGTTTTCGAGGAAAGCGTACCCACCGATTACGAGAGCGGCAATGACGCGGTGAACTGGCGCTACCTGCCGGAAAGCCACGAGGCCATCTGGTTCAGCGAGCGCACGAACTGGGGCAACCTTTATCTGTATGACCTGGGCACAGGCAAGCCGAGGCAAGCGATCACCAGCGGCGACGGCAATGTCACCCAGGTGCTGAAAGTCGATCCGAAAACGCGCACCGTGTGGTTCCGCGGCGTGGGCCGCACGCCGGGCATCCACCCGTACTACCAGCAGTTCTGGAAGGTCAGTCTCGATGGCGGCGAGCCGACCTTGCTGACGCCGGAAGCCGCCGACCATTCCGTCACGCTGTCGCCGGACGGGAAGTATTTCGTCGATGCCTATTCGACCTCGACGACGCCGACGGTCACGGTGCTGCGCGACGCAAACGATGGGCACATTGTCACTACCGTGGCCAAGGCTGACATCAGTCGCCTCACCGCCGCCGGCTGGGTGCCGCCGGTTCCGTTCACGGTGAAAGCGCGCGATGGCAAAACGGATCTGTACGGCATCATGTACAAGCCGTCGAACTTCGACGCGCACAAGAAATATCCGATCGTCGACTACATCTACCCGGGTCCGCAGACCGGCTCGGTGCGTGGTTACAACTTCATGGCGGCAAGCGGTGACAACCAGTCGCTGGCGGAACTGGGCTTCATCGTGGTCGCGATCGACGGCATGGGAACACCATGGCGCTCCAAGGCATTCCACGACACCTACTTTGCCGACATGGGCGACAACACGCTGCCCGACCAGGTTGGCGGCATCAAGGAACTCGGCCAGCGCTATCCGTGGATCGATCTGGATCGCGTCGGTATCTGGGGTCACTCTGGCGGCGGCAACGCCACGGCCGATGCGCTGTTCCGTTACCCCACGTTCTTCAAGGTCGGCTGGGCTGAAAGTGGCAACCACGAAAACCGCAATTACGAAGACGACTGGGCCGAAAAATGGCAGGGCTTGCTGGTCACCAACAAGGATGGCACGACCAACTACGACAATCAGGCCAACGAGAACGAAGCGAAGAACCTCAAGGGTCGCCTGATGCTGGTGCACGGCACGATGGACGACAACGTGCCGCCCACCAACACGCTGCTGATCGTCGATGCGCTGATCAAGGCGAACAAGGATTTCGACCTGCTGATGATCCCCAACGCCCATCATGGTTATGCCGCCGCCACGCCCTACACCACGCGCCGGCGCTGGGACTATTTCGTGCAATACCTCGCCGGCGAAACGCCGCCGAAGGAGTACGCGCTGAAGCCGTGGCCGTGGATGTAATGCGGCCGACGCAGGACGTGTAGGGATGGATACGTGCTAGATGCCGGACGCTCCATTGATAGAAGAGGTCCAGCGGCGGCGATGGCCTACAAAAGGAAGGATGCGTGGATGGCAGCCGGATGCCGACGCGCAGCACACTATGTGTTTGTCCGGTGAGTCAGTCGTCTTGGGTGGTTCCTGGTGCGACTGAGGCATTGGACACCCCCCGAACAAACCTGCCCCGGTTTGGGGAGACGGCCCCTTCGGGGCCGTCTTTTTTTTGGTTCTTCACGGATTCCCGGGGAAGGCCGCTTTGATCTTCTTGAAGAAGTACTCGCTGTCACGGTAGCCATAAGCCATCCGTTTGATGACCTTGA
>NZ_JACHCN010000009.1 GCF_014205795.1 Rhodanobacter sp. MP7CTX1
GATCATCCTCTCAGACCAGCTATCGATCGTCGCCTTGGTAGGCCATTACCCTACCAACTAGCTAATCGAACATCGGTCCGTCTGACCGCGCGAGGTCCGAAGATCCCCCGCTTTCTCCCGTAGGACGTATGCGGTATTAGCGTAAGTTTCCCTACGTTATCCCCCACGTTCAGGTAGGTCCCGATGCATTACTCACCCGTCCGCCACTCGCCACCCACAGTATTGCTACTGCTGTGCTGCCGTTCGACTTGCATGTGTTAGGCATGCCGCCAGCGTTCAATCTGAGCCAGGATCAAACTCTTCACTTAAGTTTTCGACAATTCGTTCCTTGCGGAACTCCTCATCTATCTTTCTGAAGCGTTAGTCCCAACCGAAAAACTCATTACTGTGTTTCTTTGGTTGGACGCTTGCATTTCTTTGGACAGGTCGTAACCCTCCATCGCAAGACGTCCACACAATTCACCTGCGCACACTGTCAAAGATCAATCGCTTGTCACTGATTCCTCAGTAACTACCTGAGACGTTTCGTCCTAGGTGAGCCGCCCATTCTACATCGCTTTTCGCGACCGTCAACACCTTGAGAAGAGAAATTTTCTATCCGCGGGGGTGGTGACACCCTTCGTGAAGAGCTGCTCGTCGAAGGGGGGAGAATCATAGCGCCGCAGCGCCTCTCTGTGAAGAGGGCGCGCACACTTTTCTCGAAACAATGCACAAGATGACGACATTCCACCTCACGTCGTCGACTCTGCAGGTGCTCTACTGATGATCTCGCTCGACGTCATGCATTCGATGCAGATCGTATCGGTGAGCAGCATCGATCGCTTGCGAAGCCGCGCCACACCTGCACGTGCGAGGTCGCTCCCCGCACGTACTACGCGCTCTATCCATCCACGCAAGGCGTCTACTTGTTATGTACCGGAGTTTTCAGCCGGTGAAGCGCTTTGAAGGGATGCGCAGGCAGGTGTTGCGCCGAAGATCGCGGGCAGCGTATGCGCGGTGGGCAACTCTGATGTACCGAGCAGGCCGAGGCGAAAGGGGATCAGGGCCTCTGGGCGCAGATTTTCCAGCGCGTCCCAGTCATCTTCAAAAGGAATGAACTGTTGCATGGTGTGCTCCCTGAACGATGCGCCGCATGGTGGCGCGCAGGAGCATCAGAACAGACGGCCCGGTCAATGCGATGACGAGATCGGGCCGTTTGCGGGCAGGCAGCCGCCTTTAGTCGAGTTCAATCATCTCGAAATCGTCCTTGGTGGTGCCGCAGTCCGGGCAGGTCCATGTCAGGGGCACGTCTTCCCAGCGCGTACCGGCAGGAATACCTTCATCGGGCACGCCGACGGCTTCGTCGTAGATATAACCGCAGACAACGCACATCCATTTGCGCAAGGCAGTAGTGGCTTCGGTGGAACTCTGGCTCATTGTCGGACTTCTATGATCACGAGGGAAAGGCACATTCTCGCAACTCGTCGGGGATTGCGAAAGCATGCATCATCGCGCATCAGCCTATCCACGCGTGTGAGATTACGATTTGAAAACGTTCGCACAAACTATAGGCCGCGGCCTGTATGCGATCACCGATGGCCCGCGGGCCGACCTGACGGACGTGGTGACGCAGGCGCTGGCCGGCGGCGCGCGACTGCTGCAATACCGCGACAAAAGTAACGATTCGACACGACGTTACAATGAGGCCGCAGCGCTCAGGCAGCTGTGCGACGCCTACGCCGTGCCGCTAATCATCAACGACGATATCGCGCTGGCGCAGGCGGTGGCTGCCGATGGCGTGCATCTAGGCAGGGACGACGACGACCTTGCGGCCGCTCGTACCGTGCTGGGCAAGAACGCGATCATCGGCGTCTCGTGCTACGACTCATTGCAGCGGGCAAAGACGGCGGCGGGCGCAGGTGCGAGCTATATCGCATTCGGAGCATTTTTTACTTCGCCCACCAAACCGCTGGCGCCACGCGCTTCGATCGAGTTGCTGAGGCAAAGTGCCGCGCTGGATGTGGCGCGGGTGGCGATTGGCGGCATCACCCCGGACAATGCGGCATCGCTGGTTGAAGCTGGCGCCGACTATCTGGCCGTGATCTCGGCGGTGTTTGCCGCTACTGACGTGCGCCGCGCGGCACAAAGCTTCACCGACCTCTACTCATCTTTTTGCGGAACATCACCATGACGAGCAACCACGAACTCTTCCAGCGTGCACAGGCGCTGATGCCCGGCGGCGTGAATTCGCCGGTACGCGCGTTCAAGTCGGTCGGTGGCGAGCCGTTCTTCACCGCACGCGCGGATGGCGCCTATCTGTGGGATGTGGAAGGTACGCGCTATATCGACTATGTGGGCTCATGGGGCCCGATGATCGTCGGACACAACCATCCGGGCGTACGCGAGGCCGTCGAGCGCGCCGTGAAAAACGGACTGTCGTTCGGCACGCCCTGCCCGGCCGAGGTGACCATGGCCGAGACGATCACTCGACTGATTCCTTCGATCGAGATGGTGCGCATGGTGAACTCCGGCACCGAGGCCACGATGTCGGCGATCCGCCTCGCCCGCGGCGCCACTGGCCGCTCGAAGATCGTGAAGTTCGAAGGCTGCTATCACGGCCATGGCGACAGTTTCCTGGTGAAGGCCGGTTCCGGTGCACTCACGTTCGGCGTACCGACTTCGCCCGGCGTACCGAAGGCCAATGCCGATCTCACACTGACGCTGCCGTACAACGACCTCGATGCGGCGAAGGCATTGTTTGCCGAACAGGGCAACGACATCGCAGGGCTGATCATCGAGCCGGTTGCCGGCAACATGAACTGCATTCTGCCGATGGATGGCTACCTGCAAGGCCTGCGCGAACTGTGCACGCGGCACGGTGTGCTGTTGATTTTCGACGAGGTGATGACCGGCTTCCGGGTTGCGCTGGGCGGCGCGCAGGCGCATTACGGCGTGACGCCGGACCTGACCACCTTTGGCAAGATCATTGGCGGCGGCATGCCGGTGGGTGCTTACGGCGGCCGTCGCGAACTGATGGAACAGATCGCGCCAGCCGGACCGATCTATCAGGCAGGTACCTTGAGCGGCAACCCGGTGGCGATGGCCGCAGGTCTGGCGATGCTGGAACTGATCCAGGTACCGGGCTTTTACGACCATCTCGCGGCAAGCACGCGTCTGCTGACCGACGGACTCCAGTCGGTGGCTGACGCTGAAGGCATCCCTTTCAGCACCAACCGCGTCGGCGGCATGTTCGGTTTGTTCTTCACCGGCGAGAAGGTGGAGAGCTACGCACAGGCCACAGCGGCGGATGCGGCTCTGTTCAATCGTTTCTTCCACGGCATGCTGAAGCGAGGCGTGTATCTCGCGCCATCGGCGTTCGAGGCAGGCTTCATTTCAAGTGCGCACAGCGAGCAGGACATCGCCGATACGTTGCAGGCTGCGCGTGAAGCGCTGCGCGAAGCACGCGCCTGACCCGCTTCGCCCACGCCGTCATGGCGTGGGCGGCAATCTTTACCAGCTGCCAGTATTCGGCATCGACACCCACGGCTCCTGCGGTGGCAGGTGGCCGTCCTGCAACAGCTCAATTGAGATCAGGTCGGGCGAGCGCACGAACGCCATGTGTCCATCACGTGGCGGGCGACAGATGGTGTAGCCCATGGCCCGCAGTCGGGCGCAGGTGACGTAGATGTCGTCCACGCGAAACGCGAGGTGGCCGAAGTTGCGCGCCGAGCCGTAGTCTTCCTGCGAGCCCCAGTTCCAGGTCAACTCGATTTCCGCTGCGGGACTGTCGGACGCGGCGAGAAACACCAGGGTGTACTTGCCCTCGGGCTCCTCCTTGCGGCGCACTTCGCGCAGACCCAGCCCCTCGCAATAGAAACGCAACGAGGCGTCGAGGTCACGCACGCGAACCATGCTGTGCAGATATTTCATCAACTTGCCTCTTTGCAAAAGAACTAGGCTGCCACGTAGGCCGTCAATGCCACATGCAGGCGCCGCAGACCTTCGGCCAGGTCGGCGTCGCTGATCGTCAGTGGCGGCACGAAGCGCAGCACGTCGGGGCCTGCCTGCAGCACGAGCAGACCATGCGCAGCGGCATGATCGAGAATCTCACCGGCCTTGCCCTTGTGCGCATCGTTCAATACGGCGCCGAGCATCAGGCCGCGACCACGCACTTCGGCAAATAGATTCAGTTCGTGGTTGATGCGTGCCAGCCCTGCGCGCAGATCGTTCGCCTGCCGCTCCACATTCATCAGTACCGCCGGCGAAGCGAGCTTGCGCAATGCGACGCGCGCCACCGCCGCCGCCATCGGATTGCCGCCAAAAGTCGTCCCGTGCGCGCCGTATTGCAGTACCTCGGCCACCTTCGGGCCAGCGAGCATCGCGCCGATCGGGAATCCACAGCCGAGCGCCTTGGCCAGGGTCACGATGTCCGGACGCACATGATCCTGAGTGTGCGCGAACAAAGTCCCGGTGCGGCCCATACCGCACTGGATCTCATCCAGCACCAGCAGTGCGTCGTACTGATCGCACAGTTCGCGGATGCGCTTGAGGAATCCCGGCGCAGCCGGCAGCACCCCGCCCTCACCCTGCACTGGTTCCAGCATCACGGCGGCAATGCCGCCTTCGGCGAATGCCGTTTCCAATGCAGCGACGTCGTTGAAATCCAGATAGCGGAAGCCTCCCGGCAACGGCTCGTAACCTTCCTGATACTTGGGCTGCGCGGTTGCGGTGACGGTAGCCAGCGTACGGCCGTGGAAGGAGCCGCGGAACGTAACGATGACGCGCTGCTCCGGCGGGCGCCCCTTGGACGCAGCCCAACGACGCACCAGCTTGATCGCCGCCTCGTTCGCCTCGGCGCCGGAATTGCACAGGAACACACGCTCGGCGAAGTGCGATGCGCGTACCAGCTCTTCGGCCAACCGCAGCGGCGGCTCGGTGTAGAACACATTGCTGCTGTGCCAGAGCTTCTGCGCCTGCGCGGTGAGCGCGGCAAGCAGATCCGCATCCTGATGGCCAAGCGCGTTGACCGCGATGCCAGCACCGAAGTCCACGTATTCGTTGCCATCGGTATCCCAGACTCGCGCGCCCTTGCCGTGATCGAGCACCAGCTCGCGCGGCTTGTATACCGGCACCCAGTAACGCTTGCCGAGGTCGATCAGGGACTGCGTGGAGTGATCTTGTGCGTGCATGGTGGATTCCGGGCGCTGTCGCCAGGACAACACCGTCAAGGGGATGAGCGGGAACGCGACTGCCCGCGAGCCTCGCGGCGTCCTGCGCTGATGCGCATCATAAACTGCAGCTGGCTTTTGCACGATGTGCCGGATCAGGTCGGCGTGTCCGAGGCGGTTCAATCCGCCGGCCGCGCACGGACACGATGCCTTCTCGGCATGGCGGAGCATTCCCAGTGCGACTGAGCCAGGTCAGCGCAACTGCTCAGGCACCAGCTGGTGTTTCTTGCACAGCCGGTAAACGGTGACCCGCGAGACCTTCAGCCGACGCGCGCATTCACTGATGTTGAAACGACTCTCGCGCAGACAGATCTCCACCGCTTCGCGTTCGGCTGACACGCGGGTCAGCCCCAGACTGGAGCGGTGGCCGTTCGTCAGCGGAGCATCTTGCAGATCCAGATCGGCCACGCTGATCAGCGTGGCTTCGGCCACCACCGCGGCGCGCTGCACGCGATTGAGCAACTCGCGTACGTTGCCGGGCCACGAAAATGCGCGCATCGCCTGCTTGGCGGAATCGCTGAACAGACGGGCGTGGCTATGGTGCTGCTCGCGGAACGCGTCGAGAAAATGCTGCGCAAGCATTTCCACGTCTTCCGCGCGCTCGCGCAATGCCGGCATGCGCAAACGCAGCACGTTGAGCCGGTAGTAGAGATCCTCACGGAAGTGACCTGCGGCTACCGCCGTCTCCAGGTCGACATGGGTGGCCGCCAGCACGCGTACATCCGCACGGATCGGCTGGCTGCTGCCGACTCGCTCGATGGTGCCCTCCTGCAGGAAGCGCAGCAAGCTGGTTTGCGCGTCCAGCGGCAGGTCGCCAATCTCGTCGAGGAATACCGTGCCACCGGATGCACTCTCGATGTGGCCGATCCGTCGCGCATTGGCGCCGGTGAATGCGCCGCGCTCGTGACCAAACAACTCTGACTGAACCAGGTTCGAAGGCAGCGCACCGCAATTGATGGTGACGAATGGCCGCATCGCGCGCACCGACAACTCATGCAACGCGCTCGCTGCAACCTCCTTACCTGTACCGGTTTCACCCGTGATCAGCACGGGCAGATCCACCGGTGCGTATTTGCGGATACTTGAACGCACGGCCAGCATCGCGGCACTCTGTCCGACCATGCCGAGCGTGTCCGCTTCGGGCATCGACACTTGGGGCTGCTTGCTGTCGCTGAAGCGCGCCAGCGTCTCCAGCAGCCGTGGCATATCGATTGGCGCTGTGAATAACTCGGCGCAGTTGAGCAAAATGCGCTTTACCAACGGCTGTTGCGTCGGCATTTCGGACGAGACCAGCGCGATCCACGGCACTCTTGGATATTGGGCGATCTGGCGCCCCATCGCCTGCAACACGTTGTCGTCGCCATGGCGGAAATCGGCCATCGCCACCACGGTTTGACCGGTGCGGACCCCGACCCCTTCGCGCGCCTGGATATTGGCTACCCGGACTGACCAGCCTGAATTGGCCAGGGATTGTTGCTCCGCTGCGATCGGCTGACCAAACCAGACCACGCAACGCCCGCCCCTCGCAGTGTCGTCCATTGTCCCCTCCCGTCCACCATCCTGCTTATTGGTTGTCCGCTACCGGCAGTTCACCGCCAGTCATGGCTTAGGCATAGAAGAACATTGCTGTCAATAGAGTGCCGAACTATACGCCACAATTGATGCACTGAGATGACTTACCGTCAGGTAATCACCTGAATGCGTGTCAGGGAATACTCCGCATGCACGCTGAAATCCAGTCAAACCGGCATTAGAGCGGCCTCAAGCGAGAAATAAATCCGGCAACAACGGCGTGCCGGGGCTTACGGCATAGGCATCGAAGTCATTGATCCCGGACATCCGCAAAATCTCTTCATCGATGGCGAAATGGCCGGTGTAGCTGCGCGCCGGCAGGCTGAAGATGGCATGTGCGGCATCGGCGACGATTTCCGGCTTGCGGCATTGCTCGGCCTTCACACCATCGATCATGGCGATGGCTGCAGTGGCTATCACCGTGCGCGGCCACAAGGCGTTCACCGCGATGCCGAGCGGCGCGAACTCCGCGCTCATGCCCAGCACGCACAGGCTCATGCCGTATTTGGCGATGGTGTAGGCGGTGTGCGGCGCGAACCATTTCGGATCGAGGTTCGGCGGCGGCGACAGCATCAGCACATGCGGGTTGGCCGCCTGCTTCAGGTACGGCAGGCAACTACGGGTCACCAGGAACGTGCCGCGGGTATTGACCTGGTGCATCAGATCAAAGCGTTTCATCGGCGTGTCGGCGGTGCCGGCCAGCCAGATCGCGCTGGCGTTGTTGACCAGAATATCGATGCCACCGAAATGTTCAGCCGCCTGCGCGGCGGCGGCCACGACCTGCTCTTCTTCGCGGATATCCACCTGCAGCGCCAGCGCCTTGCCGCCGGCTGCCTCGACCGCCGCGGCGGCGGTATGGATGGTGCCGGGCAACTTCGGGTTGGCCACGCCACTCTTGGCCGCGATCACGACATTCGCCCCGTCACGCGCCGCGCGCAGCGCAATCGCCAGTCCAATGCCCCGCGAGGCACCGGTGATGAACAAGGTCTTGCCAGCCAGATTGCCCATGAGCATCGACTCCGTGGAAAACGTCAGTCTAAAGCTCCCGGTCGGTTGACGCTGATCCAGTCCACGAGCACGCCACGCTACGCCGGCAATTCAGGGCTTCTGAAAGCGCGGCAGGATGTCGCGCAACTCTGCCAGCCTCAGCAGCGGATCGGTGAGCTCAAGCATGTGCTGCTGCTCGCTCGGATCCAGCGGCAACAACTCGGCCAGACGGAAACCCAGCCAGCTCGCATCGTCGTAGGCACTGCGCGGCGCGTGTCGCCAGTGCGGCGCCATGGTTTCGATCAGTCGTTCGAGGATGCTCTGCAACAAGGCGAATTCCACCGGTACCTGCTGCTCCGGCTCGGTCGGCCAGATCTCAACTTCGCCACGCAGCAGACCATCGGCACGCGCCCGGCTGCGCTCGACGCGGAAACGTGAGCCGCCCTCGGCAACGATGCCGAGCAGACCATCTTCATCACGGTGGAAATCGCTGATCCGGGCGATCGTGCCGATCGCGGTCGGCACGGCCGGCATACCGGCTTCGCGCCCTTCAAGGATCAGGCACACGCCGAAGCCGGTGTCGTGACGCGTACACTCGCGCACCAGGTCGAGATAGCGCGGCTCAAAGATGCGCAGTTGCAACTGGCCACCGGGGAACAGCACCGTGGCGAGCGGAAACAATGGCATCTCGATGAGCGCAGACTGGGTGGCCATACGGCAAGTGTAGCCAGTGCGTCGTATCCGGTCAGCGGCGCCCGTCACGACAACGGCAGATTCAACCTTGGCGCAAACGTTCTACGAAGCGACGCGGCGCCGCCTCGAAGCCGCCGTTCGACATGAAGATCACCTGATCGCCGGGCTGTACCTTTGTCTCCAGCAAATCGATCAACGCGTCCACGGTTGGGGCGGTGTGGCCGCGACCATCCAGCGCCGCGGTGACGTGCCCGGCATCCCAGGGGAGTTCGGGGCGATGCAGGAACACCACCGCATCGGCGTCCTTCAGTGAAGGGGCCAGTGCTTCGGCGTGAGCGCCCTGACGCATCGAGTTGGAGCGTGGCTCCAGCGCCACCAGGATGCGCGCCTTACCCACGTTTGCGCGCAGGGCGGCCAGCGTGGTGGCGATCGCGGTGGGGTGATGGGCGAAGTCGTCGTAGACACGCACGCCATTCACCTCGCCGACCAGCTCCATCCGTCGCTTGACGCTTTCGAACGTGCTGAACGCGCTCAGCAGCGCATGAGGATCGGCGCCCTCGGCAGTGGCGGCGGCCAGTGCGGCGAGCGCGTTCATCACGCTGTGGTTGCCCAACAGGGACCAGCGCACTTCGCCGATCAGCTCGCCGCGGCGGTGCACGGTGAATGCCGAGCCATCCGCTTCGATGAGCGTGGCCTGCCAGTCGCCACGGCCGATACCGAATGTTTCAACCGGAGTCCAGCAGCCCATCGCCAACACGTCGGCGAGAAAGTGATCGTGCGCGTTGACGATCAGCCGACCGTTGCCCGGCACGGTGCGCACGAGATGATGGAACTGGCGCTGGATTGCAGCAACATCCGGAAAAATGTCCGCATGGTCGTATTCGAGATTGTTGAGGATCGCGATGCGCGGCCGGTAGTGCACGAACTTCGAGCGCTTGTCGAAAAACGCGGTGTCGTACTCGTCCGCCTCGATCACAAACGGCTTGCCCTGCCCGAGCCGTGCCGACACACCAAAATTGCCGGGTACGCCACCAACCAGAAACCCAGGGGCGAAGCCTGCGCTCTCCAGCAGGTGTGCCAGCAGGCTGGTGGTAGTGGTCTTGCCGTGGGTGCCGGCGACCGCCAGCACGTCGCGTCCGGCCAGCAACGTCTCGCCCAGCCATTGCGGGCCGGAGATGTAGCGCAGGCTTTGGTCGAGCATGTATTCCACGGCGGGGTTGCCGCGGGTCATCGCATTGCCCACCACCACGAGATCGGGCGCGGGCTGCAGGTGTTCGGCAGTGTAGCCCCGCATCAAATCGATGCCGAGTGCTTCGAGCTGGGTGCTCATCGGCGGATAGACGTTGGCGTCGGAACCTTCGACCTCGAGTCCCAGTTCACGCGCCAGCGCGGCGACACCGCCCATGAAGGTGCCGCAGATACCGAGGATGTGCAGTCGCATGAGCTACCCGATGGTGTGAAGAACGTTCGCGTGAAGAACGTTCGCCTAAAGACTTGCCATGGCGCAACGCGATTGCGGGTTGCCCCCAGACAGCGGATCGCCAACTGGCGACCCGCGAGGATCAGCCGCTTGCCGCGGCCGATTCGTTCTCGAGCGCATGCTTGACCCGCGCGGTGACCTCGTCAAGCTCGCCGACGCCGTCGACGATCTGCAGCTTGCCGCGCTTGGCGTAGAAATCCGCCACGGGCGCGGTCTGTTCGGCATAGATGGCCAGGCGCTTGCGCACGACTTCGGGATCGTCATCCTTGCGATGCTCCGCCTTGAAGCGGATTTCGCAGCGGCCGATGATCACCTCGCTCGGCACCTTCAGCTTCACCACCGCATCGAGCGGCTGGACGATACGTTCGAGCAGGTGGTCGAGCGCGTCAGCCTGGGCCAGGTTGCGCGGATAGCCGTCGAGAATGAAACCGGCCTTGGCGTCGTCCTGGGTCAGACGATCCTCCAGCATACCGAGCAGGATGTCGTCAGATACCAATTGGCCCGCATCCATCACGGCCTTGGCCTTGAGCCCCATCGGAGTGCCCGCCGCAACGGCGGCGCGCAGCATGTCGCCGGTCGATATATGCGGCACACCTAATTCCGTCTTCAGCCGGGCGGCCTGCGTGCCTTTGCCCGAGCCGGGCGCACCAAGTAGGACGAGTCGCATAATGCTCCACAAGTTCGGCGGCCTGCCGCACACTGCAGCAACCCGTCCGTATCCAGATTTGGCTGTCAAATTAGCGTCTGCACCCGGTGCCGTCAAACGGCGGCATCACTCACCTGTCGCCAAGTGCTTGTTGTCAAAAGATTTGCCCCTGACCAAAAACACGCCATTACCGCCTGAACAGCGGCCCGAATGACTGCTCCAGTGAGGACCCCATGAGCCCGACCCGCCGCCCGGCCCCTATCTCCGGCAACCTGCTTTACGCCCAATCCGGTGGCGTCACGGCCGTTATCAATGCCACCGCCGCCGGCGTGATCGAGGCCGCGCGCGCCAGTGGCGTAAAGGTCTATGCCGCACGCAACGGCATTCTCGGCGCACTGCGCGAGGAGCTGATCGATACCTCGAAGGAATCGAAGAGCGCGATTGCCGCGCTCCGCCACACGCCAGGTGGCGCGTTCGGCAGCTGTCGCTACAAGCTGAAATCGCTGGAGGACAATCGGGCCGAGTACGCACGATTGATCGATGTGTTCCGCGCCCACGACATCCGCTGGTTCCTCTACAACGGCGGCAACGACTCCGCCGATACCGCGCTGAAGATCTCGCAGCTGGGCAAGGTCATGGGCTACGACATCCGCTGCATCGGCGTACCCAAGACCGTGGACAACGACCTTGCCGTCACCGATTGCTGCCCCGGCTTTGGCTCGGTCGCGAAATACACCGCCATCTCCACGCTGGAAGCGAGCCTCGACGTGGCGTCGATGGCCTCGACTTCGACCAAGGTATTCATCCTCGAAGTCATGGGCCGCCACGCTGGCTGGATTGCCGCTGCCGCCGGTCTGGCCGGTGAAGGTGCGGATGCCGCGCCGCATATCATCCTGTTCCCCGAGAACCCGTTCGACGAAGCGGCGTTCCTGGCCAAGGTGAAGGCGACCGTGGAGCGCGTCGGCTGGTGCACCGTGGTCGCCTCCGAGGGCGTGCGCAACGCAGCTGGCCAGTTCCTCGCCGAAGCGGGTACGCGCGATGCGTTCGGCCACGCGCAGCTCGGTGGCGTGGCGCCGGTACTGGCGGCCTTGGTGAAAGAGAAGCTTGGCTACAAGTACCACTGGGCGCTACCCGACTACCTGCAGCGCTCTGCACGACATGCCGCGTCGAAGGTCGATGCCGAACAGGCCTATGCGGTCGGGCGCGCCGCCGTGGAATACGCGCTGAAAGGCATGAATGCAGTGATGCCGGTGATCGTGCGCACGGCAGATGCCCCTTACCGCTGGAAGATCGAACCGGCGCCGTTGGTGAAGGTCGCCAACCGCGAAAAGAAAATGCCCAAGGGCTTCATCAGCCGCGACGGCTTCGGCATCACCGCCGCCGCGCGCCGATACCTGGCACCGTTGATTCAGGGCGAGGCACCGCCTCCGTATGGCAAGAACGGGCTGCCCCAGTATGAGGTGTTGAAGAATCTTGCCGTGGCGCAAAAGCTGCCGGTGTTCGGCCGTTGATGGATTGAAGGCAACCGCAGTTCGGCCTTGCAGGCTCATGGCCCGGGCACGTCTTTTCCGGATGGGTGTTGTCTTTCGTAGGTTGGGGTGAGCGCAGCGATGCCCAACGTCTTTGCGGGATGCTTGAGGGACTTGTTGGGCATCGCTGCGCTCACCCCAACCTGAGCGAGGACTCGTCGGGGTGTGTTCCTACAATTTCAGGAAGGCGTCGAGTGCGCGTTGATACGCAGGATCTTCCTGGATCGTATTGTGTCCCGCCCCGACAATCACGAGTTCCTCGGGTGGCGCGACAAAACTTGCCACCAGCACGGCGGTGCGCGCCGGATCGATGACCTGGTCATCAGCGGCACGCAACACCAGTACTGGGCAACGCACCTGTCCGGCAAAACGCCATGATTCGTAGCGATCCTTCAGTAGCCACGATACCGGCGCGTAGGGATACGCGCCTTGTGCCACGCGCTGCAGACTGTCGAACGGGGTGACCAGCACCAACCGCTCCAACGGCCGCCGCGCGGCAAGCTGCATCGCAACGCCACTGCCCAAGCTGCGGCCAATGACAGCCACACCGGTGTGGTGACCCGCCACCTCGTCATACAGCGCCAGCGCATCATCGATCAGCGCCGACTCACTGGGTTCGCCGCTGCTCGCACCGTAGCCCCGGTAAGGCAGCAGGTAGATCGTCCGATCCGGAAACCAGCGGGAAAATTCCTCGCGCAAATCCTCGATGCGCTCGCCGTTGCCGCCGAAGTACAGCAGCGCCCTGGTCTTCCCCGGATTGACGACCCAGCCGCGCAACACCACGCCATCTCGCGGCAACACGAAGTCCGGTGCCTGCCGCACCGGACGGCTCGACGCGGGCATATAAATCAGGTGCCTCTGATTCAGATACAGATAGACACATGCCAAACCGTACAGGCACAGCAAGATGGCGATGGATACACCCACTACGCGCCATGGCATGCGATTCCCCTGTTTCCATTGCAGGCAACCTTGAGCTTAGGCTCGCCCAGGACTTGCGCACAAGCGAAAGCCTGCTCGACATTTCCATTCGCGCCGAACTGCATCGCATCCGTTGCGCCGCACAACACGATACGTCACAACCTCTGCCTATACTCGACCGGGCCGCCCGTTCTGGACGGCCGCCGTCGGGATGCCAACGGCATTCCGGCTTCCTGAGACGATAACTCGTGGGGGAGGTTCCGATGCTGCAGCAGTATGGTGTGTGGATAGCGCTGGCGTGTGCGGTGGTGGCCATTCTTTATGGCGCGTTTTCGGTGCGCTGGATCCTGGCGCAATCCCCCGGCAATGATCGGATGCAGGAGATTGCCGCGGCGATCCAGGAGGGCGCACGCGCCTACCTCAATCGCCAGTACACCACCATCGGTGTGGTCGGTGTGGTGCTCTTCCTGGTGGTCGGCTTTGCCCTGAACTGGCCCACGGCGATTGGTTTTGCGATCGGCGCGATCCTCTCCGGCGCAACCGGCTATATCGGCATGAATGTCTCGGTGCGCGCGAACGTGCGCACCGCCGAAGCCGCGCGCAGCGGTCTGGCCGCGGCAATGAACGTGGCGTTTCGCGGCGGCGCGATCACCGGCATGCTGGTGGTCGGACTCGGCCTGATCGGCGTGGCCGGCTACTACGATGTGCTGCGGCACGTCGGCTACTCGAGCGATGCTTCGCTGCACGCCATGGTCGGTCTCGCGTTCGGCTCCTCGCTGATCTCCATTTTCGCGCGCCTGGGTGGCGGCATCTTCACCAAGGGTGCGGACGTCGGTGCCGATCTGGTGGGCAAGGTCGAGGCCGGCATTCCCGAGGATGACCCGCGCAATCCGGCCGTGATCGCCGACAACGTGGGCGACAACGTGGGCGATTGCGCCGGCATGGCGGCGGATCTGTTCGAAACCTATGCGGTAACGCTGATCGCCACGATGCTGCTGGGCGGCCTGATGGTATCCACCGCCGGTGCGAACGCGGTGCTCTATCCGCTGGTGCTTGGCGGCGCTTCGATCATCGCCTCGATCATCGGTGCATTGTTCGTCAAGGTGAAGGCGGGTGGTTCGATCATGGGCGCGCTGTACAAGGGCGTCATCGTCTCGGCGGTGCTCGCTGCCGCTGCGTTTTATCCGCTCACCACGCAACTGATGAGCGACTCGTCGTACGGCGCCACGAATTTGTGGGGTTGCTCGCTGATCGGGCTGGCGCTGACCGGCGCGATCGTGTGGATCACCGAGTACTACACCGGCACCCAGTACAAGCCGGTGCAGCATATTGCTTCCGCCTCCACCACGGGCCACGGCACCAACATCATTGCCGGGCTGGGCGTGTCGATGAAATCGACGGCGATGCCGGTGATCGTGATCTGCCTGGCGATCTGGGGCGCGTTTTCCCTGGGTGGCCTGTACGGCATCGCGATCGCCGCCACGGCCATGTTGTCGATGGCTGGCATGATCGTCGCGCTGGATGCTTATGGCCCGATTACCGACAACGCCGGCGGCATCGCCGAGATGGCCGATCTGCCGCCGGAAGTGCGCGGTGTCACCGACCCGCTCGATGCGGTCGGCAACACCACCAAGGCAGTGACCAAGGGCTATGCGATCGGTTCGGCGGCGCTCGCCGCTCTGGTGTTGTTTGCCGACTACACGCATAACCTGCAAGCCGAGCATCCCGGACAGACGTTCGTGTTCGACCTGTCCGATCACATGGTGATTATCGGTCTGCTGATTGGCGGTCTGATTCCGTACCTGTTCGGCGCGATGGCGATGGAGGCCGTCGGCCGCGCTGCCGGCGCGGTTGTGGAGGAAGTGCGTCGGCAGTTCCGCGAAATCCCCGGCATCATGCTGGGCACTGCCAAGCCGGACTACTCGCGCGCGGTGGACATGCTGACCAAGTCGGCGATCAAGGAAATGATCGTGCCATCGCTGTTGCCGGTGGCCGTGCCGATTGTGGTCGGTCTGCTGCTGGGGCCGAAGGCACTCGGTGGTGTGCTGATCGGCACCATCGTTACCGGCCTGTTCGTGGCGATCTCGATGACCACCGGTGGTGGCGCTTGGGACAATGCGAAGAAATACATCGAAGATGGCCACCACGGTGGCAAGGGCTCGGAGGCTCACAAGGCCGCGGTCACCGGCGACACTGTGGGCGACCCGTACAAGGACACCGCCGGCCCGGCCGTGAATCCGCTGATCAAGATCATCAACATCGTCGCCCTGTTGCTCATCCCTCTGCTCTGACCATGAACCACACGGTCACGCCGTAACGAGCAACGGAGAAGCCCCGCCCTGTGCGGGGTTTTTCTTTCATTCCTGAGATCCTTCAACCCGGCTGCGTTGGCCCTGACTTTAGTCACGGGCGGCCATGCCATCCAACGCGTACGCTCGGCCGAAGGCGGGCCGCATCCGCTGGATCCATCTGCACACAAGGAGCACACGATGAAATCGGTCTGGCTGATGCTGGCACTCGGCGTCACACTGACGGGCATGAACACTACCAACGCCCAAGACAACAAACCCGCCACCCCACCCGCAGACACCCAGGCCAGCGATGATCCGTTCCTGTGGCTGGAGGACATCCACAGCACCCGCGCGATGGATTGGGTGAAAAAAGAGAATGCGGTGACGACGAAGCAGTTCGTCGGCAACGCCGAGTTCACGAAAACCCGCGACGGCATACTCGAAGTGCTCGATTCGGACGCGCGGATTCCCGATGTCCGCCGCATGGGCGATCACCTGTACAACTTCTGGCGCGACAAGGCACATCCGCGCGGCATCTGGCGGCGCACCACGTTGGCCGAGTACCGCAAGGCCAACCCACAGTGGGAAGTGTTGCTGGACGTCGACGCGCTGAACAAGGCCGAAGACAAACGCTGGGTCTTCAAGGACGTGCAATGCCTGAAGCCGAAATACGACCGCTGCCTGATTTCGCTGTCACCGGATGGCGGCGATGCAGTGACCGTGCGCGAGTTCGACATCCCTGGCAAATCCTTCGTCAAGGGCGGTTTCGACTTGCCTGTTGCGAAGACCGAGGCCAGCTGGATCGATGAGGACACCCTTTACGTCGGTACCGATTTCGGTCCCGACACGATGACTGAATCGAGCTATCCGCGCATTGCCAAGGAATGGAAGCGCGGCACGCCATTGACGGCGGCCGCCACGATCTACGCGGGCAAGCCCACCGATCTCGCCGTCAGCGCGTCGCACGATCGCACGCCGGGTTTCGAGCGTGATTTCGTCAGCGTCGCGAAGGATTTCTTCCACAGCGAGCTGTACCAGCGCATCGGCGACAAGCTCACACGTGTTGATGTTCCCACCGATGCCACCGCCGACGCCCATCGCGAATGGTTGTTGGTGCAGACGCGCTCACCCTGGACGATCGATGGCACGACCTACCCGTCCGGCGCACTGCTGGCAACGACATTCGATGCGTTCATGGCCGGCAAGCGCGTGTTCACCGTGCTGTTCAAGCCGGACGCGCATACCTCGCTGGCCACGTACGCCTGGACCCAGCATCACTTGATCCTGGATGTGCTGGACGACGTCAAGAGCCGACTGGAAGTGCTGACGCCGCCAGAAAACGTGACGACCACGGGCGACTGGAAGCGCGAGGCGATGCCGAACGCGCCCGCGATGAGCACCATCAACGTGGTCGACACCGATCCCGACCACAGCGACGAGTACTGGCTCGGCGTCACCGGCTTTTTGGCCCCGTCGTCGCTGCAGCGTGGTGTGCTGGGCAGCATACCGGCCGAGACGATCAAGCATGACCCGGCATTTTTCGATGCCTCGAAGTTCGAGGTCAGCCAGCACTTTGTCAGTTCGAAAGACGGCACCCGCGTGCCGTACTTCGAGATCGCGCCCAAGGGCATCAAGCTGGATGGCTCCAACCGCGCGCTACTGTACGGCTACGGTGGTTTCGAAGTTTCGCTGCAGCCGCACTACAGCGGCAGCATCGGTCGCGCCTGGCTGAATCGCGGCGGCGTATACGTGGTCGCGAATATCCGCGGCGGCGGTGAATACGGCCCGGCCTGGCACCAGGCCGCACTGAAGGCAAATCGCCCGCGTGCGTACGAAGACTTCGCTGCAGTCGCCGAGGACCTGGTCAAGCGCGGAGTGACTTCCGCGAAGCATCTGGGCGCCGAGGGTGGCAGCAATGGCGGCCTGTTGATGGGCAACATGCTGACGGTCTATCCACAGCTTTTCGGTGCGATCGCGTGCGAGGTACCGCTGCTCGACATGAAGCGCTACACGCACTTGTCGGCCGGTGCGTCATGGATGGCCGAATACGGCAATCCGGATACTTCGGACTGGAACTTCATCAAGACGTTCTCGCCGTATCAGAACGTGGAAAAAGACGCGCACTACCCGCCGGTGCTGTTCTACACCACCACCAGCGACGACCGTGTCGGCCCGGTGCAGGCTCGCAAGATGGCTGCGAAAATGCAGGCGATGGGACACGCGAACGTGTGGTTTTACGAGAACCTCGAGGGCGGCCATGGTGCGGGCGCGGACAACAAGCAAGCCGCGCTGATGCATGCGCTGGCCTACGATTTCTTGTGGGATCAACTGAAGTAACAGAACATCTTGTACAACCCGTCACCCGATCCGTCATCCCGAAGGCAGGGACGACGGATCGGGGCGTTTTCGAGGCGTCGGTATGCGCACGGCAACAGCGCTGTTCACAGCGCATGCTGCCGTCAACGCATGAAGTAAACTTTGCGCCACACCGATCAAGTCCCTGCGCCATGAGTACAAGTACCCCGATCCGCCCCGAATTACGCGAATGGATTCTTGCCACGACGCGCGCCGGGCACGGCCTGCCGGCCGTCCTGCGCCTGATGGAGGAGAACGGCTACAACCCGCGGCAAAGCCGCAGCATTGTCGCCGAAGTGCTGAAGGTACCGCTGGCCGCGTTGCATGCGACCACCCAGCATGCGGCCGCCAAAGCGCCGCAGGGTATGCGCACGAAACACCCCGAAGCGCCCGAGGTCATCGTCGACGGGCACACTATCGGCGTCTCGCTCAGTGTGGACGCTCCCACACTGCGGGTACTCGATGGCATCCTTTCGGAGCAGGAATGCACCGATCTGATCGAACTGGCACGGCCGCGACTGCAGCGCACACTCACCGTCGACACCGATGGCAGGTATCAGGTGGATCAGCGGCGCACCAGCGAAGGCACGTTCTTCGCGATCAACGAACTGCCCCTGATCGGCCTGATCGAGCAACGTCTCAGCCGATTGCTGGAGATTCCCGTCGATCACGGCGAGGGCTTGCAGATCCTGCATTACCTGCCAGGCCAGGAATACGAGCCGCACTACGACTGGTTCGATCCCGAACTGCCCAGCTTCGGCCCGATGACCAAGTGGGGCGGTCAACGCATCGCCAGCGTGGTGATGTATCTGAACTCCCCCGAGCAAGGCGGCGGTACCGCGTTCCCCGGGATTGGGCTGACGATTACCGCACGGCGGGGTTCGGCCGTCTATTTCGCCTACGAGGGCGGTGACCGGACTTCACTGCACGCTGGCCTGCCAGTGATCCGCGGCGAAAAATGGATCGCCACAAAATGGCTGCGCGAACGACCGTTCCGGAACCGGCGGATGGCGTAAACCGCGCCGTTTTTCTGATCCATTGCTGCGCCGCAGCAGCGTTTCGCGTATCCTTGTAGACCCACTACCCACTCTGCGCAAGGACATCCCATGGGTCTGCATCTTGTCTCCGCCGGCCGCGACGTGCCGAACGAAATCAACGTCGTCATCGAAATCCCCAAGGATGCCGAGCCGGTAAAGTACGAAGTGGAAAAGGAAAGCGGGGCGATCTTCGTCGACCGCATCCTGTCCACGCCGATGCGTTACCCGTGCAACTACGGCTACGTGCCGGGCACGCTGGGTGGCGATGGCGATCCGCTGGACGCGCTGGTGATCCTCCCGCTCCCGCTGATTCCCGGCTCCGTGATCCGCTGCTTGCCGGTCGGCATGCTGAAGATGACCGACGAGGCGGGCAGCGACGAGAAGCTGCTCGTGGTGCCCGCGCCGAAGATCTTCCCCGGCTACTCGCACATCAACGACATCAAGGGCGTGTCGCCGCACTGGCTGGAGCGGATCGGCCACTTCTTCGAGCACTACAAGGATCTGGAGAAGGGCAAATGGGTGAAGGTCGAAGGTTGGGTCGGCGCCGACGAGGCGAAGGCAGAGATCGTCGCCGGCATCCAGCGCTACGAGCAAGCCAAGTGACCCTGGTTTGATCCTGCGGCGCGGCGTTTCATCGAAACGGCGCGCCGCTTTTTTTTGCGCCATCGCCGAGCGAAGGTGCAGGTCACTTTTCCCAGGGTGGATGATCACCCAGTCGCTCGGCTAGAAAATCGACGAAAGCGCGCACTCGTGGCGGCACCAACCGGCGCTGTGGCATCAGCGCATGAATGCCGGTCTCCGCAATCGAATAGTCCGGCAGTACCTGCAGCAATCGCCCGTTACGCAGCTCCTCGTGAACATGCCAGGTCGAATGCAGTGCGATGCCAAGGCCGGCCACCACCGCATCACGCAGCAATTCGCCAAGGTTGCTCTCGAAGCGCCCATGCACCCGCTGCGCCATGTCGCGACCCGCCCTATCGGTGAAGCGCCATACATCCTGCCTCCCCTGACTACCTACCAGCAGCAGGCACTCATGTGCTGCCAGATCGGCGGGAGTGCGTGGATGCCCGTGCTGCTCCAGATAGGCCGGTGAGGCACACAGCACACGTCGATTGGTGGTGAGCTTGCGCGCCACCAGGCCTGAATCGTCGAGCGCACCGACCCGTATCGCCAGATCGAAGCCCGAGGCGACCAGATCCAGCATCTGGTCGTTGAGGTTCACGCTCAGCTTCACGCGAGGATGAAGCGCGAGGAACTCCGGTAGCAAGGGCGAGATGTACTGACGCCCGAACGAAGCCGGCACGGTGACCCGCAACGTACCGGCGACCTCGGTGCCCGCCTGGCGCAAGCCACTGGTCAATGCCTCCAGATCCTCCACCAGGGAGCGGCCCTGTGCAGCCAGCGCAGCACCTTCCGGGGTCGCATGCAGCTGGCGCGTCGTCCGATGGAGCAGACGCACGCCAAGATCCCGCTCCAGCCGTTTCAGCCGCTGGCTGGCGACTGCCACCGAGAGATCGAGACTGCGGGCGGCAGCGCTGATCGAACCCAGATCGAGCACGCGCAGGAACAGGCTGAGGTCGCCGACGCGATCCATGATTATCAACCATTTGTTGAGGATGATTACTCATCTTGGTGGTTTTTGACAAAAAGGCAAGCGCCTAAGCTGGCGACTCTTTCCCACGCGATTTCTTGTCATGGCCATCGTCCCTGTCACCCGAGCCCGCACGCCACTGGCGCTGTGCGCGCTGACCGCCGGCGCGTTCGGCATCGGCACCACCGAATTCGTGATCATGGGTCTGCTGCTGCAGGTCGCCGCCGACCTGCACGTCAGTGTCGCTGCCGCCGGCCTGCTGATTTCCGGTTATGCGCTGGGTGTGTTTGTGGGCGCGCCAGTACTCACCGTGCTGACCAGCCGGATGCCGCGCAAGGCAGTCTTGGTGGCGCTGATGATGATCTTTACGGTCGGCAACCTCGCCTGCGCGCTGGCGCCGAACTACGACGTGTTGATGGTTGCGCGGGTGATCACCTCGCTCGCCCACGGCACCTTCTTCGGCGTCGGCGCGGTAGTGGCTACCGGACTGGTCGCCGAGGATCGCAAGGCCTCGGCGATCTCGATCATGTTCACCGGCCTCACCGTAGCGACCTTGCTTGGCGTGCCCGCAGGCGCGTGGCTTGGCCTGCACTTCGGCTGGCGCGCCACGTTCTGGGCGGTGGCCGCGATCGGCGTGATCGCCACGCTCGTTATCGCCACTCTGGTGCCCACGGCGAAAGACAATACGTCGCCGATCAACGTGCGTGCAGAAATGAAAGCCATCGCCCGTCCGCCGGTGCTGCTTGGCCTGCTGATGACGGTGCTTGGGTTCGCCGGTGTGTTTACTGTGTTCACCTACATCCAGCCGATTCTGACCCGGGTGACCGGCTTCGCCGATAGCGCCGTGTCGCCGATCCTGCTGGTCTTCGGCGTCGGCCTGATCGCCGGCAACCTGCTCGGCGGCCGTCTCGCCGACCGCCGTTTGATGCCGGCCCTGCTGGCGACGCTGACGACGCTGGCCGTCGTGCTGGGTGCGATGACATTTGTCTTGCATGACAAGACCCTCAGCGTGATTTTCGTCGGACTGCTCGGCGTGGCCGCATTTGCCACCGTGCCACCACTACAGCTGTGGGTCCTGCAAAAGGCCAACGGCGCACAGAGCCTCGCGTCGAGCCTCAACATCGGCGCGTTCAACCTTGGCAACGCGCTGGGTGCATGGCTTGGCGGTGTCGTGATCGAGCGCGGCCCCGGCCTCGGCTCGGTGACCTGGATCGCGGCGCTGGTGACAGTGGCCGGCCTCGCCGTCGCGCTCTGCAGCCTGCGTCTGGAGCGCGGCCGACGCCCGGTGCTGGCTATTGCCGCCTGCCCACAGACATAACAACCCACCACTTCCCACCACTCATGCAACGCAACGGAGTCTTCCCATGGACTATCGCTATCTCGGCAATTCCGGCTTCAAAGTTCCCGCACTCGGTTTCGGTGCCGGCACGTTCGGTGGCAAGGGACCCTTGTTCAGCGCGTGGGGCAACACCGATATCACGGAGGCAAAACGCCTGATCGACATCTGCTTCGATGCCGGCGTCAACTTGTATGACACCGCAGACGTCTATTCGGATGGCGCGTCGGAGTCGATTCTCGGCGCGGCGCTGAAGGGCCGGCGCGAGCGGGCCATCATCTCCACCAAGATCACACTGCGCGCAGGCGATGGCCCAAATGACGTGGGTGCGTCCCGTCATCATCTCGTCAGCGGTGTGGAGCGTGCACTCAAACGTCTCGGCACCGACTATATCGACCTGTTGCAACTGCACCACTTCGACGCGATGACGCCGGTGGAGAGCGTGATGTCGACGCTCGACGATCTCGTGCGTGCCGGCAAGGTGCGCTATCTCGGCGCATCGAATTTCTCCGGCTGGCAGCTGATGAAATCGCAGGCCGCAGCGGATCGTTACGGCTACTCGCGGTTCGTGGCGAACCAGACCTATTACTCGCTGATTGGGCGCGACTACGAGTGGGAGCTGATGCCGCTCGGCCTCGACCAGGGTGTCGGCGCGGTGGTGTGGAGCCCGCTCGGCTGGGGGCGACTCACCGGCAAGGTCCGCCGCGGCGAGCCGCTGCCCGCTGGCAGCCGCCTGCATGACACCGAAAGCTTCGCGCCGCCGGTGGACGAGGAGCGCCTGTACCGCGTCGTCGACGCGCTGGATGCGATCGCCACGGAAACCGGCAAGAGCATCCCGCAGGTTGCATTGAACTGGCTGCTGCAACGCCCCACGGTATCGACCGTGCTGATCGGTGCACGCAACGAGCAGCAGTTGCGTCAGAACCTCGATGCGGTGGGCTGGAACCTCAGTAGCGAACAGATCGCAAAGCTTGATGTTGCCAGTGCTGTCACGCCGCCTTACCCCTATTACCCGTATTGGAATGGACAGTTCACCGAACGCAATCCACCTGCCGTCTGAATCATCCGGTCACACCTGTCTTTGGAGCTCTCCATGAAAGCTGTTGCCCTCACCCGCTACCTTCCCATCGACGATCCCGATGCTCTGGTCGATGTCGAGCTACCCAAGCCTGTCGCAGGCGAGCATGACTTGCTGGTTCGTGTCGAAGCAGTCTCGGTGAACCCGGTCGACACCAAGCTGCGCTCGCCGAAACCCCAAGTCGAGGCGCAGCCGAAAGTGCTCGGCTACGACGCGGCCGGTACGGTCGAGGCCGTCGGTGGATCGGTCATCGGTTTCAAACCCGGCGATCGCGTGTACTACGCCGGCGACGTTACCCGACCCGGCAGCAATGCCGAGTATCAGCTGGTCGATGCGCATCTGGTCGGCCATGTGCCGCAATCGCTCGATCTGGCCGCGGCGGCGGCGCTACCGTTGACCACGCTCACCGCATGGGAACTGTTGTTTCAGCGCATGCCGTTCGATAGCGAGCACGGTGGCGAGGGCAAGTCGTTGCTGATCATCGGCGGTGCCGGCGGGGTCGGCTCGATTGTGATCCAGTTGGCTCGACATGCCGGCTTCACGGTGATCGCTACCGCTTCGCGCCCGGAAACCATCGCGTGGTGCCGCACGATGGGCGCCCAACACGTGATCGACCATCGCCACCCGTTGCCGGCACAACTGGCGACGCTGGGTTTCGAGCAGGTCGATGCCGTGCTCAACCTCGCCGACACCGAACGCTATTGGGACACCATTGGCCAGATACTGGCACCGCAGGGCCACGTCGGCCTCGTCGTCGAACCGGCCGGCGCACTGAAAATCGGTGACCCGTACAAGGCCAAGTGCATCGGCATCCACTGGGAAATGATGTTTGCCCGGTCACGCTTCAAGACCGCCGACCAGGCCGAACAAGGCCGTATCCTCGAGCGCGTTGCCGCGCTTATCGATGCCGGCAAGCTGCGCAGCACGCGCACCGAAACGATGGCGCCGATCTCGGCGGCGAACCTGCGCGAGGCACATCGTCGGCTGGAATCCGGTACCAGCATCGGCAAACTGGTAGTGGCTGGCTGGTAGTACGCGCTTCTACTACGCGCTTGCGCAGACGGACCAGCGTATGCGCCCCGTCTGCGCAAACAACGATCTGCTATCAGCCGCGTTTGCCGGACGCGGACTTTTTACCCGGCGCCGCTTTTGCCGGCTCGCCTTTCTTGCCCAGCTGTTCCAGTAGCGTATTCATGTCTTCGGCATGCTCCTCTTCCATCGCCAGAATGCCTTCGAGCATGCGACGCGTGGTCGAATCGTCGGTGCCGATGTAGTCGATGATTTCGCGGTAGCTGTCGATCGCGATGCGCTCGGCGACCAGGTCTTCCTTGATCATGTCGACCAGGTCGACACCTTCGACATAGTCGGCGTGGCTGCGGCTGAGCATGCCTTCCGGCGACAGGTTCGGCTTGCCATCCAGCTGGGTGATGCGCTCGGCGATCAGATCGGCATGACCCTGTTCCTCATTGGCGTGTTCAAGAAATTCGGCCTTGACGCTTTGCGAGTTGATCCCCGACGCCATGTAGTAGTGGTACTTGTAGCGCAGGACGCAAACCAGCTCGGTCGCCAGCGCATGGTTGAGCAGCTTGATGACGGTGGGCCGGTCAGCGGCGTAGCCCGCCGTCATCGCACCCTTCTCGATATCCTTGCGTGCGCGTTTGCGGATGTTCTCGATGTCGCTGACGAACGGCTTGCTCTTGGCCATGGCTTGCTCCTGTGGACGCGGGAATGGGTAGCGGCATGGCTGGCTGCCGCTACCAACGAAACCTCCACAGCGTAGGAATGCGCATGAAAAAGCCAGGTGAAGACGACTTCACCTGGCTTGGATTTGCACCCTACTGCTCAACCATCAGGCCTTGCGATACACCTCGGCACCCTGCTCACGGAATTCGGCAGCCTTTTCGGCCATCCCCTCGTCGATCGCCTCGAACGCTTCCATGCCGTGTTCGGCGGCGTAGTCTCGAACGTCCTGGGTAATCTTCATGGAGCAGAATTTCGGCCCGCACATGGAACAGAAGTGCGCGCTCTTGTGCGCATCCTTCGGCAGCGTTTCGTCATGGAATTCCTTGGCCTTTTCCGGATCCAGACCCAGGTTGAACTGGTCGTCCCAGCGGAACTCGAAGCGTGCCTTCGACAATGCGTTATCGCGCACCTGTGCACCCGGATGACCCTTGGCCAGGTCCGCCGCATGGGCGGCGATCTTGTAGGCAATGATGCCGTCGCGCACGTCCTGCTTGTTCGGCAGGCCGAGATGCTCCTTCGGCGTGACATAGCAGAGCATTGCGGTGCCGAACCAGCCGATCATCGCCGCACCGATTGCGCTGGTGATGTGGTCGTAGCCCGGCGCGATATCGGTGGTCAGTGGCCCCAACGTGTAGAACGGTGCTTCGCCACACTTCTCCAGCTGGCGATCCATGTTTTCCTTGATCAGGTGCATCGGCACGTGGCCGGGACCCTCGATCATGACCTGCACGTCGTGCTTCCAGGCGATCTGGGTCAGTTCGCCCAGGGTGTCGAGCTCACCGAACTGCGCCGCGTCATTCGCATCCGCGATACAGCCCGGACGCAGGCCGTCGCCGAGGCTGAAGGCGACGTCATACGCCTTCATGATTTCGCAGATGTCCTCGAAGTGCGTGTAGAGGAAGTTTTCCCGATGATGGGCCAGGCACCACTTCGCCATGATCGAGCCACCGCGCGAGACGATGCCGGTAACGCGCTTGGCAGTCAGCGGCACGAAGCGCAGCAGCACGCCGGCGTGGATGGTGAAATAGTCCACGCCCTGCTCGGCCTGCTCGATCAGCGTGTCGCGGAAAATTTCCCAGGTGAGGTCTTCTGCGACGCCGCCCACTTTCTCCAGCGCCTGGTAGATCGGCACGGTGCCAATGGGGACCGGCGAGTTGCGGATGATCCACTCGCGGGTCTCGTGAATGTGCTTGCCGGTGGACAGATCCATCACCGTGTCGCCGCCCCAGCGAATCGACCAGACCAGCTTCTCCACTTCCTCGGCAATACCCGACGACACGGCCGAATTGCCGATATTCGCGTTGATCTTGGTGAGGAAGTTGCGGCCGATGATCATCGGCTCGGATTCGGGATGGTTGATGTTGTTCGGGATGATCGCGCGGCCGCGGGCTACTTCATCGCGCACGAATTCGGCCGTGATCTTTTTCGGCAACGACGCGCCAAACGATTCGCCAGGATGCTGGTTGAGCAGCGCGCTGCCAGCCAGTGCTTCGATCTTCTGGTTCTCGCGAATCGCGATGTATTCCATCTCCGGCGTGATGATGCCGCGGCGCGCGTAATGCATCTGGCTGACGTTCGCGCCGACCTTGGCACGACGCGGCGTGCGGCGGGAGGGGAAACGCAAGGCGGCCAGTTCCGGCGCTTCGGCGTGGCGACGGCTGAACTCGGAGCTCAGCCCAGGCAGCTCTTCGGTATCGCCGCGATCGGCAATCCATGGCGCGCGCATCGCGGGCAGTCCGGCGACCAGGTCGACCTGGTAATCCGGATCGGTGTAAGGGCCGGAGGTGTCGTACACCGCGATCGGCGGGTTCTCTTCGCCACCGAACAAACCCGGCGTCTGCGCCTGGATGATCTCGCGCAGTGGTACGCGCAGATCGGCGCGACTGCCCTGCACGTGGATCTTGCGCGAACCGGGAATCGGCCGGATCACGGCGTCGGAGAGTTCTTGCGCGCTGCGCACGAGATCGGAGGGCTGGGCATTCATCGGCATTCGTCCTGTTGGGTGGGAAAGCCCACACACATGGGATGTGCGGGCTCTTGCGAACGACCCTCACTCCAGCCACTCCGCAAGGAGATGTCCGGAGGCTTGCGAGGGATTCGCAGCACAGACGAAGCGACGGCACCGGACGCACGAGGACCACAGGGCCCGTGCGGCGAAGCTCCCTACACCGGTGCTAACCGGATCAGGTTCGAAGGGACTCTCTCAGCCGACGGTTGCCGGCACCCCCGCTTCAAAACAGCTGCTATTCAAACACGAAGCGGCCCCACTGGCGAGTACCGGCCAGCGGGTTCGACCGTTCACCTTGGCAGGTAGGCGCGCAGGAAGGTTGCCACGCCGGTGCGCGCCATCACCTCGATTTCTGCGGCCGCGGTGACGGGACATTCGTCGCAGGCAAACAGTCGGCGCAACAGCAGATCACCCTTGATCAGCGAGAAAAACTGGATGCTGGCGGTCTTCACGACGGGAATATCCAGCGCGCCGTGGTCAACCGCCTGCTGCAACAATCGTTCCATAAGACCGTGGGTACGCGCCGGCCCCTCTTCCCACAGCAATTTGCCGTAGCGGGGGTTGCCTTGGCGGCAATCGCTGAGGATCGCGCGGAATGTACCGACGTTTTCCGCCTCGCAGTCGATGCGCATGTGCGCCTGCGCAATATTCTGCAAGGTCACACCGATATCGACGTGCGGGTCGTAATAGTAAATATCTTCCGGCAACAGATCCTGGATGCGCGAGCGAATCACCTCACGGAACAGATTGTCCTTGTCACCAAAATGGCTGTACACGGTGAGTTTGGACACCCCGGCGTCAGCCGCGATGGCATCCATGCTGGTACCAGCAAAGGCATTGCGGATAAACAACGCCTTGGCCGCGGCCAGAATCGCCGCGCGTTTCTCCATGTCTTTTGGACGACCGGGTCCCTGCGGTCGGCATTGCACGCTGGAAGTCATGCGGCACCTTCACAAATCAAAACCTGAGGTTTATTATACGCGACGGTTCAATTATTTTCCAAGATGACGCCAGTCGCGCGACTAAGCCATTCAGTTGCGCGTATTTGCCGCGCCGGATGACGTACGTCAACTTCTTGCGGTGACTTCCGGCACTTCGTGGTCTGTTGTACAACCGGCAGGCTAGTCATTGTCGAAGGTAGTCGTTGTGGGAGCGGGGTTAAGCACTTATCCTTTTTGACCTTTTCGATCCGCACGGGACATGAACAAGATGGCAATGAACTTCGACCAGGCGCGACTGAACATGGTGGAAAACCAGGTGCGCCCGTGGGAGGTACTGGACGGTCGCGTATTGGACATCATCAGTCGCGTGCGCCGCGAGGACTTCGTCGATGCCGCACACCGCCAGCTGGCATTTGCCGACCTGTGCCTGCCGCTGGGCCATGGTGAGGTGATGATGAAGCCGGTCGTCGAAGGCCGTGTATTGCAGGCGCTGGAGCTGCTGCCGACCGACCGGGTACTGGAAATCGGCACTGGCTCGGGCTTTCTCACCGCTTGTCTTGCCGGGCTATCGGCACACGTCACCAGCGTGGATATCCATGCCGACTTCACCTCCGCAGCGTCACAACGCCTGGGCGCGACCGGTGTTGCCAACGTGACCCTGGTCACCGGCGAAGCCGTCCGGGGCTGGCAGCCGGGCGAGCAGTTCGATGCGCTGGTGGTGACAGGCGCCGTGTCCGACATTCCTCCAAGCTGGCTGACCTGGCTCAAGCCCGGCGCACGTGCACTGATCGTGCGCGGTCAATCACCAGTGCAGCAAGCGACCCTGCTGACCCACGAGGGCGCAGGTCGTTACCGCGAAGAAGCCCTGTTCGAAACCGATCTGCCTTATCTGACCCACGCCGAACCGCCACAGCGTTTCGTCTTCTGACTTGATCCCCACGAGGCACTCCATGCGTTTGAAGTTGCTCACCCTGGCCGTGGCCCTGGCCACCATTTCGCTGCCCAGCCATGGCGAGGATCTGCTCGACGCCTACCGGCAGGCGCGGGCCAACGATCCGGTGCTGGCGCAGGCCGATGCGCAAAACCTTGCTACCCGCGAAGGCGTTCCGCAGGCTCGTGCGCTGCTGTTGCCGCAGATAAACGGTAGCTTCGGTATTCAACAGGTCAGCGGAGGGTCAGCTGCCGCGAACAGCAACACTGGAGCCCTGTCCATCGGCAATGAGCGCCAGCGCACCCTGAGTGGCCAGGTCGACCAGGTCGTGTTCGATCTGAGCAAGATCGCCAGCCTCCAGGCCGCACATTCGACTGCAAATGCAGGCGACCAGACCTATCAGTCGGCGGAACAGGATTTGTATATCCGCGTCGCGGCTGCCTACTTCACCATCCTGACCGATCAGGACGCGCTGACGTTTGCGAAGGCCAGCGAAGACGCTTTCAAGAAGCAGTACGACCAGGCCGACGCACAGTACAAGGCAGGTATTGCGGCGATCACCGGCTCCTATCAGGCCAAGGCCGCCTTTGAAGCTGCCAAGGCACAGACCATCACTGCGCAAAATACGCTCAGCGACGCGCGCGAGGCGCTGACCCAGATCACCGGCAAGCCGGCCGGCGACCTGAAGAAACTGCGCGATGACCTGCCGCTGGAGCCACCGGTGCCAAACGATCCGGACGCGTGGGTGCAGGATGCGCTGAAGTACAGCCCGAGCGTGCTCTCGCAGCAGTACACCCTCGAAGCCGCGCAGCACGACATCATGGTCGCGCGTGCGGGCCACCTGCCAACCATCAATGCCACGGCGGTGCGCGGCGAAACCACCAGCTGGTTTGAGAACGTCGGTTCGGGCGGCCTTCCTGGCAATGGTCGGTGGGGCAACACGATTGGCGTCACGCTTTCGGTCCCGATCTTTTCCGGTGGTGCCACGCAATCGCGCGTGCGCCAGTCGATCGATCAACGCGATGCCGCGCAGGACTCACTGGAGTCCCAGCGCCGCCTGGTGACCCGCACCACGCTCAACTTCTATCGCTCCGTGCTGGCCGACATCGAAGAGGTTCAGTCCGGCAAGGCCGCCGTGGAATCCGGTCAGAAGGCGCTTGACGCCACCCGCGCCGGATTCAACGTCGGTACGGAAACCATCATCGATGTGTTGAACGCGATTCAGACCCTGAGCTCGGCCGAGAACATCTATTCGCAGGCGCGTCATCAGATGGTTCTGGACAAGCTGAATTTGAAGTTCTCCGTGGGCACCGTCGAGTACAAGGATCTGGAAGCGGCCAACGCGCTACTGCAGTAAAGCTGCGTATCCGCGCTGTCAAAACCAAAACCGGGCAACTCTGCCCGGTTTTTTTATTCGCTATTTCGGCTCGACCTTCCCAAGCTATTCCTGCAACAACGCATCGATCATCTGCATGATCCGCTGCACCGCCCCGCGCTCGCGATCGAAAACCTGCTGGGCCGCTCGCCCCATTCGATCGCGCTTGGCGGGGTCGCGCAGAAGCTCAAGCACGTCATGGCCAAGCGCCTCGTTGCTTTCCACACGCTCGGCACCACCTTGCAGCAGCAGGCTGCGAGTGATTTCCTCGAAATTGAAGGTATGCGGCCCCACCAGCACCGGCGTGGACAAAGCCGCGGGTTCCAGCACGTTGTGGCCGCCGATGGGCACCAGACTGCCACCGACGAAGGCAACCTCGGCCGCTGAAAAAAACGGCATCAGCTGGCCCATCGCGTCAATCACGAATACCTGATGCGATGGCAGCGGCACCCCGTTGGCACTGCGCGTGGCCACGGTGAAGCCCAGGCTGCGTACCGATTGTTCGACCATCCGGAACCTCTCCGGATGCCTTGGAGCGAGCAGCAGCAGCGCGTCAGGGAGCCGCTTGAGCACCTGCAGATGTGCCTCCAGCACGGCCAGCTCCTCGCCTTCATGGGTGCTGGCAGCCATCCACACCGGGCGTCGCGGCCCCCACTGTTCTCGCATGGCTGCACCGTCGGCCACGGCGCCCTGCGGTATCGGCATGTCGAACTTCATGTTGCCGATGACCACAACCTGCTGCGGGTCTGCGCCCAGCAAGCGGTAGCGTGCGGCATCCGTACGCGACTGTGCAGCAATCTTGCGCACACAGCGCAGCGCCGACCGAACCACGCCACGCAAGGGCTTGTAGCCGCGCAACGAGCGCTCGGACAACCGCGCGTTGACGATCATCAGCGGAATCCCGCGATTGCGGCAGGCGAAATACAGGTTCGGCCAGATTTCGGTCTCCACGATCAAGGCCAGTCGCGGACGCACCTTGCGCAGGAAGCGACTCACCGCGAACGGCAAGTCGTACGGCAGGTAGACATGAAACACGCTGTCACCAAACAGCTGATGCACGCGCGCCGTACCAGTCGGAGTCACCGTGGTGATCACCAGCGGCGCATTCGGATAGTCCCGACGCAACGCCTTGATCAGCGGTTCGGCCGCATTCACTTCGCCAACCGAAACTGCATGCACCCACAGACTTCCACTGAATCCGGGAGTATCGAAAAATCCGAAGCGCTCGGGCCAGCGTCGATGGTAAGGCCGCGAACGCACGCCGCGCGCAAGCAGTCGCAGCACCATCAACGGCGTCACCAGGTACATCGCGAGGGTATAGAGATAGCGCAACAGTCGATCCTTGCAACGAACGCGGCAGTATAGCGAGCGCGGCCCATGTAAGCCGGATCGCGGCGTGCGCCGCTACAATGCGCACGATGCCCGGTACCCCACGCCCCACCTTCACCCGTTCACTGCTTTCGCCGCGCCAATGGCCGGCGTGGCTGGGTGCGGGCGTGATCTGGCTGATTGCCCAACTGCCGTACGCCGCGCTGTTATGGCTCGGCCGCCGTCTCGGCGCCCTGGTGCTGCTGACTCCCTCGGCGCGGCGGCACATCGCCGAAACCAATATCGCGCTGTGCTTTCCGGAGCTCGATGACGCCGCGCGTACCGCCCTGGTCGATGCGAACCTGCGCGATATCGGCCTGATGCTGGTGGAGTTTGCCCTGGGCTGGATGGGCAGCGATCGCAGCATGGCGCGCATACCCACGGTCATTGAGGGACTGGAGCACCTCGAAACAGCACGCGCTCAAGGCAAAGGTGTTTTGCTGGTCGGCGGCCACTTCTCGCATCTGGAGCTGTGCGCACGGTTGGTCTCGCAGCGCATCCGCATCTCCGGCATGTATCGGCGGATGGACTCGGACGTGTTCGAGTGGGCCGTGCTGCGTGCGCGACTGCATTACGCGACGGCCATGTTCGACAAGGACGACATCCGTGGCACGGTGAAGCACCTGCGCAGCGGCGGTACGCTTTGGTATGCACCGGATCAGGACATGCGCAGCAAGGACAGCGTGTTCGTGCCGTTCTTTGGCGTGCCGGCGGCCACCATCAGCGCCACCCATCATCTGGCCAGAATGTCCGGCGCGGTGGTGATCCCGTTCTTCCATCGCCGCCTGCCGGATGGCCAGGGCTATGCCTTGCGTCTGGGTGCGCCGCTGGAAAACTTCCCCAGTACCGATGTTCTGAACGATACGGCCCGCGTCAACGCTTGCATCGAGCAGATGGTGCGTGAGGCACCTGAACAGTATCTGTGGGTGCACAAGCGCTTCAAGAGCCGACCGGACGGGCAGCCACCGGTGTACTGAGTTCGACAGATTGGCGACAGGAGGTCGCCGGAAAATCACCGCCTGATCACCATCTCTCGCGGCAATGACAACTACTCGTACTGGACCGTCACGGAAGAGCGTCCGAAGCATGAATTACCCTGCGCAATCGTCCGCGGCGCCTGTTTCCATGGCGCCCATTCCTATCCTGATGTATCACAATATCGCGCCGGCGCCTCGCGATATTCGTGTTTACCGCAGTCTCTACGTGAGCCCGCGCGCATTCGCACGTCAGATGTGGCTGCTGCGACGGCTCGGTTATGTCGGACTGTCGATGACTGCGGCTGCACCCTATCTGCGCGGCGAGCGCGAGGGTCGCGTCGCAGTGATCACCCTCGACGATGGCTACGCGGACAATCTTCAGGCCGCCATGCCCGTGCTGCAACGCTTCGGATTCGGCGCGACCTGCTATGTCGTGAGTGGCCAGATCGGTCAACACAACCGTTGGGATGCGGAGCGACTAGGCGTGAGCAAGCCGCTGATGACAGCCGAGCAACTGCGCGAGTGGCATGCCGGCGGGATGGAAATCGGCGCCCATACGCGCACCCATCCCCGACTGACGCAATGCGACGAGACGCAGCTGCGTAATGAGATCCATGGCAGCAAGGCCGAGCTGGAAGACCTTCTGGCACTGCCCGTAAGCCAGTTCTGCTACCCCTATGGCGACTACGACGATCGCGTGGTGGGGATGACCCGTGAAGCAGGCTTCGCGGCCGCGACGACAACCCACCGTGGCCGCGCCATTCCCGGCACTGATCCATGGCGGCTGCCGCGCATACAGGTTGCCCGGCACCACCTGTTGCCGCAATTCGGAATGAAGATCCTTTCTGGCTACGAGGATCGCCGCGAATGACTGCGGCGCCCATGAAATTCCTGTTCGTCGGCACCAATCCCGAACACACCGGTGCGGCGACCCATTTTGTGGCACTGGCGCAGGCCATGGCCGAGGCCGGACACGACGTCAGTGCGGTGGTCTATCCGGACGGCCTGATTGCACAGGGCCTGGCGGCATCGAACGTGCGCCTGTACTACGCCAAGTTTCGCAATGCGTTCGACCCGCGCGGCTATCGCGCCGTCATCGCCGCTATCAGGCAGCACCGACCCGACTGGCTCATCGGCAATTTCGGCAAAGAATATTGGCCGCTGATTTTTTGCGGTCGACTGATGAAGGTGAAGGTCGCCCTGTTCCGGCATCGCACACCGGCGATGAGCCGCATCTCCGGTTATCTGCTGCCACGTCTTGCGCAACGTTTCTTCGCGGTTTCCAACTACGCGCGCCAGGCCTATCTCGACTGGGGAGTTCCTCCACAGCTCGTGCAGATTTTGCACAACCCGGTGGACATGGCCTTGTATCAGCCTTCCACCAGTCAGCGTGCTGAAATCCGGAATCAGCTAGGCCTGGATGATGACTCGATCGTGGTCGGCTACTTCGGGCGCATGAGTGAAGGCAAGGGCATCTTCACCCTGCTTGAGGCCGCCAACGCGGCCATGCTCATCGAGCCAAAGCTGCATTGCCTGTGGGTCGGCGATGGTCCTGACGCGGCGCTGTTGCGCGAGCGTATAGCCGCCCAACTGCAGACGGCGCATCGACATCACTTCACCGGCTGGGTGCATGACGTGCACCCTTACTATAAAGCGATTTCCGTGCTGGCCTTCCCCTCGAAACTGCCCGAAACGTTCGGCCGCGTCGCGGTCGAGGCACAGGCATGCGAGGTTCCCGTACTGGGTAGTGATATCGGCGGCGTACCAGAAACTTTGCAGGCCGGCGTCACCGGCTTCCTACTGCCGCCCATCGATGTCGATGCGTGGCGCGAAGCGATCCTGGCGATGACCGATAACGACCGTCGTCAGACAATGGGAGCGGCGGCGAGAGAGTTCGTCGCACAGCATTTCAGCACCACGGTCATCGCCGAAGAGTTCGCAAATAACTTGACCGGCAATCCTCCCGCTGTGGGCGCATCCCGCGCCAGCTCGGGTATGCACTTGGGCTGACCCATCGAAAAGTGGGACGGCTTGGGTGACTCAGCAGGAAATCTCAAAAACACAGGCGGCCGCACCGTCGCCGTGACAGCTCGTCTCGCGCACGAATAACGAAGGCGATGCCACCGGCTCGGCCAGCAACCCCTCGATGAAGCCGCAGAAAAACCGGCCGCCTGACGCGCCTCCGGTTTGGCATAGCGGGCAGTCGCGGATATGCAATCGCTCGTTATCCACCTCGGTGGAAACCAGCTTACGCAGTGCCGGCAACGCAACCCGCTTGATGGCGTCGGCTAGTCCAAGCTTGGCGCCCAGTTCGAAATCGCGCCTGTAGACCCAGCGACCGATGCGACGGCCCGCAAGGTACAGCGAGGCATCACGCGCCTCGGGATGCAGTGCGTGTCCAAGCTTGATCAGCAAGGGGAATATGCCGGGATATTCCCTGGCCAGATTCGGCAGAACCCGCTCGACCGACGCTATGTCGGCACCTGTGGCGACCGGTGTGAATGTCGCCGCTGATGCACGCGCCAAGGCAGCAGGGCGCTTCCTTCCGGCAATGAACGTTGCACGGTTTGCCGAAGCGGATTCGTACGGTATCGACTCGAAGCTCAGTACACCCGGATGCGTGCCCAGTGCGTCTTCCAGCGCCAATTGGCGCTCGTCGGGGCCGCGCAACACCATGATCAGGCTCGCCCCTCGCGCCTCCTGGGTCAGGCGCTGTCGCAACAGCGCATAACCATACTCGTAGACGACACGACCGAGCTCCACCAGCAGCCCTTCCCTGCGCATGGATACCACCCGTATCTCCAACTCAGCCATGATTCCCCCCGAAATCAAGCCAACCATCGATCAAGTTTTCAGCCACGAATGTGAGCTAACTCCGCACGCCCAACCCTTTGTTCGCATGAAAAATGGAATGTGCATCAGATGAGCCGGGTGCCACCGCAAAATCTTTTAAATTCAGACGTCTGGACGTCTGGAATGCCCGGCTGAGAGACATGCCCTGGGGTAGCGGATTGCCGACCCCATGAGTCCCCGGCAACAAAAGGATGGCGTCCGAGGCCGCAAGCTTAGCGCTCTCTGGCACGAGCCAGAGAGGGAACCAGGGTCTCTGCGCCCGCCGCCTCCAGGACGACGTTGGCGACCGCCGCGGCGGCCGCAGCATGGCGCGAAGCGAAAGCTGCGCTTCCGTCCGCGCCACGCCACGCCTGCCTTTATCAAACCATGGCTTATGGCCACTCAGGAGGTTCCATCCAGCATCGGCTGACGCGGCCGCTGCGCCTCAATTTGGCCTGCGCCTGGGATTGCTGGAGAGTCCGCTATCGATCCAGCGGGCTTTCACCCGTCACTGCATCATTCGTGCAGGCCGCTCTCAGTGCCTGTTGTCATGGCCGTCATCATGCCCATGTTCGTCGCCGTTGCTTACATGGCCACGCCCATCGCGCATTTCATTGCCTCTGAAGTTGGCAACCCGTTCAGGGTGCCTCGATGGATCGGCTCTCTCGCCACGCGCGGGCATCGGACCGCGATAGCCACGCTGCGCATCGTAGTGATTGTCTACATGACCATGGAAGTTGCCGTGTCCACGAAACCACGGGCCAGCGCCGATGAAGACACCTCCGGTAAACCACTCCGGTCCGTAGTAGCCGTAGGGCGCGCAGGGGTAGGGATTGTAGTCGTAGTAGCCGTAGGGACATTCCGGGGCGACGCCGACACGGATGACAACCTGAGCTTCTACCTTCGGAGCGGTCGCTGTGAAGCACGCTGCGGCAACGGCTGCCAAAGCGAGATATTTGAATGTTTTCATGCTTTTCTCCGCACGACCGTCAGGGTCAGGATTGACCTGCCCCAAGTTAGTTGACCAAGAGGACTCGGATCGTCGTGATCCAAGAAGAGGGATACATCTGCTGTCGGCTGCGTCTTCCCAAACGCGACAGATATCTTGTCAGCGCCGACTGAGCTCAGCGTCCGCCAAGTTGCGTGATGATCGTGTCTGCATCGCAACGCGCAACTGAATGTCCCTTGTACGGTTGTACTCATTCAACAACTGGTGGCAGGAAGGACTTCAAGACGATCTGATTGCAATGGGATCGCATCTCACGAATTCGTGTGGCCGTGGATCGCTGATTGTCTCGGGACGAGCACCGATGCCTTGAAGCCCTTTTACAGCCCCAAGATCAAACGCCCCGTTTTCGTTGGGCCCCTGATCTTGAATGGGAGACTGGGACTGTTCGGCCCATTCAAAGCCGAACTCCGCTTCGCGGGGCCAGCCTGCAGAAGTCCCTGTCGTTCCTTATGACTAGTCGACCGGAAAGGCGGAATGCAGAAGCGAACATCGGCGCAGCCGATGGCCCAAGGGCGAGGCATCGGAGGTGCCTGGTCACTAGCCTCGCCTCCTTTCCCCAGCCAAAACAAAAAACCCGCCACGAGGGCGGGTTTTCTGTTTTGGCTGGGAGACTAGGATTCGAACCTAGATAGACAGCGTCAGAGGCTGTCGTCCTACCGTTAGACGATCTCCCAAAAACTACTGGATCGATGCGCTCTGACTTTTGTGCATCGAACCGACAAACGCGATTTCCGTGACAGGAATTAGCGCTTGGAGAACTGGGTCGCGCGACGCGCCTTGTGCAGACCAACCTTCTTGCGCTCGACTTCGCGGGCATCGCGGGTAACAAAACCAGCTTTGCGCAGCGGCGACTTCAGGCTTTCGTCGTACTCGATCAGCGCGCGGGCAATGCCCAGACGGATCGCACCGGCCTGACCGGTGATGCCGCCGCCGGCGACGGTGACCGTGATGTCGAACTTGCTGGTGTTCTCGGTCAGTTCGAGCGGCTGGCGCACGATCATGCACGAGGTCTCGCGACCGAAGAACTGCTCAAGTGACTTGCCGTTGACCACGATCTCGCCCTTGCCCTTGCGCAGGAACACGCGGGCGGCGGAGGTTTTGCGGCGGCCGGTGCCGTAATTCTGCTGGATCGTCATGATAATTCCTTAGAGTTCCAGCGCCTGCGGCTGCTGTGCGATATGCGGATGCTCGGCGCCGCCGTACACCTTGAGCTTGCGATACATCTCGCGGCCCAGCGGGTTCTTCGGCAGCATGCCCTTGACGGCGATCTCGATCACGCGCTCCGGATAGGTCGCCAGCAGGTCCTTCAGACTCGTGGTCTTCAGGTTGCCGATGTAGCCGGTGTAGCGGTGGTACTTCTTGTCGTCCAGCTTGGCACCGGTGACGGCCACCTTCTGCGCGTTGATCACCACGATATAATCGCCGGTGTCGCAATGCGGGGTGTATTCCGGCTTGTGCTTGCCGCGCAGACGACGAGCGATTTCAGTCGACAGGCGACCGAGCGTCTTGTTCGTGGCGTCAACCACGAACCAGTCGCGCTTGACGTTGTCTGCATTGGCGCTAAACGTTTTCATTTCAGAATACCTAGTCTGCCGCCGTCAGGCGGTACACGTAATCGGTGGAACAAAGGCGCGAGATGATAGCGGAGCTGTCATGCATGGCGCAAGCCCACCGACCGGCGGGCTGTGAGCTGGCAATGATAGCATGACCAGCATGCCGCTTGAAAAGTCCCCCGTAAGCTTGGCTTCCGGCCGCATTGTCGAGCTGGCCGACCAGTGCGTGCAATGCGGGCTGTGCCTGCCGGTTTGTCCCACGTACGCGCTGGACCGCAACGAGGCGGAATCGCCGCGCGGCCGGATCGCGATCGCCGCTGCACTGGCTCGCCGCCAGGCCAGCCCCAGCACCACATTGCGCGAACACCTGGATCATTGTCTGGGCTGCCTGAATTGCGAAAAGGTGTGTCCGGCCAACGTGCAATACGGCGAATTGCTGATCGAGACGCGAGCTCTGTTGGGGCCGGCTCCGCAACGCCCGCGCCAATTACTGAACCTGATCAGCCGCCCTGCATCGATGCGCCGGCTACGTCGGGTCGGCGGCTGGCTGGCCTTTGCTCGCTGGAAAAACTGGCTAACTGACGTGCTGCCGACCCGTTCAGCATGGCGCACCGCCTTGCTTACGATGCCTTCCAGCGCCCCAGCCGCACCGGTTCGTGCCAGCCGAGAGGCCCGTGGAAAATCACCGTTGGCACTGTTTCCCGGTTGCGTGGCCAGCGTCGATGACGCGCAAGCGCAACAGGCGGCCATCACCCTGCTCGAGGCTGCGGGATTTCAGGTGAGCGTGCTGCCCGCGTTTTGTTGCGGCGCGATGGACCTGCATGGCGGCGCAGCGGACTCCGCCGAACAGGCCGCACAGCGTGTACGCCAGGCCTGGACGGCCAGTGGAGCGACCCAGCTCATCTCCGTGACGCCCGGCTGCCTCGGCACGTTGCGCCGCGCGCTTCCCGGCGTGAGCGTGATCGATCCGCTGGAACTGTTGGCAACACATGCCGATCGACTGCGCTTCCGACCGCTGGCGCAAAGAATCGCGCTGCATCTGCCGTGCACCCAGATCAATGTGGCGCGCAGCGATGGCGCACTATGGCAGCTGCTGCGCCGCGTGCCCGAGCTCGAGGTAATGTTGCTGCCACGGCCACCGTATTGCTGCGGAGCAGCCGGCAGTCACCTGCTGGAGTTTCCCGAACGTGCCGCGCAACTGCGTGACGACACGCTGCGTCAGGCCGCCCCACTGGAACCGCAGCGTCTGCTGTCGTCCAATATCGGCTGCCGTCTGCATCTGGCCGTCGGCATCGATGCGCAGGGCTTGAATTGGTTGCACCAGCATCCACTGACCTTGCTGGCACAACAACTGGAACCCCATTGAATCAGGAAGCATCCATGAACGCTCGCACGCTGAGTCCCTTCGATCGCCTGCTGGCCGGTTGCGAGCGCGCGCTGGAAGCGATCGCCGGTTCGCCGCAAGCGCACCGCCCCTCGCCCGCCGCCGATATCCCCGAAACGGATATGGATGACGCCGAGCGCCGCCACGCCGCTGGCCTGATGCGGATCAACCATACCGGCGAGGTCTGCGCGCAGGCGCTGTACTTCGGCCAGGCCGCGCTGGCACGCAGCGCCGACAACCGCAGGCATCTGCTGCACGCCGCCGCGGAGGAAACCGACCACCTGGCCTGGTGCGCCGCCCGCCTGCAAGAACTGGACAGCCGTCCGAGCCTGCTCAACCCGCTGTGGTACGTGGGCAGCTACGCGATCGGCGCTGCGGCCGCCCTGGCCGGCGATCCGCTCAGCCTCGGCTTTGTAGTGGAGACCGAACGTCAGGTCGAGGCCCATCTGGCCGAGCACCTGGAAAAACTTCCCGCCCAGGACGAACGCTCGCGCGCCGTGCTGGCGCAGATGCAGACTGACGAGATCCGGCACGCACAAGCGGCGCGGGAGCGAGGCGGCATCGAATTGCCGTTTCCATTGCCGAAGCTGATGCATTTCAGCTCGATGGTGATGAAGCTCGTTGCGTATCGCGTGTAAGAGCGGTATTCGCCGCGATGGCAGTGATTTGGGTCGGCGGCTTTGGCCCTTGTGGGAGCGACTTCGGTCGTGATGCTCTGGCTTGGCTTGCTTGCTATAGAGCTACTGAGTTTAGTCCTCCGTAGGAAGACGAACCGTTCTGCACTGCAAAAACAATAAATCAAGCAGAGCATCGCGACTGAAGTCGCTCCCACAAGAGCAACGACAGCAAAAGCAGGGGTGACGGGGAATAAGCATTACCGCGAGCGCCCGAACCCTCACCCCAACCCTCTCCCAATGGGAGAGGGGGCAGAGCGCGAAATCGCCCCACAACCCGAGTGAAACAACTCGAGTCCCACAACGCCAGTCCCACAACGCCAGTCCCACAACGCCAGTCCCACAACGCCAGTCCCACAACGAAAAACCCGCCTTTCGGCGGGTTTTTCGTCACATCAGATTGCGGCCGTGAAACAGTTCCTCGATCTCGCGGCGCAGCAGCTGCTCGATGCGCTGGCGCTCTTTGAACGAGAGGTCATCGGCGTGCGAATCGAACAAATACGTATCCAGGTCGAAGTCCTTGATGTGCATCTTCGTGTGGAACATGTTTTCCTGGTACACGTTGACGTCGAACATCTCGTATTTCTGGCGGATGTGCTTGGCCAGATAGTCCTGCACCGAGTTGATCTTGTGATCGATGAAGTGCTTCTTGCCCTTCACGTCACGGGTAAATCCGCGCACACGGTAGTCGCACACCACGATGTCCGACTCGAAGCTGTCGATCAGGTAGTTCAACGCCTTCAGCGGGGAGATCACGCCACAGGTGGCCACGTCGATGTCCGCGCGGAACGTCGCGATACCGTTGTGCGGATGCGTTTCCGGATAGGTGTGGACGGTGATGTGGCTCTTGTCCATGTGCGCGACGACGGCACCGGTAATGGTGTCGCGGCCGAGCTTCTCCAGCACCGGTTCCTCGGAGATCAGCATGGTCACCGAGGCGCCCTGCGGGTCGTAGTCCTGACGCGCGATGTTCAGGATGTTCGCGCCGATGATCTCCGCCACGTCGGTGAGGATCTGGGTCAGGCGGTCAGCGTCGTACTGGTCATCGATGTACTCGATGTAGTTGCGGCGCTGGTCTTCGGACACCGCATAGCAGATGTCGTAAATGTTGAAGCTCAACGCCTTGGTCAGGTTGTTGAAACCCTGCAGACGCAGACGGGGAAGTGGTTTTACCACGGGCGGCTCTCCATGACCGTTCATTCGGCCAGAATGTGGAGGCGGGTTAGCGACAAGGGTCCCCGCAGAATGGTATGACGCGCAGGTAGTAACCTTCCGCGACCCTCGTGACCGGCGTGCGACAAACCCGTCGCCACCGTAAAGACCGCCAAGTATGCGGCAAAATGGAAAAAAACTGAACCTGCGGCAAGTCGCCCAGGTTTGTCATAATGCCGCACCAGCGGGGATGGTCACGGACAATGCATGCTGTGCTTGCAGTAATCGACGCTGACAACAATCATTTCGGGAATGAACGTGGCGCAACTCAAATACCAGCTCCAACAGGCTTTCGAACGTTCCCAGGCGCCGCTCGGGTTTGCACCGGACCCGGCCGCGATGGAGCGCTTTCTGGCGCTATGTCATCGCCGCCGTTATCCCGGCAAGACCGCCATCATCCGCCCGGGCGATCCAGCCAACACGCTGTATTACGTCATCGAAGGCTCGCTGGCGGTATGCACCGAGGACGAGCAGGGTCGCGAGCTGATCCTCGCCTACATCAGCCGGGGCCAGTTCATCGGCGAGATGGGCCTGTTCGTAGAGCAGGCGCAGCGCGAATCGATGGTGCGCACGCGTACACCCTGCGAGATGGCCGAAATTAGCTACGAGCGACTTTTCCAGCTGATGGAAGGCCCGCTGCGCGAGGAATGTCCGAAGATACTGTTCACGATCGGCGCCCAGCTGACCAACCGTCTGCTGCGCACTTCACGCCAGGTCAGCCGGATGGCGTTCATGGATGTCACCAACCGCATCTCGCGCACCCTGCTCGACCTGTGCCAGGAGCCGGATTCGATGACCCACCCGGACGGCACGCAGATCCGCATCTCGCGTCAGGAAGTGAGTCGTATCGTTGGCTGTTCGCGCGAGATGGTCGGCCGCGTGCTCAAGCAGCTGGAAGAGCAGCGCATGATCGACGTCACCGGCAAGACGATCGTGGTGCGCGGCACCCGCTGAGGTTTGCGCCCGCCGGCGATACCCGTAGGTTGGGCTGAGTGCCGGCGAACCCCAACAATCCCGCATCCAGGTGTTGGGATTCACCGGCACTCAGCCCAGCCTACGTCGCTACGTCGCTGGTGGGCTCGGTTTCGTGGGCTTGGGGCATGATCGCTATTGGGTACGGACGGCAGGAGCATCGCGACTGAAGTCGCTCCCACAAGAGCGCGGAGCGCCTTGCTGCCACCTGGGGCGCATCACGCGCGCACATAGACCCAGGCCTGGGCGCCCGATTTGAGCGTCACGGCAATGCGCCGATAGTCGGAAACCTCGTACTCGTCGGCCGCTGCCAGTTCCCGGGCGGTGATTTCAAACACCGTGCCCGTAACCTCATCGTGGGGATTCGATGCCGGCTCAACGATCGGATGGTGTGTCTTGCCGCTGGTTGTCACTACATGCGGATCGTCGATCGCCACCATCGTCTGCGTATAGCCAGGCAACGCATCCGCACGGCCGATCAATTCGCGGCCGAAGTTCGCGAGCTGGACCTGTCTGTCCTGCAGGGTGCCGTACGAGAACAGCAAAATCGGAGCGGCCGTCGGTGCTTCCATGTGAATGCTCCTATGCATCGTGCCCAAGATAAGTCGGCCCAAATGTATCCCCTGTGCCGACATCGTGCATGCAGGAAACCATGCAGCACGCGCCAGCCGACCCCGATGTACCGCGTAGGTTGGGTGAGCGCCGGCGAAGCCCATCATTCCCGCAGCGTGGCTGGTGGGATTCGCCGACGCTCATCCCAAACCACACCGCCGGAGCGCAGCTACAAGAAGGTCGTCGCGACTCGCTTCAAAACCACTCGACGCGGGTAATCGTCCGGCCAAGTGCCTTCTCGACTTTCTTGCACAGTTTGGGCGTGCCGTTGACCAGCACCACCTCCCTGGCCGGCTTCAACATCGGCACGTCAAGCAGCGAATCGCTGTACGCCACCTGCCACGCGGTGAGGCCGTGCTGCGCCAATTGCTTCACTTTGCGCCGGCCCACGTTGTGTCGAAGCGGCCGCATGCCGAGCCAGCCGGGTCGCAACTGCGAGGCAAATACCTCCAGGTTGGTCAGTCCCAGCTGCTGCAGGATGCCGTTCACCAGGACCTGTTCGCAGCCGGTCACCACGATCACCCGATCGCCAGCTGCCTGGTGACGACGTAACGCATGCAATCCGTCGCGGTAGAACTGACGCGGCCGGCGCGCCAGTGTGGCGGCGAAACCACATGCGATGGCCTGGTAGCGCTTCTCGCCCAGACCAAGCAAGGCGATGCGCACCAGCATGCGCACCGGCAGCCGGCGCGAGAACGGCAATTGCAGCAGCAGCAGCGGCGTGCACAGCAGCGCCAGCAACGGACGCCAGAGCGAGCGGACATAGCGCTCGCGGATGAACAGATAGAACGCGTCGCCGTGAATCAGTACACCGTCAAAATCGAACAGCACGACGGGCGCCATCGTGGCGTCCCCATCCATCTTGTCCACATCTGTGTTGCCCAGCTCATGCACTACGTTTGTATCCCCCGGGAGCATGGCGGTCACGGGGTGCCGAACAGCCGCCGCAATTCGCTGCCGGGATCTTCCGCACGCATGAACGCCTCGCCGACCAGAAACGCCTGGATGCCGCCTTCCCGCAAGCGCGCCACATCCTCGGGTGTATGGATGCCGGATTCAGCCACCAGCACTCGGTCGTATTCGATCAGTCCCTGCAGCGTCAGCGAGGTTTCCAACGAAGTTTCGAAACTACGTAGGTTGCGATTGTTGACGCCGATCAGCGGTACCGGCAAGGCCATCGCGCGCTCCAGCTCTTCCTCGTCGTGCACTTCGCACAGCACGTCCAGATCGAGTTCAGCCGCCAGCAGTGACAGCTGCAGCAACACGTCATCATCCAGCGCGGCGACGATCAGCAGGACGCAATCGGCACCGATCGCACGGGCCTCGTGTACCTGGTACGGATCGATGATGAAATCCTTGCGCAACAACGGCAGCGAACAGGCCGCGCGGGCCTGCTGCAGAAACGCTTCGCTGCCCTGGAAAAAATCGCTGTCCGTAAGCACCGACAGGCAGGCGGCACCGGCCGCCTCGTAGCTGCGCGCAATCGACGCCGGATCGAAATTCGCACGGATCACGCCCTTGCTCGGGCTGGCTTTCTTCACCTCGGCAATCACGGCCGGCAGACCAGCGGCGATCTTCGCCTCGATCGCGGCGGCAAAACCACGGGTATCCGGCAGTTCGGCGATGCGGGCCGCCAGTTCCACCAGCGGCAGCTTCGCCCGGCGTTCGGCGATCTCTTCCGTCTTGCGGGCAAGAATGCGATTAAGGATGTCGGTCATGGCATCTCGCTGTTTGTGCAGGAGCGCATCCTATGCGCGATGGCGATGTGGTGTCGTCAATGGAATGAGTCGCGCACGAGTGTGCTCCTACATCGAGCCGGCAAAAAGACGTTGGGTAGCCGCCACGAAGGCTTGCATTTTCGCATGTGCAGCGCCACTGGCAACCGTTGAACGCGCGAGTTCGATGCCGTCATCGATGGAATCCACCACGTCGGCCGCATACAGCGCCGCGCCGGCATTCAGGCAGACGATGTCATGCGGGACGCCACGACGGCCCTCCAGCGCCTCCAGCAGCATCGCTTTCGATTCCGCGGCATCCTCCACCCGCAGATTGCGGCTGGAGGCCATCGCCAGGCCGAAATCCTCCGGCTCAATCTCATACTCACGCACCACGCCGTTGCGCAGCTCGCCGACCAGGGTCGCCGCGCCCAGTGAAATCTCGTCCATCCCGTCGCGGCCCCACACCACCAGCGCATGCTGCGCACCGAGCTGCTGCAATACACGCACCTGGATGCCAACCAGATCGGGATGGAATACGCCCATCAGGATGTTCGGCGCGCCAGCCGGGTTGGTCAGCGGACCGAGAATGTTGAACAGCGTGCGCACGCCCATTTCCTTGCGTACGGGGGCTACCACCTTCATCGCCGGATGATGGTTCGGCGCAAACATGAAACCGATGCCGGTTTCTGCCATGCACTGCGCGACCTGCGCTGGGGTCAGATCGATCTTTGCGCCCAACGCTTCCAGCACGTCGGCACTGCCGGATTTCGACGACACGCTGCGTCCGCCGTGTTTGGCCACGCGCGCACCTGCGGCCGCCGCAACAAACATCGATGCGGTGGAGATGTTGAAAGTGGAGGCGCCGTCACCGCCGGTACCGACGATATCGACCAGATGATCTTGGCCAGCGGCCGTTTCAGTACCGGTGAACGGCACCTTTGCCGACAGCTCGCGCATGACACGTGCCGCGCCGGTGATCTCGCCAATGGTTTCCTTTTTCACGCGCAGGCCGGTAATGATCGCCGCCGTCATCAACGGGCTCACATCGCCGCGCATGATCTGACGCATCAGCGCAATCATTTCGTCGTGGAAGATCTCGCGGTGCTCGATCGTGCGCTGCAACGCTTCCTGCGGCGTGATCGTGATGTCGCGCCCCGCCCTGCTGATCACTTCTGCGTTCATGCCGCCAGCTTCAGCGGCAGGCCCAGGAAATTGCGCAGCAAGTCGTGGCCATGCTGGGTCAGGATCGACTCGGGATGAAACTGCACACCTTCCACCGGCAGCGTCTTGTGGCGCAAGCCCATGATCTCGTCGATCGAGCCGTCCGGGTTTTCGGTCCACGCCGTCACTTCAAGACAATCCGGCAGCGATGACTGCTCCACCACCAGCGAGTGGTAGCGGGTCGCCTCGAACGGGTCCGGCAACCCCGCGAACACACCCTGACCGCGGTGGCGCACCGGCGAGGTCTTGCCGTGCATGATCTGTTTGGCGCGGATCACCTTTCCGCCGAACACCTGGCCGATCGCCTGATGACCCAGGCACACGCCGAATATCGGGATCTCGCAGCCCAACTCGCCCAGCACATCAAGCGATACACCCGAGTCGTCCGGCGTGCCGGGGCCCGGCGAAATCATGATGTGCGTGGGCCTCAATGCGCGAATGGCGGCCACATCCAGCGCGTCGTTGCGCACGACCTTCACCTGCTGTCCAAGCTCGCCCAGATACTGCACGAGGTTGAACGTGAAACTATCGTAGTTGTCGATCATCAGGAGCATATGCGATGTATCTCTTTGTTTTAATTCATTGTCATTACAGTAAAACAGAATTCATACCCGCATAGATACCCGCAAATTCCGTTGATACCCTGCGCAGATGACCCATACCCGCTCCAAGGCGTCATTTTTGCACGTGTCCACATCTAGCCGAACAAAACAGCGTCCGCCGTGCACGCTTCCTGCGGACAGTCCTGCTCGCTCAATTTGCGCACCCCCACTAGCCAACAGACCGAAGGTCGCATATCCACGGCGGACCCTCAAGAAGGCTGTCGCGCTTCACTCGCGAGGGGTCCGAGTCGTGATGCCGATCCTGCCGATATAGACCTTCAGGACAGACGAGCCACCGTTACGGCATTGCCCAAAGTGGCCTGTGCGAGATCCGTGAGATGCTGGTGATGGGTGAAGTAAACGACCTGCGTGCGGCGCGCCAGTTCGCCCAAGGCGGTGAAACCTGCCGCCGCGCGGGTGTCATCGAAATTCACAAACAGATCGTCAGCCACGAAGGGGAGCGGCGTGCGGCCTTCGTCCAAGTGCAGTTCCAACCCTGCCAAGCGCAATGCCAGATACAGCTGGTCGCGCGTCCCTTCGCTCAAAGCCGCCATGGTTCGCGGCATCTGTGAATCTCTTCCCAAAACGAGGAGCTGAGGGTTCCGGGGGTTCGAATCATCAACCAACAGTCGCGTGTGCGCCCCACAAGTCACGATCTGCAGGTAACGCTCGGCCGCTGCCACCAGAGGCGATTGGTGGTCCTCCCTGAATCGTCCGATGGCCCAATCCAGCAACTGCTGCTGGATCAAGCATCGAACATGTTCGTCCAGCGCCCGATTCCACGCGAGGGTCGCACTGGCACGCTCACTCATCGCAAGCACAGCAGCGTCCGATGGTGTCACGCCGTCTACGGCCTTCTCTGCGAAGCGCAGTGCCGCCACGGCCTCCCCGTAGCGTGTCTCGATCCCCTCAACCTCCTGGTTCAGCGCGTCAATCTCAACCATCAGGTCGTCGGCGTCCACCCCCTCGGCCTCCGAACGAAGCGTTTCGATCGAACGCCCATCTTCCGCCTGCATTAACGTGCGTCGTTTCTCATCACGCGCTGCTACCGCACGATCCCACTCGTCCCGAGCGTTGGCAAGTACGCTGAATTCGTCAAAATCAGCTACCTCAAGTTGCGCATAGTGGGCCTGCAGTTGATCGTCCATCTCCTTCAACTGGCCAGAGACGTCATTCAATTTGAGTTGACGCTCACCCATTCGCTCCTCGATGGTCTCGTGTTTGCGCGCCAGAGCGACATGTGATTCGCTCAACGTCACCAGCGACTCCAGCATCGCTTGCCAAGAGCCTACTGTCGGCTCTCCTATCCGTGCCGCCAGCTCTCGCACCTTGTTCTCATACTTATCCAGATCACGGCGCATGGGATTGATGCGGGCTTCGTCGCGCTCATGGAACTCACGGGCCTTGGTCCGTAACGCCTCGATGCGTCGCCCCGCGTCGCGAGCCCACTCAGCTGACAGCGTCTCGGCGAGGCCCGCCATACTCAAGACCTCACGCAACGTCTTCGCGTGATTGGTGGCCTCTGCCTCCAGCGCGGCTATACGTGCAGCCGACTCTTCAAGGAGACGCGCACCTTCGTCTCCACGCCGTTTCAGGCTAGCCGCTGCACTTTGCTGTTTCTCACATTCACCCAGGACGCGCTTACCTTCGGTCAACACGGCATCAATAGGCACCAGCGGGTCGTCGCCCCATGGCTGCTGTGGAAGCGCCAAGTGCCCGAGAATATCCATGGCGAGCGGAACAAGGGCATCAAGCGTTTTTCGGTGGCTCTTGGCGCGCGACCGATGCGCGGTATCGGAAGCACGCACCGCTCGATACTCGCTCAACCACGAGCCATAATTCTCCATATCCACGGCTGGTAGCCCGGCAGCCTGACACAAGCTTTCCCAACCACCCACTACCTCCAGCTGCTTACTTTTCGCCGACTCTACCGCCGCCCGCGCCGCCTTCGCTCGTGCCATACACGCCACGTGGTCTGCACGCAGACTATCTAGCTCGTGGGCCGCACTGGCCTTGTCGAAGCGCCGATCGCTCAACGCATCTGCTTCGGTTACCAGTGGCCGATACTTAGACACGGCAACGGCGTCCGGCGATCCATTAGAAATGAGCTCATCCAAGGCAGAATCTCGCTCGCGCCGCAGTTGCATTAGCGCATCGAGACTTGGAATATCCGACTGCTCCATCTCGGCCAGCCGCGCTTCCAGGCCGACGCGGGTATCCTCACACTCTTCGACAAGACGCCCCTGCGTGACGACGCTCTCAGCCAATTTCCGCTGCTCGCGCACGATATCTTTGGCCACGGCCTCCTTCGGCGGGTCAAACTCGGCGTCGAGGTCCTCGGGGGACAGTCCCAGCACCACCCGGCGTTCCGTCAGGCTGCTTGCTTCAACAGCCAGCTGATCGCGCCGAGCCCGCAGCTCGCCGAGATTGGCTGTCGTTTCCAGGGCATACAAGCAACGACGCAGCGGTTCAGGGTCCTCAGCGCTAAGTTCGGCGATGTCGGCCAGCAAAGCCGCCTGCGTTTCTACTGCCGCCTCATGACCGGAACTCAGGTCCCGGCGCCGCGTTTCCAGCTCGGTCATCGCCGTGGCCGCCGCCGCAATGGCACTGATCTGCGCGAGCGTGGGTAATCGCGTATATAAGCCATCGAGCGATTCTCCGGCCATGCCCAGCACCGCTAGTTCCTGCTCGATTTCTGGTCGCAGCTGCTCGCGCTGCGCGATCCTCTTTGGAATGTCCTCCAGCGTCTTGAGCGCTTGACTGCGTAGCAGTTCGAGTTCCTTGACGTCAGGCGCAGCGGCGACCACCTCTGGTCGGACACTTATCGTGTTTCGATCGCGCTCGTCGGCCTCCTGCGCTCTGACCAACCCAGCACGGCGTTCGCTTAACGTCTGCCTTTCGCTGTATCCCTTCGTAACCTCCGTCCGTAGTTCGTTGCCTACAACCATCGGCTCCGTGCTAGCCAGCTGCGATTCCAGCTCGTCGTAGTCGCGCAATTGCGGCAGGGTCCTGGCTATCCGTGTCCTGCCAGTCAAATAAGCGCGTTTCGCACGTCGGTCGCTATCGATCTCCTCCAGCTGCCGCTGTGTCTCACTCCGCGCCTTTTGCAACACACGATAGGCAGGCTCCTTGTGCTCATGTTGACGCAGGGACGCGGACGCCAGTTCAAACCGCTCTTTCGCCTTAGCAAACGCCGTACTCTGCCGGCGCGACGAATATGCCTCGGCCGCTTCGTCGTTCAAGCGACGGGACATTTCGGTATAAGTGGTCAGGCCCGCCGCTGCCTCAAACAACGTCCTGCTCGCGTTCGCATCAGGATCGAGCATTTCTCGTGCACCCGCGACAAGTTCATCCCTGCCAAGTGCAAACAGGCGCTCGAACGTGGCGCGGTCTATCCCACCTAGGCGCGCTAGCCACGTCGCCTCGTCGAACACGCCCTGGCCCTCAACCGTCAAAGAGTCCCGGCGCTTCGTGTTGCGCGTCACCCGCAAGGATTGATCAGCAACCAACACATCGGCAGCGAGGATGATGCCTGGCCTTGGGTGCAGGTAGGCCTGGCTGGTTTGTAGTGGGACGCCAAACAGAAAATCGACGATAGCTTGCCGCATCGACGACTTCCCTGCTTCATTGGGGCCGTAGACCAACAACACGGAGGGTGCTGCGGGGAACTCAAGCTTCTGCAAGTCAAACTTGCCGTAAGCAGTGGCCTCGAACGTCTGGAATCGCATTACTCGATCGTCCGCAATCGGGTGCGCAGCTGCTCGGCCGCATCGTTGATTGCCGTATCCAACTCATCGTTGGCGATTTGCTCCAAAAGCGATTCCGTGGATGTCTCCGACGGTTTACGCTTGCTCAGCACCGCTTGCAGGTTGTCCCGGAGTGTCCCCATGAATGCCGGATCTCCGGCTGCCTGCGCAAAGTAGGCGTCCAGGGAAGCGATCGCGTCCTGGGCCTCGCCCGTTCCACTCGCCGCCGGCCGCGCGCGCAGATGGAATTCAGTGCCCTCCAGAGTGACCTGATCCTCGAACTGGGCGAACAAGCCTTCCATCTCATCCCGTAGCATGGTCTTGGACCGGCACAGCGACGGATGTACCGTCGTGTCAAGACGCAAAACCACACGCATGGCCAAGTGCCGCCCGTCAGCCCCGTCGCTCGCCGATTCAATGGCCTTTCGCACTTCCCCAACCAAGGCGGCTAGCGTCTGCACCGATGCCGGCACGACCATGTCGAGCAGGTGGAACCGCAGGACATCCATGGCCACGAATTCTGGCGCACCCAGGTGCCCGTCTTCGATGGGTACGGACACCGCGCCACGTGCACCCAGTTCCTTTATGTGCAGCCCCTGCAGGTTGCCTGGGAAGACTATGTAAGGGTCTGTCGCAAGCATCTTGTACTGATGCACATGCCCCAACGCCCAATAGTCGTAACCATGCCCCTTCAGCTGCTCCAGCGTGCACGGCGCGTAGGGCGAATGTGGCGGTGAGCCTGCTAGCGCGGTGTGCAACACCCCGATGTTCACGCAACCGGTTACCGGGCGTGGGTACGCACTGGCCAAGTTCTCGCGCGTGTCGGCCTGAGCGAAACTCTGGCCATGCAGATGGATGTGCAACGGCTCAAACTCAAACGACTGTGGGGAGCGCGCCGAAAAGAGCCGTACGTTGTCTGGCGGCACCAACGTCTTGGGCATCGCCGACTCCGCGTCGTGGTTCCCATGCAACAGGTATACCGGCACCCCGCGTGACCTCAAGCGACCGACCTGTTGATGGAAGAACAGGCCCGTGCTCACGTCCTTCCACGCGCCGTCGTAGACATCGCCGGCCAGGACCAGGAACGCCGCATCCGACTCGATGACGTAGTCGATCAGGCGGATAAATGCCAGGCGCGGTGCGAGCACAAACGGATGCGTCGCCCGGCCATCCAGTAGCGCTGGCAAGCTTCGATCCAGGTGAATGTCGGCAGCGTGGACGAAATGCGCCATGGGCAAAGTCTAGTGAGTGTGTGAATCAAGGTAACCCAAGCAAGCACCCGTCGTCATGTTGCCCTCTTCCGGTAGCTCGCGGGCAATGTTGCGAACCTCCGCTTTCGGCCGATTCGGAATTGGACAGTGCGTTGGCGACGATAGGCAAAGTGACCACTAATTAGGCTGGCGATTGCGTCTAGGCTAGGTCGGCGTCCTGAAGGATGGCGTTTAACAAGTACCCGCAACACCTCAATCGATGGCCGCCGACGAGCGGCGGTGATGTGCAAGAATGGCCAGACTTGGCAAGCAGCGATCAACAGGGGCGCAAGCAGCAACATGGCAGGTTCTAAAGGGGAAATCCTGACACTCGATGAGGTTGCCGTTTTTCTGAAGGCCGGCAAACGCACGGTCTATCGCCTAGCCCAGAACGGAGAAATCCCCGCGTTCAAGCTGGGCGGAACCTGGCGCTTCCGACGCTCAGAACTCGATAGTTGGATCGACGCCAAGAGCAATCAGCGCAAGCCCAGCGACAAGGGGCAGCGCTGATGGAGATCATCGACAACATCAACCGACTGCTCGGTGACGATCTCAAGCAAAGCCTCAAACCGGGAGCCAAGCTCAAGGTCGCTGCGTCCTGCTTTTCGATGTACGCCTACGAGGCCTTAAAGGCGGAGCTGGAGAAGATCGACGAACTGAGCTTCATCTTCACCACCCCCACGTTCGTCGCCGACGAAGTGACCGACAAAATCCGTCGGGAGCGGCGCGAGTTTCAGATCTCCAAGCTGGATCGCGAGCGCAGCCTCTACGGCAGCGAGTTCGAAATCCAGCTGCGCAACAAGCTTACCCAGCGCGCCATCGCGAAGGAATGTGCTGACTGGCTACTGCGCAAAGCCAGGTTCAAGAGCAACCGCAGTAAGGCTCCCATGCAGCAGTTCGTCTGTGCCCAGTCGATGGGCACAGACACGGCTTATATGCCCCTGCATGGCTTTACCGCTGTCGATCTGGGTTACCAGCAGGGCAATGCCGTCTCCAACTTCGTCAACAAGATTGACGAGCCTACCCTTACGGCTCAGTACTTGAGCCTGTTCGAGCAAATCTGGAACGACCCGGAAAAACTCGAAGACGTCACCGCGCAGATCTGCGACCACATTGCCTCGGTGTATCAGGAGAACTCGCCGGAAAGCATCTACTTCCTGATGCTCTACAACATCTTCAACGAGTTCCTGGACGATATCGACGAAGACGTGCTGCCCAACGACCGCACGGGCTACCAGGACACGTTGATCTGGAACAAGCTGTTCAACTACCAGAAGGATGCCGCCACCGGCATCATCAACAAGCTGGAAACGTACAGCGGCTGCATCCTGGCCGACAGCGTGGGTCTGGGCAAAACCTTCACCGCGCTCGCGGTCATCAAGTACTACGAGCTGCGCAACAAGTCCGTGCTGGTTCTCTGCCCCAAGAAGCTGGCGGACAACTGGCTCAATTACAACCGCAACCTCAAGACCAACCTGTTTGCCCGCGACCGCTTCAGCTATGAAGTGCTGTGCCATACCGACCTGAGCCGTACCAGCGGCGAATCGTTCGGCACGCCGTTGAACCGCATCAACTGGGGCAACTACGACCTAGTTGTCATCGACGAGTCGCACAACTTCCGCAACAACGATGCCTATAAGGACAAGGAAACCCGCTACCAGAAGCTGATGAACAAGGTGATCCGGGAGGGTGTCAAGACCAAGGTGCTGATGCTCTCGGCCACGCCGGTGAACAACCGATTCGCCGACCTGCGCAACCAGCTGGCACTGGCCTATGAAGGTGATTCGGAAAACCTCAGCAAAAAGCTGCGCACCAGCAAATCGGTCGAGGAAGTCTTCCGCAACGCCCAGAAAGCCTTCAACACCTGGTCGAAGCTGCCGTCAGAAGAGCGCACTCCGCGTGCGATCCTGGATGCGCTGGATTTCGATTTCTTCGAGCTGCTGGATAGCGTGACTATCGCGCGCTCGCGCAAGCACATCCAAACCTTCTACGACACCAAGGACATCGGTCCCTTCCCCGAACGGCGCAAGCCCTTGTCGTTCCATTGCCCCTTGACCGAGCGGCCGGACGTGATGGGCTTCAATGAAATATTTGAGCAGCTGTCCCAGCTCAAACTCGCCGTGTACGCCCCTATCAGTTACATCCTTCCTAGCCGTCTGAAGAAGTACGAGGAGATGTACGACACCAAGGTTGGCAGCAAGGGCACGCTACGTCAGGTCGACCGTGAGAAGAGCCTGCAGGCACTGCTGACGGTGAACCTCCTCAAGCGGTTGGAAAGCTCCGTTGCCTCGTTCCGGCTCACGCTGGAATCCCTGCGCAGGAATCACAAAGGTACGCTGGCCAAGATCGCAGGCTTCAACCAGACCGGCAGCGCCGCCAGCGTGGGTGACCTGACCGACGTGCTGGAAGATCTGGATGCCGAGGACGACGAGCTGGTCGATTTGGATGAGAGCGACAACCTCATCGGCGGCAAGGTCAAGATCAGCCTCGCCGATATGGACTTGCCGTCCTGGGAACACGAACTGAAGCTCGATCTAGACGTCATCGAGACGCTGCTGGCCTCGATGAACAAGATCACCCCTGACGACGACGCCAAGCTCCAGCATCTGAAAGCGCTTGTGCTGGAAAAGATCGCCCACCCGATCAATCCCGGTAACAAGAAGATTCTGATCTTCACCGCCTTCGCCGACACGGCGGACTACCTGTACGCGAATCTGGCTCCCGAACTGCTGACCAGCCAGCATCTGCACTCGGCCAAGGTCACGGGCAAAGGCACACCCAAGTCCACGTTGGCGAAGGGCTACGACTTCCAGGAACTGCTCACGCTCTTCTCGCCGCGCGCCAAGGAGAAGGCTGTCGTGATGCCCAATGAACCGGCGGAGGTCGATCTGCTGATCGGCACCGACTGTATTTCTGAAGGCCAGAACCTGCAGGACTGCGACTACGTCATCAACTACGACATCCACTGGAATCCGGTGCGCATCATCCAGCGCTTCGGTCGCGTGGACCGCATCGGCTCACCCAACAGCAGCATCCAGTTGGTCAACTACTGGCCCGACATTTCGTTGGACGAATACATCAACCTCAAGGAGCGCGTCGAAAGCCGGATGATGATCGCCGACGTCACCGCCACCGGCGACGACAACGTCCTCTCCGCGCAAGCCAACGACGTGTCTTATCGCAAGGAGCAACTACGTCGCCTGCAAGAGGAAGTGATCGAGCTGGAAGACCTGAAGACCGGCGTCTCCATCACTGACCTCGGCCTCAATGACTTTCGCATGGACCTGCTGAACTACGTCAAGGCCCATGGTGACCTCGACAAGACACCCAACGGCATGCACGCCATCGTGCCTGCCAACTTCGATCTGGGGCTGCACCCCGGCGTGATCTTCACCCTGCGTAATCGCAATTCGGCCGTGAACCCGCCCGCCAGCTTGCCCCAGCACAACAGGCTTCACCCTTACTACCTCGTCTACATCAATCACGAAGGCGAAGTCATCCACGACCACACCGAGGTAAAGCGCCTGCTCGACCTGGCGCGAGCCTGCTGCAAAGGCCAGCCGCAGCCCTTCGTGGAGCTGTGCCACCGTTTCAATCAGGAAACGGCGGACGGCCGCAAGATGCAGACCTACTCTGACCTACTAGGCAAGGCCATTCATTCGATGATCGAGGTCAAGGAAGAAAAGGATCTGGATAGCCTGTTCACTGGCGGCAAGACGACGGCGCTAACGCACACCATCTCCGGGCTGGACGACTTCGAGCTGATCGCCTTTCTTGTCGTGCTGAAAGCTGCATGACCCGGCACGTACATACAGCCCTGTTCGCCTATCCCGGCAAGGCCGCCTTCGGGCGCGTCGTCCCTAAGGCCAAGCTTTACGAACACGGCACAGTCGGCGCCCGTCTCAAAGGCCTGTTCGCCGAACAGGTCGAGCAGATCGTGTGGCAATACAAGCTGGCACCTGAAACCACCAATTTGTCTGCTTCACCCGGCGCACCGGAGATCCAGGTATTCAGCATGCGGCTCAGGGCGTCGGAGCTTCACCATGACATCCTGCAGTGCATCGACAAGGCCATTTCGTTTCCCCTCCTGTTCGAGCTGCATTACGAGGATCGTCTTCAAGTTGTCGCCTGCTACAAGCGCCCCAGCGAAGCCGAGGCCAGCCGCTGGGTATGCTCGGACTATTTCGCTACCGATTGGATTGCAGCGGAGAGCCCACGCGCTGCCCTGCCGGTCGCGCTGAATCTGGGCGGGCTGTACGAGCAGTTGCTGCATGCGCTGATCCCGCTGACCCATCGCCCGAAAGAGTCGTTGTCCGATCTGGTCGAACGTGTGAGCAAGGTGCGTATGCTGCGGAAAGAGATGGACAAGGCAGTCTCGCAGCTTGCGACAGAGAGGCAGTTCAATCGTAAGGTGACGATCAACGCTACGGCGCGAGAGCTAAAGCACAACCTGAAGTTGCTGGAGAGTGGCGAATGAGCGAGGCGGAGATGAGCATACCGACCACGGCACGCACATATGACGCCGCCATCCAAAGCCGAGCCGACGGCAAGTTCATCAGCCGCTTCAAGGAACAGACGCGGATTATGTTCGCCACCAATTACGGCGGGCCGTTTTTCGCGATATCCCGTCTTGCCCCCGAGATCTACGCCAAGCCAAACGTCAACCTTCTGTTTGCCGACGCCGGCGGCTGGTACGCGGAGGCGGGCGGGCGCTGGCTCACGCTCTACGCCAAGGCACTACAGCCAGCGCGCAAGCACACCATCACTGTGTGCTCATCCAGGCGTCCCGAGTACGGTAAGGCTCCCAAGCCAATCCTGTTCCAGCCCCCCCAACAAGTACTGCTGAAGAGCTGGGACAAGCATCTGCAGGGCCTGGATACCCTGCCAGATCTCACAGTGCTTCCTGTTCCGGACGATTTCGAGCGTACGGTAGCGCTAGTGGAGTCGCTGCGCACGATTACCGCCGGCCACAAGGCCCTGATCTCGTGTCATCTCCGTGCCCAGGCGCTCCTCGTGGGCGCGCTATTCCGCGCCTACGGATTCGAAACCAGCCCAATTGTTGGATTCGATCTCGCCGACGGCGAACCCCAACATCTAGCGCAGGGCACCTGGTGGTTGTCGGCCATTGTTCCGACGAAGGAACACGCTACCGAGCCCGCCAAGGAAGTCATTGATGAGCTCGGCCTTACCTTCCACTGTCTGCGAAGCCAGGTCGCTCAAGGGGCGACAAAGGAGGATGCCGCCCTGGTCGCAGCCACAATTGCCACGCGAGCCACCGTCTCTGTGGAGGGAAAGGACATCCGTGCTGTCCGCATTCCACCGCTTGGTGGCATCGACCTTGATACGGGGCGATTTTTCAACGTCACCGAAGAAGCCAAAGGCAAACTTCTAGTTTGGGACACGCTGACAACGGGTACTGATCTCTTGACCCAAGCGCCCGCGGAAGACAAGGACAATTCGGCAGACGAGGATCGCCTCAACCTGATGCTCTGGGTCGCGAAAGTGCTGGCTGAACTCGACAAGCGCGAGCCCGATGAACCCGCGATCAGTCCTGCGCTTCAAGGCCCCGACCAAGAAATGGCAGTTGATGGCAAGTCTGACGGGCTCCAAAAGCAACCCGTAGCAGATGGCGCCGTTGACGCCGACGCTAAGCACCCTGGCGAAGTTCGATCCGACACCATACCCGCGACGCGTCCGCAGCGACCGCGCCTCTCGCGACACGCTGGCGCCATCAACGTGCTCGCTCTCGCTGCGCGACTGGGACGCGCTGGGCAGCGCACGGAGAAGACCTTCGACACGACCAGGGCACGCATCCTGCTCTGGCTGAAAAGCAAGGGCTTCCATGCCACCGATCCGATGGGCAACAACCACATTGAGTCGCTGGACGGCGAGGTGACGATCGAGAGCGATGGCACACGCATCTGGTCGCTGCGCTTCGACGACCGCCGGTCCATGGAACAGGGCGCCATCTGGCGCGTGGAAGCAACACTCATCAATGGCGCTCAACCAGCCATGGGCCTGCGCTTGATTCAGGTTCGAAGCACCGAGGAAGCGCCCCTTCCGGTAGCCAGCGGCGTCCCACAAGTTGTCGCGGACATCGCCAAGGACATCGGCCTGATGGATGCGGGCACCGCCTTACTCAACACGGCCACGCATCTGTCCGGCGAGGAAGATGCACCACGTCTTATCCAGCTGCTCCTCAACGCCGAGCGTATCCAGCCCGTCATCGTGATCGCTGGCGATATCGACGCTTCGGCTGACCGCCTGGCCAGGCGCCTCACCGGCGTGGCCCACATCGTCTGCATCGACACGCCTATCTCGCATCAGCTTGTCCGACGGCTTGGCCGTGAGCGCTCGGTCTACGGCCATGCCGTGCGTTTGTACCGACCCGGATTCAACGCCGAAGCCGACCCTTACCTGCATCCGGTATGGCCCCTGAAAACCAACCAGTTGCCCAAGTGGCTGGTCAACGACCTCTTCGAGGAGGCTTGCGCCACCAGTACGGCCGCCGAGGATCTGGACGAACGCGTCCCACCTTTCCAGGCCATACGCCAACACCTAGCCGCCGAACGCGTCCGCAGCTCGGAAGCGCGACTGGCGACCTTGCGAGAACAGGCCACCCATGCCGCAGCCTCGAAGGATGAGCAGATCAGCCAACTGCAGGCCATTCGTGAGGAGCTGGAATCTGCACTGGCTGCGCATCGAGCCACGGCCACCGAGTTTGACGCACAGATGGCCGAGCTGCGGAAGGAACTTCAGGCAACCCGCCGCGAACGCGATGATGCCCGCGAGGAAATTCGCCGGAGCCACTACCAATTCCACGCCCAGTGGAGTGAAAACGAAGAGCTAGAAACGGGAGCGGCCGACGAGAGCTATTACCCCGATACCTGGGACGAGCTGGAGGAGTGGGTGGAGATCTACGGCGAGGGCAAGCTCGAATTGCACCCCAAGGCCGCCAAAGCCGCGCGCGAGTCGCCCTTCAAGGACATCCCCCTAGCCTACAAAGCGATGGAATACCTGGTGCGCCACTACGTCCCCATGCGTACCCGTAGTACGGACGACAACGAGGCCTACCAGCGTAGCAAGCAGGCGCTGGCCGAGCTGGGTCTGGAAGAGTCGGACGTGGGCACCGCAGACGAGATCAAGCGTTATAAGAAGGAATATCAACGGCAATATGGCGAAAAGATCGTCACATTGGACAGACACCTCAAGCGCGGCGTCGGCTTCGGTGGCGACTTCCAATTCAGGCTTTACTTCTACTACGACGACAAGTCAGCCAAGGTACTGGTTGGTCACATGCCTACGCACCTGACCAACCGCCTCACCCACAACGGCTGACGTTATTGACGGCGGCCAAAAGCAACAACGCAAATGGAACACACATGGACAAACTGAAGATGCACTCGCCCGACCTCAGCCAGGACAACATCGCGCGGATACGCGCGCTGTTCCCGGACTGCGTGACCGAGGCCAAGCGTGAGGACGGCGGCGTGCGGCTGGCGGTGGATTTCGACCAGCTCAGGCAGACCTTGTCCGAATCGCTGGTGGAAGGGCCGCAGGAGCGTTATCAGCTCAACTGGCCGGGCAAGCGCGAGGCGCTGCTGACGGCGAACGCACCGATTGCCAAGACCTTGCGGCCTTGCCGCGAGGAGAGCGTAGATTTCGACAGCACCAAGAACCTGTTCATCGAAGGCGATAACCTGGATGCGCTGAAGCTGCTGCAGGAGACGTATCTGGGCAAGGTCAAAATGATCTATATCGACCCGCCGTACAACACGGGAAATGATTTCATCTACGAGGACGATTTCGCCGAAGATACGGGTGAATACTTGCGCCGTTCCAATCAGGTCGATGAACAAGGTATTTCGCTGAATTGGAACACGGAAAGCAACGGAAGATTTCATTCCGACTGGCTTTCGATGATCTACTCCCGTCTTCGACTTGCCCGAAATTTACTAAAAGATGATGGCTCGATCTTCATCTCTATTGACGATAAAGAAGTCGCAAACCTTCGTAAGGTTTGCGACGAAGTGTTTGGCGCATCAAATTTTGTGGCCAACATTGTTTGGCAGTCTCGTACGTCAATTTCGGACGATCACGAAATATCGCTCAATCACAACCACACGCTAATTTTCGCCAAAGAGAAAGAGACTCTTCGCTTCTATGGAGAAGAGCTTGATGCATCTGAGTACCAGAACAGGGACAACGACAAACGTGGGCCATGGAAGTTGGTTCCGCTTGATGCAAACAAACCCGGCGGAAATACTAAGTACCCAATCTTGAATCCCTCAACCGGGCAAGAACATTGGCCGCCTGAGGGGCGAAGTTGGGCCATCAATCCGACGGAATACAAAAAACTGTTCGATGACGGGCGGATTGCTTTTGGTCTCGGCGGCGACTCCGCACCTAAAAAAAAGCTGTTCCTGGACGAGCGCATCGAACGCGGCGACACCAAGACTCCAAGTTCTGTTCTGCTTGATGCTGGAACTACAAAGGATGGCTCCGCAGAAGTTACCGAACTTTTGGGGAAGAAGAAAATCTTCAGCTATCCGAAGCCGACGAGCTTCCTAGAAAGGCTTGTCCAGTATGGTGTTTATCACGAGCGAGATCAGATTGTTCTTGATTTCTTTTCAGGATCATCGACGACAGCACATGCGGTCATGAAAAAGAACGCCGAAGACGACGGCAATCGTCGCTTCATCATGGTGCAGTTGCCCGAGCCTTGCGACGAAAAAGCTGAAGCTTTCAAAGCCGGCTACAAGACCATCGCCGAGATCAGCAGGGAACGGATCCGCCGCGCCGGCAAAAAAATCAGCGAGGGTAACTCGCAAGTCGATACCGGCTTCCGCGTCCTGAAGATCGACACCTCCAACATGGCCGACGTGCACTACACACCCGATGCCGTGACCCAGGAAGGCTTGTTCGCTTCCGTGGACAACATCAAGCCCGACCGCAGCGCCTTCGACCTGCTGTTCCAGGTGATGCTGGACTGGGGTGTGGACCTGGCCCTGCCTATCGAGAAGAAGGTTATTCAGGGCAAGGACGTGTACTTGGTAGACAGTAATGCACTGGCCGCTTGCTTTGATAACGCGGGCGGCATCGACGACGCCTTTGCCAAGGAGCTAGCCACACATCGGCCGATGCGTGCGGTGTTCCGCGACGCCGGCTTCAAGGACAGCACGGTGAAGATCAACATCGAACAGATCTTCAAGCTGCTCTCGCCCGCCACCGAAGTGAAGTGCCTGTGAGGTGGTGTCATGGAACATGTTGAACTGACGCTATTGCTGGACGGCCTGATCGCCACCTGGGAAAACGAGGTGGCGGAGTTCAAGCAGGCCAACGACAACTTCAGCACCGACGATATCGGCAAGTATTTCTCCGCATTGGCCAACGAGGCCAATTTGCGCGGAACCGACTTCGGCTGGCTGGTATTTGGCGTGAACAACCAAAGCCGCTCCGTCATCGGCACCACTTACCGGCAAGAGGCTGAGCGCCTGCACCAGTTGAAGATGCAGATCACCCAGAACACTGATCCGCGCCTTACCTTCCGCGACATCCACGAGCTCCAGCACACCGACGGTCGCGTCTTGTTGTTCCAGATCCCGGCCGCGCCGCGCGGCATCGCCATTTCGTGGAAGGGGCACTACTACGCTCGCGCCGGGGAAAGCCTGGTCTCCTTGGGCCTGGACAAGCTGGACGAAATCCGCAACCAGACCCTCACGTTGGACTGGACGGCTCAGTTCGTTACCACGGCAACGCTGGACGACCTGGACGAAGCTGCCGTGCGCAAGGCGCGCGAATCCTTCGCCCAGAAGCACGCCAACAGCTTCGCCCCGGAAGACGTTGCAAAGTGGCCGCTGGAAACTTTTCTCGACCGTGCGCGTGTCACCCGGGATGGCCAAATCACCCGCACCACGTTGCTCTTGCTGGGCAAGGCCGAATCGGCCCACCACCTCTCGCCTCATCCCGCGCAACTGACGTGGAACTTGGTCGGCCAGGAGCGCGCCTACGAGCACTTCGGCCCGCCCTTCCTGCTGAGCAGCACGCGCCTGTATCAGCGCATCCGCAATATTCAGCTGCGCATCCTGCCGCAAGACGAACTGGTGCCAGTGGAAGTGGCCAAGTACGACCAGAAGATCGTGCTGGAATCCCTGCACAACTGCATCGCGCATCAGGACTACGCCCGCAACGGGCGTGTAGTAGTCACGGAGCTGCCGGACCGGCTGGTGTTCGAGAACGAAGGCGCGTTCTTTGAAGGGCAACCAGGCGACTACATCGACGGCACCCGTACCCCCCGACGTTATCGCAACCCTTTTCTCGCCCAGGCGATGGCCGAGCTGAACATGATCGACACCATGGGCTACGGCATCCACGACATGTACGTACGCCAGGCAAAGCGCTATTTCCCGATGCCTGACTACGACCTTGGCGACACCGCGGCCGTGAAGATGACGATCTACGGTGGCGTGGTCGACCCGGCTTACAGCCGCCTGCTGATCCAGCGTACCGATCTGTCACTGGCCGACGTGCTGGCGCTGGATCGGGTGCAGAAGAAACTGCCGATCCCAGACGAGGCCGCTGCACGCCTGCGCAAGGGTGGGCTGATCGAGGGCCGCAAGCCGAAGTACTTCGTTTCAGCCGAGGTTGCCAAGGCAACCGCAAGCGTCGCCGATTACATCCGCACGCGCGCCCAGGACGACGACTATTACGCCAAGCTCATTACCGACTACCTGACGTTGAAGGGCTCAGCGAGCCGCGCCGAAATCAACAAGCTACTGATGGACAAGCTGAGCGACGCGTTGAACGACAAGCAGAAGGACAACAAGATCGCCAACCTACTGACCAACCTGCGACGCAAGGGGCGTATCCGCAACACCGGCAGCCGTGGGCACCCGGTATGGCTGCTTGCAGAATGATAGCGCGTGTCGCTCACACAGAACTGCTTATAGATCAATTACTTACTCCTTTCTGCAAGTAGAGCTTGCAGAAGCCTTGCAGAAAGGAACGCTCGCAGGAACACCATGAAGCTCAAGTTCAAAATCCAGCCCTATCAGACCGCCGCCGTGCAGGCGGTGGTGGACTGTTTTGCCGGCCAGCCACCTGCCAGCGCCCGCGCTGTGAGCTACCGCATCGACCCGGGCAAGCAGACCAAGGGCCAGACCATCGGCAGCACCGTGGGCGGCGGCGATGGCTTCAGGAATGCCGACTTGCTGCTGACCGATCAGGCCCTACTTGAGAACGTCCAGAAGGTGCAGCACAGCCAGAACCTCAGCGCATCCACGGCGCTCACCAAGACCAAGGTCTCAGCGGTGAATCTCGACATCGAGATGGAAACCGGCACCGGCAAGACCTACTGCTACATCAAGACCGTTTTCGAGCTGAACCGACAGTTCGGCTGGAGCAAGTTCGTCATCGTGGTGCCCTCCATCGCCATCCGCGAGGGCGTTGCCAAGTCACTGGCGATCACCGCCGACCACTTCCAGGAAACCTACAGCAAGAAGGTCCGGTTCTTCATCTACAACTCCAAGCAGCTGCACCAGTTGGAGAGCTTTTCGTCGGATGCCGGCATCAACGTGATGGTCATCAACGTGCAGGCCTTCAACGCCACCGGCAAGGACAACCGACGCATCTACGAGGAGCTGGACGATTTCCAGTCACGCAAGCCCATCGACGTCATCAGCGCCAACCGGCCCATTCTGATTCTGGACGAACCACAGAAGATGGAAGGTGCGGCGACGCTCAAGTCACTGGAGGCGTTCAAGGCCTTGATGGTGCTGCGCTACTCAGCCACCCACAAGACCCGCCATAACCAGGTGCATCGTCTCGACGCGCTGGATGCCTATAACCAGAAGCTGGTGAAGAAGATCGCGGTGCGCGGCATCACCATGAAAGGGCTGACCGGCACGAATGCCTATCTGTACCTGCAGTCCATCGAGGTTTCGAGCAAGAAGCCACCTGAAGCCCGCGTGGAGTTCGAGCAGAAGCTCGCCGGCGGCAAGATCAAGCGCACGATGCGCAAGCTGAAGAAGAGCGACAACCTGTTCACGCTCTCCGACGAGCTGGACCAATACCGCCAGGGCTTCGTCGTCTCCGACATCAACGCCAACACCGACACCCTTAGCTTCACCAACGGCGTGGAACTGACCGTGGGCGATGCGACGGGCGACGTGAACGAGGCCATGCTGCGCCGCATCCAGATCCGCGAGGCAATCAAGGCGCACTTCGACAAGGAACAGGCCTTGTTCTCGCAGGACGTAAAGGTGCTGAGCCTGTTCTTCATCGACGAGGTGGCGAAGTATCGCGACTACACCGTGGCCGACACCAAAGGCGAATACGCGCGCATCTTCGAAGAGGAATACCAGCTGTATTTGAACGAGGTACTCGGGCTGGAGGAAACGCCCTGGAGCAAGTACCTCAAGGGCATCGCAACGGAGAAGACCCACAGCGGCTACTTCTCCATCGACAAGAAGACCAAGCACCTCACCGACCCCACCGTGGCGAAGCGCGGCGAGAATGCGGGTCAGTCCGACGATGTAGACGCCTACGACCTGATCCTCAAGGACAAGGAGCGCCTGCTGTCGCTCACCGAGCCGGTACGCTTCATCTTCTCGCACTCCGCGCTGCGCGAAGGCTGGGACAACCCCAACGTATTCGTGATCTGCGCCCTCAAGCACAGCGACAACACCGTCTCGCGCCGCCAGGAAGTGGGTCGAGGACTGCGCCTCGCCGTGAACCAGCAAGGCTATCGCATGGACAACCCGGTCACCGTCCACGACATCAACCTGCTCACCGTAGTGGCCAGCGAGAGCTACAAGGATTTCGTAGCCGGTTTGCAGGAGGACATGACCAAGGCGCTGTCCGAGCGCCCGCGCAAGGCTGATGAGCGCTACTTCGCCGGCAAGGTGCTCAAGACCGAACAGGGCGAGGTATCCGTCACGCCGGCCATGGCGAAGCAGATCTACAAGTACCTGCTCAAGAACGATTACACCGACGACAACGACAGCATCACGAACGTATACCACCAGGCTAAAAAAGATGGTGCCTTGGCCGAACTGCCAGCAGAGCTGCGTCCGTACGAGGCACAGGTCGTCATGCTGATCGACAGTGTCTTCAGCGCAGCGCAACTGCCCGACATCGACGATGGCCGCAAGCCTAAGCGCAATCCGCTCAACGCAAACTTCGACAAGCAGGAGTTCAAGGCGCTATGGAACCGCATCAACCGCAAGGCGGCCTACAGCGTGCATTTCGACAGCGATGAGCTGGTGAAGAAGGCCGTGAGCACGATCAACGATCGGGCCGACAGTGTCGGCCTGCGGGTGACACCGCTGCAATACGTGATCGTCAGTGGTGAGCAGGAAGACGCGGTGGATCGTGACCAGCTCGAAAGCGGAAAGAGTTTCCGCGTCGGCGAGAGCGTGGTCGAGAATCATCGTGCCTCTGTCCATTCCGACGTGCGTTACGACCTGATCGGCAAGCTCGCCGAAGGAACCAAGCTCACCCGGCGCACGGTGGCCGATATCCTCAAGGGAATGAACACCGCGGTCTTCGCGCAGTACAGGCTCAACCCTGAGAGTTTCATCGCCGAGGCCATCCGGCTCATCAACGAGCAGAAGGCCACCATGATCGTTGAGCACCTGGCTTACGACCCGGTGGAGGAACGCTACGACACGGACATCTTCACGGCCGGGATGACCAAGCAGGACTTCACCCACGCTGGTGACAAGCTCAAGCACCACATCTACGACTACGTGCTGACCGACTCGAAGGTCGAACGTGACTTCGTCACCGAGCTGGACACCAGCAGCGACGTGGTCGTCTACGCCAAGCTGCCGCGTGGCTTCCTGATCTCCACCCCGGTAGGCGACTACAACCCCGACTGGGCCATCAGCTTCAAGGAAGGCCAAGTCAAGCATGTCTACTTCGTGGCGGAAACCAAGGGTTCCATGTCCAAGATGGAATTGCGCCAGATCGAGGAGACCAAGATCGAGTGCGCCAGCAAGTTCTTCGACGAAATGAACCGGCGATACGCACCCCAGAACGTCAAGTACGAGGTGGTGGACAGCTTCAGCAAACTGATGGAGATGGTGAAGTGACAACGAACAAGGAATGCACCATGTACAAGCCCCGCTTCGACTTCGGCAAAGAGTTCGATCCCAGCGGAGAACAAACGGGAACCGTCAAAGACCTGCTCGAAGAGCTCAACTACGAGAAATTCAAGACAGCTGCAGGCACCCACGCAGAGCGAGGTGACTCGAATGGGACATCAGTTACTTTCGATTCGCTAAGCGGCGTGTTCGAATTCCTGAACGATGTCACCGGCATGAGCCAGCCCAAACTCGCCCAAGACATCCCTCTATCGACGCTGAAGACCGTCAAGCTTCTTTACGTCACAAACGACACCAACGACACACAGCTGTTCAGACTACTCAAGTCACCGCTTCGTGGGGGCAAGCCATCGCTGGAGTTCTATACCACCGAAACACCTTCGAGAAATCAGAAGGGCATCGCCATCGTCGATCACCTGCTATCGACCTTGAGCATAGAGGTTGATCCAGCCGTACTGCGCAGGATAAATATTTCGTTCCTGACCTATCCAAAGCTGCTCGAATGCATAGCACAGGAGAATCTCGAAATTCTCGAACCTATCTACGAAAGGCATCACGGACAGTCAGCGTCGATAGCTAAAGCCATCGCCCATCTCGCTGAGGCAGTCAAGCATTACAAGCCGATGCCCCATCGGTCAGACCGTCCGCTGCCTGAAGCCTTATACACGTATCTGCGCATCCTCCCATTTCTAAATTTCGTTGGTGAGTATCAAGAAGTCATCGAACTATCACGCGTCGGGAATCAGGTCGATCCGATTTTGGACAAGATCGATAATTTCTGCAGCGAACTTTCTATTGCCATGCAGTCGGAAGTTCATCACAACACACCGATAACTTCCGTGGAAGGATTCCCTGCCTTTGTCGATAGCAACTCTCTGGCATTAGCCAAACTGGTGCAACATGCAACCGGCATCGCCAGTGAAAGAAGAGACATTCTGAAAATCGTCAATGCATCCAGCAAGGTTCTCTGCTCATACGTCCATCATGAGTGGGGCATCATTTCACTGGATACGAAGAACATCACAGTGGTCGACTGTATCGCCACCCTTTGCACCATTCGGCACCAGCAGAAGGTGAAGACAAACTATTCCGCCTACTGGCTGGGCCAAGAACAGTCCGACAAGGGTACCAGCGTGCTACGTCAGATGGATGATGCCAGGAGTTCCGAGGAACTTTTCGAGCACGACTACATACCACATGGCATCAACCAGCTGTTGTTCAGTCGCTTCAATCAATTCCACATGGCAATCACCGGGAAAACCGGGCGCTACTCGGCGTGGATGGAATTACAGCTGGCTCGATTGACAAAATATGCTGAGTGCTATCAATCCAATGACGTTTCCATTTGCGACGATGCTGTTCAGCGCTTCTACGAATATTGCACGCGAGAAGCAATCAAAGCAGCAGACATCGCGTGATCTGAGTAAATCTTTACACCATCCCATCTATGTATATGAAGATGGAGTCGGTGTCTTGATGATAGTCAGGTAGCAGAGGAGTGCTCAGCAAAGAACTACTGCTATAGAGGGGGGGATTGCGGTAGCGCACATACCCTTTCTCTCTACTCATCGTCAAAACAACCGAAAACTCATCTCCAAGGCAGCCGGCGAGGATTATCCCCGCCGGTTTTTTATTGACCAACGAGAAAGGGTAGTACACACATGGCCAGCTTTCATCATCGAATCAAGAGCGGCAAGAAGGGCGCCGCCAAAGAACACGCTGCTTACATCGAGCGACTGGGAAGGTACGAGGGTCGCGAGGATTTGATCCATGCCGAAAATGGAAACCTGCCCGATTGGGCAGAAGGCAATCCTGCCACGTTCTGGAAGGCCGCAGACGCCTATGAGCGCGCCAACGGTGCGGCGTACCGTGAGCACGTGGTCGCCTTGCCGAACGAGCTCAGTTTGGAGCAGAACCGCGCGCTTGCGATACGACTCGCCCGTGAACTGGTGGGAAGCAAACCTTTCCAGCTCGCCATCCATGCGCCCGAGGGCACGCTTGGTGGCATAACGAATTCGCACATGCACTTGATGTACTCGGACAGGGTACAGGACGGGATCAGTCGATCACCAGAACGGATGTTCTCCAGGTACAACCGGGAGCGACCCGAAGCCGGCGGTTGCCGCAAGGATAGCGGCGGCAAGAGTCCGATGGTGCTTCGCGACGAAGTCATCGCAACACGGAAGAAGATCGCCGACATCCAGAACCAGGCGCTCGCCGAGCATGGCCACGCTGCGCGAGTAGATCACCGCAGCTTACGCGAGCAAGGGCTGCAACGTCGCCCAGAGCGCCACCTGGGGCCAACACGCATCAAGAACATGTCCGACGACGAGAAGGCCCAATTCGCCACGCTGCGTGCCGGTGGCACCGCGAACTGACTCCCGGAGGCCCTCGACCCTCTGCCGTCCGCGCGATTCTGCGACAAAATCGCGAGAGTCGCATGGTTTTTGCCGATCCACCTGCAGGCAGGCTCTCAAGCAAAAAGCCCCGGCCATAGCTGGCAGGGGCTTCAGGTTCACAACAGCGGCTACAGACCGCCGAAATACCAGTCACTGAGTCGAACGAAACGCTGCTTGCCTTTGGTGGCGACCACGATCCAGACGGCCTGTTGGCCTTCAAGGAGGCGAAGGGCAGCGTTGAGCCGATCACGATTGCGTACGGGCCCGTACCGCAGCACATGGTTCTTCGGGATGTATGTATCGGAGTTGGGCCCCCGCCAGACACACTCGCGAAGGTACTTCACCACTGCTTGTGCATCGACCTGCTCTTGCGAGAGTGTGAACTGCGGCGAGAACAATCGCTTGTATTCGTCCAGGTGCCACTGCACCACCGTGAATGCGCGCTCCAGCGTGTCCAACGTGATCTTGCCTTCCTCGCCACTAAAGCAGTGGAACACGGCGGCCAGGCGGCCAAGCAACTCCATGATCTTCGACGCGAAGTCGTTGATGTCGTGCAGGTAGTCGCCAGGCCGAAGCATCCACTCCGTCTGCCTCGCCAGATCAAACCAACGCGCCCTTGCGTCGTCCGAGAACTCAACCAGTTGACGCTCGATTTCACCCGATCCAGCGATTGCATCGAACTGCTCCAGCAACTCCCGCATCCGTGCATGAAAAGTCGGAAGGCACTCCCAAACCAGTTCTTCCGTGTTGACCTGCCGGAACCCCTGCGTCGATTCAGGCCAGCCCACGAGGTACCGCGCCCAGTGACCCGACCCCTTCGCGATCTCGCCATGCTTGGCCAAATAGGCCTGAAGCACCGACCTCTGGGTCATGATGCTGATCGTCACGCGGGGATTCATGACCAAGACGTTGTCGAAGTCAGCTCGATCCAGCGTCAACATCGGCGCACCGTCCCATGCCTTGTTCAACAGACCAAGCTGCGCCATCGTCTCGCTCTTGAACATCACTTGACCTTCGTCAGTCGTGATCGCAATGGACTCACCATCGCCATGGAGTGCATCCATCATGGCCCGCGCTGTGATGTTCTGGCGCATGAAGCGCCGCAGGCGAGGCTTTTTCGGCTTCAGCTTGGCGTGCTCCGCCATTTCTGCCTGGATCACTTCGATCGACTCACACTTGCTGACCGCCTTGGTGAGTCGATTGCGAAGACCTTGGCTTTTCGCCTCCCAAAGCTCGCGCTCGGCCTGATAGCTATCCAGCACGGCCTGGAATGCCATGGCTTTGCCGCGGTCATGCTCATACAGCGGCGCGAAGACCAATGCATCCACGGTGCTCTTGCGCTCACCGGACTCGGCAATCCCAATCAGGTTCAGAGACGTCGGTCGGCACTGCCCAGTCGGAAGCTTCACATCGAACAGGCCTTGGCACGCCGTCGACATCCCGGCGATCAGCCCCATCCCGATCAGCGCGTCAGGTGCCTGAATGTTCCGCCGCAGCTCCCACGCCGTGAGTCGCACCAACATCAGGAAGGCCTCCAACGGATAGGGCGGCGGTACAAAGTTGCTGTCGTTCATGCTTCGTCTCCTTCCGCGTAAACCTCGTCAGCCATGAGCGCCTGATGGCCGTCCATGCCAAGCGGATGGCCACAGGAGCGGCACAACGGCATCTCTCCACTCAACTGCCGACGCTCCCGTTCGGCCTCAAGGAACTGCCGAAACCCAGCAGGACTGACCTTCAGGCCATAGGCGTTGTTGAAGGCCGTCAGAATCCCCTTCTGGGGCACCTTCGCAGCCAACCGCTGCTCGATCTCGTCGTAGGCCTCATCGAAGGCTTCGTTATTCCGGCGCCGACTGCTGGGCTGGATTGCCTGCAGCTCGTTCTTGAAGCGCTCGAATTCCTCGTTCTCACTCATGCGTGTATTCCTCGATGTTGTTGGTGTTGGTTTCGGTCTTCAGCTCGCGATCACGCAGCCAGGCGATCAGTTGGTCGTACCACCAGAAGCGGGGCGAGCGAGGCGTATCGAACAGCGGCGTGCCTTTCGGGAAGGTCGGGTCCTTCTTCAAAATCTTGTAGGCACTGCTGCGGCCAACGCGGACCACTTTGAGCAGCTCGCAAAACCGAACAGTGGGTCCGTCGGGTTGCCACGCCGTAACCAAGCAAGGCGGTGGGTAGCTGTGTTGTGCCCGATCAATCGGCTTCTTCCGCCGTGAGCGGACATTGGGGTTGCGGTGCATTGCTTTATTCATGTAACTTTCCTTTCCTGTCGAAGTACGGCCAGTTCGTTCCAACCGTGCGTGCATTTTTTCCATTTCGCCGACATCGTTCGACGGAAAAAAAATCAAAGTTTTTGCAGTCACGCCCCGTCTCACGCCAACGGCCGCTGCAACCACTCAAAAAAAGAAGCACTTGAGAAAGAGAAGGGGCGCCTAAGCGCCCCTTCTCTTTCTCACGCTATTGCCGACGATTCGCTTACTCATCAAACCGGTCGTTCCCTTTCTGTAGAAACCTCACCAGTCCGTACAAGGCGAAGCCGTAAACCACCGTGCCACCGATGATCTTGAACATCGTCATCTCCTCATTTCTGTCTCAACCGACGCCTGCGGACGCCACGCGCGCCTCCAGCCTCCCACGCAAGCTGGATGCCCCTTCTTTGACACCATCAGCACGCAACGCCGGTTCCGCGTCGGGGTAGAACTCCTCGACCACGGCCTGCACGTCCTCGGCCAAGTCCTCGAACGCACCATTGGCGAAACCTTTCCTCGCCGCCTCGTCCAAAGCCGCCTGATCGAATCCGCTGGCTTGCCGCTGCTCGTCCAGTTCTCGCGCCTGCGTAATGGCCTGTTCCAGCGTGATGCCAGTTCGCACCACGAGGTCCACGTAATAGATCGGCGTGCCATAGCTCATCGTGGTGGACTTGCCACGCAGCTTGAGTTCCAGTGGCATGCACGCCAGCCGACCACCCGATACGGCGTGGAAATACTCCAACCGAGCCGTCAGCGTGCGGATGGTGTTGTACGACGTGGTGCGAAGCACGAAGCTGCCCAAGGCATCGCCCTCACCTTCACCGATCACCACGTTGAGGCGCGCGTACGCTTTGCAGGCTTCCTTGGCGAATGCACAGGCACCCGGCCCCGGACACGGCAGGCTGGCCATGCCATCCTTGCCTGTACGCCGACAGGTCTCGCCATTGCCAACACATACCGGTCTGCCGGTGGTGCGGTCGAACAGCGAGTAGTCCGCGCGCAGGTTGAGCGCCGGGTCGTTGAACAGCAGCCGCACCGGTATCGCGCGCAGCTTGTGGCCCTCCGCTTCCTTGCGCAGCTTCTCGTCCAGCGGGTGCAATACCCATCCGTCCCGGCCTTGTATCTGGCTGGTGAGGGTGAACTGGTCGTCCTTCTCCGGCAACCGCTTGCCGTTGCGCTCGACCACGCGCCCGATGGAAATCCGCCCGATCACGGGCGGGGTGATAGCCAAACCTTTCAACATGGTGAACTCCAAGGGTTATGAATCGGTGGCAAGAGACAGCACGAACCGGCGCGAGCCGGGACGGATAACGGCGTAGTTCGCAGCAAGATCGGGGTGGTCGGTGACGAGCTGCTTAGTGTCGAGGCTGATACTGTCTTTCGAGCGCCGGAACGTGACTTCGCCACCTTGGAACCTGGCGCGAGAGGCGTCGCCCATCGCTTGCTGGATGGTTTGCTTGCACTGTTCGGCCAGTCGCGCCTTTTCTTCCATCTCGGCCTTGAGCGCGGACAGTGTTTTGAACGTCTCGCACAGCGATTCGTCCTGGCCGAAGTCCAGCGTCGTGTCGTTGCCGGGGTAGAGCTGACGCAAGGCGCGTGCGGCTGACTCACTGCCATCAGCAGACGGTTGAAGGTCCTGCTCCACGCACTGCCAGAAGTTCGCTTCCAACACGACCAGGCGAGCAATCACTTCGTCGTCGCGCTCGATGCGATGGATTTCCAGCTTTTGCCCACACAGCAGGACAGCCACATCCGCCGCGGCATAGCCCGTCACGGCAAGCTGGTGTTGCACCTGGAGTTGCACGTACTCCGGTACGCCGTCCTTCCACAGCCGCGAACCGAACTCGCCCGCCGTCTTGCACTCTAGAATCTGGACATCCGAATTCCCAACAACCTCTCGGTCGAGGTTCGCCAACATGAAGTTGAAGGTCGGGTGCTGGAGCACGGCGTTGACGCGCCGTACCTTGCGCCCGGTCTTCTGCTGGTAAGCCGTTGCGACGTAGGGTTCGAGCAGCGTGCCCCAGTAGCACGGATCATCCATGCCGGTGGTTTCCTCCTTCGCCGTCGCCCGTCCGGTTTTTTCCAGCCAAAGTTCCAGTGGGCTCTTGTACGGATTGAGGCCCACCGCCGTGGCGGCATCGGAACTGCCGATGCCACCTTGGCGTACGGCCAGCCATTGCCCACGGTCGAGCGTGCGTGTATCGACCAGCCTCAAGGCAGATCGCTTCTTCATCGGTGTTCTCCCAAAGAAAAAGCCCGGCCTGAAGGCCGGGCGTTATGACGTTTGCATCAGATTGACCTCACCAACTGGCGCGGTAGTAGATGTCCCAGCCTTGCTCCTGCAATCGCTTGGCGTGATGAAGGACTTTCAACGTGTAATCGACATCGTCTTCGTCCAGCGTTTCATCTTCGTCGGTGGTGAAATGCTCGCTGGCACTCGCCGGGTCATCGCTGACCTGTTCGAGCTGATCCTCCAGCTCCATCAAGGTATCTACCGAAACAAAGGCTGCTCGGCAGTCGTCGTGGCCTTCTTGAGTGTTGTTCACAAACCAGTGATGCAAGGCATCGAACTTGCGCCAGTAGCCCACCCGCACCGTGACGCCACTGACTTCCAGCAGGGACGCATCCTCGCCCGGCTTTTCTTTCGGCGGCACATAGCCGATGGCCGCGCCAATGGCACGGCGCATCGGTTCCGTTTGCGCGTCGCAGGGGGCAACGTACCGCTTGGCCTCCAGGTACATATCGAGTCCCATCGCAGGTCTCCGTCAGACCACCAGCTTCATCGCTTCGTCCCAGGCACGCTGCTTGATCTGCGCCCCTTGGCCGAACCACGCCGCATCACGGCGGTGGTCGTCGCTACGCGCCCGACGGTGGTGGTCGACGAACTCGGTCACGCTGTTGAGCACACCCCATGCCGTGCCCCGGCTGGACGTCATCAACGCACCGCGGCCACCGCCTTCGTACAGTGAGCGGACGGTGGCAAGCGCCTGTTCGTTGACCACCACGGCCTTACCGTCCGGCGCGGCATAGGTGAGCACCCGGCGCAACAAGCCTTCGACCGTATCGGGGTCGACGGGCCGTTCCACCAACGCCTTCATGCGGGCGACGAAGCCATCCCACGACGAAACGGTGATGCCTAACTGACGCTTGACCGCGTCGGGATCGAACTGGCTGCGATGCGGAACCTTGATAGCACCGTTGGCGTTCCCCAGCGCAATGGACAAGGTGTTGTTGCAGACCACACGCACCGACGTGAACTGTGCCGTGGTCGCCAGCGTGCCGTCGCAGGCCGTGGCCAGCAGCAAGTAGCCGTCCACCTTGTCTCGACCCTTCAGCGTGACGCTCTGCCCGGTACGAGCCAGTGCCCAGAACTTGCGGCCCTCACGCAGCACGCCTGCCGTTTCCAGCTCGAAGCCGTTGCAGGCGGTCAGGTCGCGATAGAACTCCAGGATCTCGCCCGGCTGCACCACATGAAAACGCTTGGACACAACCGCCAACGGAGCCTTGGTATCGGAGCGGTAGAGCACCTTCTGTTCCGGGAAGGCGTTGATGACCCCGACATTGTTGCTGCCAGAGATGTAACGGACTTCGGACTGCTCGATCTGCCAGTCCATCCCCGCGTTCTTCTTCCAGACCTCGATGGGCTGTTGCAGGCCCAGCTTGTTACCCAAGCCATGCCACGGCTTCTCACCGGCGTAAGCCATTGTTTCAACCAAATGCATTGTCGTTTCCTCGTAGGTGGGGGCATAAACGCACAAGGCCCGGACATGCCGGGCCTTGTGCGCTGTGCTTGTGACGCCGTGAATCAGGGTGCTTTAAGGCTGCTGCAGCTGGTGCATCGGACGATGCCGACCAGAACCGCAGTAGCAACTACCAGGACGCAGTAGATCGTGTCGAGTTTGCCTGTCATGAGTCAGGGTTCCCTTGCGAACGCTGCGACGCGGAGCGTCCAAACGCAAAGCCGATGGTTATCGACTTCACATGGGTAATATAGATCTGAGATTTTTTTGATCGACGTGCTTCGGGCGAGCCACGGATGCGCTGTCGAAGAAATTCTCCGCTCAGGAAACGGGATAGCTCACCGGACCCTTCCATCGGGGATGGCGAGGAAGCGGCTTCTCGGTTTCAAGGGCTTACGGCCCGATGAAATGACCGCTCAGAACCGAAAACCCTTCGATAAACTATTCGGAATTCCGGCGCTACGCTTTAGTCTAGGGTCTAGGTGGCTTAGCGCAGGAGTATCACCCGGTGTATCTGGCCCAGTTGAGCATCACCAACTTTCGCAAGTTGAGCAAAGCCACGCTGACGTTTCAGCCGGGATTGAATGTCTTGGTGGGCGCCAACAATGTCGGCAAGACAGCGGTGGTCGATGCCCTTCGCGCGTTGCTTGCCAATCACGATGAACCGTATCCACGCTTGAGCAAGGAAGACGTGCATCATCCCAAGGGCGGCGCCGCGACCGGAGATATCACCTTTGAATACATCTTCCGGGATCTGGATGTCGACGACGAAGCCGACTTCCTCGCGGCTCTCAAGCCCGGGACCGATGGCAAGCTGCAGGCCCAGATCACCGTCCGCTACGCCGAACCGGACAAAGTCGGACGACTGCGGGTCAAGCGCTGGTGCGGCGACAATGAGGACGTGGGCCTGACCTCAGACATCATGGAAAACCTTCGGGGGGTCTACCTGCCGCCGCTGCGGGACGCCTCGCAAGGCCTCAAGCCTGGCCGCACCAGTCAACTTTCTCGGCTGCTGCGATTGCTGTCGGACACGGCAGGCGAGGACAAGATCAACGAGGCGCTCAAAGCGCTCGACGTTGAGCTACGCAAGCACGATCCCATCCTCAAGACTCATGAGGCGATCGCGATGCGCCATACCGAGATGCTGGGAGCGCAGCTGGCCCAGGGGCTCGACATCGGACTGAGCGCGAGCGACTTTCAGCGGTTGGCAGCTCGGCTGTCCTTGCTGGTAGATACCTTTGAGATCGAGCAGAACGGACTGGGATTCAACAACCTAATCTTCATGGCCGTCGTGCTCAGTGAGTTGGCCAAGAATCCCGACGCGAGTTACCGAAGCCTGATCGTCGAAGAGCCCGAGGCACACCTGCACCCGCAACTCCAGACCGTACTGCTTCGCTACCTAGAAACCGTTCATGCGGTCAAGGGCGAGAAGCCGGTCCAGCTATTCGTAACTAGCCATTCCCCGAATTTCGCAAGCATTGCCGACCTTGACAGCCTCGCCTGCCTAGTGGAAACCGAGGGTACAGTCGAGTCATTTTTTCCGCGAACCATTGCGTTCGGGAAGGGTAAACGCGAAAAGCTCGAGCGCTACCTTGATGTGACCCGCGCCGAGCTGTTTTTCGCTCGGCGAGTGATCTTTGTCGAGGGAGCCGCGGAGCTGATGATGGTCAACGTGCTCGCCGAGCGAGCGGGCTTCAAGCTGCGCGAGCACGCCGTCAGCCTGATCAGCGTCGAAGGCCTGAATTTCGATTCCTTCCTGCCGCTGTTCGGTGAACAGGCACTGAAAATTCCCGTCGCCCTCATCACGGACGCAGACCCGATGGAAATTCCCGCCGGAGGCGGCAAAGCCCAGCCGGTCTATCCGGCTCTCGGTGACGCGATCACGCTGTCTGACAACGCGAACAAGATGAAGAAAAGCGAGGACACGCACGTCAAGGTGTTCCATGGCATCAAGACCTTTGAGTACGACATGGCACTGCACGCGGACAATCGAACCGCCATGTTGTTGACTCTCAAGGAGCTCCATCCGATCATTGGCGCCAGCGTGGAGGCCGAGGTTGATGCGGCGGCAGGCGATGCAGCCAAGGCGAAAGCACTCTTCCGCGGCATGTTCGAGCGCGAGCATGGCAACGTGCAGAAGGGGCGATTCGGCCAGGCCCTTGCCCAGGCGTTATCGGACCCCGCGACGGCTTGCGTGGTGCCGGAATACATCAAGAGGGCCATCGCCCACGCCTGCCAGATCGCGCCTGTAGCAATATGATCGCCCTATCCGACGAACAGCAGGCCATCGTTGACGCGCCCCTAGCGCCGCTGGCGGTAGTCGCGTGCGCAGGCAGCGGCAAGACCCACACGGCCGTGCACCGCCTGCTGGAGATTCGCCGGCGACTGGGCGATGGCCGTGGTCGCGTTGCCCTCCTCTCGTTCTCCAACGTGGCCGTCAAGACCTTTCGGGACACCTACCATCCGCTGGCACAGACCCTGCCACAGGGCGCTGCGCGCCATCGGGTGGAGATCGATACGCTCGACGGGTTCATCACGACCAACCTCCTGCGCCCACACGCCCCACGCACCATGGGTTGCAATCGGACGCCCTTCCTGATCTTGGGAACCGAGCCTTTCCTTCAGAACAAGGATTTTCAGTTCTGGGCGCAGCCGGCAACGGGCGCGGCATTTCCGGTTCCACGCTCAGACATTGGGGACGTAATAGCGAACTTTCGGGCCGGCGCAGCACAGTTTGAGTATCGAAAACACAAAGCGCTCGTTCCGATCAACAACGGTCCAACGGTGGTGGCGCGGCTCGGCAAGATCGGCGGCTACACTCACAGTTTGGGGCAGTACTGGGCCCTTCGCACATTGCAGTGCCAGCCGCTCATTCTGGCCGCGCTCGCCAGGCGCTACCCACACATCTTGATCGACGAATCGCAAGACATTGGCACCTTGCACCAGGCCATCCTGACGCAACTCGCCGCGGCCGGTTCGCAAATCTCCCTAATTGGCGACCCACATCAGGGCATCTACGATTTTGCTGGTGCCGATGGTGACTATCTCGCCAGGTATCACCACCAGGCAGGCGTCCTCGCTTACCCGTTGACGCGCAATTTTCGCTCTGTTCCATCCATTGTGACGCTGGCCAATGCATTGTCGGAGCGCAATGACACGGCGGACAGAGCGGCTCCCGGGCTGCCGAATGGCGGTTATTTCATCGGCTACAAGAAAACGGAGCGAGACAAGGTCATCGTGGCGTTTCAGGCTGCAGTGATATCCGCCGGATTGAGTCTGGCGAGATCCGCAATTCTGTGCCGCGGCCGAGCTATGGCCGACAGCGTTGCCGGCACCGATGCTCCGATGGGGCAAGGCTTGGTGAAGCTGTTTGCTCTAGCGGCGGTGCTGCGAGACCGGCGACAGGACTACTTGGCTGCATTCAAAGCGGTCGCTGGCTGCGTAGTCGGTCTGCTCAAGAATCCGCCCGACGGTTTGCTTGCCTCGATTTCGCAGCCGGCGCGATTCCCGGAGGCCCGACCCCTTCGCCGCGAAATTTGGAAGTTCGCTCGGGACCCAGACGCCGGTCTGCCCGGTACGTCCCTGCTAGCGGACACCCAGTGGCACCCGCTGCTGACGACACGGGTCAAGGCACTGCTCCAGCGCCTTCAGAAGGAGTTCGGTCTGGTGCCGGCGGACCACCTAGGCAACAAGTTGGCGAAAACCGAACTGCCGCATGCCCCACTGATGTCTGTCCCAGACCTAGCCACAGAGCCACAGGAAGTTCTGCGCGTGGACACAGTGCACAAGGTCAAAGGCGAAGGCTTGGATGCCCTGCTGTACTTAGTGGAGAAGGGGCATGCTGAGGCGTTGCTGTCCGGCGTGGACACTGAACTGGGGCGCATTGGCTATGTCGCCATGACGCGTGCACGAAATCTGGCATGGGTCGGTGTCCCGGCAAACGCGCTATCGGTATTGCGCCCTGTCTTGATAGTGCGTGGTTTCGTGGAAGTGGGTGCAACCTAAGCGAGGAAGCAACACGGTGTCCCAGGTAGATCAGTTGGAGTTGTACCTATCGAGTGTGCCGCTCGTCCGAATCGGCGCTAACTCCCTCCCTAGCGGCCATGCGTCGGGTTGCTTGGTCGACTATGGTGGAAAGCGCTTACTTCTCACCGTGGCTCACGCAACCGGGGACAATCAGCGCTGGGCGCTGCAGGTCCGATTCGATCAAACGCTTAAGCGGACTCAGTTGGTTGGCCTGGGCATCATGAATTTCCTTGCCAGCGGCACGCTAGATGCCTCCCATCTCAAACGCATAGATTTTTCCTATGTCCAAGTGCCTTCGAGCACAGTGGCATTCAGGCAAGAGATTGAAATTCCGTCCAACGTGATTAAGACCGAGCGTACGATCAAGGTCCATACGCCGACCTTCGAGGAATCACCGGATTCCGCGGATCTTTATGGTTTTTGTGGCATGGTGCTTCCGGCGCAGGAAGAGCATTTCGGAGCGAGCTACGTATCCGGTGAGTTTCGGATCTACGAGAACTTGACCTTTCTTCATCGCATAGATGACAAGCTCGTTTTCAAGTTGCCCTCCGATCATCCTGGTCACGACCAGTTTGAAGGGTGTAGCGGTGCTCCTATTCTCAATGGTGCCGGAATTCCCATCGCGCTTGTCGTTGGTGGATGCCAAGAGACTGATGAAATCTACGGGCTGTCTCTCGCAACGTACAAGGTTGCGATAGATATCGATGTTGGGCTCGTATAGGCAACGATCTGGCGCTCACCAACTTCCATTTCTGGCAGGTGCCCGAAAATACAAGTTCGCAGCGGGCTCAGATTGCCAGCCTGCTGAGCAAGCACCGTCAACTGTGTTGCCCATAATTGGTCAACAGGCTGGCAATCTGTCCAGAGGGGGTTCGTGGTGATGAGCCTTCAAACGTTGCGAGTATTCAAAGAAGACCACGCTCCGCCATGCTGACGCACTCACTTCCCACCACGATGTGGTCCAGAACACGTATACCGATGAGCCTCAGCGCCTCACAAAGCTCGTTAGTGAGCGCTCGATCCGCTGCGCTGGGCTCCGCCAAACCGCTTGGATGGTTATGCGCAAGGATCGCCGCGCAGGCGTTGATAGCCAAGGCTGCGCGTACCACCTCCCTGGGATGGACGCTCGCACCATCGACGGTGCCGGCGAAAAGTTTTTGGCAGTCGAGGATGCGGTGCCGGTTGTCCAGCCAAAGGACGTGGAACTCTTCGTGCATAAGCGCACCCAAGCGCATACGAAGGAAGTCGCTGGCATCGGTCGGGGTAGCGATGCTGCCTTGACGTTCAAGCTTGTTTCTCAGGATGCCCTCGGCCGCGGCGAGCACGTCTCGCTCCGTCGTTTCGCCGGTGAGTTTGTAGCGGGTGTAGGTCAAAGATTGCGCGATATGCATGACGAACTCCTAGTGATGGCATAAACGCACAAGGCCCGGACATGTCCGGGCCTTGTGCGCTCTGCTTGTGGCGGAATGGATCAGGGGGCTTTGAAGCTGTCGCAGTTGGTGCATTTGACGATGCCAACCAGAACTGCTGCAGCAACAACCAGGACGCAGTAGACCGTATCGAGTTTGCCGCTCATGTCGTCGAGTACCCATAGCGAACGCTGCCATGCGAAGCGTCCAAACGCGAAGCCGATGACCACCGACTTCACATGGGTAATATGGATCTGAGATTTCGTTGAATCGAAGCTGTTACGCATTCCAACCGCAGAACGCCAGCCACCTGCCCGCCGTCGCCACAGCGACTGACCAGCATCGACAGCGAAACTGACCACGGCCGGCGGCAACGCTGTCCATCGTCACCAATGCATTGCCTATTCCCGGCATTGAGCACGACCACCACGCCAGCGGAACTAGCCAGGCTTACCAAGAGCGCTTACTAGCGGAGTCGACCGGCCGACTTTGGCCAGAAGCGAACGTTCGGGAAGAGGCAGTCTTTTGTGGCGCAGTGCAAGTAACGGCTATATGGGTCCAGCCGAAAATACGAGTAAAACTTGCGCGAAACTGCCCAACACACTTACTTGCGTGGCGGTGACGTGGGGGATGCCTTGGAGCTGTCCTTAGTTGGTGCTGGCACGACCGTTGCGGTGGTGGGCTTGGCCGGCGTGGCGGAAACCGTGTCAGTTGCAGGACTGGGTGGCGGCACGAACGGAATAACGGGCTGAGCCGGGACATCCGTCGACGTGGGCGTGGCGGACGTGGGCGCTAACACCGCCCAACCACAGGCTAGAGTGAGCACAGCGACAGCCACTCCGCCCAGCCACGCGGTCCAGACGAAGGAACGCTCGGCCTTACCCGTGGGCTTCACCACCATGCGCGTGTATTCGGCTTCGGGTAGGAAACGGTACAACCGGTGCTGCCAGTCCGTGCGCAACTGCCTCTGCAGGCGCATGAACTGCACGCCGGAGGAAATCACCATAGTGATGTACAGAGCGACCACCAGCATGACAATGGCGATAAGCTCCGCCGGCGCATTGGCTGCAACGCGGGCAGCGATCAATCCAATACCTGTGGCCAAAGCCGCGGCCACCGAACCAGTCAACTGGCGACTGATGTCCGAGAGCTTGGCTGTTTCCTCAGTAACAGCCTTGCGCAGATCGCTGAGTACTTTCAGCGTGTCAAGGCCTGTTTCGGACAAGGCCATCTGGTAAGCGATCTGAGCGCTTTCCCAAGCGTGAGCCAAATGCTGGCGTAGAAACGTTGGAGTGCTTTCCGCAGTCGCACCTGAGCGGGCCAATTCGGCGGCCAGCAGGATGTGTCGCATCTCGGCTTCGCGCTCATGCTCAAACAACCAGTAGGAGACTTCCATCAGGGTGTTGAAGCTCGCGTGATCCAGCACATCGGAAACCACGTCAAATCTTGGTAACGTCAAGCGCGGAGGACCGCGAAACTTCAACGCCCCATTGTCCGCGTCAATCTCATCGGGTAGACAGCTGATCAAAGCGGCCGAGGCAGCCCGTATCCATACTTGAGCCGCCGGCTCAATAAAGAGTTCGCTCTCTAATGCCGGCGCCAGCCAGTAGCGCACGTCCTCCGGCACACGGCGGACATTACCGAACTCCTTGACCAAGGCCCGGGGTGACTTGGTGGAAGGCAACACGGCGGGCTCCTGCGCGCCCTCCCAAGACTGGATTACCCGCACGCCGGTAACCAACGAACCTGTGAAGCGAGCTATATGCCAACGCGGCGCTACATGGCCGATCTCTAGCCACTCTGCAAAGGCGTGGTTGCTCAGCAATCGCAGCGTGTTGGCTGGTGAGGCTGGCTTTTGAATGACTAGGCGGTAAGGAGCGAAGCCGGGATCGGGGGCTTCCGCACTGACCCAAGGCTCACCCACGCGATCAAACAGTTCCACTGGCCAACCCAGAGGCTCGCACAACGCCTTCAATTCGGAGGCGTGCGCTGCCGAAAGCGCCGACACGGTGACGGCGTTTTCGGATTCAGCGACGAAGGCTTGCTTGGTCTCAACCAAGCCATCAATCGCTTCAGCGAGCGCGATCAGGGACAACGGTGTCCTCCACAATGCGGTCAGTGGTGATCGTGATGACCTCACCCTCTCCCGCCGGATTGGGCATGCGCTGCACCCTCACTGCATTGATTTCATCCGGGTACGTCACGGTAACGCCTTCGGTCGTACGAAGCTTGCGCAAGGGGGGCTTACGGAGGACCTGCCGATCGGGTGGGAACGCCAGTCCCGTTAGCCGTTGCGTCCTCAGCTTCTGGGTGGTTCGGCGTCGCAGCAATGTCTTCGTTTCCTCGTCGGCCGGGTGCCCAGCTGCGGCGATCACAGCATCGACGATAGCTTCCTCGTCGATTTGCTGGCGATCGCGCAGCATACCCTTGGCCTGTTGCAAGGCACTCGCTACGTCATTATTGGGAAGCAGATCCTTGCATTCCAAAAAAGTCTTACGCAGCGCTTCGACCAGCTCGCGATTGAGTTCATCGTCGCTTCGCGTCCGTTCAACATCCAGAAACGTCGCGAAGTAGTCGGCAATCTCCGGTGCCGACTTGGTGCGATCACGTGCGGCCACCATCGCTTCGGCCCGGCCATTTACGACACGAATCAGGGCAGCTTTCTGAATCGCCTTCTTGTCGTCAATGAATGCATGAATGATCCGACGCAGCCGCTGCTGACCGTCTTCGCCTTCGGATTGCTCGATGGCTTCGCGATAATCGTATTTGATCAAGCTGTAGATACGAACATTGGCTTCATCGGCCCGCAGATCAAAGATAAAGAAGGCGCCATCGCGTGTAGTAGTTCCGTGTTGACGTGAGAACTCCCGTGATAAGTCCTGAGCGCCGGCCTCGAAGGTAATCGCTCCGATGGCCATGTTTTGGAGTCGATCCCTTGAGCCGGATACTTCTTTGAACTGATAAACAGCCGCTGTATCAGTGTCCAGGATGCGGCCAATAAAGAAGTTGGCATGCTCGACCACACGGGCCGGTTGTGGGTCAAACTCCTCCTCGCCCACCACGTGCAGGATCATCGACTCAATGCGCAGCTGCCCGCGCTCGTCCTCGGTCAGAAAACCCATCGCTACCTTGCTCCCCAAATCCTTGTATGCATGCTCCACCCATTGTGGCTACGAGCACGATAGAACTGCGGTGTCTCAAAATCTGCGAACACTGGCCCTTGCCTCCCCCTGAAGCTCGCGCTGGTGCAGCGCTTGCCCAGTTCCGATGAGACTGCTGCGTTTGTAGCCCGTCGCTGCGGAAAGGACAAGCGTAAATGTGGAACGCCAAGGAACCGTCCTCCCCACTCCGATCGCCATGACCGAGCATCGTTCGGTGAGCAGTGCGATTGGGTACCTCAGAAAAAATTGGCTGCGCCCGCCTAAATTAGCGATTCCGCCAAACTTGCTTGAACTGGAATAGCGTGGCCATTCGTCACAATGCTGCTGCCTTCAAAAATCCGCTTGGGGGCGATAAGCGACCTTGATTCGGACGGTCATTTAGCCGCGCCGGTCAAGTTACGCTGGGACCCTAGATGCCAACTGTGCTGGCAACGTTTGGCCAACAAACCGGCAACCCGCGCCTCGTCAGGAGCGCCCGATTCCTCTGGCATGTGCTTGTCGAATCGAGTCTTTGACCTTGCGAGAAGCAGCGCCTTTCCTCGTGCTGCGCACCGGGTCATTCAAGAGATCCGCCCACTCCTGCATCATCGCCTTGCGCTCATCCATGTACTCAGCGTGGTTGTAGCTCGCACGCACCTTGTCGCGTTCGGCGTGCGCCAACTGACGCTCGATCACGTCTGAGCGATAGCCCATCTCATTGAGGATGGTCGACGCCGTGGCGCGGAAGCCGTGAGCCGAGAAACCGATGCTGTCCTTGCCATTGAATCCCATGCGTTCCAGTGCGCGATTCAAGGTAGTGGCAGTCATGCACTCTTTTGGCCTGCGGTAGTTCGGGAACAACGCATCACGCCCTCCCGTATAGGTCTTCAACTCACGCAACAGACTGGCCGCCTGCTTCGACAATGGAACGATGTGCGGTTCCCGCATCTTCATGCGCTCTGCGGGAATCCGCCACTCGGCGTTGTCCAAGTTGAACTCCGACCACTCTGCCTTGCGAAGTTCGACAGTTCGAACAAAGGTAAGCAGCATCAGTCGTAGTGCGATTACGGTTGTGCGATACCCGCCGTACTTTCCCAACGCTTTGGTGAAGTCGACGATCTGACTGCGTGAAAGCGGCTTGTGATGTTCGACCTTCGGGCGATGAATGGCCCCTTTCAATGCGGCGGCGGGATCGCCATCGGCGCGCAACGTAGCAACGGCGTACCTGAAGATGGCCGAAGACCACTGGCGAACCAGCAAGGCAACCGTTTCGGCTCCCCGCCCTTCGATGCGACGGATGATTTCAAGCAGATGCGCCGCAGTCACGCTGCGAATCGGCAACCTGCCCACATGGGGAAATACATCTGACTCCAGGAACCGCTCCACCTGACGCAGATAGTAGGGCGTCCACCCGGGAGACTTCTTGGAAATCCACTCCTTCGCAACGCCTTCGAACGTATTCGCGTTCGCCGCATGGTTCGATAGCCGTTCGGCCTGCCGGTTGTGTGAAGGATGAATACCTTGCTTGACGAGTGCGCGCGCCTTGCCGTGCTCGGTTCGTGCCTCGGCAAGTCCGATGCTCGGATACTCACCAATAGCAAAGACGTTCTCCTTGCCAGCGATGCGGTAGCGGAAACGCCAGAGCTTCACCCCCGTCGGACGCACTTCGAGATGGAGGCCGCCGCCATCCGCTAGCTTGATGGGTTTGGGACCAGGTTTGGTGTTGCGGATCTTGGCGTCAGTCAGCGACATGGTGCGGGTATCGGGCTTCGATACCCGCAACGGTACCCGCAATTTCTCTGACTTACAACGGATGCTCGCGGACATCTATGGCATAGAAACCCTTGTTTTTAAGGCGTTCTATGCGAATACGTGGACTGCCGTGGATATGTATGGATGCCGATGCTAGTTGTCGATCATCAAGAGCATTGCGTTTGCAACCAGGAGGGCAACAAGGCTTTCAAGACGCTCACGGCTGCATGCCGTTGACTGGGCGCCGGTGTAAATCAAAGGTGCATTGGCCACGAATCGTGTCTGGACCTTGCAGGCCCGAAGCATAACCCACAGAGGCCCAAGCGTAGCGCCCGAGGCAAAAATCGCCACTCGGCGTTCGCGTGGTCACTCGCACCTGTTGTTATATGCTGCGGCAGCAAAAAAATCCCTCGGAAACTGCCAGATCCCACTGAGATGACGACTACTCTCCGCCATGACGAAACAGAGCGCTTGCGCGCGGCACAGGCGCTCTGGCAGCAGGGGCAGGTGGAGCCCGCACGGGCCGTGCTGAATGACATCCTTGCCCGTCAGCCCGGACACGCCGAGGCCGCGACCTTGCTCGCCGAGTTGTTGCAAGGTCAAGGCCAGTTCGATGCTGCGAGCAACGTCATGGCAAGTCTGTGTCGCCATTCGGACAGGGATGCCGCCACCACGTTCCGGTGTGCTCAATTCGTCCAGCAATGTCAGCGCCAGCGATTGGCTGCCGCCTTGTGCGAGGAGGCGTTCGCACGTGGCAACAAAAGCGCTGAATTGCATGTCCTTGCGGGCAATATCGCCAAAGAGCTGGGTGAATTCGACTCGGCGCGCAACCATTTTCTCGCTGCACTGGAAGCCGGCGTCGACCTCAATGCCTGGTTCGTGCTTGGCGCACTCGCCACAACCCAGCGTTACGACACCAGCGCTCATCCGGATTTAGGCCGTTTCATCGCCCATTTCCATGACACCACCTATTCCCTGCACTCGCGGGCAACGACAGGTTTCGGCCTGGCCAAGGCCTATGACGACCTTGGCGACTACGCCAACGCTGCGCAGACGTTGCGCGAGGCGAATCGGTTGTCACAACAGGCGCAACCCTGGTCGCGTGCCTCGTGGGCGCAATGGCTGGGTACCCGAATGCAATCGCGCTTGTTCGACCAGCCATTGCAGCCAGCGCCTGATTTCGTTCCGATCTTCATCGTCGGCTTGCCTCGCAGCGGCACGACACTGGCGGCGACCCAACTGGCCAGGCACCCGGATGTCTGCGATCGGGGCGAAATGCCGATGCTCAATTACATCGCCAACAGCCTGCAGATGGGAAATCACCATCACGATGCGGGAGTCTTGCGCGAAGCGGCCGAGCTGTATCGGAAGCTCGCCGTTCAGGACGACCCTCGCGTACGCTGGTACATCGACCAGGACCCGAACAATTTTCGTTACCTCGATCTGATTGCGGCGTTGTTCCCGCAGGCGCGCATCATCCATTGCCAGCGCGGTCGTCGCGATACGGCGCTATCCATCTGGTCGCAGAGCTTCGCCCAGGCGCACTACGGATTTGCCAACGACTTCGACGACATCGCTGACTTCTTCAGCGGTCATGACCAGTTGATGCAACATTGGCAACAACGTATCCGGCTGCCGATACATCGTCTTGACTATGAAGACATGGTCTCGGATCAGCAGTCGACGCTGGAAAAACTGAGGCTATTCGTCGGCCTTCCTGCGGCTGCGGCGAGTGATGAAACGACATCTTCGCCAGCGGCAATTACTTCGGCCAGCATGTGGCAGGCGCGTCAGCCGATCTATCAGTCATCGGTCGGACGGTGGGAGCACTATCTTCCCTATGTTCCCGAACTACGGCGATTTTGAGGCCACCTGCCATGGTGGGGTTCGCTGTGCTCACCCCAACCTACGAGGCTTTCCCCGAATCGTGTCTCGCCTTCAAGGCGAGACACTGCCGGCTGGCCTGCATCGAATGATCGCGGCGCTATACCTCTAGTCGATCGTCCGGACGCGCCACCAGTGCATACAGTGCCGGCATGAGAAACACGCTGATCAGAAGCCGCGTGAACAGTCCGCTGACGATGACCAGCGCGAACGGTCGTTGAGTGTCCGTACCAACACCGGTAGCCAGCGCCGCCGGTAACAAGCCCAACGCCGCCACCAGCGCAGTCATCATGATCGGACGCAGTCGCAGGATAGCGCCTTGACGAATCGCCTCGTTGAGGACGACGCCGCCGCGGCGTAGCTCGTTGACATAGGAGATATAGACGACAGCCGTCTGTACCGAAACACCGAACAAGGCGAGGAAGCCGATGCCGGAAGACACTGAAAACGGCGTATTGGTAAGCCACAGGGCCACGATGCCACCCACCGGCGCCGACAGCAGCACACCGAGCACGGTGATGAACGGGAATTTGAAATTGCTGTAAAGGGTGAATAGCAGCAGGAAAATCAGCGCCAGAGTCAGCGGAAGAATCACATTCAGCTGCGCCCGCGAAGCCGTGTATTCGGTGTACTCGCCGCCCCAATCCAGACGGTAGCCCTGCGGCAGCTTGATCTTGTCATTGACCCGCTGGATGGCATCGCCAACTGCACCGGCAAGGTCGCGGCCTTCCACCGAAAACTGCACGCCGATGTAGCGTGAATTGTCCTGGCGGTAAATGAACGAGGCTCCGTTCGTCACCTGGATATCCGCGAATTGCTTGAGCGGAATCTGCTGTCCGGCCGGCGTGGTCACCAGGATGTTGCCGATTTCCTCGGGGTTGTCCCGGTATTGACGTTCGAGCCGAACGACGAGATCGAACTGCTTTTCCTGCTGCACCACCTGGGTGGCCACATCGCCACCAATCGCGGTCTGGATCAGGCCATTGATGTCGGCGACGTTCAAGCCATAGCGGGCAATCTGGGCGCGGTTGATCTTGATGGTGAGGCTCGGCTGCCCAAGCTCCTGCACCAGGGTCACGTCGCGGATGCCACGCACCTTCTCCAGCAGCTGCTTGATCGCCTTGCCCTTTTGCTCAAGCATGTTCAGATCCGAACCGAAGACCTTGACCGCCAAGGCACTCTTCAAGCCGGTTTCGGCCTCGTCCACCGCATCCTCCGCCGGCTGGGTGTAGTTGAACATGATCCCGGGAAAAGCCTGCAGCTTCTGGTTGATGGCCTCGGTGAGTGCAGCCTTGGTGCGATAAGTACCCGTCCATTGCGAGTAAGGCTTTAGACCGACGTAAAACTCGACGTTGAAAAAGCCGGTCGAATCCGTGCCGTCATCCGGTCGCCCCAGCTCCGAGGCGACCGTGGTGACTTCGGGGAAGGAGCGCAAGATGTCGCGCACCTTGGGTGTGATCTTTGCCGATTCGTCGAACGAAATCGTGTACGGCATCGTTGCGCGCACCCACAGTGCACCCTCATCCAGTTGCGGCATGAACTCAGCGCCGATGCGCGGGATGAGCAGCAGCGAACCGACCAACAAAATGGTCGAGGCGAGCGTCGTCCCCCAGGGATGGGCGAGGCAGAAATCCAGACCTTTGATGTAGACCGATTTGATCGCTTCAAAGATGACATTGCGACGCTCGTTTACACCCTTGCGCATGAACCATGCGCACAGCACCGGCAGCAGCGTCACCGTCACGATCAACGAGCCGACCAGGGCGAAAATCATGGTGTCGGCCATCGGTTTGAACAACGTCCCGGACGGCCCCGACAACACATAGATCGGCAGGAAGCTCACCACGATGACCGCTACGGCGTAGAACAGCGGACGATCGACCTCCGCCGCTGCTTCCCGAATGATTTCCTTGATGTTGAGTGTGGTTCCCCTGCGTTCTGATATCTGCCGGTAAATGTTTTCCACCATCACCACCGCGGCATCCACCAGGATGCCGAAATCCACGGCACCGATGGAAAGCAGGTTGGCCGAGGCGTTCTGCACATCGAGACAGATGAAGGCAAAAAGCAAGGCCAGCGGAATGGTGGTGGCGACAATCAGGCCCGCGCGGAAATCGTAGAGAAAGAAAATCAGGATCACGACGACCAGCAACATGCCGCGCAGCAGGTTGTCCTCGACGATCTTCGTGGTCAGCGCAATCAGATCGCTGCGGTCGTAGAACGGAACGACTTTGACGTCCTTGGGCAGGATTTCATCGTTGAGTTGTTTGGTCTTCTGCTCGACCCGCTTGAGTACGTCCTGGGTCTTTTCGCCGGTGCGCAACAGGATGACGCCTTCCACCGCGTCGTCTTTTTTCTCGTAGCCGAATTCACCCAGGCGCGGCGCGATGCCGATGACGACGCGGCCGACATCCTTCAGCAAGATCGGCGTGCCGTCATGTACCGCCAGCACCACGTTGCTGATGTCCTCCAGCGTTTCCATGCGCCCCAGGCCGCGTACGTAGTAGAACTGGCCGCCCTGCGAATAGAACCCGCCGCCGGCGTTGCCGTTGTTGGCTGCCAGGGAAGCCTCTACCTGCACTGCCGACAAGCCGACCGCAGCGATCTTGGCCTGATCCAGCAGCACCTGGTATTGCATCGTTCCGCCGCCGAAGCCGGAATCATCCGCCACACCTGGAACGGATCGATATTGCGGTTCGATGGTCCAGGCCTCGAGGGTCTTCAGATCCATCGCCGACCGATCAGGGCTTTGCAGTACGTAGCGATAGATCAGACCCGAGGGCGCCGACAGCGGCGACACCGAAGGCGTCACGCCGCTGGGCAGACTCGCATCCCCCAGCCGGTTGAAAACTTCCTGGCGGGCGAAATTATTGTCCGTGCCATCCTGGAAAGTGATGATGACGTCGGACAGCCCATACAGCGAAATGGATCGCGTGTTGGCCGTCTTCGGAATGCCGTTCATCGCCAGCTCGACGGGAACCGTCACCAGCCGTTCCACTTCTTCGGCGGCGTGCCCGGGCCATTGCGTAATGATCTCGACAATCGGCGGCGACAGATCGGGATACGCATCGACCGGCAGGCGATCAAGCGAACGCGCTCCCGCACCCGTCAGCAACAGCGTCATCAGGATGATGAGAAAGGGCTGACCCAACGAAGCGGCCACAATCCGATTCATGATCGAAGCCGTACGCGACGGCGATCCATTGGAAGGCCCATTGGAAGGTAATTGGTCGCTCATTGGTTTTGCATGAACTGAACGAAGATGGCGCCATCAACCACGATCTGATCGCCAGAGTTAAGGCCAGAGGGAATGTCGTATTGATCGCCGGTGCGATAACCCAGGGTCACCGAACGCCGCGCGAAACTGCCATCGCCCTGGACGACGTAGACAAACGGCAGGTTCTCATCGTCGCGCAGGATCGCCGAAACCGGGGCCAGCAGGCCGTTGCTTTCCTGGCGTGAATGAATCCGCACGCTGACGTACATCTGCTTTTTCAGGAAGCCGCCCGGATTGTCGACAACGACGCGCGCCGGCACCAAGCGGGTATCGGGACTCACCAGGGACGCAATGTTGTCCACGGTTCCGGCAAAGTTTTTCCCAGCGATGCCGGTCACCACTTCGGCAGGGTCGCCAACGCTCACCGAAGAAATATCTGAATCCGAAATCTGCGCCATGACCCAGACGCGCGAAAGATTGGCGATGGTGAAACACGGCGTGGTGCCGGCCTGCAGAAGCAGCCCGGGCGTGATCAGTTTCTCCACCACAGTTCCGCTGATCGGTGAGCGGATCACGCCTTCGATGCGGGTCACCTGCCGACCCTGCTGAATATCCTTGATCGCCTGGGGATCGACGCTCAGCGAGACGAGTCCCTGCAGGGCGGCCTCTAGATCAGCGTCGGCATTGGCTGCGTCGGTTTCTGCCTGGTCCTCTTCGCGCTTGGCAACGCCCTGGTGCTGGACCAGATCCTTTTCCAGGTCGGCCAGACGGCGCGCGGTATGGGCGGTGGTGAGGGCCTTGCGATAGGTGCTGACGGCAGCGGCAAAATCGGGGGAATCGACGTAGGCCAATGCATCCCCTTTCTTTACCTTGTCGCCGGGGGATACCAGCAGTCGCGACACTGGGCCAGAGATCGGTGCCAGCACGCTGGTGGCTTGATCGTTGTCGAAGTCGACCGCGCCGGTGGCTTCGACGGTCTTGTGAAACCGGGACGACGCGACGGTGTACAGATGGACGTTCGGTCGCTGGGCAGCAGTCAACGTTACGTTGCTGGCCGTCACGGACGCGGCCTGCGAGCTGTCGTCGGTTTTGGATGAGCAGCCAGAAAGCAACACGATCCCCGCCGCTACCATGAGCGCCACAGCGCGAGAGCGCATGAACGTGCCCCGACCTTTCGCCGCCGTCATCCCGTTGAACAATTTATTTTCCATCTTTGTCCTGGACTAGTTCCGCGCGATTCCACCAGCCACCGCCGAGCGCCTGGAACAGCGCTGCGGTGTCCGCATAACGATTGGCCTGGGCCTGGATCAGACTGATCAGGGCCTGCTGATACGACTGTTCAGCGCTGAGCAGCGAAAGCTCGTTCGCATAACCGGCCTGTAGTTGTCGCTGAGACAAATCCAGGGTGCGCTTGGCGGCATCGGCGGCGGCGCCGGCTGCCTTCAAACCCTCGGCATCCTGATCAAGCGCGGTCAAGGTGTCGGCGACACTTTGAAAAGCGCTCAGCACCGTGCTGCGGTATTGTTGCGCCGCTTGCACGTAGGCAGCCTTTGCCGCGCGCTCCTGATGCAGCAGTGCACCACCCTGGAAGATGGGCGCGGTCAGATCCGCACCCAAACCCCAGAACCCGGTGCCGGATTTGAACACCTGCCCAATCGCCAGCGCCGAGCTGCCGGCATTCGCGGTCAACGCGATGTTCGGCAGTCGATTCGCCGTGGCGATGCCAATCTGGGCGCTGGCGGCATGCATGTTGGCTTCTGCCTGCAGCACATCGGGACGCTGGGCCACGAGTACCGAAGGCAGGCTGACTGGCAATTCCTGCGGTAGCTGCAGATTCGAAAGATCGAATTTTTCAGCCGGGGCCTCGCTCGGAAATTTCCCCACCAGAACCGCCAGAAGATCGCGTTCCTGGACCAGTTGCTTGATCAACGGCGGCAACGTGGCGGTGACTTGGGCGAGCTGCGATTCCTGCGCGGCGAGATCAAGCCCACTGGCGTAACCCTTGGCGAGTTGTCGCTGCAGGATTTGCACCATGTTCGTGTTGATGTCGATCAGCTGGTGCGTCGCATCGATCTGCGCCTGCAGCGAGGCCTCCTGCACGGCGGCGGCCACTACATTAGTGCTCAACGTGATCTGCGCCGCGATCATCTGGAAGCGAACTGATTGTTCCTGCGCCTTGATCGACTCCGTCGTGCGACGGTTCAGGCCAAACAAGTCAGGCGCATACGAAACGCTGACCTGCGGAGTGAACAGGTTGTACAGAAACTCGCCGTTGTTGGGCGTCGCCGAGATAGTCCCTGCGGTCTTCTGGCGGGTGGCCGAAAAATCCGCGGAGACACTTGGAAAGTAGACACCGCGCTGCCCCAACACATTCTCATGAGCTACGGTCAGCGCTGCCTGCGCTGCCTTGAGATCAGGATTGTTGGCGAGCGAATGCTCGATCAGATCGTTGAGTGGCCTGGAATGAAACAAGGTCCACCAGTCACCGGGAATGTCGCTGCCCTTGCTAAAGCGCTGCGCTTCGCCGCCGGCAACGTTCGCGCTTGCAACGGTCGACGAAAGCGGCTTGGCGGTGTAATCGGCGACATCGGGAGCGGCAGGTTTCTTGAAGTCGGGACCGACTGCGCAACCGGCCATCAGCAACGAGGCCAGCGCCGCGCCGAAAAAAAGCTGATTGCGCCGTAGGGAGTTGGCAAGGGACGAGACCTTCTTTGTTTCCCCATCTCTCGTTTCTTCGATTTTGGCGAGCACTTCGGCCCACGTCTTTTTCATGCGAGCGCGTCTTCGAGAGAGATTGATCCGGATGTAACGATATATCGTATCAAATACGAGCGAAAGCCGTGCCGAAAGTCACGACGTCAGGCGAGTCGCGAATCCCCAGCAATGGCTCCGCACAGGCGTTACAGCCCCTTCGCGGCCTGCGCCACTGCCCGGAACAAGGCACGTCCCTTGTTCATCGTCTCCTCCCACTCGGCGGCAGGATCGGAGTCGTAAACGATGCCGGCGCCAGCCTGAACGTGCAGGCGCCCGTTCTGGATCACCGCCGTGCGGATCGCGATAGCGGTGTCGGCATCGCCCCACCAGCCGATCCAGCCGATTGCGCCGGCGTAGATGTTGCGCTTGTACGGCTCCAGCTCCTGGATGATCTCCAGTGCGCGGATCTTCGGCGCGCCGCTCAGCGTGCCGGCGGGGAACGTGGCCTTGAGCACGTCCATGTAGCTGAGGTTCGGCAGCGCCGTGCCTTGCACTTGCGAGACGATGTGCATCACGTGCGAGTAGCGTTCAATCGCAAAGGACTCGCTCACCTCGACGCTGCCGGTCACGCTGACCCGGCCGATATCGTTGCGGCCGAGATCGATCAGCATCACGTGTTCGGCGCGCTCCTTCGGATCGGCCAGCAGCTCCGCTTCCAGCGCCCTGTCCTCTTCCTCCGTCGCGCCACGCTTGCGCGTGCCGGCGAGCGGGCGCACCACCACCTTGCCGTCCCTGAGGCGCACCAGGGTCTCCGGCGAGGAGCCGACGATCTGCGTATCGCCGAGGTCGACGAAATACATGTACGGCGAGGGATTCATGGCCCGCAACGCGCGATACACATCGACCGGCCGTGCGTTGAAGCCGACGCTGAGCCGCTGCGACGGCACCACCTGGAAGATATCGCCAGCGCGGATGTATTCCTTCGCGCGCTCGACCATCGCCTCGAACTCCTCGCGGGTGAAGGAGGACTTGAAATCGCCTTCATCCAGCGCCGTGGACTGCGTGAGCTGCGGGTAAGAGGCGCCGCCCTGGCGCAAGCGGTAGACCAGCGCATCGAGCCGGCGCTGCGCGGCGGCATAAGCCTGCGGCTGCGACGGGTCGGCGTGCACGATCAGATACAGGCGGCCCTTGAGGTTGTCGAATACCGCCACTTCCTCGGCCAGCATCAGCAGCACGTCGGGTGTGCCCAGCTCGTCAGCACGATCCCACTGCGCCAGGCGCGGCTCGATATAGCCGATCGTCTCGAAGCCGAAGTAGCCCACCAGGCCGCCGCTGAACGCAGGCAGTTGCGGCAATTGCGGCACATCGTATTGCTGACGCAGCCGCTCGATCTCGCCGAGTGGATCGTCGAGATGGCGGCGCTCGATGACCTCGCCGGCGTCCTCCACCTCCAGCTCATGCCCGCGCAGTCGGTACACCCGTTTCGCCGGCAGGCCGATGATCGAATAGCGGCCCCACGTAGCCCCGCCCGCGACTGATTCGAACAGGAAGGTGTACGGGCCGTCGGCCAGTTTCAGATACACCGACAGCGGCGTGTCGAGGTCGGAGAACACCTCCCGCACCAACGGTATGCGCGTATGCCCCTGGGCAACCAGCGCGTCGAATTCGTCTCGGGAGATCACGTGTCAGATCCGGATGGCCAGGCGGGGAAGCGGCCATTGTAGGCGAAGCTCGGACTCAGGCATCTATCGAACTCAACCGCCAGCCGGCCTCAACCGCCCAGCCGCTGCCGCGGCATGCCATGCAGCTGCAGGCAGAACGCCACGCCGCTGCCGTCGTCGAGATTGCGCGCCAGCGCCACGCCGCCGTGCCGTTCTGCGACCAGCCGCACCACGTACAGACCCAGGCCCAGATGAGGTGCGTCGCCCGGCGTGGCCTTGTCGCGCAGGCTGACCAGGGAGTCGAACAAACGACCCTGCATTGCTTCAGGCAGCGGCGGCCCCTGATTGGCCAACTCGATCTCGGCACCGTCATCGCACGCATGCAGACTCAGGCGCAGCCAACCATGCTCCGGAGTGAACGAAAGTGCGTTGTCGAACAGCTTGTCCAGCGCCTGCGCGATCAGCTCGGGAGCGCAGTGCATGTGCAACGGCGCATCGGGCAGCACGCAGTCGAGTCGACGTGTGCCGATCAGCAAACGATACGCGTCGGCGCAGCCACGCACCACGTCACGCAAATCGACATCCTCGGGTTCGGCCGCGGCGATCGAACGCTCCATCCGGCTCGCCTCGCTCATCGCCCGCACCAGCGCACTGAGCCGCGCCACGCCGTCGCGGGCACGTGCCAGATAGGGCTTTGCCTCGGCAGGGAGCGCCGCATGCTCGAGGTTGTCGAGCGAGGACTGCACGATCGCCAGCGGCGTATTGAGTTCGTGCGAAAGTTTGGAGGCCAGCGTGCGCAGATAGTCGGTATAGCCACCGACCACTTCGAACAGACGCTCGAAGCTGCGCGCGAGGTCGCCGATCTCGTCCGGTGCGTCAGTCATCGGGAAACGACCTTTTTCAAACAAGCCGTCCAGACGTCCATCATTGAGTTGCGCGCGCTCGGCTGCATTGCGCAAACGCCCCAGCCGCAAGCTGAGCCGGGTCGCAAACGCCAGCAGGATGCCGCCAGCCACCAGCAGCACACCAAAACTCGTGAGCAGCAGGCCGAGCAAGGCGCGATTTGCAAGCAGCGGAACGATGCGACTGGATTGCTCCAGCAACAGCACACCATCGATCTTGCCCGCACTCTCGATCGGCACCGCGGCAGCCAGCACCACGCTGCCGCGCTCCTCGCCGCTACGCCAGACGCTTGCGGACTTGCCCGCGCTGGCCTGGCTGACTTCACGGGTATCCAGCCGAGGCACATCCTGTGCCCAGGGGTTCGCTTCTTCCATCCGGGTGGCCAGCAGCGAACGATAGATCAGCGAGGCGAACCAACCCGGCTGGCCATCGGCACCCGGTGTGGTGATCAGCCGCCCACTGCGTGCCAGCAGCCAACCCTGCGGCGCCAGCACCCGTGCCTGTACTTGATCGGGTGCGAGCTTCGCCAGTTCACTGGAAAGTGCCGCTGAAAAGTCCAGCAACGGGCGCGTGTCGGCGGCCATCGGATCACCGCCTGCTGCCGCGTCGTACACACCCACGCCAAGAGTGCGCAGTTGCAGACGACGCGACAGTTGCAACTCGACCCGGTAGCCGCTGCCGTCTTCCTGCCACTGCGCGGTGAGTAGATCGGGCAAGCCGGCGACGGCAGGATCAAGCGGCCGCGCCGTGAGCGAACCAGGCGCGGCGCTGGCCAGCAGGTAACGCCGCTGGCCGGCGGCGTTACCCAGCGTCAGGATCAGGTGATCCGCCGCCAGCGCGTTCGCGTCGTTCGCATCGGCCCGGGCGCGCTGGGTGTCGGGCACCTCGGCATACAGATACAGCCAGTCACTGTCTTCGGCGAGCAACAGCTTGCCGCGCTGCTTCTGCGCCGGATCCAGTGGCTGACTCCATGGGGTCAATGGCGCCCAATCGTCGCCGTAACCATCGACGGTGATCGGGCTCGGCGTCTGCTGCACGTACCAGCCCTGCGCATCTGCCGGCAGCACGGCGCCGGTCACCACCAGGCTGCGTGCCACCGCTCGCGCCGATGCCAGCAACGCCTGCGCCTGCCCTTCGCGCAGCAACGTCTCCATCTGCCGCACGTACAGCCAGCCGGCTATCGGCAACGCCAGCGTGCACAGGGCGACCAGCAGGAGTTTCCGGCGCAGGGTCATGCTGTAGCAATCCAGCAGGCGGGCAGCGACACGAGCTTAATGCTGTCCCACCTTGTCCGTTGGTTTGGAAGATGACTGATTTTTCATGTATGCCGAGTTCTCGATCACCCGCTGGAAAAGTTCGGTGACTTGTTGCCGCTGCGCATCGCCGTCGGCCACGGTCATCGACCAGCTGAAACGGATGCCGGCGGCCTTGCCCGGATCGCAGAACACTACCGCATCGTCGATATGATCTGTGCCCTGATAGAGCAGCCCGTGGCAGTCCATGGCGCGATTGCTCACCGGAAACACGGCAACTTTGGCCAGTGGATCATGCTGAAGGTAGTGCTTCTGGTCGGCCTGCCATTCGGCAGCCAGCGTTGGCAGCTTGCGCGGCCAGACGTTGAGCACCATCACGCGGTCGGGTTCGCCGGTCCAGTCGCCCTGGTAGATCACGAAGTCGACGCCGATGGCCTTGGCGTAAGTGCAGCAATCGGCCGTCCAGCCGGCCGGTGCGCTGGTGGAAATGGTCCAGCCAGGAATCGAGCCGTCGGGTTTGCCGGATGCCTCGACGTGCGCGAGCCCGGGCGGCGACGGCGCGGCTGCCTGCGAGATCGCGGTGACGGAGAGCAGGATCAAACCCAGCAACACACGCTTCATACGGGCTTCCAGCGATAACCGACACCGTGCACCGTTTCGATCGCATCGAACTCCGACGCCACCGCGATGAATTTCTTGCGGATGCGCTTGATGTGCGAAGTGATCGTGGCGTCATCCACGACGAGCTCGGCCTCACGCATCAGCTGGTCGCGATTTTTCACATGTCCGGGAAAGCGGATCAGCGTGTGCACCATCCAGAACTCGGTGACGGTGAGCGGGACCTCAGCGCCGTTCCAGGTAATCCGCATGCGCTCGGATTCCATTTTCAGCGGGCCGTGCTCGATGACTGTCTCGCTCGATGCCGGCGCCTTCAGCGATTCGATGCGGCGAAACAGTGCCGCAATGCGCGCGGCCAGCTGATGCAGGCTGGTGTCCTTGCTGAGGTAATCATCGGCGCCGAGCCGCAGTCCGGAAATCACGTCGAAATCCGAATCGCGCGCTGTAAGGAAAATCAGCGGAAGCGTGGACGATTTCGCGCGCAATTCGCGGCACAGATCGAAGCCGCCTTCAGGCTCGTCACCGAGGCCGATGTCGATGATCACCAGCTCCGGCAACCGCATCGCGAACGCAGTCGATGCCTCCCGTCGCGAGCCGTAGCCACGGGCGTCGTAGCCGAAGCGGTTCAATGCCTCGACGTAGTTGGCGCGGATCAGCGGTTCGTCTTCAACGATGGCAATGCTGCGGCCCATGGCTCGCTCCGGGTTGTAGTGCCCGCAGCGTGCTATGCGAACTGCCGCCGCGCAAGCCGTGCAGGGCGACTGCCCGCGTTTCGCCACAAGCCAGCGGCAAGCGGGCCCGATTGTGCCGGCATCCGCGCCGCGGCGGGGTGTGCAATGCAGTCCAAGCACAACGCAAGGAATCCAGCCGATGCCGAAAGTTGAATCCCCCGAGCGCGACCCGAACGCGGAGCTGCGCGGCTTCGAACCATTGCGGGTGACGCTGGCGCTGGGCGCCTTGCTACTGGGTCTGATCCTGGGCATGCATTGAGGCGCGCTCAGCCCCCGAATCGCCTGTCACTGCCGTGGAAGGCTTGGATGCGCCCGGTGCGAACGGAATCGCGCCGGGCGCGGGGCACGAGCCTGATTCCTGGACCCAAGCCTGATCCCGACTAAAACCTTGCAGCGCCTGCCTCGCGCTGGTACATGCATCCCGTCATGGTGGTTCCTTTCCCCTCCCTCCGAGGGGATTTTTTTAGCAATGAAGGCTACGCTGAACTGATATTCAGACGGATTCCGGTGCAGCCGGGAACCAAATCGGCCCGGCCCGGTCAGAAGTAGTGATTGGCGGGTTCCATAGCCGTGGAATGTACCGATGCGGCCGTTGACCCCTCTCCGATGCGGTCGTGGCGGTATACGCCAATCGATGGTGTTTCCTCTCACGTCATTCCGACGACGTTTATCCCGGCACAGCCTTACCACTGCGCCGGGATTTTTCTTTTTGGGCCCGGGATACTACGTAGGAGCGCACCCTGTGCGCAATTCGCCTGCGGCGATTAACCCGCCAACCCGATCGCGCACAGGGTGCGCTCCTACACGATCGCCTCTGGCCGCGAGGGAATCAGAGGGTGAAGCTTAGCCGATGGCCTGGCGCATCGCCGCGATCTCAGCGCGGTAATCCTTCGCATGGAAGATGGCCGAACCGGCGACGAAGGTGTCGGCACCGGCCGCGGCAATCGCGCCGATATTGTCCGCCGTGACACCACCGTCGACTTCCAGCCGGATCGCGCGACCGCTGTCGTCGATCAGTCGGCGCACCTGACGCAATTTTTCCAGCGTGCCCGGGATGAACTTCTGCCCCCCGAAACCGGGATTGACCGACATGATCAGGATCAGGTCCAGCTTGTCCATCACGTAATCGAGGTAATCCAGCGGGGTGGCGGGGTTGAACACCAGCCCGGCGTGGCAGCCCGACTCCTTGATCAGGCCGAGCGTGCGGTCGATATGCTCGCTGGCTTCCGGATGAAAGCTGATCAGGCTGGCGCCCGCCTTGGCGAAATCGGGCACGATGCGATCGACCGGCTTGACCATCAAATGCACATCGATCGGTGCCGTGATGCCGTAACCGCGCAGCGACTGCAGCACCATCGGACCGATCGTGAGATTGGGCACGTAATGGTTGTCCATCACGTCGAAATGCACCCAGTCAGCACCGGCGGCCAGCGCCGCGGCGGTATCTTCGCCCAGCCGCGCAAAATCGGCGGCGAGGATGGACGGGGCGATCATCGGGGCTTGCTTGCTCATGTCTTTCGACTCTTGGTAGGAGCGCACCCTGTGCGCGATTCAGTTTACGGCGTCACCGCTTCGTTGGCTTCTCGCGCATGGAGCCTGCCCCGGACTTGATCCGGGGATGCGCTCCTACTTGAAGCCCCGCTGTTCCTTGATGCGGTCGTAGGCGGCATTGATCTCGCTGGCGCGCGATTCGGCGCGTTTGCGCATATCTTCGGGCAAATCCCCCAGGCGATCGGGGTGATGTTCCGAAATCAGTTTGCGATAGGCGCGCTTCACCGCGCGATCGTCGACGCTGCGGTCAATCCCGAGGACCGCATAGGGGTCCGGCCCCTGCGCGGAACGCTGCGGCGGCACATACCCACCACCATTCGAACCCCGACTGTAACCGCGTTGGCTGCCGGCGTTCCACGCATAGCCCTTCATCGCCATCAAAGCCATCAGCTCCATGTCGCTGATGCGCAGCGCAAACGCGAGCTGCCGCAGTATCGCCATCTTTTCCGGCGGCGGGTTGCCCTCCGAAAGTACGGTTTCAATCACCACGTCCAGCACCGGAAACGCATGGTCGCGGCGCAAGCCGACCCAGTTGCGCAGCGCGGTGATCGTGCTGGTGACATCGAACTCCGGTTGCTTGCCTGCATTGAAGCTGGCGGCAGCCTGCTTGCGCAGCTCGGCGTCCAGGTTCATGCGCGACATCAAGCGCTCGGCCACCGCGATTTCCGCCTCCGACACGCGGCCATCGGATTTCGCCACCGCACCGAGCAGGGTGAATAGCGGCCCGACAAAACCGCCCGCCTCGGGTATGGCGTGCTTGCGCTGGGTATGCCGCAGGTTGTCAAAGATGAAGCCGATGATGCCGCCGGTGATGGCTCCGGGCAGATGACCGATGATCAAGCCAAAGAACGCAAACCACAGCGTGTAGGAAAAACTCATGGATGAACCTGCGGCTGTGGCGATTGCGCGCTGTACCAGCGCGCCAGGACGTCGAGCTCGGCATCACTGACCGGGCCGATCGCGGCGCGCATCAACGGCACGTCGCGGCGACCATCGCGGTACTGTTTGAGCGCGTCGCGCAAATAATCCAGCTGCTGCCCGGCCAGATTCGGCGCGCCGGGCATGCTGGCGTGACCGGTCACCCCATGACAGGCCGCGCACAAACCCAGACGACTGGGCTGCGCTGGCACCACGGACGGGCTCTGGGCATGGGCAGATAGGGCGGCGACCAGGATAAGCGCCGCGATCGGTAGGGTACGCATCGGCAACACATGGGGTTGAAGGCGGCCAATTCTAGCAGTGCGCCGTGATGCGTCTGGGCGGCAGCGGCTAGAATAGGCAGCTCCCTCAACCTGCGGAACCGACGCCGTGCCCACCAGCTTGCTGCAATCGAACCTGCCCGGCCTGGAACTGATCCATCGCGGCAAAGTGCGCGATGTCTATGCGTTGTCCAACGATCGGCTGTTGATTGTCGCGACGGATCGGCTGTCGGCGTTCGATGTCGTGCTGCCCAATCCGATCCCGGGCAAGGGCGAGATGCTCACGCAGATCTCCAACTTCTGGTTTGCGCAAACGGCCCATCTGGTACCGAACCATCTGCTCGACGTGCCACTGGCCGAGGTTCTTCCCGCCGGCACCGATCTGGCGCTCTACGAAAAGCGCGCGGTCGTGGCGCGACGGCTGAAGCCGGTACCAGTGGAGGCGATTGCCCGCGGTTACCTGATTGGTTCGGGCTGGAAGGATTATCAGGCGACCGGGTCGCTGTGCGGAATCACGTTGCCCGCTGGCCTGCAGCAGGCGCAGCAGTTGCCCGCACCGATCTTCACCCCGTCGACCAAGGCCGCCGTCGGCGACCACGACGAGAACGTCAGCTATGACGCCGTGGTCGCCGTGGTGGGCAGCGAGCTGGCCGGCAAGGTGCGCGACGCCACCCTTGAGATCTACCGGTGGGCAGCCGCCTATGCGGCCGAACGCGGCATCATCATTGCCGATACCAAGTTCGAGTTCGGCACCGATGCCGACGGCAAACTGTATGTCATGGATGAGATGCTTACGCCGGATTCCTCACGCTTCTGGCCGGCCGACCAATACCGCGTCGGCATCAGCCCGCCCAGCTACGACAAGCAGTTTGTGCGCGATTACCTGGAGACGCAGGACTGGAACAAGCAGGCGCCGGGCCCGGTCATTCCTGATAACGTCATTGCCGCGACGGCCGCGAAATATGCCGAGGCATTGCAGCGACTGGCAGGGATCAAACTCGACTAGACCCGACTCGAACAGCCGTCCAGACTCGAAACCCAGACCCGAACCGGAGTTGTCATCACATGCGCGATATGCAGAGCTGGCTCGACAGCTACAGCGGTGATCACCAGAACCCGACCAACCAGCGGTTGCACTGGCTCTGCGTGCCACCGATCGTGTGGAGCGTGATCGCGCTGCTGTGGACGATCCCCGTGCCGGTATCGTTTGCCCGCCCAGGCGCGTGGGCCGTGCTGGCGATGGTGCTGGCGTTCTACTGGTACTGGAAACATTCGCGTCGGCTGGCTGCTGCGCTACTGATCACGTTCGCGCTGCTGGGGCTGCTCACGAACTTGCTGTTCGTTGTACTCGGCGCAGCCTCGCTCCGCTGGCTGGCCGTTGGCGTGTTCGTGGTCGCCTGGATCGGCCAGTTCATCGGGCACAAGTTCGAGGGGCGCCGGCCAAGCTTCCTCACCGACCTGTCTTATCTGCTGATCGGCCCGGCCTGGTTGATGGCCAAACTGCTGCGCAAGCTGGGGTTCAAGCAGACCGTATGACGACCTTGCTTACCGTGGTCAGCACCCTGCTCTGGTGGGTGCTTTACAGCAGTATCGGCGCACTGTTTTTTGCCCTGATCGGCTGGTCCGTGCTGCGCTGGACCGAACGCTGCGCGGTGGTGTTCAACCGAATCTATCTCGCCTGCCTGCTGTGGAACATGATCGGCATGCTGCTGATCGTGGGCGTGGCTGCCTATGAAGGCCATCTACATCCTCCGTACGCAGCGTTGCTCAATTCCGGCCTGCTGCGTTGCACGCTGGTGCTGGACATGCTGATCGGCACGGTGCTGCTGTGGCGACTGACCCCGCGCATCGACGCGCGTCGCATCCGCCCCGGCAGCGCCTGCATGGCGGTGGCTGCGATCATGGCGATCAGCTTCGGGATTGCTACCAGTCTGGCGTGACCGCACGCCGCATGAGCACCGCTGCGCCCGGGCTCGGGGCAAAGCGTTCCTTTAGGCTCTCGTGTGCTGCCAGTGGGCGTGGGCATCTCAGCCCATTTGTCATTCCTGCGAAAGCACGAACACGGCAGCTCAGGCTCTTGAAGTGCAAGGGCACTGGGTTACTCGCTTCGCTCGCCCCTCCGGGGCCGCTCTTCGAGCGTTCTGCGCGCTTTGCGCTTGTCCTGGCTTCGCAGGAATGACGAGCCACGAGTAGTTTGACTGGGCGTTTCCATCCGCAACATTTCCCATTAGCGGCTCAAAGCTGGGTCGTTGCCGTGGTTGCCGCGTATCTACTCCCGCAACCGCGGCACACCATGTTCGCTGCGTTCTTCGATCGCGACCGGGCGGGTGTCGAGGCGCTCGGTTCGATAGTCCTGGGGCAGCGGTTCGGTTGCCTCGTTGCGCGCGAACGCTAACGCGTTGCGGTAGCAGCGCTGGGCAAGCGTGGCGTCCCCCTGGCCCGCATGAAGATCGCCCAACGCTTCCCACGCATCTGCGCTGGGCGCAAGCGCCAGCGAACGTTGCAGGTATTGATTCGCCTTGCCCCAAAGCTTGAGTCGCACGCACATGCGGCCGAGTGTAAGTAGCAGAGCGGCGTCGTTGGGATGCGCGTCGAGCCAGCTCTCGGCGCGGCGCAGGCGCGCTTCAATATCCTCGCTGCCGAGCGTGCCGTAGGTTTCGATCAACAGGGGCGACCATTCGCGGCGCAGCGCGGACTCCAGCTCGTCCATCGCCGGCAGGATCAGGCCGAAAGCCGCCGCGCGTCGGGCATAGGCGTCGATCACCGCTGGCACCCGCCGCTGCGCTTTCGGCAATTGCGACCACAGCGTGTTCAGCGCGGCGCCATTCGTGCTGGCTTGCAGCGTGGCGACCAGCACGCGGGTCTCCAATGCGGCGTAAGCGCGGGTGCCGAGGGCACCGCTCTTTTGTAGCGGATCGAGTGCAGCGCGGGCGCGCAGAGTATCGCCGCTGGCCAGTGCCGCCAGCGCCAGCTCGCGCCAGCCCGCAGGCGTCAAACTGCCTTTGTCCGATTCCGGTGCCAGCAGCGCCAGCGCCTCGGCCGACTTGCCATCGCGACGCAGCATGCGCGCGCGCATCACGCGTGCCGCTTGAGGTGCGGATTGCGATGCCTGATTCAGTGCTTCCAGAGCACGGGCATGTTCGCCCCGGCGCGCCGCGGCTTCAGCAGCGGCCAGCAAGGCCGGCCCACGCAGACTGTCCAGCCGTGCGGCACGATTGAGGTCACGCTCAGCGTCACCGTTGCGTCCTTCGATCAAGGCGACCAAACCCTCGCCCATGCGTTGCTGGCTGAGCCGCCGATGACGCCGCGAGAACGCGCCGAACGGCCAGCGCAGCAAGCGCCATAGCACGACGATCAAGGCCCAGATCAACAACAGGGTGAATACCGCTCCGACGACCGTGCGCTCGGCATACCAACCACGCATGTGCACATAGACGTAGCCGGGATCTTCGGCCACCCAATGCCAGCCGAACGCAGCCAGCGCGGCGACGATCACCAGCAGCAGGATCCAGCGCCATAGCTTCATGGCTTCGCTCCGCCTGCCGGCGCTGCCGTGCCGCTCGCTACGGGTGCGGCAGCGTCCGGCGTCGGTGTCAGTGCATGCACGGCGCGCAGATTGCGCAGCTCGGTCAGTGCGCCGCCGAGCTGTACCGGCGCGCCGGTGGGCAACGCGGCGGCGAGTTGCTTGAGCGTGATCCGAGCCTGCTGTACGGCGGGCACGCTACCGTCAAACTGGGTCGACAAGCTGGCATCCACCCGCTGCAGCGCGGCCGCATAAGCCGTGCTGTCGCTGGCCAGCAGCGCAGCCTGCGCCTGCGCCAGATCCAGCGCGGCCAACTCGCGTGCAAATCGCGCATCGGCGACGGCCAGCGGTGCGCCGTTGTCACGCTGCACACTGAATACGCCAAGCACCGCCCGGCGAATGCGCGTCCACAGATCCGGCGCCTGCGTCGCGTTCGGGCTATCCAGCGACTTCAATGGCAGCGCGGGAAGCGTGCCGCGCAATTCGGTCAGTTGTTGTAACGCGCCAGCCTGATTGGCCGGCTGACTCTTCTCCAGCGCGGCACGCTCGGCATCGATGTCCTGGCGCACCGTGGAGAACGCGCCGTCATTGACCGCGGCCAGGGTCTGGTCGGCCAGCGCATAGGCCGTGGCCGCGCCCTGTGCATCATGGAACAAGGTGTAGCGTTCGCTGGCCATGCGCAGCAGCGAATCGGTTTCATCCAGCAGCAGCGCATCGTGCCCGGACAGGCTTTTCTCGGCGAGCTTCGCCACTGCATCCTCGAGATTGCGCGTGCGACCGGCCTGACCGAGCAGTTCCTCACGCAGCGAACGGTTGACCGCGGCCGCATCGTTCAAGCGTTGATTGAGGCTGGTGCGCTCACCGCTGACACCGATCAGTGTCGTCTCAAGCGCGCTCACGCGCGTCTGCAAATCCATCGTGGTAAGCACGGCCGCGTGCGCACCCTGGGTCTGGACCCATTGCTGCCAGCCAATGTAACCGGCGGCCCCCACAGCAATCAGCGACAACACCACCGCCAGCGCCAGACTGCCGCCGCCTCGCGGACGTGATTCACGCAGCACGGGCGCAGGCCGTACTGGCACGGGATCGGGACGGGCGCCCTCGGGCGCGGTGTACTCGCTCGGCTGGTCTGGATTGCTCATGCGCGCATGCTAGCAGCCCATCCGCACGCGGTCGTAGCTAGCCGGCGTGAAGAAGATCGATGAAGAGGATCAGTTCGGGCGCATCGCCGCGCTGAGCAGGTCGGCCGAGAGTGCGGAAGCCGCCAGCGCGATGCGGGCAAAACCGGCAGCACGGGCGGCCGAGGCGAGTCGCTCACTGCTCACTACCGCAGTGGCCGCGAACAGCCGGGCCAGCGCTGCGGGCGGCAAGATCCGGCATAGGTTCTGCACCGCCTCTGCGCTGGATAGCAGCACCAGCGCCGAGGGCAGCAACTGCAGCAGCGGCTCGACATGTCGGCGATCGAGCCGCGGCGCCACCCGCCGATAGACATGCAACTCACTCAACTCCGCGCCACGCGCGAGAAGTTGTGCGCGCAACAGGCCGCGACCGCCAGCTGCACCGATGAGCGCGATGCGGCGACCCCGCAATTCTTGCAATGCCGGATGGTCGAGCAGCCCTTCACTGTCCTGTCGCGCCGGAGCCAGTGGTGCTTGGATGCCATGCCGGCGCAGCGCCCACGCCGTACCCTGGCCAACCGCCAGTACCGTGGCTGGCGTGCGCAGCGGCGCCAGCGCAGCGGCAAAGCGCACCGCGGCGGGGCTGCTGAAGATCAGCACATCATCCGCCAGTGCGGCCTGCAGCCCATCGCGCGCTTCGACTTCGTCATCCACGTTGCGTAAAGCCAGGCCGGGCAGCAACAGCGGTACGCCACCCGCGGCACGCACCCGCCGCGACAGCGCCGAGGCGGTGCCGGCAGGACGTGTGATCACCACGATCCGGCCGCGCAATTCATCTCCGCTCATTGGGGTTTGCCGTTGCACCTACGCATCGCCTCCGCTCACTGCCATGGCAACCAGTGTAGCGGCGGCCCTACACTGGGGAGTCCTCCCCTCCCCATGGACCTTCAATCAACGTGACTACCACCGACACACAGACACCGGCTCAGCAGCTGGTCCAGTTCCTCCGCGACGAGATTCCACTGGCTCACGCCATGGATCTGCAGCTCGGCACTGTCGACAATGACATGCTCAGCCTGCTGGCGCCGCTGCCACCGAACATCAACGACAAGGGCTGTGCCTTCGGCGGCAGCCTGGTCAGCCTGATGACGCTGTGTGGATGGGGGCTGGTGGAACTGGCGTTGCGCCGCCGTGGTGAGGATTGCGATGTGTTTGTGGCCGAGTCCACCGTGCGCTATCTGGCGCCGCTGTGGCAGGACTTCCGCAGTGAGGCTCGCCTTGCCGCGGATGCCGACTGGAACCTGTTCTTCCACACCTTGAACGCCCGCGGCAGGGCGCGCATCGAAGTTGCCTGCGTGGTGCCCGGCGAAGACGGCCAGCCGGCAGCCACGCTGAGTGCGCGCTTCGTCGCCAAGCGGCGCGTCCCGGAACCCGTCCAAGTCGAGCAACCCGTCTAGTCAGTCGCAGACGCCGGCCGCTGCTTGCGGCAGAATGGCCAAGTCATTCATCGGGGGGAGACTACCCATGCGGCGCATCCTGTGCATTCCAGTCCTGTTGTCCGTGCTGTTGCTGGCCGGCTGTGCCACCCAGAAGCGCAGCGATACGCTGACCGACACGTTGCAGGCCTACAGCAGCACGCTGCGCTGGGGTGATTTCCAGAGTGCGGAGATGTTCCTCGAACCGAAGTACCGCGCTGCCCATCCGCTGAGCAAGCTGGACCTCGAGCGCTACAAGCAGGTGCGGGTGAGCGAATACGATGACGGCTCGGGTCCGATTCCCGCCGGTAAGGACGACATGCAGCAGACGGTCCACATCAGTCTGATCAACAACAATACCCAGTTCGAGCGCAGCATCGTCGACCACCAGAACTGGCACTACGATGCCACCGGCCAACACTGGTGGTTGACCAGCGGGCTGCCGGACATCACCCAGCAGTGACACGCGGGAATGAGCGCTGCCCGATAACGCAATGAGCGGCGAATCGGAACGGGGGCGGGCTGTCTGTCGCGCCTACCCGTATAATCATCGGTTTACCCGAATCGGCGTGATCACCGCGCCTGTGGAATGACGATGAACGATTTCCTGCAAAAGCTGCCCCAGTTTCTCGGCAACCATGCGGCCCTGGCGGCCCTGTTCGTGATCCTGCTGGTGGCGTTGATCGTCATGCAGGTCATCGACCTGTTCAGCAAGACCCGCGAGTTGACTCCGGCCGGCCTGACCCTGCTGATCAACCGGGAAAGCCCCCTGCTGATCGATCTGTCCGCCTTTGCCGACTTTGAAAAGATGCACGTTCCCGGTGCCAAGCACGTGGCGATGAGCCAGTTCGACCCCGAACAGAAAGACCTGGCCAAGGCGCGCGAATTGCCCGTGGTGGTGATGGACAAGGATGGTCGCGGCAACTCGATCAGGGCCGCGCAGCGCCTGGTCAAGGCCGGCTTCGGCAAGGTCTATACGCTCGGCGGCGGCGTGCTGGCCTGGCAGCAGGCGCAGTATCCCGTGGCCAAAGGCAGGTAGGACCACACCATCGGGGAGCACGTAGGTTGGGGTAAGCGAAGCGAACCCAACAAGCGCCTCAAGCGCATCGCCAAGACCGGTACATCGCGGAGACGCTGGGGTTCGCTGCGCTCACCCCAACCTACGCGGTGGCGTCAAACTAACCCGCGACCCGATCGCCCACAGGGTGGGCTCCTACAACAGGTCGTGGATGCCGGCGCGCGAACCGAGGATTTGCGCCAGTACGTCGGGGGCGTATTCGAACGAGTCGTAATAAAGGCGTGACTCCGGCAAGCCGGCATCGAGAAACAGGTGATTCCCGGCATCGATCATCGCCGGGGGCCCGCTCATGTAGAGATCGTGGCCGGAAAGATCGGGCTGATCCTCCAGCACCGCTTCGTGCACCAGCCCGCAACGCAGTCCGCCGGCTTGTTCCGGATCGGAAACCACGGCGTGGAATTGCAAGTTCGGTACTTCGCGCGCCCAGCCTTCGGCCAGCGGGCGCAGATAGATTTCCGAGGCACTGCGCGCACCCCAGTAGACCTGCATCGGCCGTTGCGTACCCAGCGCGATGAAATGTTCGACGATCGCCTTCACCGGCGCAAAGCCGGTACCGCCCGCCATGAACAGCATCGGTCGCTCGGAGTCCTCACGCGGCACGAACGTGCCCAGCGGCCCCTCGATGCGCAGGCGATCGCCGATCTGCAGCGTGTCATTCACCCATGAGGTAAAGCCGCCACCGGCGACGTGCCGCACGTGCAGTTCGATGATGCCGTCGGCCTGCGGCCCATTGGCGATCGAGAACGGTCGCCGTTTGCCGTCCTCCAGCAACACATCCAGATACTGACCCGGCAACCAGTTGAGCCTGGACTCGCCGTCGACCGGCAGCAGCCGCAGGCCGATCACGTCCGGCGCCAGTCGCCACCGATCGGTAACGACAACACTCAGCTGACGCCGCGCGAAATCTGCCACCGAGGTCACTTCGCGCGCCTCCAGCAGCAGATCGCTTACCGGTACCGCCTGACATAGCAGCACCGCATGCTGCGCCCGTGCACTGGCGCTCAACGCGGTCGGTGGATTGCGTGGATACTCGCAGCGCCCTTCAAGCAAGGTCGCCTTGCAGCTACCGCAGACACCGGCACGACAGGAATACGGCAATGCAACGCCCGCGCGCTGCGCCGCTTCCAGCACGGTTTCCCCGGCGGCCACTGGAAACTGACGGCCGGACATTTTGAGAGTGACAGTAGGCACCAGACACATTGTCGCGGTGATGAGAGCGGACAACAATGCGGGCTCGACACGCAGGAATCAACGATGAGCCTCTGGAAACAGCCTACCGACCTGGCGCGGATCAACGCCTGGAGCGCCAATACCATGATGCAGACGCTGGATATCCGCATCAGCGCGATCGGCGACGACTGGCTGCAGGGCACCATGCCGGTGGATCACCGCACCCATCAGCCCTATGGCCTGCTGCATGGGGGCGCCTCGGTCGTATTGGCCGAGACGCTGGGCAGCACCGCCGCCATGCTCACGCTCGATCCGGAGAAGGAGCTCGCGGTCGGCCTCGATATCAACGCCAATCATGTGCGCGGTGTGCGCAGCGGCAGGGTGACGGGCACCGCCCGCATGCTGCATCTGGGGCGCACGACGCAGGTGTGGGAAATCCGCATCGAAAACGAGGAGGGTGCACTGGTCTGCATCTCGCGCATCACGATGGCAGTGGTGCCTGCGCGCGTGGCGGGACCGCGTTGAGCAACGACACCCCTTACGCGAAACTGAGCCCTGATCTTGTACTGGACGCCGTGGGCGCCTGCGGGCTATGGCCGGACGGCCGGTTGCTGGCACTCAACAGTTACGAGAACCGCGTGTGGCAGGTCGGGCTGGAAGACATGCCGTCGGTGATCGCGAAGTTCTATCGGCCCGGTCGATGGAGTGACGCGGCGATTGTGGAGGAACACACCTTTGCGCAGGAACTGGCCGCCGCGGAACTGCCGGTGGTCGCGCCACTCGCGTTCGATGGCCACACGTTGCTGTGGCGCGATGGTTTCCGCTATGCACTGACACCGCGTCGCGGCGGCCGCGCGCCATCGCTGGAGTCGGTCGAACAACTGCAATGGCTGGGTCGACTGATCGCCCGCATGCACGTCGTCGGCGCGCGCCAGCCGTTTGCCCATCGCGAACGGCTCGATCGCGACACGATGGTGCAGCGGCCGATGCGCGCCGTGCTCGATTCGTCCTTGCTGCCGGTTTCACTGCAGGCAAAGTACCGTGCCGCCGCCGAACGGCTGGATGCCGCCATCGCGTCACGCCTCGCCGCGATTGGCCCGGCGCGACAGCTGCGGCTGCATGGTGACTGCCACCCGGGCAATGTGCTGTGGACCGACGAAGGCCCGCACTTCGTCGATCTCGATGACGCACGCACCGGGCCGGCAGTGCAGGATCTGTGGATGCTCGCCAACGACACTGCGGCCATGGAAGCGATGCTCGAGGGCTATCAGCAGTTTCGCGATTTCGATCATGCCGAGCTGGCGCTGATCCCCGCATTGCGCGGCATGCGCCAACTGCACTACGCGGGCTGGATCGCGGAGCGCTGGCATGATCCAGCGTTCCCTGCGGCGTTTCCGTTCGCTGCCGAATCGCGCTGGTGGGAACAGCACATCGCCGACCTGCACGAGCTCGCCGACGAACTTGAATAATCCCCCAGCCAATGTGGGAGCGACTTCAGTCGCGATGGGGAACCGGTAAAGCATCGCGACTGAAGTCGCTCCCACAAGACGCCACCCCTACAATTCTCGCCTTTCGCCATCGGAGTCCTGCATGCGCATCACCCTCTTCCGCCTGATCGGCATCCTCGAAATCGCCGGCGGCCTTTACGGCGTGGCAGCGATGCTGCGCCGATTGCTGCCGTTGGGTTCGACCCACGAAAGCGTGATCACGCTGATCGGCCTGGCGCTGTTCGGGTTTGTGCTTGCCGCGGGCGTGCAGCTGATCGACGGCAGCGAGCGCGGCGTGTGGATGTCCAGCTGGGCGCAGCTGTTGCAGCTACCTCTGATCGCCACGCCGATATTCAGCTACGCCCTGCATTGCGGCGCGTTCATCAATGTATTCGCCACGGTGCACCTGCCGTCGCAGCTGGCACTGGACTACCATTTCGGCAGCCAGGGCTTCGTGCTGGCGGTGGCTGGCCCGAGTGTTTCGCGGTTGGGGATCAATCTGCTGGCGCTGCTGTCATGGCTGGTGCTGCGGCTGCGCTGAACGGCGAAGCGGACGGTCGCGTTCAGAGGGGCTTCAAAACTCGATTTCCCAGCCCTCCGGGGTGGACTTCATTCGCTGAGGAGGGCTGGGCTGCGTCGGGTCATGAGAGTGCCGCGGCGCCTCATAGGACAGACGGTAAGGCGCGTGGTGCAGGCAAATAACGGCAGGCGGTTCGGCTGGCTTGGCCGTGCTGGCGGTCGAAGCGATCTGGCAAGTTTCCTGGATCTTCAGGCTTATCTGCATTGACGCCGACGCGACAGGCCAGGCAGCGCAATCTACGGCAACCAAAAAGGACGCCGTAACGATCCCGACAAACCAGATTCGTGTGGCCATAGAAGCGAGCTTGCGTCAAGGTGGATGCCAGGCGCGTGAATGTGCTGGCTACACATGCATATCGGCAGCTCGGCAGAATAATTAAGTCGGTAACCCAATGGCCGTGCGAATGGCTGTGCCACAGGCTTTCCGCGGCCTTTAGCAAAGCGGAACAAGTCGCAGGGAACCCTCTGCTGCTTTGCAGCAATTTTCTACCCGAAGGAATAAGGTGTAACCCGTTTGATTGCCATGGCGGACCCGCCATGAGCCAGCCGGTGATGCATTTCCGCACACGTAAATGGGTGAAGCCGCAAGACCTCAACCCCAACGGCGCCCTGTTCGGCGGCAGTCTGCTGCGCTGGATCGACGAGGAAGCGGCCGTCTACGTGATCAACCAGCTGGGCAACGGCAACGTCGTTACCAAGTACATGTCGGAGATCAACTTCGTCAGCTCGGCGCGCGAGGGCGACATCATTGAGATGGGCATCAGTGCCACTCATTTCGGACGCACCTCGATCAAATTGCGCTGCGAAGTGCGCGACGTGATTACCCACAAGAGCATCCTGACCATCGACAAAATCGTGTTCGTCAACATGGGCGCCAGTGACATGCCGCAACCGCATGGACGCACGGAACCGATCAACGACGAGACCTCGTCACTGACACATTGGGCGTAACGCGTATGCAGGCAAGTGTGCTGCGCAAGCTATCATTCACCGATGAACATGCCTTTGCCCCCCGCAGTCGACGCCACCCTTCCCGTCATCCGTCTGAAATCCGACCGCGCCCCGGGGCATCCGTGGGTCTGGTCGGCGCAGCTGCATAAACCCGAGACGAAATTGCCGCCCGGCAGTGTGGTCGAGATCCACGATGCCAAGGGGCGTTTCGTCGGCCGCGGCTTCTGGAACGGACACGCGCGCATTGCGCTGCGCGTGTTGAGCACCGATGAGGCCGAGGCCATCGATGCCGAGTGGATTTTCGCACGCATCGCGCAAGCCGTGCAGCTCCGCCGTGATTGGCTACAGCTTGACCAGACCAGCGATGCCTGGCGCGTCATCCATAGCGAGGGCGATGGGCTGTCCGGCCTGATCGTCGATCGCTACGCCGACATCCTGGTGATCGAATACTTCGCCGCCGGCATGTGGCGTTTTCGCGAAGCGATCCACGCTGCGCTGCTCACGCACTTTCCCGGTGCGCGGCTGTACTGGTTTGCCGAATCGCATGTGCAGCGGCAGGAGTCATTCGATTGCCGTACCGGCGACGTGCCCGAAGCGGTCGAGGTGCACGAGCACGGACTGCGCTTCCACGCCGCTCCCGGCTCCGGCCACAAGACCGGCTTCTTCGCTGACCAGCGCGACAACCGCCGCCGCTTTGCCGAACTGGCGAAGGGTCGGCGCGTGCTCGACCTGTGCTGCAACGCAGGTGGCTTCGCGGTGCATGCGATGGCGGCGGGCGCGCGCGAAGCCGTCGGCGTGGATCTGGATGCCGGCATCCTGGAAGTGGCCCGCGCCAATGCCGCTGCCAACCATGTCGCAGTGACATTCGAGCAGTCCGACATCTTCGACTGGGTGCGTGCCGCCGTGGCGCACGGCGAGCAGTACGACGCGGTGATCCTGGATCCGGCCAAGCTCACCCGCGATCGCAGCAAGGTGATGGATGCGCTGAAGAAATACTTCGCGATGAACCGCATGGCACTGGACATCATCCCGCCCGGCGGCCTGCTGCTGACCTGTTCGTGCACGGGGCTGGTCGGCGAGGCGGACTTCCTGGAAATGCTGCGGCGCGTGGCGCTCAATGCGGGCCGCGAGATCCAGGTGCTGCAAGTCAGCGGCGCGGGCGCCGACCACCCGTTCCGCACCGACGTGCTGGAAGGGCGTTATCTGAAGGCGGTGTTCTGCCGCGTGGATTAATCTGCACGCCGATTTGACCTGCGCTGCGCAAACTCTGCGCATGGCCATCGCTTCCAACGATCCCGATCCCGATCGCGTGCTGCGCAGCGAAGTGCGCGCGGTCGGGTTGATCTACGTCAGTGATACGCAACCCGGCATCCGTCGGCTGCGACACGGCGGTGGCTTTGGCTATCGCGACGCCGATGGCCATCACATAAAGGATCGCGAGGAGCTGCAGCGCATTCGCACCCTGGCGATTCCCCCGGCCTATGTCGACGTGTGGATCTGCGCCAATCCACGTGGACACCTGCAGGCTACCGGCCGCGATGCACGGCAACGCAAGCAGTACCGCTATCACCCACGCTGGCGCGAGTTGCGCGATCACGGCAAGTTCGATCGCGTGCTGGCCTTTGGTGACGCATTGCCGAACCTGCGCCGCCATGTGCACCGCGATCTCGGGCTACCCGGGCTGCCACGCGAGAAGGTGCTGGCGTTGCTGGTGCGGCTGCTCGACGAAACATTGATCCGCATCGGCAACGAGAGCTACACGCGCGACAACAAGAGTTACGGCCTTACCACCCTGCGTTCGCGCCACGTACGCACGGAGCGTGGCCGGCTGCGCTTCTCATTCCGCGGCAAGAGCGGCCAGCAACGCGAGGTCGAGCTGAGCGACAAGCGGCTCGCACGCACCGTGCACCGGATTCAGCAGCTGCCCGGCCAGCGGCTGTTCCAGTATGTGGACGACGCCGGCCAGCATCAGCCCATCGACTCCGGCGAAGTCAACGACTACCTGCGCGAAGCCTGCGGGCATGACATCGACACCTTCAGTGCCAAGGATTTCCGCACTTGGGGTGGCACCGTGCAGGCCGCCGGCGTGCTCGCCCGCACTCCGTTGCCCGACAAAGGCGGTGAACGCGCGCATCGCGCTGCCCTCGCTGGTGCGGTGAAGGAAGTCGCGGCAATTCTCGGCAATACGCCAGCGGTGTGCCGCGCCTCCTATATCCATCCGATGATCCTTGACGGCTGGGTGGACGGCAGCCTGCAGCGCGCCATTCCCGCCGGCGCCGCGGCGCATCCGCGCCAGCTCGAACAACTCACCTTGCGCTACTTGCGTCGGCGCCTGCGTATGGCGGCCCGTCGCAGCGATTGATACGCCAGCGCGTAAACTGGCGGCCAGTCTCCTGCGGAACGTCCCATGCCTGCCACCGAACTGCTCTTGATCGTTCTTCTCCTCGTCGTGCTGGCGGTCATCGTGCTGCAGGTCGCCTCGTTCCGGCGCACACGGGCTTCAGACTCATCATCCGATGCCGACAAGCTGCGCACGGAGGCCGAAGCCCGCATTCGCGAGATTTCGTCCCGGCTTGCATACGCACAGGCCCAGGCCGATCGTGCCCTGTCGCTCGAACAGGACCTGAAAATCGCCGTGGAGGACGTTGCCGCAAAACGCGCCGATCTCGCCAGCACCTCCAGCCAGCGCGATGCGGCCGAGAAAAATCTGGCGACGCTGAACGAGCAACTCGTCGCGCTGACAGCAGCCAACAGAAAGCTCACCGACGAAAAAGGGATGCTGCTTGAGTCCCAGGCGCGCCTCGAGCAGGAAGTGAAATCCGCCAGACAGCGAGAAATCGACACCAGCAAGCTACTTGCCGATGCCAAGGAGGAGATGGCCAAGGAGTTCAAGCTGATGGCCGGCACGCTGCTCGAGGAAAAAGGCGCCAAGCTTAACGAACAGCAGAAAGATGCTCTCTCAAATCTGCTTCAGCCATTCAGCAAGACGCTCGATGATTTTAAAGGCAAGGTAGAGGCCACACGCGAAGCGGACCTTACGGCACGCGAAGGGCTGATCGCACAGATTCGTCACCTCACCGAGCTCAATCAAGACATCGGAGCCAAGGCACAGTCACTGACTAACGCGCTGCGAGGAGAGAGCAAGACGCGCGGCATCTGGGGCGAAGCGATCCTGCAACGCGTACTGGAATTGGCCGGACTGCGTGAGGGCGAGAACTTCCAAACCCAGGTAAACCACCACGCCGAAGATACCGAAGGCCGACTTATTCCCGACGTTGTGCTGAAGCTTCCACAGGATCGCTCGATCGTGATCGACGCGAAAGTGTCGCTGGTTGCCTACGAGCGTTACGTCTCAGCAGTCGAGGATGAGCCCGCGCGCGCGGCGGCGCTGAGTGATCACTCGGCCTCCATCAAGCGGCACATCAATGATCTCTCGAAAAAGAACTATCCGTCGCTCTACAAACTCAAGAGCGTCGATTTCACGCTGCTTTTTGTACCTATCGAAAGTGCTTTGATGGCTGCAAGCGAAGCCGATCCCGCGCTTGCCCAATACGCGCTGGAAAGACATGTCGCGCTGGTTTCGCCCAACACGCTGTTTACTGTTTTGCGTACCATCGAGTACATATGGCGCGTAGAGAAAACGACGCGCAACATGGAGAATATTGTCGATCGCGGCAAGTTGATGTACGACGCCGCCGTTATTTTCGCGGAGCATATCGTCTCTATCAGTGACGCGCTGGGCAAGGCAACCAGCGCCGTGCAGTCCGCCGAAAAGGCGCTGATTGATCCGAGCCGTGGCCTGGTGCGTCAAGCAGAGAAGCTACGCGCGTTCGGCATCAAGCCAAAGCGGTCCATGCCGAAGAGGATGGCCTCCCATGGCGATGACGCAAAGCCGGCTGACCATTCCCTGCTGAGTCAACTCGACGACGACGATGGCGGCAATGGAGACACCCCCCTAGGAGCAGACGAGGAAGCGTGAACAAGACAACCGAACCACTTGTCGAGCACCATCGCCGACTTAGCCTGCTGAACGACGAAGTGATGAGGCTGCGGCAGGCGCTGCCGGCGCGCGACCGACTGTACGTCGGCCTGGCGCACGCGCTGCGTGCCGTGCTGGCCGCGAGCATGGGTTACTTCGCCGCCCTTGAGTTGGGCCTGGGACAGGGATTCTGGGCCGCCATCACCGCAATCTCGGTAAGCCAGACCAACTACGTGGAAGTACGCAATTCCTCACGCGACCAATTTATCGGCGCGATTATCGGCGGCCTGATCGGTGGCCTGGCGGGTGGCCTGGCCGGTATGGATGCCGCGACGTTCGGACACTATCACTACCTGACCTATGTGCTGGCGGTGATTGTCGGCATGATGCTCTGCTCGGTTTTCGATCTGGGCGCAGCCGGCCGCATCAGCGGCACCACCACCACGATCATCATGCTGGTGCCGCACAGCGGCGCGTTCTGGCAGATCGCCCTGTTCCGGTTAGGCGAAGTCACTCTGGGCGCAACCGCCGCGCTACTGGTGAGCTTCGCGTTTGACGCGTTGGAGCGACGCTTCTTCACCAGCCGTTCGTCGACCGCCCGGTCGTCGAACGGTCCTTCGTCGAACGGCTCTTCGTAACGTGAAGCCGCCGGCGTCGCCCGGCCAGACGGCCCGGCAATACCTCGACGGGCACGACCGTTACACTACCCGTCTGTCTGATCCCCAAGGACTCTCATGAGCAAGCAGCCACCGGATACCGGCGTCACCCAGGATCAAGCCGAGGAGGCCGTGCGCGTACTACTGCGCTGGTCAGGCGAGGACCCGCAACGCGAAGGCCTGCTCGACACGCCCAAGCGAGTGGTAAAGGCTTATCGCGACTGGTTCTCCGGTTACCAGACCGACCCCGCTGACTACTTGCGCCGCACATTCAAGGAAGTGGCCGGGTACGACGAGATGGTGGTCCTGCGCGATATCGAATTCGAGAGCCATTGCGAACATCACATGGCGCCGATCATCGGCCGCGCGCATGTCGGTTACATGCCGACCAACCGAGTGGTCGGCATCAGCAAGCTGGCCCGCGTGGTGGAGGGTTACGCGCGCCGCTTCCAGGTGCAGGAAAAGCTCACAGCGCAGATCGCCCAGTGCATCCAGGAAACCCTGAATCCCGCTGGTGTGGCCGTGGTGATCGACGCCAGCCACGAATGCATGACCACCCGCGGCGTGCACAAGCGCGGCGTGTCGATGATCACCAGTCAGATGCTGGGCGCGTTCCGCGACGACGCACGCACCCGGGCCGAGTTCCTGCAATTCATCGGTATCCACGGCAGCAGTCGTTGATGCGTCGCCTCATCATCGCAGCGGCGTTGTGCATGCCGCTGGCCACGCTCGCGCAAAGCACACCGGCCGAATACCTCAAGCTGTTCGACAGCAACGGTGACGGCAAGGTGAGCGAGGCTGAGTACGTGGCCTACATGAGCCAGGGCTTCTACCGCATGGATACCAATCACGACGGTGTACTGGAATCCAGCGAGCTACCCGGCGGCCGCGGCAAGCCGATCACGCTGAAAGAGTTCCAGGACAATCTTTGCCGCCAGTTCCACCAGCTCGACCGCCATCATCACGGCTACCTCAACGCACAGGAACTGACGGCGCCGCCGCAGGGTTGAAGCACGCCGTGTGGCACCAGCTTCGTACCGCTCCCTCCCCTGTTTGCAGGGAGGGTTGGGGTGGGGCCGCTCTTCGCCCGCAGATCAAAAGCTCCCCCCTCCCAAACTCCCCCTGCCAGCAGGGGGAGGAGCAATGCGCGCGGACTCGAACCGCTCTCTCCCCTGCTTGCGGGGAGGAACACACCCAAACGTCAGGCTGAAATCGCCAGTCGCTCCGAGCGATACAGCTGGATCGTCATCAGCACGGCCACCACCGCCGCTGCCAGGCTACCGACCAGGCACAGGCCTAGCTGTTCCGCAGTGACTCCGTCGCCGCGCAATAGCTGCATGATGCCGAGGCTTTGACCCAGTAGCGGCATTGCGTACATCCATGCCTGCGCCTTGATCGGCATGATGGCCAGCACCAGGCTGGGGATGATCGGCACCAGCATCAGCAGTGAGAGGTAGGTTTGCGCCTCGCGATAACTTTTCGCAAATGCCGCCACCATCGATTGCAAGGCAGCCAGCAGCAAGACCACCGGCAGCATCAGCAGCAGAACGTGAGCAGCGAAGTGCGGGCCAAGATCCAGTTCCATGCCGACTTTCTCGGCGGGAATGAAACGCCCCACGACGGCAAATGCCAACAGTGTGATCAGAAGGCTGACGGTGGAGAACGCGCAGATAGCCGCCAGCTTGCCGCTGAGGATTTTCCAACGGGCCACCGGGTTCGCGAACAACGGCTCCAGCGACTGCCGCTCGCGTTCGCCGGCGGTGAGATCAATCGCCAGATACATGCCGCCCATGAAGATGGTGATCACGAAGAAGTAGGGCAGCATCGCGAACATCAGTACGGCGCGCGATTGCGGCGTTGCCTGATCACGTCTGGCCACCTGCAGCGGCCACGCGGTGGTAGGCGATAGTCCACGCGCCACCAGGCGCATCGCGCCTTGCTGGCGGGCATAGCCTTCGACAAGTTGGGACACCCGCTCGACAGCAGTGTTGGCATCGCGCTGCGAAGAGTCGTAGATCAATTCGACTTGTACCGGTTCGCCCTTGCGCCACGCCTTGCCGTAGTCCGATGCAATGCGCAGCACCACATCGGCGTCCTGTTTGCGCACGGCCCGTTCCGGATCGGCAATCGGCGCGCCCGGCACCACACCGCCGGCTTTCAGCGCATCGATCAAGTTGGGCGCGTATTCGGCGCCGATCACGGGCACTGGCAGGGGCTTCTCTGCCTTATCCAGCTCGCGGTTCAGCGTGATGTTGAGCAACATGACGAACAGGATCGGCCCCAGCAGCGGGCCGGTGAGGAACGCGCTGATCAGGGTGCGGCGATCGCGCAGATTTTCCTTCACTTCCTTCAGGAATACGGTGAGGAACGCGCGACTACGCTGAGCTTTCGTCGTGTCGGTATTCATGCGGCCAGCCCCTCGTCGCTGCCAATGATCTTGACGAATGCATCCTCCAGATTGTTCTCGCCGGTCTGTGCCCTGAGCGCGTCCGGCGATTCGTCGGCCACTACGCGGCCATGTGCGATCACCACGATGCGGTCACACAGCGCAGCCACCTCCTGCATGATGTGGCTGGAAAACAGCACGCAACGGCCCTCGCCTTTCAGCCGGGTCATGAACTGACGCAGCGCACGCGTGGCCATCACGTCGAGCCCGTTGGTGGGCTCGTCAAGAATCACATTGCGCGGGTCATGCACCAGCGCCCGGGCGATTGCGGTCTTCACCCGCTGGCCCTGCGAGAAACCTTCAGTGCGGCGATCGGCGATGTCGTCCATCTCCAGCGCCTTGATCAGTGCGTCGCGACGGCTGGCCAACAGCGCTTCGGGCAGGCCATGCAGACGCGCGAAGTAGTCGATGTTTTCACGCGCCGTGAGCCGCTTGTACAGGCCTCGCGCATCCGGCAACACGCCAAGCTGCCGGCGCACGCCGAGCGGATCGACCGCCGCGTCGATACCGTCGACCAGCACCTGGCCACGATCCGGCGTCATCAGGGTGTACAGCATGCGTAGCGTGGTGGTCTTGCCGGCACCGTTGGGACCGAGCAGGCCGGTGATCTCACCATCGCGGGCGACAAAGCTGACTCCGTCGACGGCTTTCACCTCGCCAAACGCCTTGTGCAGATCCCTTACCTCGATCATGGCGTAGCTCCGTTGAAGTCGATGAAGATCGGGGTGGGTTGCAGCTGATCCAGACACTTCGCATCCAGCGTCTTGGGATCGAGTTTCTCGACAAAATGCTTGACCAGCTGCGGCGTGCAGCCGGTTGCCATCACGCTGTGGCCCTGCCCCTTGAGCACCAGCACGCGTGCATTCGACAAGCCCGCGGCCACTTCCTCGGCGTAGCGCGGCGGCGTCACCGGGTCGTATTGCCCGGCCAGCAGCAGTACCGGCGTGCTGGTTTTCAACGGCTGGTGAAAATCAGCCGGCCGGACACCCTTCGGCCATACCGAACAGACCGACTTGAGCGCGTCGATCATGTGCGTACCCAGGATGGTGTCGGCGTCTTGCGGGCGCGGCGCGAGCAGGTCCGCGTCCTCGCTGCAAATCACCGAGTACTGCATCCCGCTGCCCATCAGGTCGGCCAGATCGCCGGAGAGGATCTTGGCCTGACCCAGCAGCGGACCAACATCGCCGTGGGCCGCCGCATCGATCGATAGCGGTAGCAGCGCAGCGGTGGCCGGCGTGTAGGCAAACATGCGTACTACGCTGGCCAGCGAATCTTCGTTCAATACCCGCTTGACGGTCCGGTAGCTCTCCGGATCGCGGAAGCTGACCTGATGCGGATTTGCACGCAGCGCATCGCGTAGCTGATAGAGGGTTTGATCCGGGTCGCCGAAGTGCTGTTTGCATGCCGGTTCGGCGGTGCAGCGAGCAAATTGCGCCCTCAGCGCGTCATCGAGATTGCGCGCAAAGTCCTCACCCAGCGCCTGCGAGTTTGGCACCACGCTGTCCAGTATCACGCTACGTACCGCATCCGGATAACGCATCAGATACTGCTGCGCCATCCGCGTACCGTAGGACACGCCGACCAGATCGAACTGCGGCGAACCGAGCGCCTTGCGCACTTCCTCCAGATCCTGCGCCGCAATCGTCGTTGTGTAGTAACGCGGGTCAGCACGGTTGCGCAGCTGCTTGAGGCAAGCGGCTGCCGCGTTGCGCAGTTTGTCGACGTCGAGAGCGTCCGAATCGTCTGGCGTGGTCGCATCATCGGCACTCTTGCAAGTGAGTGCATTGGAGCCACCCGTGCCGCGCTGATCGAGCAGCAGTACGTCGCGGTGCGCACGCAGAGGCTCCAGCATCGAGGCAATCGCGCCCGCCGAATCGGTCGCCGCCTGACCGGGGCCGCCAGCGAGAAACACCAGCATGTCCTTGCTCGCCACCTGCGCGCGGGAACGCAACACCGCCAGTTTGAGAGCGATCATGCGGCTATGCGGATCGGCGCGGTTTTCCGGCACCGGATACGCCATGCACCATGCCGCCGTGCTGAGCCCGCTATTCGGCTGAGTCAGCTCGCACGCGGTCAGCGTCACGCTGCCGAGTTGCCAAGTCCGAGGTTTCGCCACCGGCATTGGCTTGCCCGCAACGACCGGGGCGGCTACGGCCGCCTCGGCCGCCACCGCGACCTGGCCCTTCGGCTGGAACTCGTGCCAGGCCAGAAAGCCCAGACCCACGATTACGGCGCCGATGCGGATGGCGGTACGTCCGTTCAATGCCATGCCTATCACTCCTCACCCGGTACAAAAATCGATTCGATCGGACGGCCAAACAGCTGCGCGATCTTGAATGCCAGCGGCAGGCTGGGATCGTACTTGCCGGTCTCGATCGCGTTGACGGTCTGCCGCGACACTTCCAGCCGTTCGGCCAGATCGGCCTGCGACCAGTTCTGTTCACCGCGCAGTTCGCGCACATGGTTATTCATGGATGCCCTCCAACATCGGGCCTCCATCCGGCCAGCACCGAAGAGACATCACGGCGCCTCCCGTTCATCAAGGCTGCGCCGGCGCCAATACGCAGCGGCGAGTATCAACCCCCAAGCGGCGAGCGCCGCACTCATGCAACACAGCGCGCCGAATTGGTAGACGCTCAACTGCTGGCGTGCGAACCCGACGATCATTGCGAGCAGCAGCGCCACCAGCAACAGCCGCCAATGCCACGCAATACCGTTATGGCACATCACTTCGCCGTTGCCGCCGTAACGACGGCTGGCCCAGCTACGCCCTGCCGCGTACACCACTACCAGGGTCGGCCATACCCAGATCAAGATCGAACCATCCAGTTTGATTATGTTGGCTGCGGCGAGGAATCCGCCGACAAGACTGAGCGTACTCACCACCGTGGCCGCTATCGCCAGACCGATCAGATGGATGCGCTGCTCCAGTTCGTCGCCACCCCGTGCCAACCGCAGCATTGCGCGCACCACGAACACCACCGGCACCACCGGTAGCAGCGCAAGGGCGATCTTCAGCCACCCGTCGTGCACCCTCGGCAGCAATGGCCACAGCAGAAACATGACCGCCACATAGGCCGCCATCGCTGGCCAGAATTCGCGTTGATAGCGCTGATGCAGTGGTCTGGGCTTGCGCACGGGATGCTCCTGCTGGCGACATGTCAAGCGACCTTGACACACCCAGAGTAGGAAGAAACTCAACCCATGTCAAGCACACTTGACATTTCAGCAGGCGTGAGCCAGACGCTTTGCCTTTTTGTGAAAAAGTTGTAATGGTTTTGTTAAATGAGTGACGCAGGTCGCATTAATCGATGACGTAATTTGTCAAAGATGACCTACAGCGTGAGCGTACATGGGGCCTTTACGCTGGAACCTTTCCCCCTCGAAACCGGCTTGTGGACCCGCGTAACCGCTACGCAGGCGGCTTGGCATGCCGTTTGCGTATGGCTTCCATGCGAAACCTCAAACCATTCCCACATCTCCGGAGAATCACCATGAACTTCAAGAAAACCCTGCTAGCCACCGCCTTCGTCGCCTTCGGCGGTTTTGCCATAAATGCCTCTGCCGCCACGGCAGCCGGCACCTTCTCGGTGTCGCTGACCATCACCAAGACCTGCGTCGTGAATACCACCTCAGCCTCCAACATCACGCTTGGCAGCACCACGTCTGGCGGCACCTCGACCAGCTCCAGCGGCGCCTTCACCGTGAACTGCTCGAACAAGACCCCGTTCACCGTAGGCCTGTCTCCGAGCAACGTCTCCAGCACCACGGGCGCAGGCACGATGAAAGGGACCGGCACCAACAACGACACCGTGACGTATCAGCTCTATTCGAATTCCGCCCTCAGCACCGTCTGGGGCAATATCGCCGCTAACCTGGTGTCGGGCACGGGCGGTGGCATGAGCTCGGGCAAGGCCGTGTCGGAAACTGTGTACGCCAACGCCACGGGCAGTACGGATGTCGCGCCGGACCTTTACGCGGATAATGTCGCCATCAACGTGACCTACTGATAGGGGAAGGCGATGACACATTTGCGGCATGCATGGCGTGTCGGCCTGCTGGCCTGCTTGACGGCAGCCAGCGGATGGGTCAACGCCAGCGGGTTGCAAGTGGCACCCGTCGGCCTGAGTCTCAAAGCCTCGCAGAATGCCGATGGCCTGTGGCTCAGCAACACCGGGGATGAAGTGATCCACGCGCAGGTGCGTGTGTATCACTGGACACAAAGCGGATCCGGCGACCAGCTCGCTCCGTCCAGTGGCCTGGTTATCAGCCCGCCCATGCTGCAAATAGCAAAGGGTGATCAGCAGATGATCCGGGTCATCCGGGTGGGGCCGCCACCGAACGGTGCTGGCGCTGTGGAAGATGCCTATCGATTGTCAGTCGACGAACTACCAGTCGATCCCAAGGGGAAGCCCGGGCTGCGTTTTGTTCTGCATTACTCCGTACCGATCTTCGTCGAGCCGGTTGGTGCAACAAGCCCATCGCCTCAACTGCAATGGAAGTTGCAGCGGGATGGCCAGCATGCGGTACTGCAAGTAAGCAACAATGGCAACGGCCATGCCCAGTTGGCCACCCTTAGTTATATTGATTCCGCCGGCCACCGAACCGAAGTCGAAGCGGGATTGCTGGGCTATGTCTTGCCGGGGTCGACGATGCAATGGGTGTTGAAGCCAGCTGCAACCGTGTTCAACACCGCCGGCACCCTGGAGGTCATGATCAATGGTCAGAAGACAACGCAAAACCTGTCGCTGGCCGGCCGATCTCCTTAAGGCATTCTTGTTGCAGAGCCTGCTCGTATCTGTTGGCCATGCAGGGGATGCATCGGCAGCAGCGGGCGCCCCCCCTGCAGCGGCCCCAGTCAATTCAGCACTCATCACGGAAAGCACTGACAGTACGGTCAACCTTGGCGGTATCGATCTGTATCTCGACGTCACGCTTAATGGCACTCACGCTGGCCTCGTCCATTTCGGCTACAAGGATGGCGAACTATGGGCAAGCCGGGCAAGCCTGCACACGCTCGGCTTCACGCTGCCGACCGACACGCCCGATCCGGTACGCCTTCAGGGCTTGCAGGGCTTGCAGGTGAAGTACGACGCCAGTGGCCAGACGCTGACCCTCATCGCGCCGCTGCGACTATTGAAGCTGGGAACCACGGTGCTCGACACCTCGAACAACACCCGTCCGGTTGCTACGGCTTCGCCCGGGATCCTGCTCAACTACGACCTGTACGGCACGTACGGCTTGCATGGCGCCAGCAACCTGAGCGCATTCACCGAGCTGCGTGCGTTCAATGCCGCTGGCGTGTTCAGTACCACCTCGCTCGCGCAAGCCACCAACGATGGGAACGGCAACTGGCATAACCAGTCGGTACGCCTGGATACCAGCTGGAGCACGTCGTTTCCCGATGATCTGCTGACCTTGCGGCTTGGCGACACGTTGACCGATGCGTTGTCATGGTCGCGCTCCACCCGGATTGCGGGCGTGCAGTTCGGCACCAATTTCGCCCTGCAGCCCTATCTGGTCACAGCCCCGCTGCCGTCGTTCATCGGTTCGGCCACGCTGCCCTCCGACGTGCAGCTGTACGTCAACGGATTGCGCCAATACAGTGGCCAGATTCCCGCTGGCCCGTTCCAGCTGAACACTCTTCCCAACATCAACGGCGCCGGCAATGCTCAGGTAGTACTGACGAACGCTCTTGGCCAGACCACAACGCTGAATTTTCCGTTGTATGGAGAACACCAGCTGCTACGAGAAGGTTTTTCTGACTGGTCGACGGAAATCGGCGTCGTGCGCGAAAACTACGGCCTGGATTCGTTTGACTACGGCCATGACGCAGCCGCCAGCGGCACCTGGCGCTACGGCTTCACGAACAACTTCACCGCCGAGGCACACGCCGAGCTCACCGATGGATTGAGCGATGCGGGTGTGGGCGGCAACTGGCTGCTCGGCGGGATTGGCGGCGTTCTGTCTGCCTCGGTGGCCCACAGCGAAAATGCAGGCCAAGGTGGCGAGCAATACAGTCTCGGCTACAACTGGAGCAACAACCGCTTCAACCTCGGCATCAACGGTACCCGCACTTACGGCAGCTATCGTGACGTGGCGACACTTTACGGCTCGCCGACACCGGACATCACGGCCCAGGCATACGTCAGCTACAACTTTGACCGTCTGGGCAACCTGGGCGTGAGCTATCTGGATCTCGATTATCCGCAACAGCCGGCGACGCGTTACGCCAGCGCCTACTGGTTCAAAACGGTCGGACGCGCGCTGTCGCTGAACCTCAGTCTCAATCAGGACCTGAACAACAGCAGCAACCGCACCATCTTCCTGATTGCCACGTTGTCGCTGGATCACAACATCACGCTAAGCGGCGGCGCGCAGCGTGAAGGCGACCGCACCGGCCTGGTGATGAACGCCTCCCAGGCACTGCCAAGCCAGGGCGGCTTCGGCTGGCGCGCCTCGCTAAGCCAGGGCGACGGCCAGAACGGTGGTCAGGGCGAACTGGACTATCTCGGTCGCTATGGACAACTGCAGGCTGGCGTCTACGACGTCGGCGACACACGCTACGGTTATGCCAGTGCCATGGGCTCGTTGGTGCTGATGAGCGGCGACGTGTTCGCCGCACGGCAGATCTACGATGGGTTTGCCGTGGTCTCTACCGATGGCATCGCAGGTGTGCCGGTAAATCTGCAGAACAATCCCGTCGGCACCACCGACAGCCATGGCCTGCTGCTGGTTACGCCCCTCAACTCCTACCAGAACAACAAAGTCGCCATCGATGCAATGAACCTGCCGGCCGATGTGAGCATCAATCGCGTCGATGCAGACGTTGCAACCACCGACCGTGCCGGCACGCTGGTGAAGTTTGGCATCACACCTGTCCGCTCGGCCTCCATCATCCTGGTCGACGCCGCTGGCAAGCCATTGCCCATCGGCAGCCTCGTGCAGTTGCATGGCCACACCGGCGAGCCCGCACTTGTCGGCTTCGATGGCGCGGTCTATCTGGACACGCTTGAGCCGCGCAATGTGCTTGACGTAGACACTCCCTCCGGCGCCTGTCATGCCAGCTTTGCCTATGCCAGGCATGGCGACGGCATTCCGCAGATCGGGCCGTTGACCTGCCAGAAGGTATCACCATGACTACTCGCATGCTGCATTACGTTGTCGCACTGCTGCTGATCGGCTGCGGACTGTTCTGGGTTGCGCCGGCACAAGCCACTATCACCTGCAGCACGGCGGCGATGACGGCCGTCAGTTTCAGCACGGTGAACCCGCTATCGACTCAGGGGACGACCAGTGCGAACCTGACCTATACATGCCAAAACAGTACTGGCGGCGGCACGCACTCTGCCACGCTCTGCTTCAGCATCGGCGAGCCGGGTGGCAACCAGACCAATCCGCGTCTGATGAAAAGCGGCAGCAATACACTGCAATTCCAGCTTTACCAGAATCCGGGCTTCACCACCGTCTGGGGCAGCCAGTACTTCGGCAGCAATACTCCACTGATAGTCAGCGTCACATTGGGCGGTGGCGCAAGCACGAACGGTACGGCGACACTGAACGCCCAGGTACTCGGCGGACAGACCACCGCCATTCCCGGCACCTATAGCGACAACTATGCAAACGGCGACACCGCCCTGACTATCAACGATCAGGCCGGCAATACGGCACCAGGTAGCTGCAGCGGCACCCAGAGCAACACCGTTTTCTTCCCCTTCAATGTCACTGCCACCGTCCAGAAGAACTGCACGGTCGCTGCAAACGACCTCAGTCTGGGCAGCGTGGCCGCGGGTACCACTCCGTCCTCTGGCAGCAGCACCCTCAGCGTGAGCTGCTCATACACCACGCCATACAACGTCGGCCTGGCCCCCTTGAACGTCGCCAACACGAACGGAGCGGGGACAATGAAGGGGACAGGCACCAATACCAATACCGTGACGTATCAGCTTTATTCGAATTCTGGGCTCAGCACGGTATGGGGCAACTCAGTCACGGCTACCAGCACGGGCAACGGTGTGGCGGGCACCGGTTCTGGCGTGGCGCAAACTCTAAACGTCTATGCCAAGGTCACCAGCACCACCGATGTCCAGCCGGACAACTACTCCGATACCGTCCAGGTCAACGTTAACTATTGAGCGACTGCTTCGCGGGCACAGGGCTTTCGCTCAACGCGAAGAGAGGTACTCCCGCACCCGACACTTCACCATAGGCATTCCCCGGTCTTCGCGTCCGTGGCCGCTGGCCGTGGCGTCGGGGCGAGCTGGCACCGGCTGAGTTGGCTCCAAGCACCGACCTTCGACGCGAGATCAAGCGCGAGAAGGTCCACCTACGCATCTAGTGACTGAGGCAACAATGCTGGGGGTGGCTCAGGGCTGGGAGTAGCTCAGGCGCGGCCTCGGCCGTACCGGCAACATCCCGCACTATCGTTTCCGTCACGGGCTGATTGAGGCTGCTCATCACGAGTGCGCCCAAAGGCCACGTGAACATCGCTGAAAATGTCAAGCATCCTTGACTTTTCCGCGACCACTTGTGATGTGCCTGACCTCTCCCTGCGCCTTCCACCCACAGTCGAATCGGCACGCACCGACTTGCGCAATGTAGAAGATATGTGATGAATCTGTTAAAAGAGTGACACAGTTCGCACTATCTAAGGACCTAAATTGTCCGGAGATGCCTGATGGAGCGCGCTTGTCCGGCCTATTTAATCCGAGCCGGGACCGCTCAAGCGGCCGAAATACGGGATCAATCGTCCAAACCACTGGTTGGCACACAACTTGCCTATGTTGGGTAGACCCAGCCGCGCGCAAGGCTGCAGTCGGGGGTAATGCAACCAAGGTTGTCCAGTAGCGCGTCGACATCAGTTAACTAAAACCAACACATCAAACAGGGAACACGCATGAACAAGACTCTTCTCTCCGCCACCCTCGTCGCCGCCCTCGGCACTTTGGCCTTCGTGCCAGCCGCCCATGCAGCCAGCAACGGCGCCGGCCCGATCTTCAACTCGACCCCGGACGGCACCCTCACCATCAACGGCCAGGTCCTGGCCCAGACCTGCACGGTCGACGGCAAGGCTGCCGGCACCAGCGACAACAAGGTCGTGACCCTGCCCGACCAGTGGAAGACTGCCTTGGCAGCTTCCGGCAACGTTGCCGGCGCCACTACGTTCACGATTGTGATCGCGGCTTGCGATCCGGCCCTGACCACGGTCCAGACTTATTTCTCGGGCGGCACGCTGGACGGCGCGACCGGCAACCTCAAGAACAGCGGCACAGCCCAGAATGTCGACGTACAACTGCTCGACGGCCAGAACACCAACGCTCCGATCGTTCTGAGCAACACCACCACGAGCGGGAGCGGCTCTCAGACGGCTACCAAGGCGCTGGCCAGCGGTGGCGCCACGCTGAGCTACCAGGCCCAGTACATCGCCACAGGCGCCGCAACGGCCGGCACCGTGATTGCCACGACCAGCTTCACCATGATCTACAACTAAACGACATGCCGGGCCCGGACTCCGTCGCGGCGCGCCATGCACCGCGATGGAGCTCCGCCCCACAGGCATCACGCAGGGCTCGACCCTGCCCCGGAGTATCACCCATGAAGCCTTTCATGCATGCCGCCTGCGCGGCCATCGCCGTGCTGTGCCTGTGCGCGCCCATCGCTGCCCGCGCCGGCGTCGTCATTGCTGGCACCCGCGTGGTGTTTCCCGCCAAGCAGGGTGAAGTGACCGTGCGTCTGTCCAACCAGAACGACCGCCCCGTGCTGGTCGAAGCGTGGATCGATACCGGCGACCTCAATTCGACGCCCAACAGCGTCAACACGCCATTCCTGATCACTCCGCCGCTGTTCCGCATGGAATCGAACAAGGAGCAGAGCCTGCGGATCATCTACACCCAGGGTTCTCAGCCGCTGCCGGCCGACCGCGAGTCGCTGTTCTGGCTGAACGTGCTGGAGATCCCGCCCAAGCCTGCCGGTCCGCAGTCGGCCGGCCACAACTACCTGCAGTTCGCGATACGTTCGCGGCTGAAATTTTTCTACCGTCCGGCCAATCTGCAGGGCGACGCGACGAAGGCGCCAGACACGCTCAGCTTCACGGCTCAGGGCACCACGCTGGACGTGCGCAACCCCACGCCGTACTACGTCACGATCAGCAAGCTTTCGCTCGGCGCAAACGGTAATCCGATCGACGGAGCCAGCGGCATGGTCGCGCCACTTGGCGACCTGCGTGTAGCGCTGAAGGGTCTGACGCAAGCGCCGTCCGCCGGCACGCCGGTAGTGTTCACCACCATCAACGACTACGGCGCGACCGACACCCACAAGAGCACCGTGACTCAATAATGACGTCGCGACGCGCCATGTTTCGCTACCCAACCGCGCGCCGTGCGGCGCTCGCGATGGCGTGCGCTGCGGCGCTGGCCATGGCCGCGGGCTGGCCGCATCCGGCATGGGCTGCCGTCGACACAAGCGCTTCGCCCGACGCCAGCGCCGCCAGCGGCGGCTCCGCCGATTTCGACCGCAGCTTGCTGCCCGGCGCCGGACACGACACCGCCGACCTCTCGCGCTTCGAGCACGGCAACCCCGTGCTGCCTGGCGTCTACAACCTCGACGTCTATCTCAACAAGAACTGGGTGGGCCGCATGGACGTGCGCTTCGCCGCACCCTCCCCCGACGCCAACGCCGTGCCCTGCGTCACCACCGGGCTGCTCGATCGCATGAGCCTGGTGCCCGCCGATGCCGCGGCGGCGGCCAAACTGTCCAAATCGTCCGATTGCGTGAGCCTGGGCGACCTGATTCCCGGCGCCACGCTGTCCTTCGACATGCCCTCCCTGCGCATGGACGCCAGCGTGCCGCAGGCCTACATGAACCAGCGGCCGCGCGACTGGGTCAACCCGGCCTCGTGGGACGCAGGCGTGCCGGCGTTCCTGCTCAACTACAACTTTGACAGCTTCCGCTCCAGCAATGACGGACAAAGCCAGACCAGCACCTACCTGGGCCTGCGCTCGGGCTTCAACATCGGTCTCTGGCAGTTCCGCCAGGACAGCACCGGCACGCTGCAATCAGACTCCAACCAACCGAGCCAGCGTCACTGGCACAACATCGATGCCTACGTGCGGCGTGCGCTGCCCAGTCTGGGTGCCGTGCTGAACCTGGGCGACAGCTACACCGACGGCGCTGTGTTCGACAGCTACGGCCTGCGCGGCGTGCAACTGGGCACCGACGACCGCATGCTGCCGCAGTCGCTGCGCGGTTACGCGCCGGTGGTACATGGCGTGGCCTACACCAACGCCAAGGTCACGGTGACCCAGAACGGCGTGCAGATCTACCAGACCACCGTCGCACCCGGCCCGTTCGTGCTCAACGACCTATACCCCACCGGCTACGGTGGCGATCTGGTCGTGAATGTGACGGAAGCCGATGGCCGCCAGCACAGCTTCAGCGTGCCCTACGCCTCGGTGGCGCAATTGATGCGCCCCGGGGTTACCCGCTTCGACATCGCCGCCGGTCAGCTGCGCGACACCACCCTGCAGAACCGGCCCAACGTGATCCAGGCCGCGGCACAGCACGGCTTCAATAACCTACTCACGGGCTACGCCGGCGTGCAGGGTTCGGACGGCTACGCCTCGGTACTGGTCGGCGGTGCGTTCAACACGAACTTCGGCGCGTTGGCGCTGGATGTCACCCACGCCCACGCGAGCATTCCCGGCTACGGCACCTACGATGGCCAGAGCTTCCGCGTCAGCTACAGCAAGGTCATCCCGGACACCAACACCTCGCTGAGCGTGGCCGCCGACCGTTATTCCACCAGCGGCTTCCTGAGCCTGAGCGACGCCGAAGCCGCACGCGATTACGCCAGCCACGGCATGGATGCGCTGCAGTACCAGCCAACCAACCAGCAGACGATCGACGGACTGCCCGTGCAGAGCCTGCTTACGCCAGCCCAGCTCGCGGCACTGAGCGGCACCGTCAACAACGTCAACAATCTATACACTCCGCATGGCCTGCTGCAGCAGCGCAACCGCTTCACCCTGACGCTCAACCAGCAGCTGGGGAGCAGTGGCGGCTCGCTGTACGCCAACGCCTCGATCAACGACTACTGGAACCGCAACGGCAACGACACGCAGTTCCAGATGGGCTACAACAACCACTTCGGGCGTGTTACTTACGGCGTCTCCGTGACCCGCGGGCGCACGGAACTTGGCGGCTACGACAACCAGGTTACCTTCAACGCCAGCCTGCCGTTGGGTGATACTCCGCACGCGCCCAGCATCTCGTTCAGCCTCAACCACGACACCAACGACGGCACGCAGGAACAGGCCACCGTCAACGGTACGCTGGGCCAGTGGAACCAGTTCAGCTACGGCGCCACAACCTCGCACAGCGACAACGCCACCGGCAGCTCCTACAGTGCAGATGCCGGCTACAACAGCCCCTACGCCACGCTCAACGCCAGCGTCGGCAACGGCAGCGGCTACTCGCAGGCATCCATCAGCGCCAGCGGCGCGGTGGTCGCGCACGCAGGCGGTATCACCTTCGGCCAGCCGACCGGCGACACCGTCGCCATCGTGTACGCGCCCGGCGCTGCCGGCGCGCACGTCCTCAGCGCCCCTGGCCTCACCTTGGACCACGCTGGCTATGCGCTGGTGCCGTACCTCACGCCCTACCAGCTCGACACTGTCCAGATCGACCCGCAGGGCCTGCCACTGGGTGTGGAACTGGACTCCACCAGCGCAGACGTGGCGCCTTACGCGGGTGCGGTGGTCATGGTGAACTTCAAGAGCAAGGCCAGCCGCGCCCTGATCGCACGCATCCAGTTCGCCAACGGCACACCCACCCCATTCGGCGCGCAGGTGTTCGACGCCAAGGATCAGCCGCTGGGCGTGGTCGGTCAGGGCGGCATGGCCCTGCTGCGCGGCGTCGGCCCGAACGGCCGGCTCAGCGTGCAGTGGAACGATGAGCAGGGCGCGGCGCATGCCTGCTCGTTCTCCTATACGCTGCCCAAGTCCAGCAAGTCTGCGTCGGCGTATCAGCAGATCCAGGCAACATGCACCATCGAAGGCGCCGCGCCAGAATCGCAGAAGGAGAACGGGACATGACCTGTCGAGCCGCCGTGGCCATGCGCCTGCGTGCCTGGATTTTGTTTCCCATTGTCGTTGCGCTGTTCGCCATGGCGCCCCCCGCAGCGGCCGTCCAGAACGCGGCTACCCAACGCGGGGTTGTACGCTTGGCCCTGCAACCCTTGGCGCAAGCCCCAGCCTCCTTGGCGTGCAGCCCGTCGTCTTCCGCGCCAAACATCACATTGCCTGCGGTCACCATTGCGCCCAGTCAAAGCAATGGATTAATCGGCTCACCCGCAAGCGTATCAGTGAGCTTCGATTGTTCCGTACCCTTTTTGAACGACACTAATTACTCAGACAGTTTCACGCTGATGACCGGCACGTTGGCGACACTCGATGCGAGCACGCCACCTCCAAGCGGTAGCGGCATCATGTTCAAAACCAACTTGGCAGGAATCGATGTACAGCTTACGGCAGTACAAAACCAAGCCAGCAGCGGCAGCGCTGGCCCGAATGGAACCCCGGGCTGGACGATGGGCACCGTTACCTGTTCTGGCACGACCGCTAATTGGTCGTGCACCCCGGCCAATACCATTTCAGTAACTTTTACCGCACAACTCGTCAAAACCGGCGCAGCCGCTGTCGGCACTGTTAACAAAATAAGCAACCTGCTGCAATTCTTTGATCAAGATATATATCAGGCCAGTAATGCCTCGAGCCCAAAAACAACAGATGCACCGTCAGCGGCATTCGGCACGATGTCATTGAGCCAGGTCACTGTGACAGCGAGTACCTGCAGAGTCACCGCCAACGGTGGTGGTACGGTCACGCTACCGGACGTGTGGCGATCTGCGCTGGCCTCGTCCGGCAAGGTGGCGGGCGCCACTGCGTTCTCGATCGCGGTCTCCGGTTGCGGCCCCGCCCTAAGCACGGTTCAGACCTACTTCTCGAGCAACACGGTGGACTCTACAACCGGCAACCTCGTGAACACATCGGGCACGGGTTTTGCCGGGAATGTCGAGGTGCGACTGCTCGATGGCCAGAACAGCAGTGCCACGATCAATCTGAACAGCACCAACGTGACCACGCAAACGGCTACCACAAACCTGACCAGCGGTGGCGCTACGCTGATGTATCAGGCGGAGTATTACGCTACTGGCGCCGCAACGGCAGGCTCCGTGAAAACCACCGCCCAGTTCACCATGGTCTACCAGTAAGCCACCAATCGCGCACAGCGGACAACAAACCGCAGGAACGACAATCGAACCAGCGAATGCCCATTCGTGGGTTCGCGTCGCCACCCACGCATTGGTGGCGCGATAGTCGTCGTAATACTGCGGCAGGGGAGTGCCGCTGGTCGCCATCGCGATGACGATGCGATGCCGCGCTCCGCATGCGGGCCGAGTTCGGCCAACAGGAAAAAGGCGTTGGGGACAATTGGAGTAACCGGCCGTCGTCCATCCACACCGTAAATTGTCTTAATGAGCGGCGGAATTAATCGGACAATGTATTTTCGCTAACTCCGAACCGGACACAAATACGAACTTGGCTCATTCGTAGGACTGTGTGATCAATATCGGATCTGCCCGGCTTGCCGAAACATAGTCGCTGAAGTACTTCAATACGCGATTGGTTTCCGTATTTGACAAATGAACCACGGTTATCGTGTAGGTCTGCGACGGAATGGCCGTTGCACCCGATTTGCTGCATGCATCCAAATGCGGCCGACCGGGCTCAGAAGGGACAGCCATCCATGTCGCTATTCGCTCAGTGCTCGGGCCGCACGTCGGCTCGACGATGGCCCCTATGAACGTGATCCGGCCACCTGCTGACGGATCTATCGATCCGCTCGCCGCAGCTGCCCGCGGGATGCACAGCATTCCGACAAGGGCAACACCAACCAACAGCAAACAGCTCGACCGCCTCATACCGCACCTCGCGGTGCCCCATAGCTATTACGGGGTACCCAAGTGCCATCGGCATCATGAATCGAAATCTTTAGAGCAAAAATCTGCTCGCACGCCGGTGTGCACAGAAATTGCCAACCGCGTCACACTATTCAGGTGTGAACGCCGAGTTTGGCGAGGCGGCCATTACGGCGATGTGAAGCTGCCGCCCAAGAGTTTATCGGCCCGCGGTGGCTGGCCTGAAGGGGCGTACATAAAGAATTTTGGAGCGGGTTCAGCGTGAGGAGATGTACTTCTCGCGCCGGATCTGGTGCACCGGCAGTCCGAATTCTTTCAGCGCGGCGAACGCGGCATCCACCATGTTCGGGTTACCGCACAGATAGGCGATGTCGCGCTCGGCGCTGGGCCGAAGTTCGGTCAGCACCGCTTGCACGTGGCCGGCGCGGTCGTTCGGGCGCGGCACCGCACGGGGCTGCCGACTGAGGCAACCGTGGAAGGTGAAGCCAGGGTGGTCCTTGGCGAACGCCTCGAACTCCTCGCCATACAGCAGCTCGCCTTCGTTGCGTGCGCCGTACAGCAACACCACTTCGCGATCGCCCGCAGCAAGCAGTTTCTCGATCTGCGGCAACATCGCGCGGTACGGGGTGACGCCGGTGCCAGTGGCGATCAGCAGGTAGCGCGGATGATGGTCGGCTTCCTGCAGACAGAAGCGACCGTAGGGGCCGCTGGCGTCGATGGTGCCCCCGTTCCGCAGCTCGCCGAGCAGCTTGGTGGCGGCTCCGCCCTCGACATAACTGACCGCGATTTCGATGCGCGTGACCGGCGAGGAACCGTCACCCACCGTCGCTACCGAATAGCTGCGTTTGGTCGCGGTGCCGTCGTCATAGTGGAAGTGCACCTGCAGGAACTGCCCGGGCTGGAACGCGAGCGGCTGGCCGTCCGCGCGCTCGAAAGCAAGGTGGCGCACGGTGGGGGCAATCATGCTGCTGTCGACGAGACGCAGCTGGAAGTGGTCGGCCATGTAACGGATTCCGGGAAACAGTGAGTGCGCCCCATAGGACCGGGCGGCGGCGTCAAGCCCGCTATAATAGGTCGCTACGAGCCGCCGACCAAGCTGCAACGCGCATTCAACCGCCGACTTTACCGGCGCATCGCGTGTCAATGCAGCTGGTTTCCCCTCGGCTTTCCACTACCCGGCGTCATCCATGACCTCAACACCCGCACTCGTCGTCGACAACCTGCGCAAAACCTACGGCAACGGCGTCGAAGCCCTGAAGGGCATCAGCCTGACTGTGCAGCCCGGCGATTTCTTCGCCCTGCTCGGCCCCAACGGAGCCGGCAAATCCACCCTGATCGGCATCCTCTCCTCACTGGTCAACTCCAGCGGCGGCGACGCGGAGATCTTCGGCGTCTCGGTGAACAAACACCGCAGCGAGGCGATGCGGCTGATCGGACTGGTGCCGCAGGAACTCAATTTCAACCAGTTCGAGAAGTTGTTCGACATTTGCGTGAACCAGGCCGGCTTCTACGGCATTCCACGCAAGATCGCGGCCGAACGCGCGGAGAAATACCTGAAGGAACTGCGCCTGTGGGACAAGGCACAGCATCAGGCGCGCATGCTTTCCGGCGGCATGAAGCGTCGCCTGATGATCGCCCGCGCGATGATGAACGAGCCCAAGCTGCTGATCCTCGACGAGCCCACCGCGGGCGTCGACATCGAGATCCGTCGCTCGATGTGGCAGTTCGTGAGCGGCATCAACGCGGCCGGCACCACGGTGATCCTCACCACGCATTACCTGGAGGAAGCGGAGTCGCTGTGCCGCAATATCGCGATCATCGACCACGGCACGATCATCGAGAACACCAGCATGAAGCGCCTGCTGGCGACGCTGGATGTGGAGACGTTCGTGCTGGATGTGGCCACCATGCCGGACCAGCTCCCCACCCTGCCCGGCGTCGTCCTGCGCCGCCGCGACGAACACACGCTGGAAGCAGAAATGGCCCGCTCGCATGACCTCAATTCACTTTTTTCGTCGCTGTCTGCGCACGGCATCATGGTGACCTCGATGCGCAACAAGACCAACCGGCTCGAAGAGCTGTTCGTGCGGCTCGTCGAGAATGGTCGACAAGAGTCGGGCAGTAACGGCCAGGTTGCCACCGGCAAGGAGCGCGCGGCATGAGCAACTCCGCAACCAATCTCGTCGCCCTGCACACGATCGCGCGCCGCGAGATCGTACGCATCATGCGCATCTGGACGCAGACGCTGATCCCGCCGGCGATCACGATGACGCTGTATTTCGTGATCTTCGGCAAGTTGGTCGGCAGCCGCATCGGTGTGATCGAGGGTGGCTTCACCTACATTCAATACATCGTGCCCGGCCTAGTGATGATGAGCATCATCACCAACAGTTACGGCAACATCTCCAGCTCGTTCTTCGGCGCCAAGTTCAGCCGTGCCGTGGAAGAAATGCTGGTGTCACCGATGCCGAACTGGGTGATCCTGCTCGGTTATGTCTCTGGCGCGGTAGCGCGTGGATTGGTGGTCGGCGCGCTGGTGCTGCTGATCGCGCTGCTGTTCACGTCACTGCATGTAGCGCATCCTTTGATCACCTTCCTTTCGGTGCTGCTGGGCGCGACGATTTTCTCGCTGGCCGGTTTCGTCAACGCGGTATTCGCGAAAAAGTTCGATGACATCGCCCTGGTGCCGACCTTCATATTGACCCCGCTGACCTACCTCGGCGGCGTGTTCTATTCGGTGAACATGCTGGGCGAACCGTGGCAATCCATTTCACGGGTCAACCCGATTCTGTACATGGTCAATGCGTTCCGCTTCGGCGTGCTCGGCATTAGCGACGTGAACATCGGCGTTGCGTTCGTGGTGATGCTGGCATTCGTGGTTGGCCTGTCGATCGTGGCGTTGCAGCTGCTCAAGCGCGGCGTCGGCCTGCGCTCCTGACAACCCCGTAGGAACGTACCCTGTGCGCGATGGCTCTTCGCCCGTACCGCAGGAAGAGCATCGCGCACAGGGTGCGCTCCTACAGAGAGCATTGAAATGCGCGTCAACAAATACATCAGCGAAGCCGGGCTGTGCTCGCGCCGCGAGGCGGACGAACTGCTGCTGGCCGGCCGCGTCAGCATCAACGGTGAAGTCGTCACAACCGGCGCCAAGGCGCTGGACGGCGACGAAGTGCGGGTGGACGGCGAGATCGTGCGCACCCGCACGCTGGCGCCTACGGCGGCGGCGAAGAAGGCCGTCTATATCGCGCTGAACAAGCCAGTCGGGATCACCTGCACCACCGAGAAAGACGTCGACGGCAACATCATCGATTTCGTCGACCATCCGCAGCGGATTTTTCCGATCGGCCGACTCGACAAGGATTCCGAAGGGCTGATCCTGCTGACCAGCAACGGCGACATCGTCAACGAGATCCTGCGCTCGGAGAACCATCACGAGAAGGAATACCTGGTCGGCGTGAACAAGGCGGTCACCGACGAATTCCTTGCCGGCATGGCCAAGGGCGTACGCATCCACAACCAGATGACGAAACCCTGCAAGGTGCGTCGGATCGCGAAGTTCGGCTTCTCGATCGTGCTGACCCAGGGGCTGAACCGACAGATCCGACTGATGGCCGCGGCGTTCGGCTACCGCGTGACACAGCTACGCCGCGTGCGCATCGACAACGTCCGACTCGCCCACCTGAAAGTCGGCCAGTGGCGCAACCTCACTGAGGCGGAGTTGAAGGGGCTGCTGCCCCAACGCACGCAGTGGTGACCGCACAGGTGCCTGCCTGAATGAGCACCCGGTGCGTTGGTCAACGAAGCGCTTGATGCGGTGCGCTCGATTCTCGAATAGCCACTGGCTCGGCTGTCGCTCGCAGTGGCGCGTTCGCCGTTCTTGTGGGAGCGACTTCAGTCGCGATGCCTTTCCGTACATCCCAAGAGCATCGCGACTGAAGTCGCTCCCACAAGGGCGGGCTAGAACGGCGCGTTAAGCTGCCGGTAGGCTTTGCAGGTCCCAGCGTGGATAGACCTGCACCGATTCGTCCTGATGTTGGCCGCTGGCCAGCCGGATTGCGCCAGCCAGCGCGATCATCGCGCCGTTGTCGGTGCAGAAGTCCAGTCGCGGGAAATACACCTTGAAACCATCTTTGGCGGCAGCCGTAGCCAGCTCGCTGCGCAACCGCCGGTTGGCGCCGACGCCGCCGGCAATGACCAGCCGCTGTGCGCCGCTGGCCTGCAGGGCGCGGCGGCACTTGATGATCAGCGTGTCGACGATCGCCTCCTCGAAGGCGCGGGCGACGTCGGCGCGGGTCTGATCGCTGCGGTCGCTGGCCTGCCACGCCAGCAGGACCTGGGTCTTCAGGCCGGAGAAGCTGAAATCCAGCCCCGGCCGGTCGGTCATCGGACGCGAGAAACGGAATGCGCCGGCCCGGCCCTGTTCGGCCAGTTTCGCCAGCGCCGGACCGCCGGGATACGGCAGGCCCATCAGCTTGGCAGTCTTGTCGAAGGCCTCGCCGGCAGCGTCATCCAGCGTATCGCCCAGGATCGTGTACTCGCCGATCGCCTTGACCTCGACCAGCATGGAATGGCCGCCGGACACCAGCAGAGCCACGAACGGGGGTTGCGGCGGGTCGTCTTCCAGCAGCGGCGCCAGCAGGTGGCCTTCCATGTGGTGCACCCCGATCGCGGGTACACCCAGGGCCCAGGCCAGCGCCCGCCCGGCGGAAGCACCCACCAGCAACGCACCGACCAGACCAGGACCGGCGGTATACGCCACCCCACCCAGGTCCTGCACAGTCAGCCCGGCTTCGGCCAAGGCCTCGCGGATCAACGGCAGCAGTTTGCGCACATGGTCGCGGCTGGCCAGCTCCGGTACCACGCCGCCGTAATCGGCGTGCAGCTTGATCTGGCTATACAGGGTATGGGACAGCAGCCCGCGACCTGGCGCATCCGGCTCCCAGCGCAACAGCGCCACGCCAGTCTCGTCGCAGGACGTTTCGATGCCCAGAACGGGCTTGCCAAACATCGGCTTTGAAAATTCTATGTTATCCACGGTATACTTCGCGGCTCGCCCTATTCAACAGTCCCGTATCCGCGGGAAGACTACCACTCGGAGTTTCCATGCCCAACGTAAAAGTTCGCGAGAACGAGCCGTTCGAGATTGCTCTGCGTCGTTTCAAGCGTACCTGCGAAAAGGCCGGCGTGCTCGCTGAAACGCGCAAGCGCGAGTTCTACGAAAAGCCGACCCAAGAGCGCAAGCGCAAGCGCGCCGCTGCGGTGAAGCGTCATCTGCGTCGCCTGTCGCGTGACGTTTCGCGCAAGACCCGTTTGTACTGAGTTCCCCGATCCGTCGCCTTTTGGCGGATCTTGCTGCGTCTTGGCGCAGCGTACTTGGGAAACACGGTCGGCGCGGGTTCTCGCAGCCACCGCATGCACTTTAGATCGATCTGGCCGGTGTTGTCCCCTTCGGGCAACGCCGGCTTTGTCGTTTCCGTAGAATGGCTTTTCTTGCCCCCTCAGAGGCTCCCCGCATGACACTCAAGCAGCAGCTCACCGAAGACATGAAAAACGCCATGCGCGGCGGCGACAAGCACCGGCTGGGGGTGATCCGGCTGATGCTGGCGGCGATCAAGCAGCGCGAAGTGGACGAGCGAATCGAACTCGATGACGTGCAGGTGCTGGCCACGCTGGAAAAGATGCTCAAGCAGCGGCGCGACTCGGTCAGCCAGTTCGATGCCGCCAAGCGCGAGGATCTGTCTGCGATCGAACGCGCCGAGATGGTGGTGATCGAGACCTATTTGCCGACCAAGCTGAACGACGCGGAGATCGACGCGCTGGTTGACGCGGCGATCAACGACACCGGCGCCAGCTCGGCTCGCGACATGGGCAAGGTAGTGGCTGCCGTCAAGGAAAAGGCCGCCGGCCGCGCCGACATGGCCGTCGTGTCCGGCAAGATCAAGGCGCGCCTGGCGGGCTGAAGCCGCGCAAGCCCCTGTGCGCGAAAGCTCTTGTGGGAGCGACTTCAGTCGCGATGCTCTTGCTGCCGGCCCAGAGCATCGCGACTGAAGTCGCTCCCACAAAAGCCGCACCCCCTTGGCCAGCCCAGGACTCATGCATTCCCTTCACGGCGCTGCCCCAAGAATGCCGCCTTCGAACTGGGCGGCCGCTGCGGCCGTCATCCACCAACAGGGGAATTCCATGCTGAAGTGGGCCATCATTTTCGCCATCATCTCGCTGGTCACTGGCCTGCTCGGTTTCCGGGGTGTATCCGGTGTCACCGGCACCATTGCCAAGGTGTTGTTTGCGATCTTCCTGATTCTGTTCCTGCTTGCGCTGCTGGCGGTGATAGGTGTGTTCCATATCCTGTAGCCGCGCCTGCGTCCGGTAGACTAGGCCGCTTATGCGCGGCCTGATTCCCGACAGTTTCATCGATGAACTGCTCGCTCGCGTCGACATTGTCGACGTGATCGAGCGGCGCGTGCCGTTGAAGAAGGCGGGACGCGAGTGGACGGCGTGCTGCCCGTTCCACAACGAGCGCACCCCCTCATTCTATGTAAGCCCGGCGAAGCAGTTCTTCCACTGCTTCGGCTGCGGCGCGCACGGTAGCGCGGTGAAGTTCCTGATGGACTACGAGCGACTGGAGTTTCCCGACGCGGTCGAGGAACTGGCGCAGACGGTCGGCCTGAAGGTGCCCCGTGAAGGTGGCCGCGAGGCCGCGCCGCGCGAGGACAAGACCGACCTGTACACGCTGCTCGATGCTGCCGCCAGCTGGTACGAGGGCGAACTCCCGCGCAATGCCGAAGCTCAGGCGTATTGCCGCAAGCGCGGGCTGGATGCGGAAACCATTGCGAAGTTTCGCATCGGCTGGGCACCGGCTGGCTACGACGGCGTGATCAAGTCGCTCGGCAACAGCGAGCGGCGCATGCAGCTGCTGAACGAAGCAGGCATGGTTGCCAGCAGTGAACGCGGCAGCAAGTACGACCGTTTCCGCGAGCGGCTGATGTTTCCGATCCTCGACCGCCGCGGCCGGGTGATCGCATTCGGCGGTCGCGTGCTGCAAGCCGACCAGGCGCCGAAATATCTCAACTCACCCGAGACGCCACTCTTCCACAAAGGCCGCGAGCTGTTCGCGCTATGGCAGGTGAAGCAGGCCAACGCGAACCTGACTCGGATCATGGTGGTCGAGGGCTACATGGACGTGATTGCGCTGCACCAGGCCGGCCTGCCGATCGCGGTGGCGACGCTGGGCACCGCGACCACGCCGGAACACACCGAGGTGTTGTTCCGCGCTGCGCCGGACGTGGTGTTCTGCTTTGACGGTGACCGCGCCGGTCGAGCCGCCGCGTGGAAAGCGTTGGAGTCGGCGCTGCCGCGGTTGCGCGATGGCCGCCAGGCGTATTTCCTGTTCCTGCCCGATGGTGAGGATCCGGATTCATTGGTGCGCAAAGAGGGCAAGGAAGGCTTCGAGAAGCGCATCAAGGAGGCCATGCCGCTGTCGGACTACTTTTTCGGCGAGCTGTCGCATGACGTCGAGATGGGCAGCCTGGACGGCCGCGCCCGCCTTGCGGAACGCGCCCGCCCGCTGATCGCAAAACTGCCCGACGGCGCATTCCGCGACCTTATGGCGCAGGAACTGGAAAAACGCAGTGGCGCCCGCGCGCATGCCACGCCCTCCGCGCAGCGTGCCATCGAGCGACCGATGGCCGTGCAGCGCAGTCTGGTGCGCAGCGCGATCTCGCTACTTCTGGCGCAGCCTGGAGTGGCCGATCAGGTGGAAAAGCCCTACCGCTTCCTGCGCCTGGACAAGCCCGGTGTGGAGCTGCTCGCCGAACTGATTGACCTGGCCCGCTCCCGCCCCGGTATCAACTCCGCCATGCTGGTGGAGCATTTTGCCGAACGGCCGGAATACCCGTCACTCCAGAAATTGATGGCGGCGATGTCGGTGGGTGAACCCGAGGCGCAGCGTGCCGAGTTCTTCGATGCGCTCATTCGGATGGACGACCAGGCCACTACCCAGCGCCGCGATGCGCTGACCGCGAAGAGCCGCGAAGGCTCGCTGGACAGCGCCGAAAAGACCGAGCTGCGTGAGCTGCTGGCGGCGCGTGGCAAGCCGCAGGTGACGTCTACCTGAATGCCGACGTTTTACAGCCCATCGATCGACTCTGCCGTCTCATGCAAAATCGCAACCCTTCAACGACAACTCGACTGTGGGATCATGTGAAGTCGCCACCGTGCGACTTCGCTTGAAATGCAGGGACCTCGATGGATTTGCTCCAACGCCTGATCACGATTTTCGCCGAGAACGGTTACGTCGCTGTATTCATCGCGTTGATGATCTGCGGTGCGGGCCTGCCCCTGCCGGAAGACATCACCCTGGTCGCCGGCGGCGTCATCGCCGGGCTTGGCTACGCGAATGTGCATGCGATGTTCGCGCTGGCGATGTTCGGCGTGCTGCTCGGCGATGCGGGCATCTTTCTGCTCGGCCACCACTACGGCGCGCGCATGCTGAAATGGCGACTGGTCGCGCACGTACTGACGCCAGCGCGCTACGCCGCCGTGCAGGATAAATTTGCGCGCTATGGCAATCGCATGCTGTTCATCGCGCGTTTCCTGCCGGGCATGCGCACCACGGTCTACATCACCGCCGGCACCAGCCATCGCGTATCGTTTACGCGCTTCCTGCTGATCGATGGACTGGCTGCGCTGATCAGCGTGCCATTCTGGGTGTATCTGGGCTACATCGGCGCCGACAACCACGAATGGCTGGTGAAGTGGGTTCGCCGCGGCCAGGGCAGCTTGTGGGTACTCGTCGGCCTGGTCGTGTTGGCGCTGCTGGCGCTGTGGTGGCGTCACCATCGGCGACACCAGCAGGCTGCGGCGTCGCATCACAATGAGCGATAGCGCGCAACGGATGCTGTCGAGTCATGCGCTATGTGCTTATTGATACGGCACGCAAATGGTTTCCAGAATGCCCTTCGACTCCGCTGCGCTACGCTCGGGACGATCGGTTCATACGTAGTATTTGCGGCTGGATCATTAAGCAGGCGATACCGGCGCTAATGCTCTGTCGCTGGAGCGCCCGCTTTGAGATCAACACTCAGACTCTGCAAGCTTTGTTGATCCACCCGGATCAGCCCATGCGTGGGTGAGTCGAGGTCAGCAATCAGGCTCATCGCAATCGCAATCGTAAGCACGGGCACGAAGGTCGTAAGTGCAGCACGTCGCCGCTGACCGTAGCCCACGACGATCGTCGTCATGATCGAAAGAATGCCCAATAGAAACCAGATGTCCGAGGGAATTCTGTTCGCCGTCGCAGCGACGCGCTTGCCATCGAGGTCGATCATCTCGTTCAACGCCTGCACGTAGATCGATGTGATCGGCGTGGGACTGAGCTGACTCGCCGCCACAGCTCCTGCCCAAAGCTGATCTTGAATCTGCTTGGAATGCCTGCCGCTGGCCTCGCGTTGTGGCTCGGTCGTCGCATCGCCAAACATCACAATGCGCGTATCGACATAGTCCCGCAGCAACCCACTTGCCTGGGTCCGCATCGGCTCCGGCTGCATCATCGCGCGCAGATAGCTCGTGCCAATCGCATTCGCTTCATCGACCACGAGTTGCTTGCGGTAGTCGAAGCGGGTCAACGCCATCGAAAGCGTGAACCCGATCAGCAGACTGAGCAGTACCGCGATCTGATTGCGCGTCTCCTCGATCTGCTTGTCCCCATCCTGTCCGATCTTGTCGTGATTTCTGGCGCGCAGCCGAAAACCGATCTCGTAGGACAGCAGCAGCACGACGCAGATGACGAAAAAGAGTAGCCCCGGATACTCGAACAGGAACATGCGCACCCCTCCGTGTCATACAGAAGTTGTTCCGCAACAGGCAACGGCTCTCGAAGCCCGACGCCACTTTATCTACTTCCTTCGGTCCGTGCTCCGGCAAACGCAAGCAAACCATCGGTCAAGGCGTGGGTGTCGCCTGCGACGATGCCACATCATGCCGGTTCCACCAGCCGCCACCGAGCGCCTGGAACAATGCCACCGTATCGGCGTAGCGGTTCGCGCGTGCCTGCGCCAACGCGATGGCAGCCTGTCGCCAGGTCTGCTCGGCATTGAGCATCACCACCTCGCTGATGTCACCGAGCGCGAGCTGCTGTTGCGCGATGGCAAAGCTGCGCGCGGCGGCGCGCTCAGCCAGGTCGGCCGCGACCAGCGCAGCGGCATCGGATTGCACCGCGTGCAACACGTCGGCGACGTTCTGCACGGCATCGATCACCGTGCTGCGGTATTGCGCCGCGCTTTGCCGATAAGTCGCCTCGGCCGCCCGCTGCTTGTGCTTCAACGTGCCGCCATCGAACAGCGGCGCGGTGATGCCGGCACCGATGCTCCAGAAGCCGGTGCCAGTGGTCAGCAGTGAGCTCGCCTGCACCGCCGCACTGCCGACGCTCGCACTGATCTGCACGTTCGGCAGCCGGTTCGCGATCGCCACACCGACTTGCGCACTGGCCGCATGCAGTTGTTCATCGGCCATGCGTACGTCGGGACGCTGCTCGACCAGCCGTGCCGGCAGGCTCAGTGGCAACTCGCCTGGCAGTTGCAACGTATCCAGCGTGAAGCGATCGTCGATGGCGTCACTCGGCATGCGCCCGCTGAGGGCAGCGAGCAGATCGCGCTGCTGGGCCAGCTGTTTCTCCAGCGGCGGCAATGTGGCGCGACTTTGCTCGAGGGCGGCCTGCTGCGCGGCTACCGCTGCTTCAGGGGCATCGCCAAGCGCAAACTGGCGCTGCAACGTCGCCATGATCCGCTGCTGGTCGTCGACGATGTGCCGGGTGGCTTCGATCTGCTCGCGCAGCGAGGCCTCCTGGATCGCCGCATTGACCAGATTGCTGGTCAGCGTGAGGTAGGTCGCCTCCAGCTGGAAGCGTTGCGCATTCGCCTGCGCCACCAGCGATTCCACCTGCCGACGATTGCCGCCCCACAGATCCGGCGAGTACGACACGCTGACCTGGGCCGTAGTGAGGTTGTACAGCGTGCTGTTCGATGCGACGCCGCTGGACAGCACCGTGCCGGTTTTCTGCCGGGTCGGATCGACGCTGGCCTCGATACTGGGGAAGAACGCGCCACGCTGCGCACGCACGTTCTCCCACGCGACCTGCAGGGCTGCCTGCGCGGCTTCCGTATCGGCATTGTGCTTCAGCGCATCGTCGATCAGCGCGTTCAATGGCGCGCAATGGAACATTGTCCACCACTGCCCCGGGATGTCCATGTCCTGCACCAGCTGTTGTGCATTGCCACCCTGGCCGGATGCAGCTGCCGTGGTCTGCGGTAGCGCCGTCGGCGCGTAGCTATGGGCCGTTGGGGCGGCCGGCCGTTGATAGTTCGGCCCGACCGCGCACGCAGTGAGCAGCACGCCAAGGCCAACGCCAAGCAACTCGCGGCAAGCGCGCCATGGATTGATTTTGCCAAAAGCGAACATGCTCAGACCTCCTTCGCCGGCTGCACGCGGCGCTTATGCCTCTCGACGAAGTGCTCCATCGCGAAATAAAAGCTCGGCAGGATGTACAGCGTAAGCAGCGTAGCGATCGGCAGGCCGCCGACGACCACGGTAGCCAGTCCACGCTGCACGTCCGTGCCAATGCCGGTGGCGAGGGCGGCCGGCAGCATGCCCACGCTGGCTACGGTTGCCGTCATCAATACCGGACGGAAGCGTTCAGTCGCACCGGCGATGACCGCATCGGCAATCGACAGGCCTTCGGCGCGGACACGATTGATGTTCGACACCATGATGATGCCGTTCTGCACAGCCACGCCGAACAAGGCGATGAAGCCGACCGCAGTGGCGATGTTGAATGTCTCGCCGCGCAAGTGCAGCGAGAGCAAACCACCGAGGGTTGCCAGCGGCACTACCGCAAGCACCAGCAGCGCCTGGCGCAGCTTGCCGAATTCGGCGAACAGCAGCACCGCCATGATCGCCAGCACCAGCCCTAGCACCACGATCAGACGTGCCTGCGCACGCTGCTGGTTCTCGAACGTGCCGGCCCATTCGAGGTGATAGTTCTGCTTGTCGTAGTGCACCTTCGCGTCGATCTGCTGCTGGGCATCAACGAGATACTCCGACAACGCGCGATCGCGATTGTCGATGCGGATGGTCAGCTGACGATGGTTCTGCTCGTGCGAGATGGTGCTTTCGCCGGTCTTCATGCTGATATGTGCCACCAGCTTGAGCGGAACGGCTGCACCGGTGCTCGAAGTCAGCGGCAACTCCCCGATTGCCTCGATGCTGTTCGCTACCGTATTGGATACGCGGGCGGTGACGTTGTAGATGCGATCGCCCACATACACCTGGGTAATCGGCGCACCGCCGATGCCCGTCTGGATCAGGCTGCTGATATCGGCGACGTTGATGCCATAGCGCGCTGCCGCGTCACGATCAGCCTCGATCGCCAGCTGCGGGATCGGTGGCTCCTGGAAGATCGATGCATCGGCTGTTCCGCGCACGTCCCTGAGCACGTCGACGATCTGCCCGCCGATGCGGCGCAGTTGCTTGAAGTCATCTCCATAGATGCGCAGTACCAGGGGGCTATGCGCGCCGCCGATCATGTCGTTTTCGCCGTCGACGATCGGCTGGCTGATGCCTGCGCTGATGCCCGGTATCTGCTGCAGACGCGTGTTGAGCTTGCGCACGAACGCGGCCTTGTTCTCGCCTGACGGCCAGCTGTCGTAAGGCTTCAGGCCGACGCCGGATTCAATATGCGACGACGTCCAGGGATCGCTGCCGGTATCGTTGCGACCGAGCTGGGTGACCACGTAGGACACCTCGGGAAACGCGCCCACCACGCGGCGGTATTCACTGGCCATCTCACTGGCCTTGTCCAGCGACAGTCCGCTCGGCAGCTGCACCTGCACCCACAGGGAGCCTTCATCCAGGTCTGGCAGAAACTCGCGGCCGAGTGTCGCACCCAGCACCAACACGCTGAGCAGCGCCACCGCCGTTACCGTGTAGACCACCGGCATTTTATACAGCAGCCGACCCAGGCTGCCGCGGTAGGCCGCCTGCAATTTCTCCAGCGGTTTGTTGTGGAACAGCTTGCGCGGCTTGCGCAACGCGATGTATGCAATTCCGGGCGTCAGCGTGACCGTGCACAGCAACGCGGCCAGCAACGCATAGCCCACGGTGAATGCCATCGGCCGGAACAGCTTGCCTTCCGCATGCTCGAACGCGAACAACGGCAAATAAGCCGTAATGATGATCAGGGTTGCAAAGAAGATCGAACGGCCGACGTGCTTGGTCACCGTCATCACGTCGTCTTCGGTGAGCACCTCGTGGGGCTTTTCTTCACGACGGCGCAGGATCGCTTCCATCACCACGATGGTGCCGTCGACGATCACGCCGAAGTCGATGGCACCGAGCGAAAACAGATTCGCCGGCATTTTGGTGAAAAACATCAGGATGAACACGGTGACCAGGGACATCGGTATGGCCACCGCAGCCACCAGCGCCGATCGCGCACTACCCAGGAAAAGGATCAGCACGATGCAGACGAGGCCGACGCCTTCCATCACGGTGTGGAAGACTTTTTCCTTGGTCGCGTTGACCAGGTCGTCGCGGTCGATGTAAGGCACGATGCGCACGTCCTGCGCAGCGAATTGCTTGTTGAGTTCGTTGACCTTGGCGTGGATACCGTCCAGCACCAGCGACGGATTTTCGTACTTGAGCAGATCAACGATGCCTTCGACCGTGTCGGGATTGTTGTCCTTGCCCAGGATCCCTTCGCGCACCTGGTGGCCGTACTGCAACTTGCCCAGATCGCGCACCAGCACCGGCACGCCGTTGCTCTGGGTCACCACGATGTCGCCCAGGTCCTTCAGCGTGTGCACCATGCCGATGCCACGCACAATGTATGACTGCTCGCCGCGCGTGATGCGGCCACCACCGGCATTGGCGGTGTTGGCGGAAATCGCGCTGGTCACCTGGCCTGCGCTGACGCCGTAGCGCAACAGCTGTGCCGGGTCCAGTTCGAGCTGGAACTCCTTGGTGAAGCCGCCAAAAAAATCGACGTTGGCAACGCCGGGAACTTGCTCCAGCGCAGGGATGATCACCCAGCTCTGCAACTCTGACAGCTGCATCAGGTTCTTGCTGTTGGATTCCAGCGTGTAGCGATAGATCTCGCCGGCCGGGCCCGACACGGGATCAAGACCGGGCGTGATGCCGGGTGGCAGCGTGACCTGTCCAATCCGCTCGACCACACGCTGGCGTTCCCAGTAATCCTCGGCGCCATCCTTGAACGCCAGCGTGATCAGCGACAGACCGAACGTGCTGCTCGAACGGATGCTCACCAGGCCGGGCGTACCGGCGAGGCCGCGCTCCAGCGGCGTGGTGATCTGCTGCTCGATTTCCTCGGCGGCCAGGCCCGGCACCTGGGTGGTGACCTGGGCGGTGACGTCGCTCAACTCCGGGTAGGCCTCGATCGCCAGCTGGGTCCAGGAGTAATAGCCAAAGCACGCGACCAGGATCGTCACCACAATGAACAGCAGGCGCTTCTGGAAACAGAAGTGGAAGATCGCGTTAATCATTGAGCAGGACTCCGCCCCTCACGATCACACGGTCACCGGCCTTCAGGCCTTTCACGACGCGGGCGCCGGCGGCTTCGTCGTAGCTGAGCTCGACAGTGCGGCGCTCGAACGTCCACGGCGACACTTCGACGAACACCGTGATGCTGTCGTTGTTCATCAGCAGCGCGGACTCCGGCACAAACACCTGTGCCGGTTGCGGGATGCTGAAGCTCGCCTTCGCGAACATGTTCGGCTTCAGCCGTCCATCCGGGTTGGCGACGGCGATCCGCACCATGTCCCTGCGCGTGTCTGCCTGCAGCACGGGGCTGACAAAACTCACGCGACCATGAAATACCTCATCCGGATACGCGGCCAGAGTGGCGTCCACCGGCTGCCCCTTCGCGACCAGCCCGACATCGCTCTCCGGCACATTCGCGGTAATCCACACGGCGTCGAGATTGGCGATGGTCATCATCGCCGCGGTGGGGTCGTTGACATACATGTCCGGCGAGACCGACAGCGCGGTGATGTAGCCACTGACCGGCGCGGTGACCTTCATCGTCCGCGCAGAGCCCGGCGCACCGCCCACCGCCGCAAGCCGTGTCTGCGCGCGGTCGAACTCGGCCTGCGCCTGGCTATAGCCGCTTTGTGCGGCTTCCAGATCCTTTTGCGCCGCGCCGCCGGCTGCCTTCACGCCGCGCGCCCGGTCCAGGGTTTTCTTTGCCAGATCCAGCGTATCGCGCGCCTTCTCGACGTCGGCATAGGCTTGTGCCAGATCGCCTGAATCGACCACTGCAAGCAACTGGCCGCGCTCGACGCGATCGCCCAGGCCGACTTTCAATTCAACGACCTTGCCGGTCAGCGCTGGCAGCACATTGGCGGTACGAGATGGATCGGCTTCGATCGTCGCCGGAAAAACGAGCGCATGCGGAGCGTTGTGCAACTCGACTGGCTGCACCACCAGCTGCGAACGCAACGGTGAATTTTTTGGCACCTGCAGCAGACCGTGTTCGGCAATGACCACGGGCGCTGGCGGTGCCGCCTCGGTCGATCCATGCGAACAGGCGGCGAGCAGCAGCGTCAGGATGCTGGCGGTGACGAGCTGCGAAAAATTTCCAACGGAACGGAACAACATGAGCTTCCCCTTCGACATGAAGGTATGAACGAACCCGCTGCGGTCAATGACCCGCGGGCGATGCATACGGCGAGGAGAAGGCGGGCAGTTCAGTGGTGAACTGCGAGCGCATCCCGGGCCGCGGTGAGACCGTCAAAGGCCGCCGCGTTCCGGGCTCACTTCAGGACGAAGTGTGCGCAGTGCGGCGTCGATGCAGCCGTTTTGGAGGTGGTTTGTCGGTTGAGCCACTACTGTGCAAGGTCTGTGTTCTCCTGTTTGCTCGAAGTCGATGACAAAACGGTTACACCACGCCCGTACGATGGTTTGGCGCCTCGCGTACCAACCGCTCCTGCAGCAGGCCCGCACGCTCCAGCACCGGATAGGCAAGCGCAGCCAGGTGTGAATGGATGCGCTTGAGGTCGCGCAGGATGCGCAGGTAGACGTCGCCACCGCCGCCATCGCGGTGCTCGCGCAGCGCACGGATGTGCCGCTCCGAGCTCTCGTTCTCCATCCGCCACAGCAACGGCTTTCGCGCCACCAGCTGCTGCGCGGCGCGCGTGTCGCTGCGCAGGAACACCGCCACCGCCAGTTGCAGGCTCTCCATCACCTGGGCGTGCATCGCGAAAAGGTCGAGGATGTCGTCGGCACTGAAGTCCTGGCCTCGTTCGGCCTTCTTCGCGGCGAACTCCATCAGGTTGTTCGCAGTGATGTCGCCGATGTGCTCGATGTTGATGACGAATGCGAGGATGTCCTGGCTGCGCTCGCCGTCCTCCTCGTTCAGGGCTTCGCCGCCCAGCCCGGCGAGGTATTCGCGAATCGCCACGCCGAGACGATCCAGCGTCGGATCCATCCGGCTGATCGCCGCGGCGCGCGCACGGTCGTCCTTGCCGAATACTTCGACCAGTCCCTTGAGCATGCCTTCGACCATGTCGAGCATGCGCATCGCTTCGCGCGCCGCATTTGCCAGTGCCACGTTGGCGCTGTCCAGCGCCGCGGGATCAAGATATTGCGGCACCGCCGGATCGGACGGCTGTGGCGGCTCCGGCAGCAGGCGTACCAGAAACTGCGCAAAGCGCTCCACTGGGAGGATGAACAACAACGCCAGCGCGAGATTGAACCCGGTGTGGAAATTCACCACGATGCGCGCAGGCGAAGCACCCAGCGGTGCCAGCCATTGCGCGAGCGGATGCAGCAACGGCAGGCAGACCACGCAGCCGAAGCCGCGCACCATCAAATTGCCGAGCGGCAGGCGGCGCGCGACGGGCGTGGCCGCATCGAACAACGCCGGCAGCGTGCCACCGAGATTCGCGCCCAACACCAGCGCCAGTGCGCCGGGTGCATCGACTACGCCAGCGGTTGCCAGCGAAACGATCAGTAGCACCACTGCCACACTGGAATGACATGCCCAGGTAAGGATGGCCGCAACCAGCAGTGCGATCACCGGCTCATCGGACAGGCTCTGCAAGACCGCGCGCAGCGCCTGCGCGTTCTCCACCGGGGCCATCGTCAGCACCAGCAGATGCAGCGCAAGCAGCATCAGGCCCAGCCCGATGCCGACACGGCCGATGTTCTTGTAACGCGCGTCATCGCTGCGTTTGTGCATGGCCGTGCCGAGCAGGATAAAGATCGGCGCAATGATCGCGATGTCGAACGACATCACCTGCACGATCAGCGTGGTACCAACATTCGCGCCCAGCATCACGGTCAGCCCAGGCGCGAGACCGAGAAAGCCGCCGGCCGCGAACGAGGTCGCCATCATGCCGGTCGCGGTACTGCTCTGCAGCACGGCGGTGATGCATATGCCAAACGCGAACGCCGCCGGACGCCGGCCGAGATAACGACCCAGCCAACGACGCAATGCGCTGCCGTAACCGCGCAGCACGCCGCTGGTGACCATGTGCGTACCCCACAACAGCAGGGCGACATAGCCGGCGATGTCGAACAAGGCGAAGGTGCCTTTCATGTCAACTCAGCTCCAATTAGTTACACGCTCTTCGCGTTCGCCCCTTCTCCCCGGCGGGGAGAAGGTTGGGATGAGGGGCGGGTGCTTGCGCCGATGTTGATCGAATCAAAGCACGCTTAGGTGCAGCTAACCCGCGAGCACCCGCCCCTCACCTCAAGCCTCTTCCCCAAAGGGAGAGGAGGCTATTCATTCCCACCTCAAACTAAAGAGGTTGGGCAATCAGAGCCAGCGCCCGAAGCGACGGATGTAGACCACCTTCACCAACTGGGTCAGCGCGCAATACGCCAGCACCGTAATCGCCAGCCACCCGAAGTACACCCCCGGCATTTCCATCATGCCGATCTTGGTACCGATCGCGGTGTACGGCAGCAACATGCCGATCACGATGATCGCGGTGGTCAGCCCGAGCACTGGCGCAGCAGCACTGCTCTGCAGGAACGGGATCTTGCGCGTGCGGATCATGTGCACCACCAGCGTCTGCGTCAGCAGGCTTTCGATGAACCAGCCGGACTGGAACAGCGATTGGTGTGCCGCCGAATTCGCGCCGAACACGTACCACAGCAGCAGGAAGGTGGTCATGTCGAACACCGAGCTGGCCGGTCCCACCCACACCATGAAACGGCCGATGTCGCCGGCGTCCCACTTGCGCGGCTTGCGCAGATAGTCGTCGTCCATGCGGTCGAACGGTATCGACAACTGCGAGATGTCGTACAGCAGATTCAACACCAGCACCTGCAGCGGCAGCATCGGCAGGAACGGAAGGAACGCGCTCGCGATCAGCATGCTCAACACATTGCCGAAGTTCGAGCTGGCGGTCATCTTGATGTACTTCATGATGTTGCCGAATGTGACGCGCCCCTCGAGCACGCCCTCCTCCAGCACCATCAGGTTCTTCTCGAGCAGGATGATGTCGGCCGACTCCTTGGCGATGTCGGTCGCGGTATCCACCGAGATGCCGACGTCCGCCTCGCGCAGCGCTGGCGCATCGTTGATGCCGTCGCCGAGGAAGCCGACGGTGTGTCCCTGACGCTGCAACGACTTCACCACGCGGGCCTTCTGTGCCGGCGACATCTTTGCAAACACCGTGACACGCGCGACCAGCGCATCCAGTTCGGCATCTTGAAGCGACTCGATATCGCGACCCTGTACCGAGTGCGTGACGTCCAGTCCGACCTCGCGGCAGATCTTGCGCGCCACCGCTTCGTTGTCGCCGGTAATTACCTTCACTTCGACGCCGTGCGCGTGCAGTGCGAGGATTGCCGTAGCAGCAGAGTCCTTCGGCGGATCGAGGAACGCGAGACACCCGACCGCGATCAAGCCGCTTTCGTCGGCCACGCTGTAAGGACGCTCGTGACTCGGCTCACGCTGCATCGCCACGACCAGCACGCGCAGACCGTCTTCATTGAGGCGATGCGTCATCGCCTTGATTTCCTGTCGACGCTCATGGGTCATCGGCTCGATGACGTCGCCCACTCTGGCAAACGCACAGATCGACAGCATTTCCTCGACCGCACCCTTGCAGATCAGCAGGTGTTCGCCATCGTCCTTGGCCACCACCACCGACATGCGCCGGCGCTGGAAATCGAACGGAATTTCGTCAACCACCCGATAACGCGCCACCGTCCCTTCAAGATCGCGATGAGCCAGGACCGCCTTGTCCATCAGGTTTTTCAGACCGGTCTGGAAGTGGCTGTTGAGATAGCCATATTCGAGAGCCTCGTCGGACTCCTCGCCATCCAGATCCAGATGTCGCTCCAGCACAATCTTGTCCAGCGTCAGGGTGCCGGTCTTGTCGGTGCACAGCACATCCATCGCACCGAAATTCTGGATCGCGTTGAGCCGCTTCACCACCACCTTGCGCTTGGACATCGCCAGCGCGCCCTTGGCCAGGTTCGCGGTAACAATTAGCGGAAGCATTTCCGGAGTGAGACCCACGGCGACCGACAGCGCGAACAGCAGCGCCTCGAAGAAACCGTGCTTGAACCACTGGATACCCAGCACGATCGGGACCATGACCAGCATGAACCGGATCAGCAACCAACTGACGCTCTTGACGCCTCGATCGAAGCTGGTCTGCACGCGTTGACCGGTGATCGTTCGCGCGATCGAACCAAGGTAGGTGCGCGCACCGGTCGACACAACTACCGCGCTGGCGGTGCCGCTGACCACGTTGGTGCCCATGTAGCAGACCGTGGTGAGATCGAGCAGGCTGTCGTGCGAAGTTTGTTGTTTATGTTGCTCGATCTGCGCGTGGGTCGGCGCGAGTTTCTCCACCGGCAACGATTCGCCAGTGAGGATCGCCTGACTGATGAACAAATCTTTCGCCGTCAGCAGGCGAATGTCCGCCGGCACCATGTCGCCGGCTGCCAGATGCACGATGTCGCCGACCACAAGCTCGCTGACCGGCACTTCGATGCGCTCGCTGTGGCCGTCCGATGCCCGACGGGTGACCGTGGCGGTATTGCGCACCATCGCCTTCAGGTTTTCGGCAGCGCGCGAGGAGCGATACTCCTGGCTGAAGCTGAGCAGCACACTGATGCTCACCATCACGGCGATGATGATCGGCCCGGATAGATCGTCGGGCGTGATGACCACCTGCACCACTGCCAGAATCAGCAGCACGATGATGAAGGGGTTTTTGAACGTGCGCAGCAACTGCCGTGTCCAATGCGGCGGTTTCTCGTGCGAGACCTCGTTGGAGCCGTCGCGATTCAGCCGATCTTCTATTTGCTCTTCATCGAGGCCGGTCAGATTCGTGTCCAGCGACGCCAGCAGCGCATCGTTGGCCTGGAACGCCTCCTGCGCGACGGCGGCGTGCAGTAACACTGCCGCGCCCTTGCCCGCCGCCTTGACTGCGACGGCTTGATTGGATTGCTTGGTCATGACCCGCTTCCGTGATTCGCTGATGCCTGCCTACGGTGCGAGTCAGCGGATTCAATCCGCCGGCTGCGCTACTGTCAGCGCGTTTGGCCGCGCAAACGGCCAGAACGGCGCCGCCGCTGGCGGAGGCCATCCCTTGCATGACGTCAACGCAACCATCAGCGACTGGATACCAGTGCGAGATGTACAGAAGATGGCAGTGCATCGCCCTGGGCGTGCGTCGGGCGACTGTCGGCCACGGTGGGCCGGCGATGCAATTCGATCACGTTGCTGGCGGACGGCTGTTCGAGCGGTGCGGGCACGGTGATGGTGTAGGGGCGACGCACAGCATGACGACGACCGGCAAAGAGCCGGCGCAGTGCGCGCAACAGAAGGGTATCGCGAAGGAGCTTCATGGGCCCATCTCCTCGTAACGACGCCGTAGGCGTCGTCAGGGGTGGGCCGGTGTTTTCCTAGTCGAGGAAAGCACCAGCCGACCGCAGGCGGTCGCCGCAGGCGTTCAGCTTGTTGTTATGCGGCGTCGGCACCCGAAGCGAGCGGATGTCGACGTTGCGACTAGGGTAAACGTCCATATGCCTTTGTTTGTCAGGACTGGGAGCTGGTGGCAAGACGCGCCATTCAGCCCGCGTATTTTGCGGGGCAAACGAGCCCGAGTCAACGCAAAAACAGGCATCCGTCGGGGAATTCGTTCACATTCGGCCACATCGGGCCGGATCACAGGATCCGTTGGCCGGATCCACCAGCGTGATGGGTGAAATACGGCGTATTACTATCGATCGGGCCCGCAAATCCGCATAGGGACCGTTCGCCCTGAGCGTAGCGAAGCGGAGTCGAAGGGCATGCATTTCACCTCTTGCCACGATCTGGAACCTGATGATGGATCCCGCTCAACTCTATGCCCAGGCCACCGCCGCCTTCAGCCAGCGGGAGTGGCGCAAGGCGCTCGACATGGCGACGCAGCTGCTGCCACTGGCACCCAACGGGGCCGAGCTGCATCACCTCGCAGGGGTGTCGGCGCTGGAGCTGCAGCAAATGCCGCAGGCGCTCCAGTATCTGCAGCGGGCCATGTTCCTGTATCCGCTACGGGCCGACTATGCGACCCAATTTGCCAAGGCGCTCTCTATGGTCAACCTGTCGGCCGATGCCGTGACCGTTGCGGAGCGGGCACTGACACTGTTGCCGCTGGACGCACAGACACTCGACACACTTGGCGTGATCTACACCCGCGCGAATTCCCATGAACGCGCTACTTCGCTATACGACCGCGCCGCGACGCTGGCGCCGAGCCAGCCGAACTACCGGTACAACTTCGCCAAATCGCTGGTGTTCCTGGGCGACCTGGACGCCGCGGAACGCGAGCTTGAGGCTTGCCTGGGACTGGCGCCGTGGCATTGGAGCGCGCATCTGACGTTGTCACAGCTGCGCAAGCAGAGCGCCACCCGCAATCACCTGGAACGCTTGCATGCGCTGTTGCCGAAGACGGTGGCAAACCATGACGCGCAGTTGAATCTCCATTTGGCGCTGGCCAAGGAATACGAGGATCTGGCGGACTATCCCAAGGCATTCGAACACCTTGTAGCGGGCAAGGCAGCAGCCATGGTCAAACCCGATGATTCGTCTCAACGGGACGAGGCGCTGTTCGAGGCAATCACCCGCGCATCGCCCCGACAGCAGCCCGCCTCGGCCGGCTTCGCCACCGAGGAGCCCATTTTCATCATCGGCATGCCGCGTTCGGGCACCACGCTGGTGGAGCGCATCATCTCCAGCCATCCCGACGTGCACTCCTCTGGCGAGCTGCAGAACTTCGCCCTCGCGCTCAAACGTGCCTCGGGTAGCCGCACGCCGCAGCTGATCGACGTCGATACCATCACCCGTTCGCAAGACGTCGATTGGCGCCAGCTGGGGGAGAGCTATCTGGCCAGCACCCGACCCGATACCGCAGGCAAGCCTCGCTTCATCGACAAGCTGCCGCACAACTTTCTGTATGTCGGCGCGATCGCGAACGCACTGCCCAACGCAAAGATCATCTGCCTGCGGCGCGACCCGATGGACACCTGCCTCAGCAACTTCCGCCAGCTGTTCACGCTGGCATCGCCCTACCACGAATATTCGTTCGACCTGCTCAACACCGGCAGGTATTACATCCTGTTCGATCGCCTGATGGCGCACTGGAAGCAGGCGTTCCCGGGGCGCGTCCTGGAAGTGGATTACGAAACGCTGGTGAATGCGCAGGAGGCCAGCACGCGGCAGCTACTTGAATTCTGCGGCCTGCCCTGGAACGACGCCTGCCTGAATTTCGAGAGCAATCAGGCACCCGCCAGCACCGCCAGTGCGGCACAGGTGCGCGAGCCGATCTACCGCAACGCGCTCAAGCGATGGAAGCACTACGAGGCGCAATTGGCTGAACTGCGCGAGCTGCTGGGCAACGCAGGCATCGCGCTCGATCGGTGAGTTGCAGCGCGCTCAGACCGTGCGTTGAAACATCAATCCCTGCTGCATGATCGGCGCGACCAACCAGTGGTCGGCCAGCAAGAGTGCGAACAACGCCATCAGGTACACGATGGAATACTTGAAGACGCGCATCGCAAAAAATTCGTCCGGCGGATTCAGCAAGCGGATCGCGTAGTACAGGAAGCCCAGGTCGAGCACGACCGCACCGCCCAGATACATCAGGCCGCTCATGCCGGTCAGCGCCGGAAGCAAGGTCACCAGCACCAGCAGCACGGTGTAGAACAGCACGTGCCAGCGCGTATAGACGACGCCATGCGTGACCGGCAGCATCGGCACTTTCGCTCGCGCATAGTCCTCACGGCGGAAGATCGCCAGCGCCCAGAAATGCGGCGGCGTCCATACGAAAATGATCAGGCACAGTTGCAGCGCAAACGGATGCAGCGCATCGGTCACCGCGGTCCAGCCCAGCACCGGCGGGATCGCGCCAGCCAAGCCGCCGATCACGATGTTCTGCGGCGTCGCGCGCTTGAGGTAAGCGGTGTAGACCAGCGCGTAACCGATCAAGCCGCCGAATGTGAGCAACGCGGTGAGCGGGTTCACCAGCAACGCCAGCACCAGCATCGAAGCGATGCCGAGCAACACCGCAAACACCAGCACCTGATGCGGCGTGAGCTTGCCGGTGGCCAGTGGGCGACGCGCCGTGCGCGCCATCAACTTGTCGATGCGCTCGTCGATAAGGTGATTGAATGCGGCAGCCGAACCGGACGCCATCCAGATGCCCAGTGTGCCGAACACCAGTGCGCGCCATGGCGGTATGCCTGGCACGGCGAGAAACATGCCGATCACCGCGCAGAACACCAGCAACGCAACAACGCGCGGCTTGGTCAATTGCAGGTACTCGCCCACCAGATCTCCGAACTGTGCCATCTCAATACCTTCCGGACGTCTGGAACATCAATGCATCATGCCGCTTCTGCGTGCGCGCCAGCGCAACCAGCAAGGTGAACAGCAACAGCTCGGCAACGCCATTGTGAGCGGTTGCCACAGCCAGCGGCAATCCGAAATACACATTGCTGATACCCAGCAGCACTTGACCCACCAGCGCCAGTGCGATCGCGATACCGTACCCGCGCAAACCACGCCTGACCAGCTTGTACGACAGCCACAGGAGATAGCAGAACACCACCAGCGCACCGGTGCGGTGCGCGACCTGGATCGCGCTGCGCGCGGCCATGTCCAGCACACCGCCTTCGTAATTGACGCCGATGCCACGCGACAACACGAAGCCCTGATGAAAATCAGTCGGCGGCATCCACTGTCCCAGACATTGGGGGAAAGAACCCGGGCCGTAACCACAGGCCAGCGCCGCGTAGTTCGCCGAGGTCCAGCCGCCCAACGCGATTTGGCAGAACAGCAGCACGATGCCGATCGCCACCAGCTTGCGCAGATCGGCCATGCGGTCATCCACCGAACCCACCCCGGCAAACCGCAGCGCGGCGTACGCCAGCAAGGCAAACGTGGTCATGCCGCCGAGCAGATGGCCCATCACTACCACCGGCCTCAACAACAGCGTCACCGTCCACATGCCGAGCATGGCCTGGAAGATGATCACCGCCAACGCCAGCACGCAGAGCTTCCATGCGCCGGGCCGCCTCAGCCCCATCGCCGCAAGCAGCGGCAGCGCGATCGCACAGCCGCCCAGCAACGATGACCATTCACGTTCGCCATGGATGTAAAGGCTTACCCCGACCGCCGCGAACACTGCGCCGCCGAGCACTGCGATCTGCGCACCGCGCTTGCGCCAGGTAGCAAGCAGCGCCAACCCCAGCACCAACACACCCAGCGTGCCGGCAAGGAAGCGGTGCACCTGCTCGCGCCAGGCCTTGTGTGCCTCGTACGGCCGATCCGGGAACGCGGCATCGGCGTGCGCCACCGCCTGCGCATGCTGCGGCCACGTCACCTGGCCATAGCAGGTCGGCCAGTCCGGACAGGACAGGCCAGCATTGGACAGCCGCACGAACGCGCCGAACATCACCAGCCCCAGCGCGAACACCGCCGCCAGCAGCGACAGCCCGCGCAGGATTTTCAGCAAACGCGACGACATCAGTGGATCACCTTCTGCAGATCCTTGCGCAACCCGGAAGGATCGAAGCCGGCAGGATACAGTGACAGCGCGGTGCCGTTGGACTCCACCAGCAAGGCACTGACACTGTCTGGCGTGCTTGGCCGGAACATCGCGAGCTTGCCGTCGACGTCGGTACCGAGCTGCCAGTAATTCCTGATGCCGTCGCGCTGGTCGTTCACTGGCGGGGTGCCCAGATAGAGCAATCGCAGTCGCGACATGTTGCTGCTGAGCGTGACGCGTGCGGCGGCCATCTTGGTCAGCGTCGCCAGACACTGCGCGGCGCAATCCGGGCCGGCCAGCGCCACCAGGGTCATGCGCGGCTCACTGTCACGCCAGGCATAGGGCTGGCCATTCGCCAGCTGGACGACCAGCTTCTCGCTGACGAAATTGCGCTGCGGCTGCACCGGCTGGCCGTTGCCCTTGGCATCCGGTTGCCAGCCTGCATAGGTGAGCCAACCGGCAACCATCATCGGCGCGGCAAACACCAGCGCAATCAGCAGCAGAAACATGCGGCTTTTGCGCAACGCGGCGGGGTCAACGCTATTCATCGGGCTTCCATCGGGTTTCATCGACATGGGTTGGTCAGGTGACGTTCGTGGTTCAAGATTTTCGCGGGCCGCGTTTGCGATTCAACACCAGCAGGATCACCACCGCCGCGAGCGCAAACGAGAACCACTGGAAAGCATAGGCGCGGTGCCGTGCTGGCGGCATCGAGGAAAAATCGAGCGTATGCACACGCTCATAGATCGCGGCCGGATCGGCATCCAGCGCCAGCACCCGTGGATACAGCGGGCGGGCGAGATCGTGGCTGATTTCCGCCGGATCCAGAAAGATGCTGCTCTTCGGCCAATGGGTCTGGCGTGCCAGCGCGTCGCCACCCATCTCGAAACCGACCGGCGGTGGCGGCACGTACAGGCCCTGCAGAGTCAGCTCGGTGGCTGGCAACGGCGGTACCTGCGGTGCCTGGCCGGTACCGTTGCCGGCCAGAAAACCCAGATCCACCAGCAGCAACTGCGGCTGGCCCTGCCATTCGAACGGCGCAAATACCTCCACACCACCGCGCTCGTCGTGCTTGGGGTTGTCCAGCAGATACAGCCGGTCGACGAGGTAGTGACCACTCACCTGCACTCGCGGAAACGCATCGGAAGGCGGTGTCTGCGCCACCTTGGCGAAGTCCTGCCATGGTGCGGATGACGATGCGGCATACCGCCGCAGAAGTGCTTCCTTGAAGTCCGCGCGATCCAACTGCCAGACGCCCAAACGTATGAACAGCAACGCGCCAGCCACTGTCAGCAGCAACGCCCACCACGACGGACGGCGAAATCCGCTCACGCGGAGCACCGGCTTGCGGCCGTTATACTGCCAAGGTCGAAATGGATCGGATCAATCACGTGGAAACCATCTACAAATATGCGCTGGTGGGGTTGCTGCTGGTGGTGATTTTCAGCCTCGGCCAGGCGCTGTACTTCATGATGACTGACAAGGACGACGACAAGCGCACGGTATGGGCGCTGACCCGCCGTATCGGCCTGTCATTGCTGCTGATCGGCATGGTCGCGCTCGGCATCTGGATGGGTTGGCTGCATCCGCACGACGTCGGCCGGTGATTGTAACCGGCCACACCGGCCGCTGCGCCTTATCCGCGACAAATCGCGCCGGATGCCACGACGCCTGACCCGGGGACTGATCGCTTTTGCGACGATCCAGGGGTCAGCCGAGAGCCCTGACTCCCGCCGCTGCCATCACTTCTGGTAGTAATCCCGGTACCACTGAACAAAGCGGCTCACGCCCTCTTCCACCGGCACGCTCGGGCTGTACCCCACCGCTTCAGCCAGCGCCGACACATCGGCCTCGGTATCGGGAACGTCGCCCGCCTGCAACGGCAACAGCTCCATTTGCGCCTTGCGGCCAAGACACTGCTCCAGCACCTCGATGTACCGCAGCAACTCCACCGGCTGCTCGTTGCCGATGTTGAAAAGGCGATAAGGCGCGAGGCTGGTGGCCGGGTCCGGTGCCTTTCCGTTCCACTCGGGATCGCCTGTGGGCACGGCGTCGAGCGTGCGAAGAACGCCTTCGACAATGTCATCGACGTAGGTGAAGCTGCGCTTGTGCCGGCCATGGTTGAAGACCTTGATTGGCTCGCCAGCCAGAATCGCGCTGGTGAACAGGAACAGCGCCATGTCGGGCCGTCCCCACGGGCCATACACGGTGAAGAAACGCAGGCCCGTACACGGCAGGCCATACAGATGGGCGTAACTGTGCGCCATCATCTCGTTCGCTTTTTTCGATGCCGCATACAGCGTCAGCGGATGCTCGGTGGGTTCGTGCTCGGAGAACGGCATCAGCGTATTCGCGCCATACACCGAGCTGGTGGAAGCAAACACCAGGTGCTCGACATCGTGGTGACGGCAACCCTCGATGATGTGCAGAAAACCGGTGATGTTGGATGACACGTAGATGTGCGGATTCTGCGCGGCATAGCGCACGCCGGCCTGCGCGGCGAGGTTGATGACACGCCGCGGCTTGTGCGTCGCAAACGTCGCATCGATTGCCGCGCGATCGGCCAGATCCGCCGTCACGTGGGTGTAGTTCGGGTGATCCATGAAGCGCGCCAACCGCGCCTTCTTCAGGTTCACGTCGTAATAGTCGCTGAGGTTGTCGATGCCGATGACTTCATCACCGCGCTCAAGCAATCGCAGCGCGACGTGCGAGCCGATGAATCCAGCAGTGCCGGTTACCAGAATCTTCATTGCGTCCTCATCCAACCTGTCCATTCCATCCCATCATCCGCGTATTCATGGCCGTGATCGATACACGCCACGCTTCGGCGAACGCACCAACGGCAGCCTTCCCAAGCTCAAAGACGCCCATCGACCGCATCGCGTGGCAACACGTACTTGACGTCGTACAGCACCGATGAGGGCTTGCCGAACGCGCGAATGCCCACGCTGCCGATATCGGCGAATTGCCGGTGGCCCACCGCCACGATGACCGCATCATACTGGTCTGGCTGCGGCGCACCGATCAGGTCGATGCCGTATTCGTGCATCGCCGCCGCCGCGTCCACCCAGGGGTCGAAGATGTCGACCTGCGCGTTGTAGCCGTTCAAGGCCTCCACGATATCGACCACGCGGGTGTTGCGCAGATCCGGGCAGTTTTCCTTGAACGCCAGCCCCAGGATCAGGATGCGTGCGCGCACTGGGTTGATGCCCTTGCACACCATCAGGCGGATCACTTCGCCGGCGATGTACTGGCCCATGCTGTCGTTGGTGCGACGACCGGCCAGGATCACGTCGGGATGATGTCCAACTTCCTGCGCCTTGTGGGTGAGGTAATACGGATCCACGCTGATGCAATGGCCGCCGACCAGGCCTGGCCGAAAGGGCAGGAAATTCCACTTGGTGCCGGCCGCCTGCAGCACTTCCAGCGTGTCGATGCCCAGTTTGTTGAACAGTTTGGCCAGGTCGTTCACCAGCGCGATATTCAGGTCGCGCTGGGTGTTTTCGATGACCTTGGCCGCTTCGGCCACCTTCAGCGAGCTGGCCCGGTGCGTACCGGCAGTAATGATGGATGCGTACATCCGGTCTACAAAATCAGCCACCTCAGGGGTGGAGCCGGAAGTCACCTTGAGAATGCTGGTAACCCGGTGCTGCTTGTCACCGGGGTTGATGCGTTCGGGGCTGTAACCGGCAAAGAAGTCGCGGTTGTAGCGCAGGCCCGAGACCTTTTCGAGGATCGGGATACACACTTCCTCGGTGCAGCCCGGATACACGGTGGACTCGTAAACCACGACATCGCCGGCCTTGATGACCTGGCCCAGCGCTTCGCTGGCCTTGATCAGGGGCGTCAGATCGGGGCGCTTGGCCGAGTCGATCGGGGTCGGCACGGTGACGATATAGACGTTGCAGTCGCGGATGTCATCCAGCGCGGCGCTGAAACGCAGCCGCCCGGCACCGGCCAGTTCATCGGCATCCACCTCCAGCGTGATGTCCGTGCCGGCGCGCAATTGCTCGACGCGCGTTGCATTGATGTCGAAGCCCAGCGTGTCGTAGCGCTTGCCGAATTCGACCGCCAGTGGCAGTCCGACGTAGCCCAGGCCAACGATGGCGATCTTGGTATTTTCCAGTGCCTGCATGCGGAACATCCCCGGTTTTTCTGGTTTTTGGCGGTATCGGCCCGGTCTTGCGAACGGCTACAACGAGGGCCAGAGTAGGCGAAAGCGTCATTGGAGCGGAAACAGGGGCTAAAAATCGCGGCAATGGGCGCTAGCTAGCTTATTTCTTGACTTTATTTTGTGATACTGTTCACAACCTGCAAGTCAATCAGGGGTGGTTGTCATGACGAGCCTGTATCGCTTCATTGCGTTAGTCCTCCTATTGATCCTGACCGGCTGCGCCACGGCGCCCGGCTCCAGCCACGCTCCCAAGTTCAATGCCGACGCCCAGGCCGTCTCCACGTATCACATCGGCGTCGATGATCAACTGCAAATCACGGTCTGGCACAACCCGGATCTCAGTGTAAGCGTACCGGTACGACCCGACGGCAAGATCACGGTGCCGCTGATCGGTGACGTCGTGGCCGGCGGCAAGACGCCCGAAGAGGTCGCTTCCGAGGTCAAGGACAAGCTGCAGGCCTATGTGCGTGATCCCCAGGTGGCGGTGATCCTGACCGAACTGCGCAGCCACGAGTACCTGTCACGCGTACGCGTGACAGGCGCGGTGCGCACCCCGGTCTCGTTGCCCTACCGCCAGGGCATGACGGTGCTCGACGCCGTGCTGGCCGCTGGCGGCACCACCGAATTCGCTGCCCCGGATCGCACCGAGCTCTATCGCAAGGACGGTGATACCACCCAGTCCTACGCCGTGCAGCTGGGCAATATCCTGCAACAGGGCGAATTGACGACCAACTATCCCGTGCAGCCAGGCGACGTGATTACCGTACCGCAACGCTCGTTCTGAAGCCGGGGAAGGGGGCAGCCATGAGCGAAGAGATCTCTCCTTTTGCGGCGCTTGTTCCGGTGCTGGTCAGCGAGGCGCGCCGGCGGCGAATTGCCATGGGCGTCGTGTTTGCGGTGGTCGCGCTGGGTGCCTTGATCGTCGGCATGCAATGGCCGAAAAAATATGATGCGTCGACCACCATCCTGGCGCAGGAAAGCAGCATCATCACCCCGCTGATGGAAGGTGCCGCTTCGCCCACCGCGAATGCGAACCGTGCCGGTATCGCGCAGGCCGTGATCTTCAGCCGCAGAGTGATGGGCCAGATCCTGGTCATCGGCGGCTGGATGGCCAATAACCCGAATCCCGTGGAGCAGGATCGCCTGATCGAAGCGATCAAGGCCCGCACCAAGGTCGTGATCTCGCATGACAACCTGATCACGATCAGCTACTACGACTCCGATCCGAAGCGGGCGTATGACGTTACCCGCGAGTATGCGCGGCTTTTCATCAGCGAAAGCCTGGCATCCAAGCAACGCGAAAGTCGCGACGCGTTCGAGTTCATCAACAGCCAGGTCGAGACCTACCGGAAAAAATTGACCGACGCGGAAGACAAGCTCAAGGACTATCGCGGGGCCAACGCCGATGCCCGTCCTGGCAGCGAGACCGATACCGACGCGCGCATCAGTCAGTTACGCACGCAGATCGAAAATGCACGCCTGGACCTGATGGAAAAGCGTTCACAGGAAGCTTCGCTGAATTCACAGCTGTCCGGCGAGTCGGAGGTCAACGCGGTACAAACCACCCAAGGCATCAATGAAGCGCAGCTCGCCCAGCTGCAGACGCAGCTCGACACGTTGCTGATGTCCTATACCGCCGACTATCCCGACGTCGTCCGCGTCCGTCACCAGATGGAGGATCTGCGGCAACAGATCGCCCAGGCTAGCCAGCGCAGGCAGAGCGCGCCGGTGTCGAATTCGCCGACCTCGCTCGAAAACAATGTGCAATTCAATCCGCTCTACGCGCAGCTGAGAAGCCAGCTGTCCGCCAGCCGTGCCGAAATCGCCTCGACGAGTGCGCGCATGGGCGCGAGTGAATCCATGCTGCAGTCCGAGCTGGAGCGCAGCAACCGTATCGCCAACTCGGAAAACGTCACTTCCGAACTGACCCGCGACTACAACGTCAACCGCGATGTCTATCAGGATCTGCTCAAACGCCGCGAAAACGCACGCGTATCGATGAACCTGGATGCCAAGCAGCAGGGCCTCACGTTCCTGATCCAGAATCCCGCCATGATGCCGCTCAGCCCTTCGGGCCTGCGGTTCATGCATTTCGGTCTCGGCGGCATCGTTCTCTCGCTGGCGATCCCGTTCGGACTGCTGTTTGGTATCGCGCGGCTCGATCCGAGAGTACGCTCGACCGCACAGCTTGAGCGTTCAACCGGCTTGATGGTGCTGGCCACCGTTCCGTTCTACCCCACGCCGCAGGATCGTCAGCGGGAGCGGTTGCGAAACGTCTTGCTGGCGCTGATCGTTCTGGGGGTTGCATTGGCCTATCTGGTCCTGTTCTGGCTCAAGCTGAGGGGAATGGCATGAACGGGCCTGAAGACGACAAACTACTGGTCGATTCCGGTGGTCTCGTACACGGGGCCAAAGTCGGCGCGCTTCCTCAGCGTGCCTCGGCCGGCCATTCGATCGCGCGCATGTCCGAGACCGATACGCTGCCTGCGAAGCAGCTCGAACAGCGTCGGCTGATCCATCGCGAGAACTCGGTGCGTGGTCAGTCGGATGCTTTTCGCGAGATACGGACGCGGCTGCTCTGGTTGGGTGGCGAGCACAATTTCGTGACCCTGGTGGTGCCGGTGAGCCCGGGCTCGGGTGGCAGTTTCGTCGCCCGCAACCTGGCAACGGCATTCGCCTTTGACGAAGCCAAGACCAGTCTGCTGATCGATTGCAACCTGCGCTATCCGGCCCAGCACACGGCATTGGGTGTGGACGCCAGCAGCGGCGGCCTGATCGATTATCTCGAACATCCGGCAAGTGGCATTCAATCGGTGTTGTATCGCACCGGCATTCCGCGCCTGCGCCTGATTCCGACCGGCAAGGCTCGTGAAAATGGAGGCGAGTACTTCTCGTCGTTTCGCATGCGCGCGGTAATCGACTCGCTGCGCTGCCGCTACCTTGATCGCTACCTTTTCCTTGACGGCCCGGCCATCAAGGGCTCGCCTGACGCACGAATCCTGTCTGATCTGGCCGACTTCGTGGTGGTGGTTGCCAGCTACGGGCGCGATACGCCGGCAGCGATCAGCCAGGCCGCCGCGAACTTCGACGCCAACAAGCTGACCGGAGTGGTATTCAATCACGCGCCATAGTCCATTTCGCCGATTCAGAACGCTGATCCAGAACGTCGATCCAAAAAGCTGATTTACCGCGTCGCAATCAACAGGCCTAGCGACGTGTTCCACGGGGGATGGAAACATGCCTGCACCCAGCACGCTCAGTTATGCGGTTGCGCTAGCACTCGCTGTCGCCTCGGGCACGGCATCGGCAGCACAGTTCGAATATTCGCTGTTTGCTGGCATCGAACACAGCGACAACATCAACCTGAGCGGAACGGATCCGGTCAGCCAGAACGTGCTGAGTCCTGGCCTCAACTTCACTTACTCACAACAAGGCTCGACCGTCCAGGCGAACGTGGCGGGTACCCTGGAATACTTCGATTACCTTGGCGGCGCGTTCAACAATCAGACGTTCGTGCAGCTTTCAAGCCAGCTCAACTGGACGGTGCTGCCACAACGGCTGGACTTCACCGTCCAGGATTTCGCGGGAGTGGAACCACTCTCGACGCTCTCCAGCAACGCACCAGACAACCAGCAGCAAACCAACGTGCTGGCGCTCGGGCCGATCCTGCATTTCAGGCTTGGCGATACGCTGCGCGGTCAGGCTGAGCTGCATTACATCAACAGCTACGCGTCGAAGAACAAGGAGTTCAATTCTTCGCGTGGCGAAGCCGCGCTGCGCGTATTCAAGGATCTCAGTCCCACCGATGTGCTGTCGGCCAATGTGGAGGTCCAGCGCGTCAATTTCACCAATAACTCGAACGACCTCAACCCGATTGCCGGCACGCCCGACGACAACCTGGTCGCTCCCACCAACAACCCTAACTACAACCGCGATGAGGTGTTCGCCAGCTACGTCAGAACACTGGCCCACTTCAATCTCAATGTCGCACTTGGCTGGTCACAGATCGACTTCGATGGAGCGCCGACGGTCTCCACTCCGCTAGAGCGACTGACGCTGAGCTGGGAGCCCACGCTGCGCAGCAGTTTCTCTCTCACGGCCGCACACGAATACTCCGACGCGGCGCAAGACATGATGGTGCAGCCCGGCCAGATCATCGCCGGTGCCGGCGCGCAACTGGACAACAATACGACCGGCCCCGTCGGCCCGATCGGCGGAACCTCCGCACAGGGGATCAATGTCGGAGGTCTCGTGATCGATCCGCAGGTGTATCTGGACAGCCGCCTGGAAGGCAATTACACCTTCAACACCGAACGGCTGACACTGAGCGTGTCACCGCTTTACAGCCGGCTCAACTATCTGAACGACTCCACGTTCGACCAGACTGACCGCGGCGGCAGCGCAGGCATCAGCTACCGGCTGACACCCTTGGTTTCGCTCTCGACGTTTGTCGACTACGAGAGGCTTACCTATCGCTCACTCGACCGTCGCGACAACTCAAGCGACTATGGCTTGCGCCTGACTGACAGAAGAACGCCGCACTGGAGCTGGCAGGTCTCGCTGACTCATCGCCAGCGTGACAGCACCGCGCCCGGTCAGGGATACAGCGAGAACGAGATCTATTTCGGCGTCGTGTTCACAAGATGAACGTTCACGACAGGCAGTTCGTCCGTGACGATGCCAGCAGCGACATCATGAAGTCCCACCTGTTTGCTAGCATCGCCATCAGCACGTACGACCACGGTCGTCGGAGCATTGCGATGGACAGATATTCTCTCAGCCCGGCCACCCATTGTCGTCCGCAGGCCGAATCGTGACGGGTGCGCCGACTCCGTTCTGGCTTGGCAGCCCCGGACGCCGCCTGTTCGCGACCTGGTACGCCAGCCCCTCGGCGCCGCGCGCGACTGTCGTCATCTGTCCACCGTTTTTCCACGAGCAATTCCTGAGCAGCCGCCTGTTCAGCCTGGTCGCGGCGCGACTGGCGCAGGCCGGTATCGCCTGCCTGCGCGTCGACTATTACGGCACCGGCGACTCCGAAGGCAATGAAGCCGAATTCAGCATCCATGGCGCCCGCGAAGATATCGCCGTTGCCGTAGCGGCGGCGCGGGCGCGGTCCGGCAACGCCCCGACGGCGCTGCTGGCGGTGCGCGGCGGCGGATGGCCTGCGTGGCTGTTCGCCGCGGCTGACAGCTCGATTTCCCAGCTCTGGATATGGCAACCCATCCTGAGCGGCAGCTCGTATCTGGCCGAACTGCATCGCCTGGACGAAGCCGAGCGTGCACTGCGTGCGGACTATCCATTTTGCCGACAGCTCGGCTCCTATCGGGAAGACGGTCAATTGGTGGGCTATGCATGTCCGGATGCATTGCACAGCGAAATCATGGCTGCCAAGTTTCCGTCTCAGCCGTTGTCAGGCAACACGATCCTGGGCGTGCTTGCCGACGATCGCATAGGGGAAATACCCGGACACACCACTCAGCGGATCGAACTTCCCGAGTCAAGGACGCACTGGAAAGACACGCTGGAAGTACGCGCGACCTTCCTGACCCGAGACCTGCACGAACCGATCGACCGGCTGACGGCGATCCTGGGTACTCCGCGGGCCGTTGCATGATCGACGAAATCGTCCACATCGCCGACAACAGCTCGCTTTTTGGGCTACTGACGCGTCCGGATGCCGGGCCGGTGCGCGGCCCAGTGCTGGTCGTGCTCAACGCCGGACTGATCCCGCGCACAGGCCCTTTCCGCCTGCATGTCACGCTTGCCCGCCAGATGGCCCGGGCCGGCAACGCGACGTTCCGCTTCGATCTGCCGGGCATCGGCGACACCATGCTCGACAGTCCGATCACTTCGTTGCCTGCCGTTACGCTGGCGCTCGACGCGATCGAGCGTCATCTTGGCAGTACCCGCTTTGTGATCGCCGGCCTGTGCCGTGGCGCGGATCTGGCGTGGAAAGTCGCGTTGCACGACCAGCGCGTGATCGGCGTGCTGCAGATTGATGGCCTCGCGCGCGCAGGCCCATGGTTTCACCTGGCGCAGGTTCGGCATCATCTTCGATGGCCTCCCACGCGTTGGCTGACGACAGCTTCCCGACTGGTGTCCAGGCACCTGCGGCGGGAACCACGGCCGATGGAGGATCTCGATATCGATCGCGAGTGGCCAGCGGCCGGCGCAGAACGCACCCAGCTGCGCGAACTGCTGGATCGACGCGTTCACATTTTCTCGCTATTCACCGGCGGCATCACCAACTATTTTCTTGACTCCCGGCAGTTCGCATCCACCTACGGCAAGTTGGCGAACGACCCGGCGATCCGCTTCGCGTATTGGCCCGAATGCGATCACATCTTTTTTTCCGAGACGGATCGTGCGCGGATGATTGGCGAGGTGCTCGACTGGTATTCGGCGGCATTCGGCCAGATCGAGAACACAGCACCCTCCGCGTCGACCAGCATGGGAGCGAGCGCATGAACCACCCAGCCATACTCGTGACTGGCGGTGCCGGCTACATCGGCAGCCATGTCGTGCAGCAATTGAGCACGCGGGGAGAACGCGTCGTAGTGATCGACAACCTGGTCAGCGGCTTTCGCGACGCGGTGCGCGGTGCTGAACTGGTCGTCGGAAACGTCGGCGATCGCGCGTTGGTGGCGCAGATACTGGCTGAGCACCGTGTGGGTGCCGTGCTGCATTTCGCCGCGCATACCGTGGTTCCCGAATCGGTGCGCGATCCCCTCAAGTACTACGGCAACAACACCTGCAACACACGCAACCTGCTGGCCTGCTGCGCGGATGCCGGCGTGCGCCAATTTCTGTTCTCCTCGACCGCCGCGGTCTACGGCATGCCCGCGAGCGGCGTCGCCGACGAGGACACGCCTACGCAACCGATCAATCCGTACGGCATGTCCAAGCTGATGTCCGAGACCATGCTGCGCGACCTCAGCGCCACCGGCGCAATGCGGCATGTGATTCTGCGCTACTTCAATGTCGCCGGCTGCGACCCGCAGGGCCGGATCGGCCAGTCCACGCCCAATGCAACCCTGTTACTCAAGGTCGCCTGCGAACACGCGGTCGGCAAACGCGACAGCCTTTCGATTTTCGGCACTGACTACGACACGCCGGACGGTACCGGCATCCGCGATTACATCCACGTCGAGGATCTGGCCGCAGCGCACTTGCGCGCACTCGATCACCTGCGCGCCGATGGCGAGTCGCTGACGCTCAATTGCGGGTATGGTCATGGCTACAGCGTGCGTGAAGTGATCGATACGGTCCGTCGCGTCAGCGGTCGCGAGTTGAAGGTGATCGAGCAGCCACGCCGCGAGGGCGATTCACCCATGCTGATCGCGCGCGCGGATCGCCTGCGCAGCCTGCTCGGCTGGGAGCCGCGTCACGACAACCTCGAGTTCATCGTGCGCACCGCGCTCGCGTGGGAGCGCAAGCTCGCGACGCAATCCACCGTGAGCAGCTGAGGTGGGCGCCGTCCGCATCGGCTGTGGTTCAGATGCGAACGGCAGGCAACCTGTGATCAGCGTCGCCCGCTGCGCACGCCCAATGCGACATGGACATCGAAGCGAGTATCTTCAGCTCAGCGAGAGCCCTTCCGACAAAGTGTTACTCACCTTGGCAGGACGCCTGGCATGACCATGACCACATCACGTGTTCGAACGCGCTCTGCCCTGCGGTGGCTGCTTGCTGTGCTTGCCACCTCGTCATTGTGTGCCAGCGTCTATGCGGCGAGCCCGCATGCCGAAGTTGTCGCAGGCAGGGCTGCCGTGCCTGCCAATACCGATGTCGGACAGCCCGCATCACCGAGCGAAGCCAGCACGGCATACCCGATGCCATCTTCGTCGGCGAGCCCCGCTCAGCAAAGTACGAATACCGGTGCCGCTGTCACCCGGCTGCCACAAGTGGTGGTGACCGGGGCCAAGGCGATGGATCCGCGCTGGCAGAGCATCGAGCTGCGCCGCCATGGAGCGATCGGCAAGAACGTGGCCGTCACGTTTGGCCTTCCGTTTCCGCCTGGCATGCTGCGCGATGCGGCCCAAGTGCATATTGTCGACGAGCACGGCAATGCGCTGCCGGTGCATGTCGAGCCGACGTTGAACTGGCATTTCAAGGACGGCAGCATCCGCGCAGTGCGCGTGCAGCTGCATACCGAACTCGATGGCGACAGCCGTACGCTCCGCTTCACCCTCGGCCCTCCCGACAGCACGACCAAGGCGGATGGCTGGCCGTATGTCGACGGGCTCGTCGTCAATAGCGATGGAGTGCGCGTACCCGGCGTGCTCGCCCTGCTGAGTCCCGAGTGGATGTCGGCGTCCCTGATCGCCGGGCCGCAGCAGCCGGCTGCATCACCCGGACCCTACGACCACTTCTTCGCCACCCAGTTCAAATGGGCCGAACCCCTGCCACGCACCGAAGGGCCATCCTGGCTGTTCGACCGCACGAGCACGCTTTTCCAGCAATACGTGCGCACCGGGCGCGAAGAATACCTGGCCGCGGCCAGCGAAAGTTACCGCTACTACATGGAACATCTGCGCCGCGTTGGCGCCCCGGGCTGGCCGCTATGCGGGGGCGGCTGGAGCGTGGGCGAGGTGAATGTCTGCGACCCGAAGTACGTCTATGTCGAGCCCATCCTGCTCGCACTTGGACTGACCGGTGACGACAGCGAGCATGACGATGCGCTGATCCAGCGCATGATCGGTTCCTGGGATACCGGTGGCTGGAACTTCCCCGCGGGCCCTTACGCCAAGCCCGAGCAGCGCTTCACCGAACGCGAAGCCGGGCTTGGTCTGCTGGCGACTGTCAGCGCCTACGAGATCACCGGCGACAAGAGCTATCTCAAGCGCATCGACAACCGCCTGGGCTGGCTCTACCAGCACCAGCAGCACAATCCCGATGGCCTCGGCAACGACGGATCATGGCGCAACAGCTGGCAAATGCATGAAGGCGACACCTACGACCCCGCCACCGATGTGCGTGGCAGTTCGCCGTGGATGACCGAGAACATCATCGACGGGCTCTGGCATGCATGGCTGGTCACCGCCGACCCGCGCATCCCCACCATGGTCACCGGTTTCGGCCGCTACCTCGAACACTATGGCTGGGTCGACCTGAAAACCATCACCGACAAGGAAAAGGACTGGCGCAACCCCTGCAGCGGTCCCAATGGCCAGATCACCTGGTACTGGTCGTCCGCCCACGCCAGCAACAAGCAGCTCATCGACATCGAAAACTCCGAAGGCTGGTACAGCGACGCCCACGACGTCGAGATGACCCTGCCCGTAGCGGCGGCCCGCTACTTCGAGACCGACCCCGCGCAACAGCATGCGCTGGACCAGCGTTTGTCATGGCTGACCAGTTCGTACAGCCTGGATTGCGCCGACAACGCCAAGACCCCACGACGCTTCAACTGGAACAACCACGGCGTCGGCGTCGTGCAGTGGTTCATGCAGCAGTTTGCGCATGAGGGGCACTGAAGCCATGGCGGGAAAGGGCAATCGGGCTAAACGCAGTTAGAGCCAATGCGCTGGGGCCTGCCCTGGCCTCAAGGTCGAGCGGCCCCGGCAGGCATCGTCGAACCACGCAAGCTCACGCGCGATCGGCAACCCACAAATGCGCCCGATGCGGTGGCGGCGGCAGCGCGTAGTCGCGGTACTCGTGCGGGTTGCCGACCTCACCCGCCTCGGCGGCCTTGATGATGTTGTAGACCTCGCGCGCGGTGACGTAGTGCAGGACGTATTGCTTGCCGTCGTTGTAGGCGCTTTCGAGATGGGCGTGCATGGCGTGCGCGGCATCGCCAAGCAACGTATCCATGTCGCGCTCCTGCGTGCCGTGGGTATGCACCTTGACGAAGACCCATTCCGGGCGTCCCTCGACGTGGACGCCGGTGCGCACCCAGGCGTCCACTCGCGCGGCCGTGGGCGGGCAACCGCGGCGCACATCGGCGTTTTCGATGCGCGGGATCAGGCCAAACCGGCGCTCGCGCCAGTTCAGCCCCAGTGGGCCCTGCACGATCATCAGGTCGCCACTGGCGCTGCCGCCAACGTGCACCGGCTCGCCGGTGTTGTGCGACTTTGGGCGCAACGGATCGTCGGTGGCGTAGTAGATCGCGTTGACCATGCGCGTCTGTGTATCGCTAGGTGCGGATGGCAGGGTGAAGTCAGCGTAGCAGCCCAGTTCGCGCAGCAGGGTGAGCTCATTGTTGATGCCGCACCAGCGTCCATCGGCGCGTGAGTTGTCGAGGCTCCAGTTGCCGTGGATAAAGCCGAAGCGCAGCCGGCCGGTGTGCGGATCGCGCGACAGAGCGCCATGGCGTTCGTGCAGCAATTCATTGAAGCGACTGATCGTCGCGTTGAAGTTTTCCGCGGTGTCGTCATCGTGATGCAGGTGGATTTCGATCTCGCCGTAACCTTGCGCGCACAACGCGGAGATTTTCTGCAGGTGTTCCTCGAGGTATTCCTCCTCGGGATAGAAGAAGCTGTGCTGCGGCGGTCGCCCATCGGCGTCGCGGTGGGCATCGGCGAGTGACCGGTAGTCGCTGCACCAGCGATCGACGCGTTGGCGTTGCGTGGCGAGATCGACCCGCCCCCACGCTGGCTCGAAGTGATCGACGAAACAGAACATCACGTGCACTGGGCCATTGGCGGGCGGTCCCGGCAACCGGCGACGCAGATAACTGGCGAGCCAGATCTGCATGTTTCGTGCGCGGATCGCCCAGCTCAGCGCCAGCACACCGAGCACCAGCAGCAGGATGACCGACAACAGAACGGTGACTACCATCAAAGTGAAGCTCCTTGCGGCAACAGGGTCAGCAGCTGCTCGGCGTTGTTTCGCCACTGGCGTTCGCGAATGATGTAGCTGCGTGCCGCCGCACCAACGCGCTGGCGTTGGTCGGCCTGCATGGCGAGGTCGAGCACGCGCTGCACGCAGACCTCCGTCTGGCGACGAGGAAACAGCCAGCCGGTCTGGCCATCGCTGACCACCTCGGCGATCGGCGCATAATCCGGTGCCACCATCGCCACGCCCATGGCCATGAACTCGAACAGCTTCATCGGTGAACCGTACTGGTTGGAGTCGGGCAGCACGGCGTAGTCCATGCACGCGATCCAGGCGGCGATGTCGTCGTGCGCCACTCTGCCTGGCAGCAACACACGCCCGGCCAGGCCACGCTCGGCGACCAGCGCGCGTATGGCCGGCAGCGTGCGGCCGTCACCGACCAGCACCAAAGCAAGTTGCGGCACTTCGGCAATACGCTCTGCGATCGCCTCGACGAACGCATCCATGCCGTGCCAATGGGCGAACGCGCCGATGTGGCCGCAGACGACCCGACCGGTCAGCCCGCGTTCGGCGCGCAGGCGTTCGGCATCGAACCGCGCGGGATCGAAGCGTGCCAGGTCAGCCGCGTTCGGCGAAATCACCGACGGTGCAATGGCGCCGTAGGCATCTTCCGCCTGCTGCTTGAAGTAGCTTGAGATGAACACCAGGCCCGTGCAGTTGCGCATGCACCAAGCCTCGATGCGCCGCGCCAGGCCCTTCAGCCGCAGCGGACGTACGCGCTCGACCAGCGCCGAGTCGTTGATCTCGAGTATCAGCGGAATCCGCCGGCGTCGCGCGAGCCAGACCGTAGCGCACAGGAACAGCGAATAGCGTTCGTAGATCAGCTGGGGCTGCCGTCGCCGGATGGCCATGCTCATGCGCAGCAGGGTGATCGGGTTATAGGCAAGCTCGAGAAACTCGAACAACACACCAGGTAGGCGCGTAACCATACCGGCCAATCGGCCAGGACGAACATGACCTTGCTGCGCAACCGGCTCGTGCTCGGGATCCGCACCGGGAAACGACATCACCGTCACCTCGTGCCCAAGCTCGCGCAGGCCGTTGACGACGCCGCGAATATGCACGCCCTCGACATCACGGCCGCGGGTGCGGTGGTGATAGAGGATCCTCATGCAGCTTCGCGCGGCAAGGCAAGCAACCGGCGGCCGGCGGCCTGCCACTCCGGCAGCAGCGCAGCCAACACCTGTTCTGCGCAGGCCGCGTCGTCATGCATCAACACGATGTCGGCGGCACGTGGTGGCCGGTTGCGCAGTCGTGCGATCACCTCCGCATCCGATTGATTGAGATAGTCCATGCTGTTGTAGGACCAGTAAGCGATACGGCGGCGTTGACGGGCGAAATGCAGAAGCAGGGCCACCGAAAGACTGCCCCGCGGCGGTCGGAAGCAATGCCGCGGGTGGTCGTCCAGTGCCGTCAGCAGGCGATCGGTGCGATCGATCTCATGCAGTTGCTGACGCAGCGATATCTTGCTGAACGACAACGGATGGCTGAACGAATGATTGCCGAGCGTATGACCCTCGGCGACGATGCGCTCGGCCAGCTGGGGATGTCGCTCGACCTGCTGGCCGATCAGAAAGAAACTTGCCTGCGCGTCGTGGGCCGCAAGCAGGTCGAGCAGCCGCGGCGTGTGTTCCGGGTGCGGCCCGTCGTCGAAGCTGAGATAGAGGGCGCCGTCGCTGCGTGGGCCGCGCGTAAGCACCAGCGCGTCCGGTAGCAGGCCCAACAATTGCTGCTTGCTCAGCTTGATATTCATGCGGTCCAATCGAGTTGGGAGGAATATCCAGCGACGACCGTCTGCAGAATGCGATCCAGACGATCCACATTATCGGCCCAACGGAAACCGCGTGCGTGAGTGGCGATCCGGGCACTGTCCCAGGCCCGCCCGCTGGCTTCAATCAAGGCAGTCGACAGCGCTTGACTGTCGCGCGGGGGAACCAGCATCCCCGCGTATTCGGGCACGACTTCGGGAATGCCACCCACACGACTTGCCACCACCGGCGTACCGCAGGCCATTGCCTCCAGCACCACGTTCGGCACACCTTCATTGTGGCTGGGCAGACACAACAGGTCGGCCGCGCGAAACCAGTCGCCGAGCCCGGCATGCGCGACGGCGCCGATCAGCTGGACGTTTTCGCCGCAACCCAGCGCCGCCATGCGCTGCAGGAGTTCCGCCCGCGCGGGCCCCGCACCTACATAGACCAGCCTTGCTTGCGGCCGCACCGCAAGCAAGGCCGGAAAGGCTTCGAGCAGATCGATACAGCCCTTGCTCGATTTGAGATTGCCGACATACAGCAGCAGCGGCGTCGCGTCGGAGAGTCCCAACCGCGATCGCGCCTGAGCCTGAACGCCCGGGGCAAACAGCTCACTGTCGACGCCGTTGTACAGGGTATGCACGCGAGCCGCGTCGACACCGAGTGCGACCGCCTTGTCGGCGAGTGCACGACTGACCGCGATAACCGCACCGGCATGGCGCAGCGACCCACGAATCTGCGCACGGCGCAGTGCATGGTTGGCCTGCACGTTGAGATCGCTTCCATGCACTTTGACGACATACGGAATGCCGAGCAGTCGCGCCAGCCACCCTGCCGCAACGGCGTCGGGATAGGCCCAACTGGCCAGCACGCAGTCATAGCGTGCAGCGCGCAGGCGCCGACCGCGTTGCAGCAGCAGCGAGATCAGCCAACACGTCGCGTGCAATGCGCGTCCGATCCGCGGCGGATAGACGAATACAAAACAGTCCGTACGCAAACCGGTTACCGCGACCTCGCCACGCACGCCGGACAGACGTTCGCGAAAATCCACTGCGGTGACTACATCGACATCATGCCGTTGCCCCAGCCGCTCGAATTGCTGACGGTTGAACGCGCCGCGCAGCGGATCCCAAGGCGTCGGGAACAGGTTGGTAAGCACGAGTATCTTCATGCGCATGTGCTCATTCCGATGACCCGGACGACGAGTCGAGATAGATCTCGGCGTAGCGTTTCGCCATGGTTTCCAGCGAACCGTTGAGCTCGACCCATGCGCGTGCCGCGTCGCCCATGGCACGCGCCCGCTGCGGTTCCTGTAGCAGCGCAGTGATGGCATCCGACAGCGCCTGTGGATTGCGCGGCGGCACCAGCCGACCGGTGACACCATCCTGCACGATCTCCCCATTCCCGCCGACGTCGGTGGCCACGATCGGCAACCCCACGGCGCACGCCTCCAGCAAGGCCATCGAATAGCCTTCGCTCAGCGACGGCAGCACGAACAGGTCCAACCCCTGCATCAGGGTCTGGGCGTCGCTGCGGTCGCCGAGAAAATGTACATGGGCATCCACGCTCTCCATCGCCGCGCGCTGCTCCAGTTCCGCGCGTAGTTCGCCATCGCCGATCAGAACCAGCGCAGCATCCGGCAGTTGCTCGCGCACGCTGCGCAAGGCGCTGATCAGGCCCGTCTGATTCTTGACCCAGTTCAATCGGCCGACGCTGCCGATAATCCTGGTCTGCATCGGCAGGCCCAACGTCCGCAGCAATCGCTCGCGCATCTCGCTGGAGGCGATCTGGAAAGTGTCCAGCCGAATGCCGTTGGGTACCACCCTGGTCTTCGGACCAGGCACGATGCCGCGCCGAATCGCATCGATACGGGCCGCCTCGCATACGCAGACGACCGCCTGGGTCTGCGCCAGCACCCGACGGTAAAGCCATTCGCGGCGGGAAAAACCTTGCCGCTCGCCCATGCCGTGGCGCGTGTTGATGATGTGGCCGATACCGAGCCCGAAGCTGGCCAGAACCGCCTGGTAATGCACGACCGCGTTATGCGTGTGCAGTACTTCGGTGGCGTGGGCGCGGATCATCCGCCGCGCGCGCACCAACGCCCGCAGGTCCAGACCGGGACGCTTGTCGCAGACGCCTACCGGTATCCCCAGTGCGGTCAGTTCATGCGCTAGCGACCCGCTCTTGAACAGGCATACGACCTGGCAGCGGTGGCCTTGCTGATGCTGCAGCTTGACCAGTTCCAGCACCACACGCTCGAGGCCGCCCCGATTCAGGTTCTCGACGAAATGCGTGATGTTCATGGGCCTGCTATTCATGGATGCAGTGTTCATGCGACGGACGACGGTAATTGGGAGACAGTGACGCGCAACTTGCCGCTTGGCGTCAGTGGAATGTCATCGACAAACTCGCAGCGCAACTCAATGCTGTCTCCCACTACCTTGGCAACTTCACGACGGATATAGGCCAGCGACGACTCGTCGAAACCGGGGCCGCGCACCATCACGAGTTCGAGTTGGTCCAGACGACGCTGCACCACCTGAAAGCGCTCAAGCCCCGCGACATCCTTCAGCATGTGCGGGAAGAACTCGCCAGGCAGGATATGCCCGGCCGGCGTGCGGATCGCATCAAGCACCCGGCCATCCACACGCCGCAGCAGCGGTAGACCACGACCACAGCCGCAAGTGGACGAAGTCGCCGTTGCCACGTCACCATTGACGTAGCGCACGAACGGCATGCCATAGTTGAACAAATCCGTGATCACCACTTCACCGGTGCATGTGCCTGCCGCATGCGGGTCGTCGGCATGGGAACTCGCCGCGGACCCCGGCTTGCGTAGTTCGACGAGCAGATGATCGGCATTCACATGCAGTCCGTCGCGTTGCTCGCACTCGGCGGCAATCAACATGAACTCGCGGCAGCCATACGTGTTGTAGGCCGGACAGCCAAACGCCTGTTCGATGATCTGGCGCTGAAATTCGTGCAGGGCTTCGGCGGCACCAATGATGGTCTGTGGCCGGTATATGCGGCGACCGGTCGCAATCAGCCATTGCGCGAGCCGCACCAGCGGGCCAACGTAGGCGACGATGACGTCGGGTCGGTACGCGTCGATGGCATCGGCAAAGCTGCTCATGTTCGCCTCGGTCATGCTGAAGCTGTTGAGCACGCGCCGGGCAAAAGCGGCGTTGTACAGACGATCCTTGAATTGGTGCGCGCGGGTCGGTTCGCCAACGGCACCGCCCCACAGAAACAGAGTGCGCCGCCCCATGCGCGAACCCGCCCATTCATAGCCACGCCACATCACCGCCGTGCGACGGTCGTTGCTCTCGCGGGTGAAGCCGAAACGCAGCGGCTCACCGGTCGAACCACCGGTGGCCTTGAACTGCAGGCGATCGCGCCAGGAGTCGGCCGTGAGCTCATCGGCGTGGGCGCGGATGTCTGCCTTGGTCAGCACCGGCAGTTGCGCGTAATCGTCAAGATTGCGTATGTCCGCCGATGTGATGCCCAGCTCGCGCCACCGTCGCTGGTAGAAGGGTACTTCGCGCTCGCAATGTTCGAGCAACCGCTGCAGGCGCTCCCATTGAAGTGCGGCGATCTGCTCCGGAGCCAGCCACTGGTTGCGCCGATACTCGTTGAGATACGCCAGCGTGCGGCGGCGCCGTAGTCCGCTCTCGTAGATCGGATACAGCACGTGGCGGAACGCGGTTTCATACCAGCCAGCCATCAGGCCCCCTTTCCCGCGCGTGCGCCAACCCAGCTGAGCAGGCGACCCAGCAACAATGGCTGGCCTGCCGCGAACCGCTGATGCAAGCCCTGCAACTGGCTTATATCGGCCCGGCTCCAGCATCCGAGCAGCAACGTCAGCAACAGGTAGAGGCCGGTCAGCACGACACCGCCGATCAGCAGGGTCAACACCGGTATCAGATGCAATCCATAGACGAGCGACGCCGTCGCTGCCGCCAGAGTGGCCGCCAGCAGGATGCGCAGCAGGCGCCCCCAGGCGAGCCCCATCCCGGTGACGCGCATCCCGATCGTCACGTACGAGCTCGAACCGATCAACGCCTCGATGACAATCGCAGCTACCGCGCCCTGCAGTGCGAAGTGCGAGATCAGGGCGATGTCGAGCGTGAATTTGAGCACGCCGAAGATGATCGTCATGGTCAGGATGGTATGTTGCCGATCCGCGCTGACCAGCAAGCTGGTGGCACCCTGCGCCACGGTGCCGAGGGCGCTGCAGAACAGGCATAGCGCAAGTACCGGTGCGGCTGGTGCATAGACGCTGCCATACAGGAACGCGATGACCGGGCCGGAAAAGCATGCGCCGAAGGCCACCACCGGCGCCGCCATCAGCACCAGGTAAGTAGTCACGTCGACGAAGCGCTGCCCGGCGACCGCGTGACCCTGACTCAGCGCTTTGGCCATCATCGGCAACAGCACGGCGCCGAACACCCCGGGCACCAGCAACATGATGCCGGTGGCGAGTTGATAAGCCACCTTGAAGTAACCGGCTGAAGTCGGGCCGGCGTAGAGATTCAGGAACAGGATCTCCACGTCGCTGGCAATCAGAAAGCCCACGATGATCGTCACCGAGACAATGCGCAGATGCCGGTGCATCCGCCGTGACAGGTCGTCGGGCAGACGGCTGTGCGCCGTCGACAAGGGTGCAACGAGCCGGCGCGCCTGAACCTGCGACGTCAGCAGGAAGATCGCGCTGGAGAGTGCGTAGACAACCAGGAACCAGAATATCGGTGCATGCAACAGCATCGCGATGCCGACCATCACCAAGTTCAGCGGCGCTGACATCAAGGCGATCTTGGCGGTCGCGTCGAACGCCTCGAAGCCCTTGGCGATCGAGATGTTGAACATGTATGGCGCGCGCATCCCGACTGCAACAATCAGCAGGCCAAATTCGACATAGTCCAGGTCCGGTGCAAATCGTCTGCCGGCCACCAGAAACAGAATCGTTCCGATACCCAGGACCACCAGCAGGTGCCAGCGCTGCACGCGCCGGAAATCCGCCAGCAGCGGAACGATCAGATCCTGCTGGTTGGCACCGCGCAGTTCGGCCACGAACTTGATCACGCCGGTGGTGATTCCCGAATTGGTGATCACCACCCCGACCGCGGCAAACCAAATGAACAGAGCATAGATGCCGTAGTACTCCGGCCCGAGATGGCGCGCGATCATGATCGCTGCGACCATGCCGAGGAAGTACTCGGTATACATCCCGATCGAGGAAAATATCGTGTTGCGCAGGGTGTGCTCGCGGCTTGTCATGCGCTGTGCATCAGCAATGTAACGATGATGAACAATGCGACGATGCTGGCCAGTGCGATCGGCACCCAGCGCCACCCGTCGTTGATCAGGCTGAAGGCCGGCAGCCCTGGAAAGCGACGACGGGCACCGACGTAATGTCCGACCACCACCGCTGCCAGCAGGTACAGCACCACGGTATAGCTGCGACTGAGAAAGAACGCCGCCGCAAACATGCCACACAGCGAGAGCAAAAGAGTCAGCGCCAGTGCGCGCTCCCGTTGCCAGTCGTCCCCGTTCACCGGTTCGTCCGTGGTGACCGGGTCATCCGTCTTGATCAGGTTGGTCGCCCTGGTTGCCGCGTTCGCGTTGGGCTGGCCGATCTCCGTGGCTGCCCCAACGACGGGCTCCGATTGAAAGCGCAGGATCGTCAGCATCATCCAGAAGCCGTAGCCGACGAAGGCCAGCCACAGGATGTAACCGAACAAGCCGGTCTCGGCCAGCACCAGCACGAGCGAGTTGTGCGCGGTCAGATCGTTGTAGTCGGTGAAGTTGCCGGCGCCAACGCCAAACAGCGGGTGCGACAGAAACATGTGCAGACCCTCGTACCAGGCATCCACGCGCCCGAACGCCGAGGATTCGTCGACATCCAGCTCCTGCATGCGCGAGGGCAGCATCATGAGGCCCATGAGGCCGAAACTGCTGAGGACCAGCGCAGTCACCAGACCCCGCTTGCGCCACAGATATACCGCACCGATCACCAGCACCGCCATGATGGCGCCGCGCGAATTGGTGAGATAAATCGCATACAGCAGCAGCGCTGCTGCCGCGAGCCAGAAGATGCGTCCCAAAAAACCTCCGCGGGCGCTGAGGTAAAGCACCATGGGCAGCGTAGTGGCGAACAACAGGCCCAGATCGTTGGGATCGTTGAAGATACCCACGTACTGAATGCGACTGTCCTCGGACAGGCCCATGCCGGTCCAGCCGATGCCCTTGTTGAACTGATCCACGCCATGCAGCGCCAGCACGATGGAGCACAGCGCGAATACCGTGAGCGTGATGACCACGCGCGACCGGTTGACTGACACGGCCGAGGCCAGAACGAAAAACGCGATCACGATCGGTCCAAAATTCGTCAGTTGCTCCAGCGCACCACCGCTCCAGCCATTGACGACCAGCGAAACCATCAGGGCCAGCAGGAATACCGGCAAGATCAAAAACTGCGGTGCCGCAAATGTCTTGGCCGCAGAGCCCAACCAGCAAAGGAACGCCAGCACCAGCACAACCGGCAACACCGACACCCCCTCCAACACAGGCATGTAGTCCTGCGGTCGGATGATGGTGAGCACCAGATAGAGAAGGCTCAGTATGAACATGCTGCCTCTTGCCCGACCATGCCGATTCGACCCACGGTGGGATAACCCATCAGTTCCGGTAACGTCAGCATCGCGGCGAACCAGCCCGTTCCCATCGCACGCTCGACGGGCAGTCGATTCAACGCATAGCGATTCAGAGCGAACTGCCGATTGGTACCGCAGATGTAACTGCACGCCGCCCGGTAACCCGCCGCCATGGTCGCCTCCATCACCCGGGCATCGAAGGCCAGGTCGCCACCGACCGGATAGGAGAGCAACGTCGCTGGCGCACCGAGCTCGCGCTCCAGGGCGTTCCTGGAATCCACCAGCTCCGCTTCCAGCTGAGCCGGTGGCAGCTGCGCGAGCATGCAGTGACGGACACCATGCGAGCCAATCTCGAACCCGGCCGCCCGCATCTCGCGCAGCGCATCCCAACTCATCGGCCGGCAGTCGGGATGGCCCGCTTCGCGTGGCATCTGCCACTCGTGCTCCAACCGCGAGATCAGGGACGACTGGATCGCGTCATCGAGTCCCTTCATACGGCGCAATACACGACTGGCAAGCTGCCGGCGCTCGGCGCGCAGGAACGGCATCGGCACATCCAGGCCAACTTCTGGTAATGCCAGCCGCCGCACCGGCGCATGCAGAATCATGTACATCAGCCAGTCGTAGGCAAACGGCCGTCCACTGTCGATATGGTTGGTGGAGACAAAAAAGGTCGCCGGTACCCCGAGTTCGCGCAGGATCGGATACGCCACCCGGTAGTTATCGTCGTAGCCATCGTCGAAAGTCACGACCACCGCATTCGTTGGCAGGCGCGTTCCCGCATCGAGCGCGGCGACCACGTCACCCAGGCTCATCGGACAAAAGCGTCGCCGAAGCAACTGCATCTGTTCGCGCAGACCTGCGGCGGAAGTGCTGACCAGATCCAGGTCGAACGCGAATGCATTCGGATCCCGCAGATCCAGCACACGATGATAGGCAAGGATACGCAGATCCCGTCGCAACCACGCCCGCCCCAGTTGCAGAACATGCAGCAACCCGGTGCCGTAGCACAATTCGCCGAGCATTTCGCGGATGCCGGAGCGCGGCATGCTGGCTTCCTCGTTGATCACCACAGGTGCAACCTCCGATTGCGGGCGAAGGCGATGAGTGCCTGGGCCGCGAACAGATTGAGATACCAGAATGCCACGACCAGCCGCACTGGCAACATGTGCTCGGTTGCCGGCAACCGGCGACCGACCACCACCAGCCCGACACCCGCGCACAACGCCAGCAGGGGCAACAGATACAGCGCATGGCGAGTGGCGAGCACGGCACTGGCCAGCGCCGCCAGCAACAGCAGCCATGGCGCCAGCAGTCGCAGCAGCTTGTGGCTGACGAAACGCCACCAGAGGGGATTGCTCCAGGGTACGAGCAACCAGGGAGCCAACTGGATCAGCTGATAATTGCCGGCGAGCGTGCGGATCTTGCGTCGGCGCTCTTCGGCCGGATGCTGCGAGGGCCGATCCCAGGCCAGCGCCAGCGGCTCGAACACCACACGCCGGCCGGCTGCCGCGATGCGCATCGGTATCAACACGTCATCGAGCACCGTGCCCGCGGGGAGCGGCCGGAACAGTTCGCGGCGCATCGCGTAGAGCGCGCCAGTCACACCTATGGTCGAGCCCGAGCGGCTTTCGGCGTGGCGTATCAGTTTCTCGTAGCGCCAATACGCATCGACGCCACGCGCAAACCCGGTCAGTGCGTCCAGCAACCTCAGTTCGCCGCTGACTGCGCCCACGGCGGGGTCGGCGAGATTGGCAACCAGCTCGCGCAACGCGACTGGATCCAGGATCTGGCGCACGTCGGTCATCAGCAAGAGATCGCCACTCGCTGCAGCAATGGCATCGTTGAGGCACGACGCCTTGCCGCGGCGCTCGGCAAACTCCAGCACGCGGATGCGCGGATCGGACACTTCGCGGCACTGTGCCGCGGTGTCATCGCGACAACCATCGCAGACAACAATGATGTCGATCCTGTCGCCTGGATAGTCCAGCGCGAACACGTTCGTCAACTTGGCGCGGATATGCGCGCCAGCCTCATGCGCCGCGATCACGACAGTGACTGTCGGCATCGGCATTGTCGGCGTCGCCACTTCTTTGCGCACGCGTCGCGGGAGAACGCGCGCCAACCACAACACGCATAACGGATAGCCCATGAAGACATGGAACAACAACAGCGCCGAAAACCAGAACGCGAGGGTCGCCACGGCGATCATGCGGACTCCATCCGATCCGGCCCGCGCATGTCAGCGTAACCCCAGCCGGCGACGCAGACGTGCCAGCAGCGAAGGCGAACGCGAACCCGTGTCAGTGGAAGTCCGCGAAAACGCGGCCTTGGGCAATTCGGTCGCCAGCAACGCGAGCGTCCCGGTGGCAATGTCCAGCAATGCCAGGCGAACCGAGGTTTCCCGCTGCACGCGTGTACTGAATTCAACCGCCAACAGCGAGTGCCCTCCGAGGTCAAAGAAATTATCTCCCCCACGCACATCCTCGACGCCGATCAGTTCACGCCAGATGGCGGCCAGATATTCTTCGCGCGGATCAGCCAGGGCATTTGCCCGTACCTCCGTAGCGGCAGGCGCGACTGTCCTGTGCGTCAGGCCGGCTGCGGCCGCGGGCGGCTGCAGCGCTTTACGGTCAATCTTGCCGTTCGGCGTCTTCGGCAGTGCCTCCAGCCATTCGATGTGCTGTGGCAGCATGTACGGTGGCAACTGCTCGCGTAGATGTTCACGCAAACGCTCCGCCAGCGTCGGATCGACGGCTCGGCTTACCACGTACAACACCAGGCGTTGATCGTTCGGGCCGAATGTGTGTACCACCGCGACCGCCTCTCGCGTGCCGGGTTCGGCCAGGGCTGCCGCCTCGATGTCGCCGGGCTCGATGCGATAGCCTCGCAACTTGATCTGTTGATCAACCCGCCCGTGGAAATACAGGAGGCCATCGCGAAGGCTGCCGAGATCACCGCTGCGATACATCCGCGAGCCATCCGCCGCAAACGGATCGGGAACGAATCTCTCTGCGCTGAGGTCAGCACGGAACAGGTAGCCATCGGCTACGCCATCGCCGCCTATCCAGATTTCGCCAATCTCTCCCATCAGCACCGGCTGGCCATGCGCATCGAGCAGATGGATCAGCGTATTGGCGATCGGCCGCCCTAACGACACCGCGCCCACGCCCGGTTCCACGCGCGTCAGGGTGGACCAGATGGTCGTCTCGGTCGGGCCGTACATGTTCCACAATTCGCGGCAGTGTGCGGCCACCGTGTTGGCGAGCTCCCGCGGCAGCTCCTCGCCGCCGACCAGCAGACGCAGGTTGCGAATCGCTTCGACGCGATCGCCCTCGACCAGCAGACGGAGCAATGAAGGAGTGGTCTGCAACATGCTGGCATCACGTTCGCGGACCAGGCGCAGCAACAGGTCGGGGTCGCGATGCTGCTCGTCGTTCGCGATCAGCACCTGCGCACCGACGATCAACGGCAGATAGAGTTCCAGTCCGGCGATATCGAACGACAGCGTGGTGACGGCGCACAGGATATCGTGGGCGGCAATACCCGGCAGCTCCCGCATGCTGGTCAGAAAATTGACCAGATTGTGGTGAAGCACACGTACGCCTTTTGGCTGCCCGGTCGAGCCCGATGTGTACAGCACATAGGCGAGGTCCCCACCACCCACGGCGGGCAAAGGCGTCGGTGCCATAAGCGATGGATCGAGGGCGGCCAGCGTAAGTAGCTCACGCCCCTCGGCGATCGCTTCCGGAACTGTCTCGGCGGTCAGCGCCACGACGTGGCGCAATCGCGCATGGGTGGCCATGTAGCGCAGCCGCTGATTCGGAAACGCTGGATCGAGCGGAACGTAAGCCGCACCACTTTTCATGACGCCGAGCAAGGCGACCAGCATCTCCACACCGCGCGGCATGCAGATGCCGACCAGCTCGCCGACGCCGACACCGCGCGCCACGAGCGCGTGCGCGACCGCGAGCGCACGGCGGTCCAGCTCCGCGTAACTCAGCGAGCGGCCGTCGCTTTCCACCGCGATCCGCTCCGGCGTGCGCGCGACCTGTGCGTCGATCAGCGCAAGCAGCGTGGCGGCCTTTCCGTCGCCGTGCGGTGCGTCGGTTTCCGACGGTGCAACTGTCTGACGATGTGGAGCGGAAAGCGGCAACGCGGCAACGCTACCCTCGTAGCCTTGCGCAATCGCGCCGAGCAACGCTTCGTACAACGCGATCCAGCGAAGGATTGTGGCTTGATCGTAGAGCGCCGTCGCGTAATGCAGGTCGAGCGTGAGCGTCTTTCCCGTGTCGTTGAGATTGAAGAACAGATTCCACATCAGCGCCGGCCGGCGACAATCGTGCAACTCCTGCGTCAACCCAGTGAAGGCAATATCAGGCAGGCGCGGATTGAGGTTGAATATCACCTCGGTCAATGGCGCCCGGCCGCGATGCAGGCCGAGCGCGCGCAGGATGTTCATCAGGGTCAGATCCTGATGCTCCGCCGTATCCAGCAGTGCGCCATGGGTACGACTCACCAGTTCCGCGAACGGTACGTCGGACGCGATATCCAGTCGTAGTGGCAACGTGTTGACCCCATCGCCAATCAGCACGCGACTGCCCGCCAGCGCCTGTCCGGCAAACGGAATCGCGACGGCAAAGTCGCGCTGTCCGGAAAGCCGTGCGAGCAGGACACCGAAACTCGTCAACAGCAGGCTGTACAAGGTCACGCCGCGACGTCGCGCCTCGCGCTTCAGGGCAGCAGCGAGTTCCGCGGGAAATTCATGTCGCGCGGTGCTCGCGGCAAAATCGGGGCGGCCCGAGGGCTCACGATCGGTCGGTAATTTAAGGGGTGCAGGTGGCGCCGCGTAGAGGCGTTTCCAGTAGTCGAGCTGGCCGGCGACGTCATCTCCAGCGCGACGCGCGCGTTCGTCCAGCACATATCGACGAAACGACTCCGCGACGGCCAGCTCCGGCTCACGACCGGCGACGCAAGCGTTGTAGCAAGTCGCCAGTTCGCCCATGAAAACCGCCAGCGACCAGCCGTCCATCACCAGGTGATGCGAAATGACGAGCAGGCCGTGGCGGCGCTCATCGAGTCGGACCAGGCTGAAACGCACCAGCGGTGCCGTCGTCGTGTCGAACGGCATTCGCATCTGCTCTTCGCCATACGCGGTGAAACGCCGTTCGGCCTGATCTGCGAACGCTGCATAGTCGAGCTCGCGCAACGGCAATGGCACTTGGGCATGAACCGACTGGGCACTGCCGTCCGCAGCGAAGCTGAGCCGGAACGCCTCGTGCCGATTCCACACCGTGGCCAGCGCGCGCCTGAAGGCGGCGACGTCGAGCGGCCCATCCAAAGTGAGCGCGGCCGATTCGTTGAAGGCCAGCATCGCCGCGCCGCCGTACTGGCAACCCAGCCATTTCTCAAGCTGGCCATCACTGAGTGGTACGTCCGGCGGCAACTCGGCGGTGTCCACCGATGATGCTGGTGACGGCCACCTCGCGCTCGAGGCTTCGCCGGCGCGACTGGCGACGGCAACGACTTCGCCATTCGCAACAGACTCCTCATGTGCGCCGCGCGGATGAAGCAGACCCGCGCTCATCAAGGCATCAACTGCGGTCGTCACGGCCTCGACGATACGTGCGACCTCGGCCTCGCCATGCGCCGTCGAAAGGAAGCAGTTGAATTGTTCGTAAACGTGCAGACCTTCGTAGCGCAGCGCGTACCAGAACAGGCTGGCGCAAGGCTGATCTTCATCGACGCGAATACGCCACAACGAGCTGGCACCGACAGCTTCAAGCGGTGCACGACGCGACGTGAACACCGCATTCAAGCGATCGATGAGCGACCCAGTGCGTGCATTGAGTGACGTCTGCAGCGCGGGACCTTGCTGCTTGAGGTAGCTGAGCGCGGCGCGTGCCGCGGCCAACGCCAATGGATGGCGCACGAAGGTGCCGGCGAAATAGGTGACTCCAGCCTCGGGATAGCTATCGTCGCCAAACTGCCAGTGGCCGCCGTCAAGCGCGTCCATCCAGCGTGTACTGCCGGCGATCGCGGCGAACGGCAGGCCGCCGCCGATGATCTTGCCGTAGGTCGCTATATCGGCACGTACGCCGTAGAACTCCTGCGCGCCACCCTGGGCGAGGCGGAAGCCGGTGATCACTTCGTCGAAGATCAGCGCACAATCGCCGGCATCGCAAAGCTTGCGCAGTTCCTGCACGAATGCACGCGGCTGCAGCGTCGGATGACGACCCTGCACCGGTTCGATCATCACCGCCGCGAGTTCGTGCGCACGCTCGCGGATGATGCGCAACGCCTCGTCGCTGCCGTACTCAAGCACCAGCACATTCTCCACCGCGTTCGCGAGGATGCCCGGCGCCGCCGCGATCGAGCGCAACTGGCGACTACCACGCACGATCACCTCGTCGAAGATGCCGTGATAGGAGTCCTTGAAGATCACGATGGTCTTGCGGCCGGTGACCGTGCGGGCGATGCGCATCGCACCCATCACGGCCTCCGAACCGGTATTGCAGAACGCGACGCGCTGCATGCCGGTCATGTCGCTGATCAGCGTGGCAACCTCGGCGGTGAGTGGATGCTGTGGACCGATCTCGATGCCCGTCCTCAGCTGCGCAGTGACGGCATCAACGATGAAGTCAGGTTGATAGCCGAGGAAATTCGCGCCGAAACCGTTCAGCACGTCGATGTATTCGTTGCCGTCCAGGTCCCACAGCCGCGCCCCCTGCGAACGCTCGACGACGATGGGATAGACCAGCTCCTTCCACAACGGATTGAAACCGGTGACCACGCGGGGATCGGCCATCAGGCGGCGATGTTGCTGGCTGAATGCCTTGGACTTGCCGCTGCGCACGTTGTAGCGGCGAATGAAGTCCGCCAGGAAGTTGTTCTGCGCCGTCGAGAACGCAAACTGCCGCCGCGTAGTGATGCGCGCGGACGCCCCGAACGGGCGCTCCTTCAGGTCGGCCTGCACGGTTTCGTCGCTGGCAGATGTCTGCGCCGTCGGTGTACTGGCGCCAACTGATGCCGACGCGGTTGGCGATGCAACCAACACGGCAACCGGTGCGCCGCTCAACGCCCGCAGCAGTTCGGTCTGTTGATTCATCAAGGCCATCTGGCTCTGAATCAATTGCGCAAGTGCAGGATTCGAGCTGGCAAGTTGGGAGCTGGCAGGATCAGTGGCGACCGGGTCGATGACAGCAGAAGCCACCGCAGCAGGAGTGGCCGCCACAGGTGCGGGCGCGACATCCGGCGGCAGGCTCTGATCAAGAAGGGTGGCCAGCTTGGACACGCTGTCCAGATCCTCCATGAGGCGGCGAAACTTGAGCTTCACGCCATAGCGCCGCTCCAACTCCAATGCCGCCTGGGTCAGTGCCAGCGAATCCAGGCCCAGATCGACGAAGCTCGCGTCGTCTTGCTGCGGACCGATGCGCTCGCCGCTGAGGTTCTCGAACAAGCCACGCAGTTCAGCAGCCAGTCGTGGTGTGCGAGATACCTCTGTTGTCGCCGTGGTCATCGGCGCTGATGTCATTTCTTCCTGCACGATCTTCTCTCCTGTCGCGACCGATCGCTCAGTCGGCGCGGCCACGGTTTGCACTCCGGTTTCCATTGAGCCCGGCTCGATCCAGTAACGCTCTCCATGAAACGGATAACCCGGCAAGCCCACGCGACGGCGCGACTGGCCTGCGTAATAACGGTCCCAGTCAGGCGCCGCGCCCGTGCACCAGCATTCGCCCACGGCCCGGGCCAAATGCTCCCCGGCATCGCCGGGCTGGTTCGCCGGCCCCAGTGAGGCCATCGCGCGGCTCTGTCCGTCCAGCATGCCGCGGGCCAGACCGGTCAGCGCCTGCCCCGGCCCCACTTCGACGCACAATGTCGTGGCCTGCGCCAGAACGTGACGCAACGCATCGGCGAAACGCACGGGCTGGCGCACCTGGCGGCACCAGTAATCGGGCGACATCGCCTCTTCCGCCGTGATAGGCGCGCCGCTGACACAGGAATAGAACGTCCGTTGTGGCGCACTCAGGCGCACGCCGTCGAAGGCGCGGTGAAACACTGGCTGCGCCGCTTCCATGAGCTTCGAATGGAACGCATGACTGACGCGCAGCCGGGATGCCGCAACACCGTCATCGGCCAAGCCGGCGGCGAACGCGTCGATCGCTTCGCTGGTACCTGCCACTACCGTCATGCCGCCAGCATTCAGCGCGGCGATCTCCACCCCATTCGGTAGCCTTGGTGTCAGCTCGAGTTCGCCGAGCCGTACCGCGAGCATCGCGCCGGACGGCTGCGCAAACATCGCCGCGCCGCGCGCCACGACCAGCGCGACCGCATCCTCCAGGCTGAATACCCCGGCCCGACAGGCGGCAACATATTCGCCAATGCTGTGACCGATCATTGCCGCTGGCGCATAGCCCCAGGACTCCCACAGATCAGCCAGCGCGTACTCGACGGCGAACAGCGCCGGCTGCGTACACCAGGTCTGGGCAAGCACGACCTCGGCCGCCGCTTCGCCACCGGCTGGCGGCAGGATCAGTGCCCGCAGGTCACGGCCCAGATGGCGTGAAGCAAGCTCGCAGCAACGCGCAAGACTTTCGCGGAACACCGGCTCACTGGCGATGAGTTCGCACGCCATGTTGGCGTGCTGCGAGCCCTGGCCGGGAAACAGAAAGACCAGCTGTGGCCTGGTTCCGATCAACCGCGCTTGGATGCTGCCCAGCCGCTCGCGCGCTTCGGCCACGCTGTGCGCGACGACGCAGGCGCGGGCTGCCATCGCCTTGCGACCCAGCGCCAGGGTGTAACCGATATCCGCCAGACCGACGTCACCGTGCTCCGCCAACGCATTGCCAAGACTGACCGCGCGCTGGCGCAGCGATTCCTCATTGCGCGCTGACAACACCAGCAGCGTCGCAGCCCGACCTGCTGCCGATGACGATGCCAGCGGCGGCTCTTCGAGCACGACATGCGCATTGGTGCCACCGACACCGAATGAACTGACACCCGCACGTCGCGGTGTATCGCCGCGCGGCCATGCGATTTCGCGATCGGCGATGCGGAACGGCGTCTGCGCGAACGCGATCTCCGGGTTCGGCGCGAGGTAGTGCAGGGTCGCCGGAATACGGCCGTGCCTGAGTGCCAGCGCCGCCTTGATCAATCCGGTCACGCCGGCAGCTGCCACCAGATGGCCAAAGTTGCTCTTTACCGAACCGAGCCAGCAAAACTCGTTCGCCGCGGTATCCGCGCGGAACGCACGGGTCAGTGCCTCAACTTCGATCGGATCGCCAAGCGGCGTGCCGGTACCATGCGCCTCGACGTAACCAATCGAGTCGGCACCGACGCCTGCGCTCGCCAGCGCCTGTCGGATCACGGCTGCCTGTCCGCGCACGCTCGGCGCACCGAAGCTGGCCTTGTCGCCGCCGTCGTTGTTGACTGCAACACCGCGGATCACTGCCCAGATCGTGTCGCCCTGCTCGATCGCCTCGGCCAGGCGCTTCAGCACCACCACCGCACCACCTGAGGAAAACAACGTGCCACTGGCCTGCGCGTCAAACGGACGGCAGTGGCCATCCGCCGATTCGATGCCGCCATCGACCGGCACGTGGCCCGACTCCTGCGGCACGACGATGTTGATGCCACCGGCCAGCGCGAGGTCGCACTGCCAGCTCATCAGCGCGTACCACGCCTGCGCGATCGCCACGAGCGAGGTCGAACATGCCGTGTGGATGCTGAGTGCCGGCCCCGTGAGATCAAGCCGATGGGCAACTCGCGTGGCAACGTAGTCCTTTTCGTTGGCCAGCATCACGGCAAATTCGCCGGCCGCCTGCACGAGGTCCGCGCGCGATTCGACCAGCTTGCGATAGTTGTTGTTCGATGTACCGGCGTAGACGCCGATGCTGCCGGGAAAACGCTGGGGATCGACGCCCGCGTGTTCCAGCGCGTTCCAGCACAGCTCGAGGAACACCCGCTGCTGTGGGTCCATCAGCAGCGCATCGCGCGGCGAGATGCCGAAGAACGCCGCATCGAATCGATCGGCATCCGCCATCACGCCGCGTGCCGGCACATAGCGCGGATGACTGGCGAGCTCGGGCGGCACCAGCGGCGACAATTGGTCCGGCGAAAAACGGGTAATGCCCTCGCGTCCGGCCAGCAGATTCGCCCACAGCTCGTCGATCGAGCTTGCACCCGGGAACCGGCCGGCCATGCCGACGATCGCGATACCTTCCGGTGCGCCGCTCATCGCGTGTCTCCGCCGCGCCGGGCAAAGTGGGACAGTGCACTGCGCTGGTTCTCGGCGCGGCTTGTCAGCGCGGTGTCGGGCGCCGTGATCTCGGGTGCGGCAGAGGACGTTTGCGCGCGCAACAACGCCGCAAGTTTCGCGACGCTTGGATGCTCATAGATCTGCACCACGCTGACGCTGCGATAGCCGTGCCGACGCAGCTCTGTCAGCGCGTGCACCACCGTCAGCGAGCGCGCACCGACGTCGAACAGGTTCGCGTCAATGTCCAATGCATCGAGTCCGAGCAACTGCTGCCACAGTCCGGCAAGCTGCTGCTCCAGTGGCGCGTGCGCAGGCCACGTCATCGTGGTTTCGTCGCTGCCGCGCGCGAGCTCGCGACGGTCGATCTTGCCGCTCGCCGTCAGCGGCAGCGCCACATGCAACACAAATGCCTGCGGCACCAGATATGGCGCCAGTGTGGCTTCGCAGTGTTCGCGCAGGAGGGTTGCCAGCGATACCTCATCGGCCTGGGCGTCTTGCGCCACAACATGTGCCACCAGACGCTTGCCTCCCATCGCATTCATCGCGACGACGATCGCCTCGGCGATCGCGGGATGCCGGCACAACACAACCTCGATCTCCGCCGGCTCGATCCGGTAGCCATCCAGCTTGATCTGCTCGTCCAGCCGGCCACGATAGTCAAGCACACCATCACCGGCATTGCGCACGCGATCGCCCGTGCGATACCAGCGCTCACCGCCCCGTTCGATAAAGCGCTCGGCGGTCAGTTCGGGGCGATGGATATATCCGGCAGCGAGGCAATCGCCGCCGAGCAACAGCTCGCCCTCGGCATCACCGGTCACATCGTCCAGGTGCGCGTCGACCACGCGCACGCGGACGTGCGGCAACGCGCGCCCGATCGGCGGCAGCTCCGGCCAGTTCGCCGGATCACCCGACAGCTCATGCGAGCTGACCACGTGCGTTTCGGTCGGTCCGTAATGGTTATGCAGCACGCAGCCAGGTAACGCGCTGCACAACGCGCGGATTGCCCGGGTAATGCGCAGCTGCTCGCCGGCCGTGATCACGTCGCGCAACATGCGCGGCACCACGCCACCGGCAGCGACGGCTTCGGCCAGTGCCTGCAACGCGACGTACGGCAGGAAGATGCGTTCAACCCGCTCGCGCTCGAGCAAGGCAAGCAACTCGTACGGATCGCGGCGTTGCGCGTCGCTCGGCAGCACCAGGGTGCCGCCGGTGGCGAACGTGGAGAAGATTTCCTGGAACGACACATCGAAGCCGAGCGGAGCAAATTGAAGCGTGCGCGCAGGCGTACCCAGTCGCGGATGGGCAACGTGCCAGTCGATCAGCCGCGCGAGCGGGCCACGCCGCATGGCTACGCCCTTGGGCCGCCCGGTGGAGCCCGAAGTAAACAGCACATAGGCCAGCGCATCGGGATCCTCCATCACGGGCGGAAGATCGCCGACCGCGTCAGCAGGGACCGCATCCAGAGACAACATCGCGATCCCGTTGCCGGCAAACCCGGGCAACAGATCGGCCCGACCCAGCAGCAGCATCGGCCGCGCATCCGCCAGCATCATGGCCAGTCGCTCGCGTGGATACTGCGGATCCAGCGGCAGATAGGCGGCGCCAAGACCGAGGATCGCCAGGATCGCTGCAATGGTATCCGGCGTGCGTTCCGCGACGATGGCCACCACGCTGCCGGGTCCGACCCCCGCAGCGCTCATCGCCCCGGCCAATGCACGCTGGCGTCCTCGCAGCGCAGCGTTGTCGCAATCGACGGCAGTTCCGATCAGCCTTGCCGTTGTTGAGGCGCAGGCAAGCGCGAGCACGGACGCGGATGCTGCATCCATCGCCGACACTTGCTCCTGACCTACCGGCCCTGCTTGAGTCTTCACGCCGTTGCCCCTGCCCCCTGGTATCGGGCTCGCATTGCAAATCGATCCACTTTGACTGCGCGCGACATGTGCCCGGGAATACATGGCCTCGACACCCGACCGCATGACGTACGAGTAAACCTTGCTTGAATGACAAGCGATGTTCTCAGCGCCGCCCCCAACCGGAATGTCGATTGGCACCACCGAGCTCGGCGAGACCGAGCAGCGGCCCGAGCACGCTGAGATAGGTACCGAGCAACAGTGCCTTGCCAGGGCTGCCCAGACGGCGGCGTTCATGGGTCACATCACCAACGAACAAACGCCAGTTCTCCGGACCCAGTTGGTCAAACGCCACCGAAATCGTCATGTTCAAACTGCGCGCCGTATGCCACCAGCCGCAAGGAAGAAACAGTGTTTCGCCGGCTCGGATCACGATCTTTTGTGATTGTGCCTGGCGCAATAACGGGTATAGCTCGTAATCCGGATGATGGTGATTCTTGATCGAGGACTGCCATGGCATCTCGGGGTTGACGTACAGCAGATGCTCCTGTCCCGGCGCATATACCGTGAACTCCTTGTCGCCGTGCAGCTGGGTGATCCATGCGTGCAATTGCATGACGTCGTAGTGCAGATACGGGAACTCGCCACCGGGACCACCAAAGAATATTTCCAGGTTGTTGACGTAACGGAACAACCCCTGTGGAACCAGCGGATTCGCCTGGCGATCCGGCAGGCTGTACTGGAAACGCGGCGTGACCTCGCCCAGCAGTTCGCGGAAATCCTTGGCGATCTCGAACTTGCACGGATACGGTCCCGGGCTCTCGGCCGTCGAGGCTTCGAGCATGTCGATCAGTTCGCTCAGGCGATAGTCGCGTCCACGCACGCGCACCGTATGGTCGCCGTAGTGGCGGCGAAAGAAATCCGGCGTGCCCCGGCCATACACCGGCCAATCGTGCGCCGCATCGGTCAGGATCACCGGTCGTCGCGGTTTGCGATAGTTCTCAATGAACTCGGCCACACCCAACCCGGCGCGGCGCTCCACTGGCTCAGGCGCAGCCGGGCGGACAACATCCAACTCTCCAAGCGCAACCGATTCCCGAGCATTCATGCCTGCCTCCTGTGCCGCGTCGACGCGCCCGTCATGGCGAACGCACCGCTGCGTATCGTGAAACCACCGCTAACCCAATCCCCAATCTCCGCGCCGGTTCGCGCCGAAGCGTTCCGCCAGGCTCAGCACCGGCCCCAGCAGACGCAGATAAGCACCTAGCACGGCGGCCTTGAAACGCCTTCCAGCACGTCGTTCCGCCGCGACTACCTCGCCGACGAACTCGCGCCAGTTGTCGGGCCCCAGCTGATCAAAGCCGATCGTGATCCCCATGTTCAGGCAGCGCGCCGTATGCCAGGTGCCGCACGGCAGAAACAGTGCCTCCCCGGCCCGCACGACGACCTTGTCGCTGCGCGCCTGGCGAAATAGCGGATAGCGCCCGAAATCCGGATTTTCAGAATGTTCGACCCCGGACAACCAGGGTTTCGCCGGATCGATGTAAAGCAGTTCTTCCTGGCCGGGTTCGTACAGGGTGAATTCCTTGTCACCGTAAAGTTGGGCGATCCACGCATGCATGCGCAAATAGTCGTAATGCAGGTACGGGAACTGACCACCCGGGCCGCCGAAAAAGATCTCCAGATGATTTACCCACTCGAACACGCGCTTGGGGACCAGCGAATGGGTGTGGCGATTGGGCAGGCTGTAGGCAAACCGCGGACTGATGTCCGGCAGCAACGCACGGCAGTCCGAGAAGGTGCACGGATACGGACCCGGACTTTCGGCGGTGGAGGCCTGCTGCAGTTCGATGACTTCGCCCAGGCGGTAGTCGCGCCCGCGTATCCTGATCGGGCGATCACCATGCTCGCGCCGGAAATACTCCGGCGTGTAGCGGCCACAGGCCTGCCAGTCGCGCAGCGCGTCGGTCAGTATCACCGGGCGCCGGGGCTTCCGATAGCGGCGGACGAATTCGTCCACGCTCATGCCGCTGATGCGCTCGACGACGCATTCGTCGCGTGGGTAATCGTCGGTCGCGACACCTGTCGCCACTGAGGACACTGTGCTCACGTCTGCCACCCCCTTCCCCCGGTGCGACCCTGCCGAACCACCCGATGCCGCGGCGATAGCTCGCTTTACATGATCGTACCGCGATATTCCGTGCTTCAGTGCACACTATACCCCTCAAATGGGGGCAAAATACTGTCCAACAGGGGTGCCAGAGCATGCCCGTTGGGCGCCATGTGGGCCCGGGGGCCGCGCCTGGCCGCTGCCGACGCGCCTCTCACCCCACCGGCTTGCTGAACGATCTTTGGCAGGGACTCGCCCGGGCGCACCCGGGCAACGTGCAAAGATGACCAGTAAGCCCGGAGGGCACGGGTTCGCCGGGTGGCAGTCATGATTCCGCAACTTACGGGGGGCGCTCATGTGGAAAACGACGTGACGGTAGGCCCGATTCCCAACCTGTTCCTGGTCGGCGCACCCAAATGTGGGACCACGTCCCTGTATGAATATCTGCGTCGGCATCCGCGGGTTTTCTTTCCCGCAAACGAAAGCGATTACTGGCGTACCAAGGAGCCGAATCACTTTTGCCCGGACCTCGAAATCGTCGATAGATTTTCCATCAAGGACTACCGCGGCTATCTTGATCTCTACAAGGGCAGCGAAAGATCGGCATGGCGCGGCGATGCCTCGCCGTACTATCTGTTTTCCGAATCAGCACCCGAAATGATCAAGAAAAATTGTCCGGGCGCAAGCATTCTCCTGACGCTTCGACCACCGGTCGACATGATGCGCTCCTATCATCGCGACCTGCTACATATCCAACTGGAAGATGTCGCCGACTTTTACGACGCCATAGGCGCCGGGACCACTGCACACGGTGCATTGTTCATCCGGCAACCGAGCCGCACCCCGAAATACCTCGACTATTTTTCCATCAGTCGCTTTGCACCACAGGTGGAGCGCTATCAATCCGTTTTCGGGCGCGATCGTGTAAAAGTCATCCTGCTTGAAGACATCGCCAACGCGCCGCAAGCGATGTTCAAGGAGGTCCTTTCGTTTCTCGACATCGACAATTCGTTTCAACCCGAATTTCGCACATACAACGAGACATCCCAGAAGAAATCGCCTCTCGAACGCTGCATCAACGCCATCTACGCGTTGCCAGGCATAAAGCCATTGTCGCAAGCCGTGTTTCCCTATGACGCCAGACGCCGGCTGCTGTCGGCCATTCGCCGCAAGCCACACCGCGTTGCACAGCCTGACCCGCGCGACGATCAGTTGCGGGAGTTGTGCGCGCCGGATGTGGAGCGGTTGTCGACGTTGATTGGGCGCGACCTCGGTCACTGGCAGTCCCCGCCTCGGCGATAAGTGGGCCGACTGACCACCTTCACGCAGCAGCATCCCGAGGCGGCAACCTGAACAGGCGAGCAGGGGAAAACCACCGACCGGCAGTCGACAAGGCGTCCGCCCGCAACCAGCTTCAACGCATCGTGAATTCGCACATCGTCACAAAACCTTGACATATGCATCGAAAGGCGCGCCCAATGGAACTCTCGCCTTCGCACGGTCCCACCATGTCGCGCCGGCCTCCCGCATTCAGCGTGATCATCCCGACGCATAACCGTTGCTCCCTGGTCGCGCGCGCGATCGCCAGCGTACTGGCCAGCACGATGACCAACGACATGGAAATCATCGTCGTCGACGATGCTTCCACTGACGGCACGATGCAAGCCCTGCAGACCACGCATCAGCAAGACGCGCGCGTGCGGATCCTGCGATTGGAAGTCAACCAGGGACCGTCGGTGGGCCGCAATTGCGGACTCGCGGCCGCAACGGGAGATCTGGTTCTGTTTCTCGATTCTGATGACATGCTGCTGCCGGACGCACTGGGGTTTGCCGACGTCGCGTTCCAGCAAGTCCCGGAACTGCAATTTCTGACTTTGGAGGGCGAAAAGACTTCGCTTGAATGGAACACGTATGAACAGGGGATTGTTCGGGCTCGAAACCCCGGCTGGCGTGCCGAAGGCTTCCATGCCGAGCTTCTGCAACAGCGATCACTAGAGCCGCCGGCTGGCGTTGACAGCCCACCACGAGTACTCGAATTCGGTGACCTTTTTCCTGCAATCCTGTTCGGTGATCTGTTCTTTCTGTCGGGCCTGGTCATCCGCATGCAGGCTGCACTTGCCGCGGGACCTTTCAATCCTCGCTATCGATATCTTGAAGACTGGGATTTCTCCGCGCGCCTGTGCCTGACCGGTGTGGGTGGCTATCTCGATCATGTCGGATTTCATCGCGAAACCGGGCGCGCCGACCAACTGGGCAGAGCCGGGTCCACTTGGCGCCGCGCGTTGATGCATCAACATGTGCTCGCCAACCTTCGCGCCACTGGCCAGGTCGATAGCGTTGAATCGCAGCTTCTGCTCAAGCGTGCACAGGCTGCGGCCGACTACTGGTTTGGCCGTTGCCTGCTTGAGCAACGCCATGACCACTTTGGGCGCGCCTATTTGACACGGTCGCTTCGACAGGCTTACAAGCCAGCGAAAAGCCTGATGTGGCTCGTTGGCGGTCAGCAACTGGCAAGGATGCCTCGCTACCAGACTGAGGCCTGACGATGGCCCCATCGCGAAATTGATGCTTGGATTTCCGCTCAACGAGCGCGCCAGGCCACCCGCGCCGATCCTGTGCAGCAGACATCCCGGGCATGCCCTGTGGAGCATGCCCACGGTGGCCGTCGTTAAAGTATCCTGTCGAGGAAGCAGGTAGATGCGTACGCCAACCGAGTAAACCGATCATGGCGGCGCACCACCCTTAAGGGGAATGGCTTGGCGCGCGAGACTGACTTTCTCGATCTCTACAAGATCCTGGGATTGGATCCAGGTTGCGGGCTAGCCGAATTCAAGCAGGCCTATCGCCGCCGCGTCGCCGTGCTGCATCCCGACCGCCGTGACGATGATGGTGCCAGCGCGATAGCCGCAGAGCGACTTCAGCACCTTACGGCAATGTACGGCGCCGCGATGGAATTCGAACGTCAGCACGGGCGTCTTCCCGGCGCCCCTCCCGTGCGACACCCTGCCGTCGAAGCCAGCCCGTCTCCGGCACCTGCCCTGTCGATCGCCCGAGCACCACAACGGCGCTGGCGATGGCTATTGGTCGTGGCCGCAGCGCTCACCTTCATCGCGTGGCTGCTGTGGGATTCCGGATGGCTTTCAGGGAACGCCGAGCCTGAGCCGGCGACGACGTCTCAACAGAGTCCTTCGGACAGTCACCTTGCCGACCATCACGAATCGGCGTCACCATCAACGATTGCACTCGGCATGGACACCGATGCCGTGCGCGCCATCGAAGGCGACCCCATGCTGGTCGGCGAGAATCGCTGGGACTACGGACCGTCATGGATTCGCTTCGAGAAAGACAAAGTGGTGGACTGGTACAGTTCGCCGCTGCGTCCACTCAAGACGCCGTCCCCGCATCCAACGCCCAAGCGCGACGACTAGACCGCGAGAAGCCACCGACCATGTGTGGAATTGCAGGATTCTGTGGGGAGCTGCCGGTACCCGCGCAAGCGCGCGTCATCCTCGAACGGATGATACATACCCTGCATCACCGCGGGCCCGATGGTTACGGCTTCCATGTCGGGTCGGGCATCGGACTCGCCCATGCGCGGCTGTCGATCATCGACCTGGTCAGCGGCGAGCAGCCGATCCACAACGAGCGACAGAACGTGTGGACCGTATTCAACGGCGAAATCTTCAACTACGTGGAATTGCGCGCCAACCTGGAGCAGCAAGGCCACCGCTTCTACACGCGGTCTGACACCGAAGTGATCGTGCATCTGTACGAGCAATACGGCGATGCCTTCGTCGAACACCTCAACGGGCAATTCGCGATCGCCTTATGGGACGACGAACGGCGCCGTCTGTTGCTCACCCGGGATCGGGCTGGCATCCGGCCATTGTTCTACACGCGCGCCACGGGCAACCTGTGGTTTGGCTCGGAAATCAAGTCGCTGCTGGCTGTGCTTCCGCAATATGCGACGCTCGATCCGTTGGGTCTGGTACAGACTTTCAGCTACTGGGGTCCGGTCGATCCGAACACCCTGTTCAAGGGTATCCATAGCCTGCCGCCCGGACATATCCTGGCGATTTCCGATGACGGCAGCGAAACGCTGACACGCTACTGGGACTGGAACTTCCCTTCCTTGAGCGAGCCCGCGAGCGCGAGCCGCGCATACGCTTCGGTCGAGGATGCGACCGTCGAGTTGCGCGCACTGCTGATCGATGCGGTGCGCCTGCAATTGCGCGCCGATGTACCTGTGGGCGCCTATCTCAGTGGAGGGCTGGATTCTTCCGGCATCGTGGCGTTGATCCGGAGTTTCACGGAAACGCCGGTGCGCACGTTTTCGGTTGCGTTCGACGACGCCGAGTTCGACGAGAGCGAACACCAGGCGGCCATGGTCCGTTATCTCGGCACGGATCACACCACCCTGCACTGTTCGCGCAGGGATATCGGCGAAGCGTTTCCGCAGTTGATCCGGCACACCGAGACGCCGATCCTGCGCACCGCCGCCGCGCCGCTCATGCTGCTGTCACGGCGGGTGCGCGAGGAAGGCTACAAAGTGGTACTGACCGGCGAAGGCGCCGACGAGGTATTCGGCGGCTACGACATTTTCAAGGAGGCAAAGATACGTCGCTTCTGGGCGCAACAACCAACATCGACATTCCGGCCAAAACTTCTTGGACGTCTATACGGCTATCTCGACCATTCCCCGGTTGCCAGCGAGGCGCTTGCACAAGCGTTCTTCAAACGGGGCCTCGAGCATATCGACCGGCCCATCTTTGCGCATGCCCCGCGCTGGATCACCTCGCAGCGAGCAGTTGCCTTTCTGTCGGATGAATTGCGGGCAAGCGTGGGCAACTGGGATCCGCTTACCTGGTACGAGAAACGCCTGCCTGCCGACATCATGTCGTGGAGTCCGCTGAGTCGCGACCAGTACGTCGAGGCAAAAACCTTGCTCGCCGCCTATCTGCTGCCTGCACAAGGCGACCGCGTGGCCATGGCAAATTCGGTGGAAGGTCGCTTCCCCTACCTTGATCACCGCCTGATCGAATTTGCCGCACGGCTGCCGCCAAGCTGGAAGATCCGCGGCCTCACCGAGAAATACCTGCTGCGCCGTGCGCTGGCGGGCTTGTTGCCGGACGAGATTCTGAAACGGACCAAGCAACCGTACCGTGCCCCCGACAGCCAGAGCTTCTTCTTCGACGGCGAACCGCTGGATTACGTGGCCGACCTGATGGGCGGCGCACGCATTCGCGCCGCCGGCTACTTCAACGCCGCGATGGTGGGCCGGCTGTTCGACAAGTGTCGCCACAACCGGGCTATCGGTTTCGCCGACAATCAGGCCTTCGTCGGTATCCTTTCCACCATGTTGCTCGACGAATCATTCCTGCGCCGATCCGGCGCGTAGTCCGCGCTGATAGCGTTTTGCAAGTCGTTCCGGTCGACCGGTCTCCCACATCGAGGAAGAGCATGTCAAGCGAAACTACCGTCATCGAAGCGAAGGTGCGTGGCTACATCCTTGAAAATCTCATGTTCAGCAGTGACGAGAACGAGCTGGACAACGATGCCTCGTTGCTGGAACGGGGTGTGATCGATTCCACTGGCGTACTCGAAATCATCCTTTTCCTCGAAGGTGAGTTCGGCATCGAGGTCAAGGCCAGCGAGATGCTTCCCGAGAACTTCGATTCGGTGAATAACATGGTGCGTTTCGTCAGTCGCTTGCAAGGCACTCGATGAATCGGCATCCGGCACGCCTGCTGCATGAGAGCCTGCTGGCTGCGGCCACGGACCCTGCACTTGCGCACAAGACCGTAGCCGTCATCGACGGTGAAAGCCATTCCTACGATGACTTGCTGGACAGCGCATTGCGGCTGGCAGCATCGCTTCGAGGACATGGCCTCGAACGGGGCGATCGTGTCGCCATCTACATGGACAACAGCTGGCCGTGTGTGGTGTCGATCTATGCGGCATTGCTTGCCGGCGGCGTGTTCCTGCTGATCAACCCGCAGACCAAGAGCGACAAGCTCGGTTTCATCCTGGACGACAGTGGCGCCAAGCTTCTGCTGACCGACGACCACCTTTCCAAGGAATTCCTGCCGGTGCTCGCCAGGGTGACTGGGCTTGCAGCAGTGATCAGTTCCGGCAGCGTGCCCGCCGGACACAACATCCCCTCCTTCGGCAGCGTGATCGACGACAGCACCCCGCTCGCCGAGGCCGCTGCCACGATCCCGCTCGATCTGGCCGCGCTGATCTACACCTCCGGCAGCACCGGCAATCCGAAGGGAGTGATGCAGACCCATCAGTCGATGATGTTTGCCGCGGGCAGCCTGATCCAGTACCTGCGCCTTGATCATGACGACCGTATCCTGTGCGTCCTGCCACTGGCCTTCGACTACGGCCTGTATCAGTTGCTGATGGCCGTGCACCTTGGCGCAACGCTGGTGCTCGAACGCTCGTTCACCTACCCGGCGCAGGTGTTCGCGCGCATGCAGGAATTCGGGGTGACAGTGTTTCCCGGCGTGCCGACGATCTTTGCGACGCTGATTTCGCTGCACCAGCGCGAGCCGCTGTGCTTTGCAGGCGTGACGCGGGTGACCAATACGGCGGCGGCACTGGCCGACGCATCGGCCAGCCGCTTGCGCGATATTTTTCCGAACGCGCTGCTCTACAAGATGTACGGGCTCACCGAATGCAAGCGCGTGAGTTATCTGGAGCCGGAACTGGCAGAGTCGAAACCTGGTTCGGTGGGCAAGGCGATTCCCGGCACCGAGGTCTATCTGTTGTCTGCCGACGGGCACCCCACGCCGGTTGGCGAGACCGGTATCCTGCATGTGCGCGGACCGCACGTGATGCTCGGCTACTGGAATCGCCCCGACCTCAGCGAACAGATGCTGCGTCCCGGCAAATTGCCCGGCGAGCGGGTGCTGTGCACGCATGACCTGTTTCGCGTGGATGCAGACGGCTATCTCTACTTTGTCGGACGCAGCGACGACATCATCAAGACCCGCGGCGAGAAGGTGAGCCCGGCCGAAGTCGAGAACGCCATGCTCGCCATTGCCGGCATTCGCGAAGTCGCCGTGGTGGGCGTTCCTGATGCACTGCTGGGGCAGGCTATCCGCGCCTATGTGGTGCTTGAACCGGAGACGTCATTGAGCAGCAGGCAGATCCGCGCCCAGTGCATCACACACCTGGAGAATTTCATGGTGCCGCAGCAGATCGTGCTGTGCACGGATCTTCCCAGGACCGCCACCGGCAAGATCAGCAAGAAGGCGCTGCTCGAACAGATGCCGCCGGAGGATCACGCGTGAACGACACCTACCGGAAGTTGCACGATCGTCTCGTCATTGGCCTGAAACTTTTGCCGGACAAGCCGGAAGAGAGCCCGGACAGCACGCTGCGCGCGCTCTGGCACGCGGCAACGGGAGATCCCAGGTCCGCCGTTGCCGCGTTGCACGACGAACTGCCGGAGTTGCCCGCGAATAGTCCGTCCCTGCAGACCCTGGAGCATTTCGTTGACCGTCGTCTGGCCGGCGAGCCGCTGGCCCATATCACCGGGCGTCAGCAATTCATGGGACTGGAAATGCTGTGTGGCCCGCAAGCGTTGATTCCCCGTGCGGAAACCGAACAGCTCGCGCGCGCCAGCATCGAACTGTTGCAGCAACCCGGGATGCGGCAGCGGGCGGTGGTCATCGACGTCGGTACCGGTTGCGGCAATCTGGCCTTCGCGATCGCCCATCATGTACCGGACGCGGAAGTGTTCGGCACGGACCTAAGCGAAGATGCCATCGCCTTCGCCAAACGCAACGGCGTCCATCTCGGACTGCAGACACGTGTGGAGTTTCGCACCGGTGATCTGCTCGCATCGTTCGAAACGCCCGATTTCCTCGGCCATGTCGACCTGATCGTCAGCAATCCACCTTATATCGCCAGCGCCAAATTGAACCAGGCCGACATGGTCGTCGGCGCGCCGCCGTATATCCGCACTACCAGGGTCGAGCAGATGGCTGCCGAGATCGCCCATCACGAACCAAGGCTGGCTTTCGACGGCGGCCCGTTCGGAGTCACCATCCTGATGCGCCTGATCGAGGACGCACCACGTTTCCTGCGTGCGGGCGGCTGGCTGGCATTCGAAGTGGGGCTGGGACAGGGAGCGGCATTGACCAAGCGGCTGCAGCGGGACCACTCCTTCCAGGAAGTCCGCGCGCTGGTCGACGGCAATGGGGCCAGCCGTGCCATCCTCGCACGGCGAAGTTGAGACTCGTTCGGAACGGGAGTCATGCCTTTCGTCTCTTGTCATCCTGTTGAATATTCGCGTCATCTACGCTTGCCGGAGGCGACATGGAACCATTGAACTGGGGTGTTTTCGATCTCGACTACGCACAGGAAGTCGAGCGGATCGCCAAGCGACTGCGTGAGGTCACCGCACACACGCTGCACAAGCGCGGGTTGGTGGTGGCCATTTCCGGCGGTGTCGACAGCGCGGTTTGTGCAGCCTTGGCTGTGCAGGCGCTGGGCCCCGAGCGCGTGTTCACCCTGATCCTTCCCGAGCGTGATTCAGCGGACGCAAGCGCAGTGAAGGCACGCGCACTAGCAGCCCATCTGGGCGTGCGCGCGGAAACCTTCGATATCGCGCCGGCACTGGCGGCGATCGGCTGTTACGAAGCGCGCGACGAGGCCGTGCGCAGGGTGTTGCCGGAATATGAAGAGGACTGGCGCATGAAAATCGCCATCGCCGGGGGCGCCGAAGGACGCATCAATCACTTCCGTCTGATCGCGCAGTCACCCGAGGGCGCGATGCACGAGAAAGCATTGGGCCTCAATGAGTACCTGCAGATTGTCGCCGCCACCAGCTTCAAGCAACGTCTGCGCAAGACCCTCGAGTATTACCACGCGGACCGTCTCAATTACGCCGTCGTCGGCACGCCAAACCGTCTCGAATACGATCAGGGATTCTTCGTCAAGAACGGCGACGGATCGGCCGACGTCAAACCGATTGCGCACTTGTACAAGACCCAGGTGTACGGGATGGCGAGGCACCTCGGCCTGCCTGAAAGCGTCGCCACGGCAGCACCAACAACCGATACCTACAGCCTGGCGCAGGGGCAGGACGAATTTTATTTCGCGCTGCCGTGGGCATCGATGGATCTGGCGCTCTGGGCACTGGAGCATGATCTGCCGGCGGCGGATCTGGCTCGCGTACTCGACATGGCGCCGAAGGCCGCGCAAGCGGTTTACGATGACATTGCCAATAAACGTCGCAGTACGCGATATCTGCATATGGCACCGGTCCTGCTGACCGAAGAGACCACGGACACGCGCGCGTGAATACTGCCGTTCCCGAGCCAGTCTACGTTGCCTGCGTCGGTGATGCCGTCCGCGATCGTGACGTGGTCTTGTCGACCTGGCAAGGCGCACTGGGCGACGAGACGCGACATCATGCAGCGAAGTACGACTGGTTCTATCTTGGCTGCCCCTGGGGCACACCACTGCTGGAGTTGCTCAACTACACGCCCAAGGCGGCTTGCGTCGGCACCTGTGCGACCGGGCCGCGCCGAATGCTCTGGCAGGGCCGCGAAATGCGTGCTGGCGTGCTGGTCGACATGGCCGTCACTGCCCAACACCGCACTCTTGGCCCGGCGCTGATACTGCAGGCAGGACTCATGGCTGCCGCTGCCGATCGCTTCGATCTGCTTTACGGATTCCCCAATCGCAAGGCAACCGCTGTGGTTCAACGCGCCGGTTATCCGGTGATTGGCGAGCTGCGAAGATTCTCGTGCGTCTTGCGTCATGGCAGCTATTTCGCACGCGTAATGCCAAAGTTTGTGGCGCGACCGATGGGATGGCTAGTCGATCGCCTGCGCGACGGGCAGCGTATGCTGCGTGCCCAACGCAAGCCACGCCTTGTCGCCATCTGGCACGACTGTGCCGACCCGCGGATGGACGAGCTCTGGCTCAATTCCGAACACGGCAGCGGAGTGATTGCGATACGTGATGCGGCGATGTTGCGCTGGCGTTTCGATGCACTGCCCGGTATCAAAACGCGTTATTTGTGCCTGACTGAGTCCGGCAAGGATTCCTTGCTCGCATGGTTCGCATGCCAGATCGACGGTACGACTCTGCATGTACGTGATTTCTGGTCATGCGACGCCGCGCAAGGCATGCGCCGCTCACACATCGATGCCTTGATCCGCGCAGCTCGCCGCGACGAACGGTACGCCGCCGTATCCGTCGAGTACGCTGCACCGGCAGCGAAGCTATCCGGCTGGCTGGCCGCTGGATTCGTCGAGCGTGAAGGTCAACCGATCGTGGGCCGCTGGTTGCATGAACATGGAACGGCGGGGGCGCAACAGTGGGCGGATTTTCACCTGACAGCGGCCGATGAAGACGAGTAGCGACTCATCAGGACATCCGTGAATTGGACGTCCTTATGGACTGACCGGGGTGGCACTGATGCGGCGACGTCAGCGCGATCTTCCGGCAATCTAGAATTGCGAAAATTCCTGAGTACCGTCTAGACAGTATTTGATACGAGCCGCCGCAGTGCGCCGGTGCCAAATAAAGAAAAAGAGCCCGGTCTTGCGACCGGACTCTTTCCGTGTGATGACCGGAACAGCTGCACGTCTTGCGCAGCTGCCGGATGAATCTGACTTACTGCACCGTCAAGGTGATGTCGTCCAGGACAAATGAAGTCTGCTTTGAAGCGTTTTCCTGACCGGTGAACTTGATCGTCACCGTCTGACCGATATAAGCAGCCAGGTTGCTCGTGTATACCGTGTAGCCAGCGGCAGCGTTGAGGTTGGAGTAGGTCGCCAGGGTCGAAAGCACCTTGCCTGAGCTGTTGAGTACCTGCAACTTCAGCGTGTCATGAGCCGCGGTTTTCGTGGTTTCCGCCGTATCGATATGCAGGTAATACGTCAAGGTTGCCTGCTTCTTGCCGCTCGGAATGGTCACCGCCTGCGCCAGGGTATCGGTGTGGGTCGAACCCCAGCCATCCACACATGCGAACCACGTACCGCTATGCGGGACTTCAGATTTGCAGATGGTGACGTTGCACAACACGCCGGCGGTCATTGCCCACGGTGCGGCTGCGCCGCTTTCAAAGCCGGTGTTGCCCAACAGCTCGGACGAACCACTCGGCGGACTGCTGAGGGCCACTGCGGCGGTCTTCGAGCTCGTCTTGCCGCTGACGCTGTCGGTGACGGTCTCGGCCACGTTGTACGTACCGGCCGCCGCGTAGACATGACTAGGGCTGGTGGCGGTCGAGGTGCTGCCGTCGCCAAACGTCCATGCATGCGCGCCGATGGTGCCACCCGAATCAGTGGACGCATCGGTGAAGGTCGCCGTCATGCCGCTGGCCGTACTGGTGAAATTGGCCGTCGGCGTACCACCGGTACTGGCGACAGTCACAGAGGCAGACTTGGAACTGGTCTTGCCGCTGACACTATCGGTGACGGTCTCGACCACGCTGTACGTACCGGCCGCCGTATAGGCGTGGCTTGGGCTGGTGGCCGTCGAGGTGCCGCCGTCGCCAAACGTCCATGCATGCGCGCTGATGGTGCCACCCGGATCGGTAGACGCATCCGTGAAGGTCGCCGTCAGGCCGCTGGAAGTACTGGTGAAATTGGCCGTCGGCGTACCACCGGGGTTGCTCACAGTCACAGAGGCAGACTTGGAGCTGGTCTTGCCGCTGACACTATCGGTGACGGTCTCGACCACGCTGTACGTGCCGGCCGTCGTATAGGCGTGGCTTGGGCTGGTAGCGGTCGAGGTGCTGCCGTCGCCAAACGTCCACGCATACGCGCTGATGGTGCCACCCGGATCAGTGGACGCATCCGTGAAGGTCGCCGTCAGGCCGCTGACTGTACTGGTGAAGTTGGCCGCGAGTGAGGCGGTCGTGCCTTCAGTAAAGTCGAGCACGCCCTTGGCACTGCTCATGGTCGTGCCACCGACACTCACAAGAATGCTCTGCACACCATTGTTGGTGGACGCAGTAACGGTGTAGCCGGTGCTCGGTGCCAGATCCGTGATGATGTGACGCGCAGGAATTGCGGCCACGCTATAGCCGATGTTTCCGCTGATCGGCGTGCCGGCCGGACCGGTGCTGCTGACCACGACGCTGTTGCCATCACTGGCCGCCAGTTGCA
>NZ_JACHCN010000010.1 GCF_014205795.1 Rhodanobacter sp. MP7CTX1
CCGTATCGCCTTCGCACTGCTCAAGACCGATTCGCAGTATCAACCCAAATTACCCCAAACCACTTGCATGCAAACATAGAATCTCCCACAAGAGCGGGGCGTTCGCGCGCACGCTCTATACAGCTTGGGCGACGCTGCGGACGGTGCGGCGACTTTTCCAACGAGCGGCGAGGCACGAGAAGATCACGTAGAGGGCTGGGGTGCTGAGCAGAGTCAGGCTTTGCGAGATCAGCAGGCCGCCGATCATGGCGATGCCGAGCGGGCGGCGCAGGTCGGAACCCTCGCCCAGACCGATGGCGATCGGCAGTGCGGCGAGGATGGCGACCATGGTGGTCATCATGATCGGCCGGAAGCGTACCAGGCAGGCCTCGCGCGCCGCCTCCAGCGGCGACTTGCCATGCTCGCGTTCGGCGACCAGGGCGAAGTCGATCATCATGATCGCGTTTTTCTTGACGATGCCGATCAACAGCACCAGCGCGATCTGCGCGATGATCGAAAGCTCGGTGCCGGTGATCCACAGCGCCAGTAGCGCGCCGACGCCAGCGGCCGGCAGGGTGGACAGGATGGTCACCGGATGGATCAGGCTTTCGTACAGGATGCCGAGCACGATGTAGACGGTGAGGATCGCTCCAAGCACCAGCCACAGCATGCCGCTCTGCGATTGCTGGAAGCGGCGGAAATCGCCGCCGACGTTGAGCTTGATGTCGCCCGGCATGCGCATGTTGTTGCCGGTGGCCTGGATGATCTGCAGTGCCTCGCCCATGCTCACGTCGGGCGCGAGGTTGAAGCTCATGCTCATCGTGGTGTACTGGTTTTCGTGGGTGATCTGGGTCGGCGCCAGACCGGCGACCTGATGAGCGATAGCGGATAGCGGCGTCATCGTGCCGCCGCTGGTCGGGATGTACACGTGATTCAGCGCCGCTGGCGTGGCGGTCTGATTCGGCAGCGCATTCACCACCACCTTGTACTGGTTGAGATCGGAGTAGATCGTGCTGACCTGGCGCTGGCCGAACGAGTCGTACAGCACGCCGTCGATGGTGCCCATCGAGATGCCCAGTCGCGCCGCCTTGTCGCGGTCGATCACGATGTTCTGCTGCAGCCCGGCATCGTCCAGATCACTACCTACGTCGAGCAACTTGGGATTGTTCTTCAGCCCGGCCACCAGTTTGGGCAGCCATGCCTGCAGCTCATCCGGATTGTCGCCCTGCAGCGAGATCTGGTACTGCGCGCCCTGGCTGGTACCGCCGCCGCCAAAACTCGGCAGGTCTTGAATCGGTCGCAGACGTACGTTGAGGTCGGGATACTTGGCGGCCTTGGCGCTCAGCCGCGCAAGCACCGCAAAGGTGTCGTCCCGACGGCCCTGTGCGTGCGTCTTCAGTTCGATGTCGAACGAACCACTGGCGCCTTGCCGACTGCTGCCAAGACGCGCGCCCACGGTGGCGACGTCGTGGTCCTTCAGCAACATGTCGATCAGGCGCTGCTGGCGGTTCGACGCGTCCTTGAACGAGACGGTGGAACCCGACGTGGCGCGACCACGGATCAGGCCGGTGTCCTGTGGCGGAAACAAGCCGGTCTTGACCTGGGTGAACAGCAGCACGGTGATGCCAATCAGGATCAGCGGCGTCAACGAGAACAGCAACGCGTGGCGCAGCGAGAAATCCAGCGCCCGGCTGTAGAACCGCAACATGCCCTCATGGAAACCATCCAGCGCGACGGCCAGCTTCGAGGGCTTGCTCGTTGCTGGATCACCCGGCGCGTCGTGACCACTCAGGAAATGTCCGCACAGCGACGAGGTCAGCGTGAGCGAAACGATCGCCGATATCGTGATCGCTGCCACCAGCGTGAGCGTGAACTCCTTGAAGAACATGCCGGTGATGCCGCCCATGAACAACAGCGGGATAAACACGGCGATCAGCGACGCGGTGATCGAGACGATGGTGAAGCCGATCTCGCGCGCACCCGCCAGCGCCGCCTGCAGGCGCGGCATGCCCTGATCGATATGGCGGATGATGTTTTCGATCACCACGATCGCATCGTCCACCACGAAGCCGATCGCGATCACCAGCGCCAGCAGGGTGAGGTTGTTGAGCGTGTAGCCCAGGATGTACATCACCACCGCGGCACCGGCCAGCGACAATGGTACGGCCGCTGCGGCAATCAGGGTCGGTGCCAGCCGGCGCAGGAACAGCGCCATCACCATCACCACCATGGCCAGACTGATCAGCAAGGTGAGCTGCACTTCATGCAGCGAGGCGCGGATCGTCGGCGTGTCGTCGAAATACGGCGTCAGCGTGGTGCCGGGCTGCAGGTAGCTGCGCAGTGTCGGCACCTCCGCCTTGACCCGATCCACGGTGGCGATGATGTTGGCATCGGACTGCTTGTAGACGTACATCAGGATCGCCGGCTTGCCCTGGAACCAGGCCGCCTGGTACGCATCCTGCAGACCGTCGTAGACCTTGGCGATATCGGACAGATGCACCGGGATGTTGTTGTGCGTCGCGACCACCAGCTGCGCAAAATCAGCCGCCGTGTGCAACGCATCATTGGCGCTCACCGACATCGTGGTCACGCCGTTGGACAAAAAGCCCTCCGGCTCATTGACGTTTGCGGCGGTCAGCGCATTGCGCAACTGGTCAGGCGACAGGCCCATCGCATTCAGCGCGCGAAGATTCACGTCCACCCGCACCGCCGGTGTCGCCGCCCCGAGGATGTCCACCTCGGACACCCCGGGAAGCTGGCGCAGCCGCTGCGCCATCAGGGAATCGGCGACATCGTAGAGATCGCGCGCCGACTGGGTGTCGGAGGTCAGCGCAAACGCAATGATCGGATCGTCGTTCGGATTGGCCTTCTCGTAACTCGGCGGGCTGTTCAGGCCAGCCGGCAAATCGGGGGCGGCGGCGTTGATCGCCGCCTGCACATCGCGCGCGGCATCATCGATGTTTCGCCCGGCGTCGAACATCAGCAGCACCTGGGTACTGCCCAGCGAACTGGTCGAGCGCATCGTGTCGATGCCCGGCACCTGCCCCAGATGCCGCTCCAGCGGTGCGGCCACGGTGGACGCCATGTTGCCGGCACTCGCGCCCGCCTGACTGGCAGTGACGAAGATCGCTGGAAACTGCATGTTCGGCAGCGCCGCCACGCCGAGCAGCACATAACAGATGATGCCGACAGCAAACACACCCATCGCCAGCAACGAGGTGCCGATCGGGCGACGGATGAAAGGACCGGAGATATTCATGCGGCAGATCCAGCCCCCGCACACGGCAGGGGGGAATTGACAGGGTAGCTTCGCTTCATGAGTGACTCAACGCACGAGCCGCCAAAGCGTTGAGTCAGGATCGACGCGTTGAGTCATGGCGCCATGTTGAATCACGCTCGACAAAACGCCGAAAGGGGCGACGGCCCGCGGGCCCGCCCCTTTCCTGCCAGCTTCTTTTTCGACGCACCGTTGATGGCTGCGTCGAGGAACCTGGCGCCCGCACTCACGTGGTGCTCCGCGCCTGTATCAGTGCGCGTTGCTCGCGACGATGCTCCAACCAGTCGGAGAATCGCTCCATATACAGGTAGATCACCGGCGTGGTGTACAGCGTCACCAGCTGTGAAAGCAACAAACCGCCGACGATCGATACACCCAACGGCCGCCGCAATTCGGCACCAATGCCGGTGCCCAGTGCCAGCGGCAGCGCACCGAGCATGGCCGCCGCGGTAGTCATCATGATCGGACGGAAGCGCAGCAGGCAGGCACGGCGGATCGCGTCATGCGCGTTCATGCCGGTGCGTTTCGCCTCGATCGCGAAGTCGATCATCATGATCGCGTTTTTCTTGACGATACCGATCAGCAGCACGATGCCGACGATGCCATCCACCGACAGGCTCATGCCGCACATGATCAGAGCCAGCAGCGCACCGACGCCAGCCGGTGGAAGCGTGGAAATGATCGTCAGCGGATGGATGTAGCTCTCGTACAACACGCCCAGCACGATGTAGATCACGATCACCGAGGCGAGCAGCAGCAGGATCTCGTTGCTCAGCGAAGATGAGAACTCCGCCGCCTTGCCGATGAACTGGCCGCGTACCTGCGGCGGGAAGTTCAGCTTCTGCTCCACTTTGCCGATCGCATCCACCGCCTGCGACAACGAGTACCCCGGCGCCAGGTTGAACGACACCGTCACCGCCGGCAGCTGCTGCTGATGACTGATCACCAGCGGTGCATTGGTGTTGATGGAATTGGCCAGCGAAGCGAGCGGGATCGTGCCACCGTTGCCGATGATGATGCCGGTGTTGGCGACGCTGATACCGGTACTGGTCGACGAGTTGCTCGAAGCGGCCAGACCGAAGCTGGTCGCATTGCTTCCTGTCAGCGCGCCGCTGCCGTTGCTCTTGACGGTCAATTGATTGAGCAATGCGGTGCTGGTGCGGAACTGCGGGGCCACTTCCAGCACCACGCGATACTGGTTCAGCTGGGTGAAGATGGTCGAGATCTGGCGCTGGCCAAACGAGTCGTACAACGTATCGTCGATGGTCTGGATCGGCACGCCGAGTCGGCTCGCCTTCTCGCGATCGATGGTCAATTTGAGCGCGTTGCCCTGATTGGCCAGGTTGTTGTCGACGTCGGACAGCTCCGGCAGATCGCGCAACGCCTGGGTCATCTTCTCCGCATAGGTCGACAGTTCGTCCGCATTTACATCGGACATCGAGTACTGATATTCGGTGGCGGCAACGCGGGTATCCAGCGTCACGTCCTGCACGGGCTTCAGGTAGAGCTCTACGCCGGGAATGTCCGCCGCATTGTTTTGCAGGCTGGCCAGCACATCATCCAGGCCGCGGCGATCGCCGCGGTCCTTAAGCACGATGCTGAGCTGTCCCTGGTTCAGCGTGGGGTTGATCGAACCGGCACCGATAAACGCCGCCACACCTGCCACGTTGGGATTCTTGCGCAGCGCCTCGGCGACCGCCTGGGTGCGCTGTTCCATCTGCGGGAACGCCACGTTCTGGTCGGCCTGCACCACGCCGGTGATCAGGCCGGTGTCCTGTTCGGGCAACAGACCTTTCGGTATCACGATGTACAGGAAAACCGTAAGCACCACCGCCGCGCCCGCGACCATCATGGTCAGTGGCCGGTGATCGAGCACCCAGTCCAGCGTGCGCTCGTACAGGCCGACCGTACGCGTCCATAGATTCTGCTTGCCGGCGGCAGCATGTCGCTCGTGCGCATCGTCGCCCTCGGGCAACTGATCGGGCTTCAGCAGGTAGGCGCACATCATCGGCGTCAGCGTCAACGACACCAGCATCGAGATCACCACGGCGATGGTGAGCACCCAGGCGAACTCGTGGAACAGACGCCCGGTGACACCAGGCATCAGCAGCAGCGGCAGGAACACGGCGGTCAGCGAAACGGTCAGCGACAGCACGGTGAAGCCGATCTCTTTGGCACCGATTTCGGCCGCCTCCTTGCCTTCAACGCCCTGCTCGATGTAGCGCACGATGTTCTCGATCATCACGATCGCATCGTCCACCACGAAGCCGGTGGCCACGGTCAGCGCCATCAGCGAAAGGTTGTCCAGCGACATCCCGGTGAACGCCATCACACCGAACGTGCCGAGCAGCGACAACGGCACCGCGACCGACGGAATGATCGTGGCCCACAACCGGCGCAGGAACACGAAGATCACCGCCACCACCAGGCCGATGGTCAACAGCAGGGTGAACTCCACGTCCTCGACGGAAGCGCGGATGGTGATCGTGCGATCGGCAAACACACCCAGGTGCACATCGGCCGGCAGCACGCTGCGCAGCTGCGGCAGGATCTGCCGGATCTGCTGCACCGTCTGCACGATGTTCGCGCCCGGCTGACGACGGATGTCCAGCAGCACCGCCGGCTTGCCGTTGGCCCAGGCGGCGAGCTGGTCGTTCTCGACGCCGTCGACCACGTTCGCCACATCGGACAAACGCACCGGCGCATTGGTGGTGCTGCTGTACGAGATGATGGTGTTCTTGTATTCGGCAGCGGTGGCCAGCTGGTCGTTGGTACTGATGGTGTAGGACTGCGTGGTGCCGTTCAGCGTGCCCTTGGGCGCGTTGACGTTCGCCTCGGTCAACGCGTTGCGCACGTCTTCCATGGTCAGGCCGAGGTTGGCCAGCTGCGCCGGATTGACCTGGATGCGCACCGCCGGCCGAACATTGCCGGCGATCGAGACCAGGCCCACGCCCTGCACCTGCGACAGTTTCTGCGCCAGGATCGAGTCGGCGTAATCGTTGACGTCACGCAGCGGTCGACTGTCCGAGGTGAGCTCGAGCGTCATGATCGGCGCATCGGCCGGGTTCACCCGGTTGTACACCGGGGGATATGGCAGTGTGCTTGGCAGCGTGCCGCGCGCCTGATTGATCGCCGCCTGCACATCCTGCGCGGCGATATCGATGTCGCGGTCCATGTTGAACTGCAGCACGATGGTCGACAGGCCCGCCGACGAATCGGAGGTCATCATCGACAACCCGGAGATCTGTCCGAGCTGGCGCTCCAGCGGCGTGGTGACCAGCGAGGCCATCGTCGAGGCGCTGGCACCCGGATACTGGGTGCTCACCACCAGGCTGGGTGCTTCGATCTCGGGCAGCGCCGACACCGGCAATTGCCGGTAGCCGAGGATGCCGAGCAGCAGCACCGCCACCATCAACAGCGAGGTGGCGATCGGTCGGCGGATGAAGAGCGTGGAGAATCCCATGGGGCGTCGGAACCGTCAGTAGGCGAGGTCGCGGGCGACCTTCAGTGGAACAGGGGCGGCAAACAGCCGCGGCGAAGTCGTCCTTGGCAGCGCCGCGGTGAAGTCGTCCACTGGGTGGCCGCCCTTCACCGCCAGCAGCGCGCCGACGTCACTGACCATGACGCTTGCCGCCGCTCTGGTTCTTCTTGGCCTTGTCCAGTTCGGCACTGGTCGGCGTCGCCGGCACCTGGCCCGGCTTGAGTGCATTGACCTTGCTGCCCGGCTTGAGGCGGAACTGGCCTTCGGTCACCACTTGCTCGCCCACGGACAGGCCGGAGCTGATCATCACGTGGCTGTCGCCGACTTCACCGGCCAACTTGACCGGCTGCATCTTCACCGTCTGGTCGCTCTGCACCAGATAGACGTAATCACCATCCGGACCGCGCTGCACTGCTTGTGCCGGCACCACCAGGCCACCGTCCACGGTACGTACCTTCAGTTGCACATTGACGAACTGGCCAGGCCACAGGCTACTGGTTGGATTCGCGAACACGGCGCGCAGCTTGAAGGTACCGGTCGTGATATCGATCTGGTTGTCGACCACCTGCAGCACGCCGCTGGTATCGAGCGGGTGTGCGTCGGCACGGTCGAGCGCGATCACTTCGAGCGGATCGGTACCCTTGGCGGCACCACGCACCATCTCCAGGTTCACTTCCGGCAGATTGAATACCACGTAGATCGGCTGGATCTGGGTCAGCGTGTCGATCGCCGTGGTGGTGGTCACCACGTTGCCCGGATCCACATTGCGGATACCGGCAACGCCGTCGATCGGCGAGATGATCTTGGTGAAATCCAGCTGCACTTTCGTGGACCGGACGTTCGCCGCATCCGCGACCACGGTGGCTTCGAGCTGGGCCACGTTGTTGCGGAAAGTGTCCATGTCCAGCGCAGCGACGTAGCCGTTGGCGACCAGCGCCTGGTTGCGCTTGAGCGTGCTCTGCGCGGTGCCCAGCAGGGCCTCGTCCTGTTTCTGCTTGGCCGCTGCCTGATCATAGGCCGCCTGGAACGTGCGTGGGTCGATCTGCGCCAGCACCTGGCCCTTGGTGACCGGCTGGCCCTCTTTGAAATTGATCGAGAGCATCTGGCCAGCGACCTGTGCGTTCACCGTGACCGTATTCAGCGCCTGCACGGTGCCGAGTGCCGTGAGATAGACCGGCACATTCTGCTTGGTCACCGGCTCGACCGTGACCGGCACCGGGCCGTTGTCCTGGCCATTCGCTGCCTTGTCCGATGCACTCTGCTTGTCCTGACCCGCACCCTGCCGATGATGGCCTTCGCCAGCCGCGCCTTCAGGCTTGTGCAGCAGGCGGAAACCGATCAGTGCCACCACGATCACGGCAACGACGATCAACGCGATCTTCCAAAAACGCGACATGTAAAACTCCTGGGTTAAACAGTGTGGCTACCCCGCACACAACAACGCAGCATATATATATTCATATGTCGGATGTGTCCGGAGTTTGTCGGGCTTCCCCCAGCCGGCGACTTTCGTCCGACGGGCTCCTCATGGGGTGAAAGCATAGGGGTTGTTGAACGACCTTGAACAATGCCGGTTGACAGGGGTAAGGCATGACCGATGGCAGGGGAAACCGTGGTTTCAAGGCGTATTTGAGGCATCGGCGCGACTTCGCCGACTCCGATGACAACGGCCTCGTCTGGACCAGGGTCTCGCAGCCATCTACCGGAAGGCCTGAAACTTGCCGCGCGCTTCGTTTATAATCCGCGACTGGTTGTCTGTCCGACCCCAAGATCAGGGTCTGTCGGCACCATGGCAATCGATACCGCCCATCTGCGGTGCGGTAATCCACGCCGGGCTGATTTCGCCAGGCCGGTGCAACAGTGCAAGCATTCAGGCATGCCGGAGCAGCCATCGTGGCCTTCCGGCTGACCTACTGACAGGAGTACGTGCGTGAGCGGTCCCATGAGCAAATCCGACCAGGCAACCATCCGCCAACTTTCGCTGATGATCGGCGGTCTGGCCGTGCTGACGCTGGTACTGATCTTCGCCGGCTTCGAGATTTATCAGCGCGAGCCGCATGAAACCAATCCGAACGAAACGGCCCAGATCGCCGAGCGGATTGCCCCGGCCGGCGCCGTGTATGCCGGCGACACCGGTCGCGCCGCGATGCAGGCCGCGGCCGATGCCGCCACCAAGGCCGCCGCGTCGCAAGTCGCCTACGGTGGCACGACCGACGGCAAGACCATCTACGACAACCTGTGCACCAGCTGCCACACCGCCGGCGTCGCCGGTGCGCCGAAGCTGGGTGACAAGAGCATGTGGGGTCCGCGCATCGCCCAGGGTCTCGACACGCTGATCAAGCATGCGACCGAGGGTTATCACGGTCCGGATGGCAACTTCATGCCGGCAAAGGGCGGCAACCCCGCCTTGACCGACGCGCAGGTCAAAGCCGCCGTCACCTGGATCGTCGGCCAGGCAAAGTAAGGCCCGCTTCAACAAAGCAACATCCAACGCCGCCCTCGGGCGGCGTTTTCATTTGCCCCTTCTCCCCGACGGGGAGAAGGTTGGGATAAGGGACCGGTACTCGCGGGGAATCCACGCCGTAGGTTGGGGTGAGCATAGCGATGCCCAACTTCACCTCGGCGCCATGTTGGGCATCGCTATGCTCACCCCAACCGACAAGCGCACGACTCGGCGGATGTGCTCCCTCCCCTGCTTGCAGAGGAGGGCTGGGGCGGGGTCGCTCTTCGCCCAAAGGTCAAAAGCCTAACCCCCTCCCAGCCTCCCCCTGCAAGCAGGGGCAGGAGCAAAAAAGGCCTGCGGCTACGCGACACAAGACCCCAGACAAGATCTGTCATCGCGATCTGCTAGTTTTTACGCTCAAGGCCTACACGCATCTCACGGAACCACCATGTCGCTTCGCCTCGCCCCGTTTGTCACCCTGGCAGTCACCCTGCTCGCCGGCTGCGTCAGCCAAGCCCACAAGCCGATCCAACTTTCAGATGGCGCGCGAGCGAGCGTGGCGATCCTTGAAACCACCGACATCCATGCAAACGTGCTGAGCTTCGACTACTACAAGCTCAAGCCGGACGATTCGCTCGGCTTCGAGCGTACCGCGACCTTGATCCGCCGCGCTCGCACTGAGTTTCCCAACACCTTCCTGTTCGACAGTGGCGACACCATTCAAGGCAGCGTACCGGCCGACTATCAGGCGCTGGTAAAGCCCGTGGCCTGCGAGCAGGAACTGGCGATCTATCAGGCGATGGATGCGATCGGCTATGACGGCGGCACCATCGGCAACCACGAGTTCAACTACGGTCTTGGCTTTCTGTCGCAGGTCACCGGCACGCCAATGAACGTGGATGGCGCGCGCGCGAACCGTTGCGCCGGACCGCACTTCCCATTGGTGTTGTCCAACGTCGACAGCACGCGCGACGGCGCCCCGATCTTCAAGCCGTGGGCTGTGCTCACCAAAACCATCGAGGCCTATACACAGGACGGCAGCAAGGTCGAGGTGCCGCTGAAAATCGGCATCATCGGCTTCACCCCGCCGCCCATCATGCAGTGGGACAAGCAGAACCTGGCCGGCAAGGTCACCGTCAGCGGCGTGGTCGAGGCCGCGCAGAAGTATCTGCCGCAACTCGAAGCGCAGCATCCTGACGTGATCGTGGCGATCCTGCACGGTGGACTGGATACCGCGCCATACACACCGGAGATGGAAAACGGCGGCTGGTATCTGGCCGGCGTTCCGGGCATCGACGTGCTGCTGCTCGGCCACGCGCATACCGAATTTCCCGGTCCGCGCTACGCAGGCATGAAGGACGTCGACGCCCGGCGCGGCTTCGTGCGCAACGTGCCGGCCGTCATGGGTGGCTTCTTCGGCAAGGACCTGGGCGTTATCCAGCTGGTCTTGAATCGGCAGCAGGGTCGCTGGGTGGTCGACCTCGACAACACGCATAGCGAAGTGCGACCGATCTGTGCGCAGAAGAATCAATGCGTGCCGGCCGATCCCGGGATCGCACCTTTGGTGCAGAGCGTGCATGAAGCGGCGATCGCATACGTCAACACGCCGATCGGCGAAAGCACGCTGCGCATGAGCAGCTACTTTGCGGACGAAGGCAACATGACCGCACTGGCCGCCATCAACGCCGCGCAGGCTGACTACGTGCGGTCCGAATTGCCGCGGTTGCATCCCGAGCTTGCCCAGGTGCCGGTGCTGTCGTCCGCTGCCGCCTTCCGCACCGGCTTCGGCGGACCCGACGACTACACCGACGTCGCCTCTGGCGCGCTGACAGTGCGCAGTGCCGCCGACCTGTACTTCTATCCGAACACGCTGGCCGCAGTGAAGATCGACGGCAGCGTCCTGAAGGCGTGGCTGGAAAAATCCGCCGAACGCTTCAACCGCATCGACCCGACCAGGGACGGCGAACAGACACTGATCAACGACCACTACCCCGGCTTCAATTTCGACCAGATCCAGGGCGGTATCCGCTACGTCATCGACGTGTCGAAGCCCGCGGGCCAACGCATCACGTCGCTGACCTGGCACGGCAAACCCGTCGCGCTGACCCAGCCATTCATCGTCGTCACCAACAACTACCGTGCCAGCGGCGGCGGAAACTTTCCCGGCCTCGACGGCAAGAACATCGTGCTGTCCGCACCGGACGGCACCCGCGAGATCCTGGTGAAATGGCTGCAACGCCATCAAGAGCTCAGCGCGAAGGATCTCGAACCCACCTCATGGCATTTCGCGCCATTGAAGGCTCATGGCACCATCGTGTTCAAGGGTGCCGCAGGCAAACAGGATGTGGCCCAGGCAGCAGGACTCAGGCACATTCGCCAGATCAAGGACAACGGCGACGGCACCGCGACGTACGCGATCGATCTGTCGCGATGATGACGGTACGTCTTTGAGCTGACGGGCGATGTCGGTTATCAGCCGGAAGCCATCGGCGCCCGTAACTGGCTACTCAATGGAAAGGTGTGAAATCCATCCACTGGCCCAGCGCAAGTTAGTCCCAGCGATTGGCATTCTTGGGGAACCCCGGTCGCTGTACCCGGACGACACAGAAGCGCTGCCCCGTAGGTGCTTGCATCACGACCCAACGTTCAAGGCGATCCACGACCTGAGCCCCTAACTTCTCCAGGCGAGCCACCTCGGCGGGAATGTTGTCGGTCTCAATGTCTACGTGAACCCTGCTCTCATGCGTGACGCGCTGAATCTCAACGATGGGTTCGTCGTCGGGCGTTTCCAGCATGCGGTAATTGCCGCGAGTGCCTGGATGATCCAGGTCGATCGGCCGCCCCAATGCTTCAGTCCAGAAGCTGGCGGCCTTGTCGATATCGGACGTATTGCAATCGATGAGCAGCGCGCAAAGACGGGAATGGTGCATAACTTCCTCATCCGAATTAGGTTGCGTGGAATGTGAAGATGTCGGCCTTGGGTGGCGGGCAGCGTGCCAGTCCGACCTCGGCGGCGCAACGTCTGCGCCTGACCAGAAGCCGACCTTTCGAAGATTTGAGGCACCATACGAACACGATTAGGTCGCCCTGAACTCAGCCCTGGAAGAGAAATGTTGGACTTCTTCAAACAAGCGTCACTGTTTGTGATGACGGCACTCGCCGAGATCATCGGCTGTTATTTGCCGTGGCTCGTATTGAAACAGGGCAAATCCGTGTGGCTTTTGGTGCCGGCAGCCGTTTCGCTGGGCCTATTTTCCTGGCTGCTTACGCTGCACCCTGCCGCCGCCGGAAGAACGTATGCCGCCTATGGCGGGATCTATATTGCGGTCGCGTTGCTGTGGCTGCGATTTGTCGATGGCGCGGTGTTAACCCGATGGGACATCACCGGAGCAGGTGTGGCTCTCCTGGGTATGGCAATCATCGTCCTGCAGCCCCAAACGTAACGACCGTCACGGCCATTCATCATAGTTGCTCGGGAGAGAAGACATGACCTCACTCAGCAAGAACGCCAGAGTCGCGGGGTTGCTGTATCTGCTGCTCATCCTCGCCGGCTCCATCCGCCTTATCTACATTCCTCATACTCTGTTCGCAAACACCGACGCCACTGTTACCGCTGCCAACATCGCCGCGCACGAATCCCTTTTCCGCTTTGGTATCGTCACCTGCCTTTTCTGCGCGGCCCTCCTGATCTACCTGATGCTGGCCCTTTGGCGATTGTTCAAGGGAGTGGATCAAACGCAAGCTGTGCTGATGGTGATCCTGGGGGGTGTCATGCCGGGCGTAATCTACCTCATCAACGTCGTGAATGACGCGGCTGCATTGATCCTTGTCCGCGGCGCTGACTTTCTGTCGGTATTCGAGAAACCTCAGCGCGACGCCCTGGCCTTGCTGTTCCTTCGTCTGCATCATCAGATGGACGTTGCCGCCGAGGTGCTATGGGGGCTGTGGTTGTTCCCGCTGGCTATCCTGACGCTGCGGTCGGGCTTTCTGCCCCGCTTCCTGGGCGTCTGGCTCGTCATCGCTGGCTTCTCCTACCTGGCCCTGAGCTTCACCGGCGAATGGCTTCCGCGATTCGAGGATACGATTTTCAATCTTGGCTCCCCTGCCCGACTCGGAGAGTTGGCATTCGTATTGTGGCTCTTGATCATGGGCGCGAAGGAACGGATACCCCATGTCCGATAAATAGGCACAATCGACATACTCTGGATTGCGATTGCCGTTCTGTTGCAGCTAGTCGCCGGGTGCTGAAGTGTCTCCACTTTTGATTGTCCATGTCAGCGCGGGTTGCGTCGGGATACTCTCCGGCGCGGCGGCCTTGTCGGTTCGCAAGGGCGAACGCCTGCACCGGGCGTTCGGCACCGTGTTTTTTCTCTCCATGCTTACGGTGTCCGCGCTCGCCATATATCTGGCCATTTTTGTGCCGCCCACTGCCGCTGGAGGCGCGCCGCCGAGCGCTTCTGTTTCTGTCGGGATTTTGACCATCTACCTCGTGGCCACCGCCTGGATGACGGTCAGGCGCAAGGAGGGATGCATTGGGCGATTCGAAAAGGGCGCGCTTCTCGTCGCCTTGGGTGTAACCGCTGCTCTGCTGATCTTTGGCTTGCGTGCGGCAAGCATCCCGATGACGCGGCCCGGCGGATACGTGCCTTACTTTGTCTTCGCTGCATTTGCGGCGTTCGCCGCCACCGGGGACCTCAGGATGATCCTGCGAGGTGGCATTTCCGGCGTACGCCGTATCGCGCGGCATCTGTGGCGTATGTGCTTCGCCTTGTTTTTTGCAGCATCCTTTTTCTTTCTCGGACAGCAGAAGGTCATGCCCGTGTACATGCACGGATCGCCGCTCCTCCTGGCGTTGGGGATTGCGCCTTTGCTGGTAATGATCTTTTGGCTGATACGCGTTCGGTTCACGAACTGGTTCAAAGATGATCCACACCACAAAGCAGATCGCTCACTGCGTTAGGGATAAGAACCAGCGGACATTCAACGCGTAGGTTGAGCCCTTCGGCCCGGCTTTCGCCCAAGTCGGCTTGAATGGGTCAGGCCGCAGAAAGCGCACTGATCATGACGTAATACCCGTCAGGATCTCGGAGCGAGAACTCCATGGTTCCCGTGTTCGGGTTCATGCGGGGCTCCTCTTCGAGCCTGGTGACGAGAGCGCGTGCCCTTGGCAGGGCCATCTCGAAATCGTCCACACGAAAAAACAAGAGAAGGCCGTTGCCAGGCGTCGCGCGATCAGGCCTCATCAAGGTGGGATGCTCGTGGGCACCCCACTCGTGCAGGCAGAGCAAGACCGTGCCATCCGAGTCGAGAATCTGCCCGAAGTCGTCATGGGCAGGTTGCGTCTGTGGCAGTCCAAAGAGCGACTGGTACCACTTGAAGCTGCCAGCCACATCACCTACCCCGATGATCGTCCACGTGCGCTTCATCTGGGTATCCTCCTAGGGCCTAATTGCCGAATCGCGGCACATGAAGTGCCGCACGATGTCCGCTTCGGATTGAAGGGAGCGGACTTTCCCCGCTTGCCGAGGGAAAGAAGCTGCCGAGTATGGCGCGTAGTGTGGAAGTCCGCAGCAAGCCTTGAGTTCCACCAAAACGGATCGCATGACGCATTGCCAGAACTGGAGGCAATTTGGCGTGGTGCATCTAGCGTCAGCCCGATACCTTGATCAGGTATTGTCAAAGCCCCGGATGGGGTCGCCCTCCGGTCGATGTGAAGTCCCGCATAGTGATGCGCCATCATCCGACGAGCTCGTATGCACCCGACATGGTCTTGGCTGGAATTGATCCTTGCATCGTTCGCTGCCGGAGTGCAAAACGCTTTGGCTGGAGGCGGATCCTTTCTTACCTTTCCGGCACTGTTGTTCGCAGGCCTCGATCCCCGCGCGGCAAATATCGCTTCCACCATTGCGCTGTTTCCAGGCCAAGTGACCACGGGGCTGGCTGGACGCGCGGACGTTGCGGGTTCCGAGGGCTTATCGTTCCGCCTGCTGCTATGGATCAGCTTGGTCGGTGGCGCGTTTGGGGCTGTGTTACTGCTTGTGACGCCGGTCAGCGTGTTTACCCGGCTCGTGCCGTATCTCGTGTTGTTCGCCACAGTCGTATTCGCCTGGGGTAGCTTTTTGAGAAAGCTACCGAACAACGGCACTAAACCGGCACTGGACAGACACTTTGCCATGGTTGTGCAGTTCTGCATCGCCATCTACGGCGGCTATTTCGGTGGCGGCATCGGTATTCTGATGTTGGCCGCACTTACTGCGACGGGTTTGAGCGTGCGCGTCGCTGGTGCAACCAAAAACGTGCTGGCAGCGGTGATGAACGCCTCAGCAGTGGCGATCTTCCTGGTGCAGTCTCGCGCCCTTCCTTGGTCACTGATCGCATGCGTAGCAGCCCCTGCGATCATCGGCGGCCAGATCGGCGCCCACTTGTTGCATCGAGTCAACGAGAAGGTACTGCGCATCGCTATCGTCTGTATCGGAATTGCGCTGACCGTGGGCTTGTTCGTGACGAAGTAGGCGCGCTCAGCGGCGCGCCAGCCCCTCGGCCATCGTGCATCGACCGCTTCAGGTCGCCGCCGGAAGCCAACATCATGAGATTGCCGCCTGGATGTCCGGTGAACAAGGACCGCTTGCCCAGACCGGACATTCGGCCAAGCTCGATGCGCGCATGCATATGTGCAACGCGAATCGACATGATCGTTTGATGATGGCGATGGCGCTCGCCATCGAGCAGGCTGGCACAACGCTATGATCTGGCCTTGGCCCCGGGAGGCTCGGAGCATGACTGAGCAGCGAACGATTGGTGTCTTGCATGGTGTGTCCCTTACCGTCGCGGCCTGGGACGGAGTGATGGCGGCAGTCGACCTGTCTTTTGCCTGCATGTTTGAGCGCGAGCTCTCTGATACCGGTCCGGCGGGCGGTCTGCGCCATCTGGATGACGCGCTTGGCGGTACGCTGACCAAGCTTCGGCGCGCGGGATACTTTCGGGCTCAGCCCATGGAGACGCTCTTGCTCAGCCGGCTGCCGGCGACCGTCCTCGCTCGGGCCGTCATGGTGGTAGGGCTTGGCGATCCATCAACTTGGTCACCTGCGCTCACCGCAGAGGCGGCGGCTACCGCGGTTCGTGCCGCCATGCAGCACGGAATAGAGAGTGCAGCTTTCGCCCCCAGCCTGCTTGATGCGGGGCTTGCGCCGAGCGCCACGGGCGACGTCGCTGCCCTGATGCTGAAAGCGGTGGTTGGCGCGATTTCGGCGCAGGTGCAAATAGCCGCCACGGGCCTGGCTCCGCCGCACTCACTTCGCCAGTGGGTATTCGACGTCGGCCCGGCGCACATGGACAGCGTGACCGCACATTTCCAGGCCGCGTTCGCGGCGCTCATCCCTGCCGCCTGATGGGAGCGATGTGAGCGTGTGCGGGCCCTCGTATAACCGTAGTTGGGGCTATCGCAAGGAATCGCGTCTCGATTCCAGGATAGCGATGTGACCACTGTTGCAGCTATTGGCGCGCAAGCTGAGGGACTGTGCCCATGGCACCAGGACCCCGGTGTGCTACACGGAAAGCCAGAAGGCACTGATGTGGGGCCGCCGGCAACATGGCGACACACGCTATTGCGGCTGCGATGTCAATCTCTGCCCATCGAAAAGATGGGCTCGAAGCAGCCCAGGATGAGACGTCCGGCGTCGAACGGCGGTTCGTCGGGCGTGTCCAGAGATCCATCCTCGTGCATCTTTGCTTCGGCCGCGTAGAAGCTCGCCTTGTCTGGCCAGATTTGCCAGGTAAATACGATCTTCTCACCGTCTTTTGCCGCGACGGCGCGCCGGAAGTCGGTCTGCTTGCCATCGGGGACGTAGTCCTCCCAACTCTCGACGATCTCGAGGCAGCCATGGCTCTTGAAGATCTTCGCCCCGTTTTCAGCCCATCGGCGATAGGCATCCATCTTGTCCTCGGGCACGGGGATAACCAGGCCAGCGACGTACATGGTTGAAACTCCTTCGGGCTGCGTCTGAGCTCGAGAGAAAGCAAATGGTCTGCTGCGGATCGATCGCGGATATGCACTGTCCGCTGTCCGCGCATGTCCGGACAATACCAACACCGTCCGCGGACATCAGCTCCTGCCCGGAGGCGACGGTTGAAATGGCAAAGGAATGCGGGTTGCGGGGAATTCGAAAGGTTGGCACGGGGTTTGCCATATACCTCTTGAAAGCTTCCCAACCCACTCGCGGAGAACCATCATGAAATTCGAAACCCTGATGCTGCACAGCCTTTTCGCCGCCTGCCTGCTGATCTGCGTGCTGACCCTTGGTGCCATGCTCACAACACAGACGACGGTCTCGAATGTCGCTGCGAGCCATGCTCCGGCTGCGGTTTCCGCGAACTCGGCCAGCTGAATCAGCTTAGCCATGCAGCACTACGCTTGTGCTTGACCACCGGCGCCTCTCGACACTTTGCGTAGCGGCTTGGCCGTCCGTCGACACATCCCGACGCACATCATGAGTCTCTCGTTACCTTCTTCGTCGATAGCTACCTGGTCACTACGCGACAAATCATGTCGTCTTCCGCGCATCGCAGATAGCTTTTGAGCTGATCGGTGTGCTTGCTGGTCAATCGGTCGCGCCATTGCGCTGCAAGTCCGAACGAAAGAGCTGGCCGTTCCAGGTCACGCTCCGCCAGGATGCTTGAGACCCAAGGCAGCCGCAGTGACATCCGTGTATTTCAAACCGGCACCCGTGTTGAACAGTACGACGCGATGCGAAGCATCCAGCACGCCGGTGGACAGCAAATGGTCATAGGCTGCCGTGGCCGCCGCGCCCTCGGGTGACAGGAAGATGCCCTCGTTGGCAGCCCAGTCTCGTAGGGAGGCGAAGATATCGTCGTCGGAAACAGCCACGGCCATACCGCCGGAGGCGCGCAGAATATCCAGGATGATGTAGTCGCCATAGGCTTTCGGTACGCGCAAGCCCGAGGCGGCGGTTTCCGCGTTCTGCCACATCTGGCTTGCGGCAGCTCCGTCATTGAAGGCCTGCACGACCGGCGCGCACCCGGAAGACTGGATCGCGAACATCCGTGGGCGCTTGCCGGGTTTTAGCCAGCCCAACTGTTCCATCTCTTCGAACGCCTTCCACATACCGATGAGGCCGACGCCACCGCCGGTGGGATAGAACACCGCGTCGGGATATTCCCATCCAAGTTGTTCAACGAGTTCGTAGCCCATGGTTTTCTTGCCTTCCACACGGAAGGGTTCCTTGAGCGTGGAGATATCGAACCAGCCTTCGCGCTGCTTTCGCTCACCAACGATCCGGGCGCAATCGGAGATGACACCATCGACTAGCGTCACGTTGGCACCGTACGCCATGGCTTCCACATAGTTCGCGAGCGGCACGTCGCGTGGCATGAAGATGTGCGCTTCAATATCGGCCGCTGCAGCGTATGCGGCCAGCGCGCCTGCCGCATTCCCAGCGGAAGGCACGGCCAGCTTTTTCAGGCCGTAGTGGCGTGCCATGGTCACCGCCAGCGCCAAACCGCGCGCCTTGAACGAACCGGTGGGATTGGCGCCTTCCTCTTTCAGGAACGCGCCGGGATGCCGCTTGCTGCGCAGCATTGGCGTCCAGCCTTCGCCAAGGGTGACCGGCTCGACATCGGGCAGCACGGCGCGGTAACGCCACATGCCGCTCCATGGCGATGTTGGGTCATTGCCGACAACTTCTTCCGCCGATCGACCCTGCAGATGCGTCAGGTCGTACCTCACATACAGCGCGCCGGCTGGCTGGTCGGGGCATTGCGTGCAGAGCGTCTGCGGCGTGTCGGCGGAAAGTCTTGCGTGGCAACGAGAGCATTCTAGGTAGGCAATGGCAGGCATGGGGAATCATCCGTTAGGGTGGCAACCATTCACTGCGGGGAATCAGGGAGTCACGAACGACCGGCATCCGACGTCGGCGCGATCTGACCTTCCCACTTTGCAACGACCGCGGCCGCGACGGAATTGCCCAGGATATTCGTCGCGGACCGCCCCATGTCGAGCACATGATCGACCGCGAGTACGAGCGCAATGCCGCTGTCCGGCAAGTTGAAATAGTGCAAGGTGACGGCGACCACGGCGATCGCCGCGCGTGGAACGCCGGCGACACCCTTCGTCGTCACGATGAGCAGACCGAACAGGGTGATCTGCTGGGTCACCGTGAGCTCAATCCCATAGGCCTGCGCGATGAACAGAATCGCAAACGTGCAATACATCATTGCGCCGTCCAGGTTGAACGAATAACCGAGCGGCAGCACAAAACTTGCGATGCGCCGAGGGATGCCGAACGCAACCAGCTCCTCCAGCAACCGCGGATAAGCCGCCTCGGACGAAGAGGTGGCAAATGCCAGCAACACGGGTTGCCGGACCCCAGCAAGCAAACGCAAACCGCGCGAGCCGACGATCAGCAAGAGCGCGGCGATCAGGACACCCCACAGCAGTCCCAGCGAAAAATAGAAACCGGCCACGAACCGTGCGTAGGTTCCCACGATGCCGATGCCATGAATGCAGATCGAGCTTGCCAGTGCGGCGAAGATGGCGATCGGCGCCGCCTTCATCACATAGTCGGTCACCTTGAACATGATGGCAGCGAGCTGCTCGACGAGTTCCACGAATTGCAGCGCTTTGTCCTTCAGCGCCGCTGCTGCCGCACCGATGAAGATCGAGAACACCACGATTTGCAGGATCTCGTTGCCAGCCATAGCCTCAGCGAACGAGCGTGGGATCAGATGCGTCACGAAATCCGCAACGGTAAAGTCTGCGGTATCCACGCCGCTCGCCGTGCCCGATAGGGCGAGTGGATGCTGTGCTTGGACATGCAGCGCCGCGCCCGGCTGCATCCAGTGCGCCATCAGCAAACCGATTGTCAGGGAAACACAGGATGCGCCAAGGAACCACGCCAGCGCCTTCACCCCGACACGACTGATCTCGGCCGCCCCGCCCATTCTCGCGATCGCCGTTACCAGCGAGGCGAACACCAGCGGCGCAATGATCATCTTGATCAGCCGCAGAAACGCGTCCGTGATGGTGGACAGATCTGCCGCGACATCGACCGCCTGCTGCGACGTCAGGTGGCGGTTGCAGATCCAGCCGACGGCAATCCCCAACAGTGTCGCCACGACCAGCGAAAACGTGAACCAACGCTGCCGGGCCGCCATCAGGTGTTCGCGCCGGCTTGCCGGACGCGGGTGGCGCGGCTTCCGAGCCGCCGCGCGGGCGGCTGCGGTCGACGCGCCTCGATGCAGAGATCACTGACGGATATGCCGCACTGCAGTCGATAGCTCATCGCTTACCTGATCGGTGATCCCTGCTCGGCGGTGCCGACCTGGTTTGATCCGGATCGTCCGGTCGGACGTAGGGTGATCTACAGTCTCGTCAAAACACGGGCAAAGGCTGAAACCCTTGCTCGATTTGCTCATCGTTGTAGCTGTTCACCGCCCCTCGGGCAACTGCGATAGCCAATGGTGCGAACAACGCCACACTTTCGGCTGCTCATTCAGCTTGCGCCTGGATGACGCCATTCACCCCGCTCGCATGCCCCCCAAGCTGCCCTCCGTTGGCTGACCGTAGACGTCAGGTAGAGGCAATTTTCGCTGTCATCGGCAGGGAACGCTCGCCATCGTGTCGCCGGATGACCGGTTCGGCTATTTCGTGCGCTGCCCTCAATCCACGCCCGCGTGAGCGCTCCAGCGGGGTGCGGGACCCTGAGCGTGGCGACGCTGCGGGTTGCCTGGGTCCAGGCCGTATTGGCAAGTGTCTTGCTTGACTATCGGCCATGAACGACACCACCCACATACCGCCCATGCTCACCGAATCCACCTCAGAAAATCAGCAGACACGCATTGCAGGCGACGAAGCGAGCCTGGAACAGCAGATGGCCGAGCTCGCTCTATCGAACGACGCACGGCGGTTTCTGCGAAGTCTTCACCTTGCCGAGAAGCAGCTCAATGACGCGTTCAACAAGGGCCGTCAGGATGGCGAGCTGGGGGAACGTGTGAGTCAGGTGTATCACGACCTGTATGGGGCGGGTTGTGCACCGAAAGATTGATGCTGAAGGAGACCGAGCGTTTGATTGACCAGGCGTTTTGGTGACTATTGGGCATTGCGATCAAGCGCCAGAGTGCAACTCGAGTGATCGCAGTGTGCGCGGACCGCGCAGGATGATCGAAAGCGGGTATCGGGGTGGACGCTGATTGACACCACCCTCTCAGGCCACACCGACTGGTTCGGCGAAACACCAAGGCACGGGATCAACGCTGTGCATCGATTGCTTTCGCCAGCTCGGTGCTGCGCGGCGCAGCCAACCCGCCGTAGTGCGCGTCGATCTTGTCCAGCAGCGTGCTTGCTTCATCACGCTTGCCATTCGCGAGCAGGTCTTCCACTTGTTTCAGTTGCGCGGTCAGTTCCTGCTCGATGCGCGAGCGGCATGCAGCCAACTTGTCCGGATCGGACTTCGCGGGCTCAAGCAGCGCATCCAGCGCGCGATTCAAGCTCGCCGGATCGGCCAGGTCGTGCCCGACCCATGGCATCGCCACAGTGTCCAGACGGAACACACACCAGGCCTGCATCGAATCGCGGCTGTGCACGTCCTTGTCGAGATGGTCATCGTCATGCTGGCCCGTCGCGTAAACCAATCGCGTCGAGTCCTGAAATTGACGAAACAGATCGGCCGGCGGCAGCGGGATCTGCGCGTTGCCGATCGGATCGCTGCCCGCATCGAGCAAGGCTGCATGAAACAGATCCGGATAGCCGAGCGCGATACGCATGGCCACCCGCGAGCCACCGGAGAACCCGCCGATATAAATCCTGTCCGGATCGATGGGATAGCGCCGCGTGATGTTGTACGCCGCCAGCAGGGCCAGCGGCTCCCGGCGGTCGAGGACATCCGCGGTGTTGCCGGAATTCGCCGCGCTGACAAAGATCATGCCGTGACGGTCCAGTGCCGAAGTCCAGCGCGGTGGCACTGTCGCCTCCTGCCACGGCGGCACGAATACCAGCAGCGCATAGCCGTGCAGCGGGGCGTGGGCAGGCACATAGACGGCGAACTTTTCGCGCGCCAGATCAATCGACTGCTCGCGCGCGACCTGCCCTGTGCGCGCCAACTCCTGGTTAACGCGCATCGCGTTCAACGGACTCAACAGACGTCGCGCCAGCTCCATGCTGCGCGAAAGCGGCGCGTAGTCGGTGAACACGACATCTTTCCGCAACCCAGTGCTGCCAACCGGCATATCGGCAGCGACCGCCAACAGCGGCATCACCAAGGCAACGACTATCGGCAGGCAGCGCTCGATCACGCGCGCAAGGTAGCACCAGCCGCGTGCCGGGGGCCATGCGATCCTGCGGGTGGGGACGTCGGGTCAAGATCGTCGCCCCATCGCGAGCATATGCGGCCGCGGCTGTAATCCGGTCCATGCCGGATGTTCGTTTATCGCACATTGAGGATCCCGGCGAGGTCAGTGTTGACTAGCGGCCCGAAGCCACGGGATGGACTCTTCCTCAGCCCGGCACGTTGTGGTTGGCATGGGAGCGGGGTGTCATGAAGGGCATGACATTGCTCGTTCATGTACCCTTACTTTTGCCGGTCGGGGGGCTGGCCGAGATGGTCTCGTCGCAGTGCACTGGCTGTGCGCTGTTCGTCAGGGGAAAGAGGACGTCCACACACTTGCTTGACGCAGCTTCGAGGCAACCTTGCTTGAGCCACAGCGAGATCATTCATGTCATCGATTCCGCCCACTGCATCGGTTGATGCAGCTTTGACAGGCACGGTGGAGCGCCTCTATGCCGCGTTGGCCGACATCGGCGATCTCGTCGCAGCGATGCCGCAGCCGCAGGCGCTGTACACCGGGATCGTGGAGATTCTCGAACGCCATGTCGGCGCACTACTGGTCATCGTGGGAGAAATCGACTACGAGGCTGGCGTCATGCGGCGTCAAGCGCCTGATCCGCCGCCCACAGGAATGGAAGATATCTATCCGGACTCGGTGCCTATTGCACTTGCCCGACCGCGATTCTGGGAGGGCAAGATCGAGGTCGAGCCCAACATCGTCGACGCGCCCGGGCGGGAAACGCTGCGACCTGCCTACGCCCGCACCGGTATCCGCGCCTCGGCGGCGGTGCCGGTAGTTTGCTTCGGCAAAGTCCACGCTGCGCTGATCCTGCGCTCGCGCGACCCCGCGTTCTTCGCCCCGGAGCTGCTGCAACTGCTGGAACGGGCGGCGATAAGTATCGGCCACGCGCTTGAGGGCGACGTACAACGCACCCGGCTTGATCATGCCCTGCTTGCCGCTGAGCGAAGTCGCCGTGCATTGCGGTTACTGAGCGAAACACTCAAGACCGCCACCCACGCAAAGACCGAAGATGATCTGTTCGGCGAAGCCTGCCGCGTAGTAGTAGATACCGGTGGGTATCCGGTGTGCTGGATGGGTCAGCTGGAGAACAATTCGATCCAGGCACTGGCACTGCGTGCGCACGCAGGACGTGGCGCGGACTCCTATCAGGCGCTCAAGATCCGCCTCGCTGACTCGAGCTTTTCCGGAAGCGTGACAGCTGCCGTGATCCGCTCGGGCGCGTCGGTGGTGAAGCTGCCACGTGAGGGCGGCGAAGAGAGCTGGGCCAGCCATGCGCGCACACTGGGGCTTGGTGCGCTGCTGGGGCTTCCGTTGTGCCTGCAAGGACAGTTGGCGGGCGTGATGGTCATCGGCGCCGATTCGGAGGAGGCGTTTACCCACGCCGAGATACGGATCTTCGAGGAGATGGCGCAAGAGCTGAGTCTGGGTCTGGAACGACTACGCGCCCGCAAGGCTCGAAACCTGGCTGAGGAAGAACTCAGACTCAACCTGCGTCGTTTCCAGGCGATCCTGGCAAGCAGGTACGCGGGCGTCCTGGTCATCGACACAACCGACCGCGTGCAGTTTTGCAATGCGGCGTATTGCCGGCTGTTCGATCTGGTTGAGTCACCTGAGCAACTGATCGGAACGCCCTCCACCACTTTACTCGAGAGGACTCGAGCCGCTTATGCGGACCCCGATCGCGAGCTTGAGCGCATACGCGCGATCCTCCTTGGCAGCGAACCCGTGGAGAGCGAAGAAGTCTCGATCAGCCACGCGCGAACGTATCTGCGCAGCTTCTCGCCGATCACGATCGACGATCAATCGTATGGACGCGTCTGGCATCACATCGATATCACCGAGCGCAAGGTGCAGGAAGCCAAGGTTGAACGGCTTGCCTACTACGACCCGGTGACCGAGTTGCCCAATCGCCGATTGTTCTTTGAGCTGCTCAAGCGCGGGCGGGGCCATGCGCGGCGGCGCCAGGCGTTGTTGGCAGTGGGCGTGATGGACCTTGATGGATTCAAGCACGTCAACGACCATCTTGGGCACGCTGCCGGTGACGACGTCCTGAAGGAAGTCGCGCGCCGGATAGTAAGCACCTTGCGCGATGGCGATGTAGTGGCACGCCTGGGCGGGGACGAGTTTGCCCTGCTGCTCACCGACCTTGGCAGCGATAGGGACATGCACCTGGTAAGCACTCGCATCCTTGAAGCGATTCGCGAGCCCGTGTCGTGGGGTGACGAGGTGCTGCGCCTGACCGCGAGCGTGGGCTGGACGTTGTATCCCCACGACGACGCGGATGCGGAAACCCTCATCCGGCATGCCGACCTCGCCATGTACACCGCCAAGGACAATGGACGCGACCGCGACCAGGTTTACGCCACCGCGCTTGAACTCACGAATGTTGAGCAGCGCTCGATGAAAGCGCGCGTTGCGGCCGCACTTGATGATGGCGGTATGGCGCTGCTTTTTCAGCCGATCGTCGCCATCGACGCCGATTCCAGCATCCCACGCGTCGTGGGCGCGGAAGCCCTGTTGCGATTGCGCGATGCGGCGCTCGGTTTGCTGCCACCTGCGCTGTTCCATCACACCCTGGACGACGCCAGACTCGCGCGCCCCATCGGCCGCTATGTGCTGGATGCCGCATTGCGAGCCAATCGGACCTGGCTGGCTCAGGGGATCAGGATGCCCGTGTCGGTCAACATCAGCACGCGTCATCTGATGCACCCGGAGTTCATTGCCGATCTCGATGAGGCGCTTGCCGCGCACGCCGACATCGAAGGGTCCCTGCTGGGCATCGAGATCACCGAGACGGGGCCGCTGCTCGACCCGGCCAGAGCCCGCCTGGTGATCGACGAATGCCGTGCGCGGGGCGTGATCGTAAGCCTGGATGACTTCGGCACCGGTAGCGCCTCGCTCAGCCACATCCAGAAGATGGATGTGGGCACATTGAAGATCGACCAGAGCTTCGTGCGTGACATCCTGGTGGAGTCGCGCAACATTGCGATTGCCGCCGGCATCATCACCACGGCACGTCTGCTGGGCATAACGGTGATTGCTGAAGGCATCGAGACGGAGGCGCAAGGCGAACTGCTCATCTCGCTGGGTTGCCGGCAGTTGCAAGGCTACGTCATCGCCCACCCGATGCCGGCGGAATCGATACCCGCATGGGTGGCTGCCTGGAACCCTCCCGCTGCATGGCTATAAGCGCCCGGGTAGGCGCCTTGATCTGCGACCCATGAGCGAAGCCATGGATACCTTCAGGCTCGACTGATGAGCTGGCTTGGCAGGGAGCAGCCGAAACTGGTTTCAAATGCATCTGTTGACTGCGGTGCAGCATCGCCTTTATGGTCGGTGCCATGTCATCGATTCTCATGCCAGCCCGCAGCTTGCTCGCCCCGGTCATCACCGGGCGCATGCTGCTTTGCGCAGGCACTCTGTCCATCGCCACGATTACCACCACGACCACGACCACGACAGGGTCGGGGTGGGTGTCCGTGCGCGAGTAGCTTCAACAACGCAACGGCCCCGCCCTCGAAGAGGCGGGCCGGCACATACCGACATCGCCAGCGAGCACGGGCCTCCACCGGAGGCAATCGTGAATCTCTGTGCATCTCAATCCGCAAGCCAACCGCTTGCAAGCCAGCATCAGCCGCCCAGCGTTGTGCGACCCGCGTTCCAGGCGCGTCGCCGTGTGCTGGCCGTCGGCCTGATCGGTCCCGGTCGCGTCGGTAGCGCGCTGCTGGCCCAGCTACGCACCGCACAGTCGCGACTGGCACTGGGTGGACTGGAGCTGAAGCTCTGTGGCGTCGCCGCCAGCAAGCGCATGTGGCTGGACAGCGACGACCCCGAACTCAACAACCGTTGCGACCGTGCGCAGACGTGGCGACCCAGCGATCTCGATGAATTTGCTGCCCATGTGCGCGGCAGCGATGGCGGCCATGCGCTGCTGATCGACTGCAGCGCGAACGATGCGGTGGCATCGCACTACGCCGGCTGGCTCGCCGCCGGACTGCATGTGATCACGCCGAACAAGCTGGCCGGCAGCGGTCCGTTGGCACGCTGGCAGGCGATTCATGCGGCCTGTCATGGTGGCATGCGCTTTCGCTACGAAGCTACCGTGTGCGCAGGCCTTCCGGTGATGCAGACGCTGCGCGACCTGCTCGACACCGGCGATGAACTGCTCGCGGTGGACGGCATGCTCTCTGGCACCCTGGCATGGTTGTGCAACCGCCACGACGGCCAGCAACCGTTTTCCGCGTTGCTGCGCGAGGCGCATGCGCTGGGCTATACCGAGCCCGATCCGCGCGAAGATCTGTCCGGTCTCGACGTGGCGCGCAAGCTGGTGATCCTGGCGCGCGAGGCCGGGCGCGCACTATCGCTGGCGGATGTGGAAGTGCAGAGTCTGGTGCCACCCGCGTTGGTCGGCTTGCCCGACACGGAATTCATGCAGCGGCTGGACGAGCTCGATGCACCGATGGCCGCGCAGCTGAGCGCCGCACACGCCGCCGGCGGCGTGCTGCGCCACGTCGCCAGCCTCGACCGCCATGGTCGCGCCAGCGTGCGACTGGCCGTGCTGCCTGCCACGCATCCGTTCGCACATACGCGGCTGACCGACAATGTGGTGCAGTTCACGACCCGCCGTTACTGCGACAATCCCTTACTCGTGCAAGGCCCCGGTGCCGGGCCGGAGGTGACTGCAGCCGGTGTATTCGCCGACCTGTTGCGCATTGCCGAAGCGCTGGAGCCGCGCGCATGAACGCCCTACTTCAGGAATCCAGGAAAATGTCACCGCAACTCGCCCTCGCCGCCACCGCCTTCGCTCCCGCTTGCGTGGGCAATGTGGGTGTGGGTTTCGACATCCTCGGCCACAGCATGGCCGGTGCCGGCGACCGCGCCGAGGTACGTCGCATTGACGAACCGACTGTACGTATCGCGGCGATCCATGGCTGCGTGACCGATCTGCCGACCGATCCGCGAGGCAATACCGCGGGCACGGCGCTGCTGGCGTTGCGCAAGGCACTCGGCCTGTCATACGGCTTCGAACTGACGCTGCACAAGGGCATCGCGCTGGGCTCGGGCATGGCCGGCTCGGCGGCGTCTTGCGTGGCCGCGCTGGTGGCCGCCAATGCCTTGCTCGAAAAGCCGTTACCGCGCGAGGCGCTATACAGTTTCGCGCTGGATGGCGAAGCGGTCGCCAGTGGCAGCCGCCACGGCGACAACCTCGGCCCGATGCTGCTCGGCGGTCTGGTGCTGGCCACCCACGAGCGGCTGCTGCGCATTCCGGTGCCAGCCGACTGGCACTGTGCGCTGGTGCATCCTCACTACGTGCTGGAGACGCGCAAGGCGCGCGCCGCTCTGGTGGGTGATTACGCACTGGGCGATTTCGTGACGCAAAGCGCCAACCTCGCCTTGGTACTCGCCGGCTGTTATCGCAGTGAAGCGGCACTGGTACGCGAGGGTTTGAAGGACGTGCTGGTGGAACCGCGCCGCGCACCGCTGGTGCCGAACTTCGCCCGCGTGAAGCAGGCGGCGCTCGATCATCATGCGCTCGGTGCCAGCATCTCCGGTGCCGGCCCCAGCGTGTTCGGCTGGTACGAGGAGCGTCGCGATGCCGAGGCCGCCGCGCTTGCGATGCGCAGCGCGTTCGCCGAAGCGGGGCTGGACAGCGATCCGTTCGTGGCACCCATCGATGGCCCAGCCGCGACTCTGATCGACGGCGAGACTCAATCATGAGCGCGGCCCAGACTGTGGGAGCGACTTCAGTCGCGACATGGGCCGAGAGCATCGCGGCTGAAGGCGCTCCCACAAGAGCCCGCGTGTTGAGGCGCCCATGAGCGAATCGTTGCCCTACATCAGCACGCGTGGCCGCTGCGCGGCCGTGCCGATCAGTCAGGCAATCGCCGCCGGACTCGCCCCGGACGGCGGACTGTATGTGCCCGAGGTGCTGCCAAAGCTCGACCCGTCCGCATTTGATCCCCATGGCTCTTTGGCCGACACTGCCGCGACGCTGCTCGCACCTTTCTTCGCTGGCGACCCGCTAGCGGCCGAGCTATCGGCGATCTGCAGCGAGTCACTCGATTTCGCCACGCCGGCACGCGCTTTGCCGCAACAGAACGCGAAGGTGCTGGAGCTATTTCATGGCCCTACGGCCGCATTCAAGGACGTGGGTGCGCGTTTTCTCGCCGCCTGCATGCGTCGGCTCCCACGCACGGACGAACGACCGCTCACGATTCTTGTGGCCACGTCCGGCGATACCGGCGCCGCGGTGGCCGCCGCGTTCCACCGCCAACCCGGCATACGAGTGGTGATCCTGTATCCCGATGGTCTGGTCTCACCGCGCCAGGCACACCAGCTCGGCTGCTTCGGTGACAACGTGCAAGCCTTGCGCGTAGCCGGCCGCTTCGACGACTGCCAGCGCATGGTCAAGGCCGCACTCACCGATGCCACGCTGCAGGAACAGCGGCCGCTGTCCTCGGCCAACAGCATCAGCCTTGGCCGACTGCTGCCGCAGATGAGCTACTACGCACACGCTTCGCTGGCCGGATGGCACGCACACGGCACGCCGATGAACTTCATCGTCCCCACCGGTAACCTGGGCAACGCGATGGCATGCCTGTGGGTGCGCGAGATGGGCTTGCCGATTGGCCAGGTGCGGCTCGCCTGCAACGCGAACACCACGCTGCCTGACTATTTCGCCGGTGCGCCGTATGCGCCACGCGTAGCCATCGCCACGCTGGCCAATGCCATGGACGTGGGTGCGCCGAGCAACTTCGAGCGACTGCGCTGGACCTACCCCAACGAACCCGACTTGCGCGAACAGTTGCAGGCACACAGCGTCGACGATGCATCGATCCGGCAGACCATCGCCAGCCATGCCCGCGACCACGGCGACGTTTTCTGCCCGCATACGGCCACCGCGATGCACCTGCTCGATCACATGCGCGAGCAAGGCGACAGCGCGAACTGGACAGTGGTCGCCACCGCGCACCCGGCCAAGTTTGAAAGCGTGGTGGAACCGCTGATCGGGCATCCGGTAGCCGTGCCAGGATCGCTTGCGGCGATGCTGGCACGTCCTGCCTCGGCCGAGCCGTTGACGGCCGATGACGATGTGCTACATCACTGGCTGCTCGACCAGGTCACCGCCTAGATGGCGCCCCCGCTTGCCGGGGGACGCCAGGCATCAGGCCAGCGCGTCGAGTATCTGTGCCGTCGAGCGCACGCGGCCCAGCCGCGGGAAGATCGTGTCCACCGCGAAGCGGTGCTGCTCCGCGTTCGCCGCACTCATCGCATCCTCGGCGAGCACCAGCGCATAGCCATGCTCCCATGCGGCTCGAGCAGTCGACTCCACGCCGATATTGGTGGAAATGCCGCCCAGCACGATCTGCGTGATGCCGCGGCGGCGCAGCTGCAGGTCAAGCTCAGTGCCGTAGAACGCGCCCCACTGGCGCTTGGTGATGTGGATGTCGTTTGGCGCTTCAGCCAGCTCATCGACGAGCTCCAGCCAGTTGTCCGGCAGCGCCCGGGCGGGAGTCGCCTGATCCACCGGCTGCTTCAGCGCGTCACCGAAGTCCGCCGACCAACCCACGCGCACCAGCACCACAGGCGCACCCAGCGCGCGGAAGCGCGCCGCCAACGCACCGCCCCTTGCGCACACATCGACCGCGGTGTGCGGGCCACCGGCATACGGCAAGATTCCCTTCTGCAGATCAATGAGAACAAGCGCAGTGCGGTGCGGATCCAAGTTTTCCACGGTACTCTCCAGATATGAGGTGAGGCTCACCTACTTACGGAATTTATGAGGATGACCTCACAAAAGTCAAACGAGCGTATCCGCCAACCGCAACGACAGCGCGGTCACGAGCGCGTGGCATCCCTGCTGAATGCGGCCGCAGCCTGCTTTGTCGAAAAAGGCTATGAGGCTGCCACCACGACCGAAATTGCCGCCCGTGCCGGCGCCTCGATCGGTTCGCTGTATCAGTTCTTTCCGACCAAGGAAGCGCTGGCGCAGGCCTTGATGGGCGGCTATATGGAGACCTTGCAGTTGCGCCTGAAAAAGTTGGCGGCAAGTTCGCCTGACTGGGACGGCGATCAGCTTGGCACTCAGTTGATCCGCTTCCTGGTGGGATTTCGTCGTCGTCATCCGGCCTTTGCCGTGCTCGCCGAGTCCACCGCACCCCTTCCCGCCATACGCGGCATGGCGATCCGCGAGCACCTGCGGGAAGAATTGCAGGCATTGCTGGCCCGGCACGCACCCCACCTGGAACCGGCCGATCTGCGCGCGGCCGCTGTGGTGGTATTGCAGCTGATGAAGGCCGCGGTCGCGCTGAATGCGGAGCCCGGACTGACCGGCCGGCGACTGGCGCTGAACCAGCTGCAGCAGGCTCTTCAGCTCTACCTTCGCGCCTTGTTCAAGCCGCACTGAGCTGCTTTTTTCTCACGGGCGCAACGCACGAACGAGAGAACTGGTATTTCCATTTGGACGGATAGCCGTCTGAATCACTTAAGGCCGCTTAGTAGTTTTCGTCATAAAGAAAACTGTTGACAGCCTACAAACGCATGGTCTACGTTCGATCACATGTCGCAACGCAGCAACCACCGCCGCAACGCCGAAACCAACCGCCTTCTGACGGTTGCCGGGCTGCTGCAGGTTCGCGGCACGCTCCTTCTTACCCTTGTACTCGTACTCCTTATTACCAACGGAGGTGCGGGCTGAGGGCAAGTATCCAGGTAACCAAGCAGTAACCTGAAGACTCCCAAAGAACCCCGCACCGGAAACGGCGCGGGGTTTTTTGTTGCCCTTGGCTCGCATCAGCGGAGCTAAGCGATGAACCCCAACTCGGTTACAACCGAAACAATGTCCGGCAGCGCCCAAGCTGCCGCCGATCGCGTGCGCATCTTCGATACCACCTTGCGCGACGGTGAGCAGGCGCCCGGCTTTTCGATGGATCGGCGCACCAAGTTGCGCGTTGCACAAGCACTCGAGGCGCTTGGGGTCGATGTACTTGAAGCGGGATTCCCGCAGGCCTCGCCGGATGATTTCGCCGCGGTTGCCGAAATCGCGCGCATGCTGAAAACCACCACGGTGTGCGCCCTGGCACGCTGCCAGAGCGGCGACATCGACAGTGCCGCGCGGGCATTGGAGCAGGCTCGGCACGCGCGCATCCACGTATTCCTGTCGACCAGCCCACTGCATCGCGAACACAAGCTGGGCATGAGCAAGGCGCAGGTGGTGGATGCCGCGGTGGCCGCGGTTGAGCGTGCCCGCGGGCTGTGCCACGAGGTCGAGTTCTCGGCCGAGGACGCGCTGCGAACCGAGCCCGAGTTCCTGGTCGAGGTGTTCAGCGCCGTGGTCGCCGCCGGTGCCACTACGTTGAATGCGCCGGACACGGTCGGTTACACCACGCCAGCCGAAATCGTCGAGCTGTTCACCTACCTTCGCGAACATGTGCGCGATGCGCACAAGGTGATCTTCTCCAGCCATTGCCACGACGACCTGGGCATGGCGGTAGCGAACAGCCTGGCCGCGGTGAGCGCTGGCGCGCGCCAGGTCGAGTGCACCATCAACGGCATCGGCGAGCGTGCCGGCAACGCCGCACTGGAAGAGATCGTGATGGCGCTGAAGGTGCGCGCACCGCACTACGGCGTCGATACCCGCATCGACACGCGCCGGCTGTATCCCACCTCGCGACTGCTGACCCAGCTGACCGGTCAGGCGGTGCCGCGCAACAAGGCGATCGTGGGCGACAACGCGTTCGCGCACGAGTCGGGCATCCATCAGCACGGCATGCTCAAGCATCGTGGCACCTACGAAATCATGCGCCCGCAAGATGTCGGCATCGCCGAGACACGGCTGGTGCTGGGCAAGCACTCCGGCCGCGCCGCCTTGCGCCAGCGCCTGGAAGCACTGGGCCACACGCCGGACGATGCAGCGCTGGACGTGATCTTCGCGCGCTTCAAGACGCTGGCCGACAAGAAGCGCGAAGTGCATGACGAGGACCTGGAAGCGATCGCGCTGGGCCTCGACCCGGAGGCCGCCGGCCCATGGCGGCTGGTGCAGCTCAACACCAGCACGCACCTGGGCGGCAGCGCGTCGGCCTCGGTGAAGCTGCGCCACGACGACGGCCGCGAAGCCGGCGAGGCCGCGATCGGGGACGGACCGGTCGATGCCGTGCTGCGTGCGATTGAGCGCGCCACCGGCAACGCGCTGCAGCTGACCGACTTCAAGGTGCGCGCCGTCAGTGAAGGTGGCGACGCCCAGGGCCATGCCCAGCTCACGGCCCGTCACGCCGCGCGCGAGTGGCGCGGGCATGGCGTCAGCACCGACATCGTGGAGGCGACCGCACAGGCCGCGCTTGCCATCGTCAACCGCATCGAGCGACAAGCGCCAGCTACTACGCCAGTTGCCGTCGCCAACCTGTAGTCACCCATCGGTCATCGCGAGAACTATTCATGAGCACGCCTTTCCTCTGGCACAACGGCAGCATCAAACCCTGGGCCGATGCCACCGTCCATGTCAGCACGCACGCCCTGCATTACGGTTCCTCGGTGTTCGAGGGCGAGCGCGTTTACGCGACGCCACAGGGCCCGGTGTTTTTCCGACTGGCCGAGCACACGCGCCGATTGTTCGAGTCCGCGGCGATCTACGAGATCGAGATCGGCTATAGCGAGGACGAGATCAACGCTGCGTGCGCGGAGCTGATCCGCGCCAACGCCATGCGTTCGGCCTACGTGCGGCCGATCGTGTTTCGCGGCGCTGGCGGCCTGGGCGTGTTGCCGAAGAACGGCGCACCGGTCGACGTGGCCATCATGGCGCTGGACTGGGGCGCGTATCTGGGCGATGCGGTGGAGAAAGGCGCGAACGTCTGCGTCTCTTCGTGGCAGCGCCCTGCACCAAACACGTTGCCGAGCTGGGCCAAGGCCGGCGGTAACTATCTCAGCAGCCAGCTGATTGCGCTGGAGGCACGCCGCGGCGGCTACGACGAAGGCATCGCACTGGGCCACAACGGCTTGCTCAGCGAAGGTGCCGGCGAAAATCTGTTCCTGGTCAAACGCGGCAAGCTGCTCACCCCACCGTCGAGCGCCGGCATCCTCGCCGGCATCACCCGCGACAGCGTGGTCACACTGGCCGGGCATCTCGGCCTCAGCGTCGAAGAGCGCGACTTGCCGCGCGAGGCGCTGTACACCGCCGACGAAGTGTTCCTGACCGGCACCGCCGTCGAAATCACGCCAGTGCGATCGGTCGATCGCAAGAACGTCGGCAATGGCGAACCCGGTCCGATCACCCGTGCGCTGCAGCAGGCCTTCTTCGGCTTGTTCGACGGTCGTACCGAAGACCGCTGGGGCTGGCTGAGCTCTATCCATGCGGCCATCCCTGACCGTGAAAGCGAAAGCCCGGCCATCCATGGCCGGACTCCTCATCAACAGCCCGCTTCCATGGAGGCATCAGCGTGAGTGCAAAGACGCTCTTCGAGAAACTGTGGGACGCGCATATCGTCGTGCCTGAAACCGACGATACGCCGGCGATCCTCTACGTCGACCTGCACCTGGTGCACGAGGTGACTTCACCGCAGGCGTTCAGCGAACTGCGCGAACGCGGCCTGCAGCTGCGTCGACCCGATCGCATGCTCGCCACGCTGGATCACTCCACCCCGACCTTGCCGACGAACGCCGATGGCACCCGTCCGTATGCCAACGCCGAAGCGCAGGCGCAGGTAACGCAGCTGGAAACGAACTGTCGCGAGTTCGGGGTCGAGCTGCATGGCTGGGACAGTGATGACCGCGGCATCGTGCACGTGATCGGCCCTGAGCTGGGCGCCACCCAGCCAGGCATGACGATCGTCTGCGGCGACAGCCACACTTCGACCCATGGTGCGTTCGGTGCGCTGGCATTCGGCATTGGCACCACGGAAGTCGGCCACGTGATGGCGACGCAGTGCCTGCTGCAACGCAGGCCGAAGACACTGGCGATCCATGTCGACGGCAAGTTGCCACAAGGCATCAGCGCAAAGGACCTGATCCTGCACATCATCGGCACGATTGGCGTCGATGGTGGCACCGGCTACGTGCTCGAATACCGCGGCGCGGCGATCGAGGCGCTGTCGATGGACGAGCGCATGACCGTTTGCAACATGTCCATCGAAGCCGGCGCACGCGCTGGCCTGATCGCGCCGGACGAGACCACGTTCACCTGGTTGAAAGGACGCCCGCATGTGCCGCAAGGCGCAGCGTGGGATGCCACCGTGGAACGCTGGCGCGCATTGCGCAGCGACGATGGCGCAACCTACGACCGCGAAGTACATATCGACGCCAGCGCGGTGAAGCCCACCGTCACCTACGGTACCCACCCGGGTATGGCGATCGCGATGGACGCGCCGGTACCCGCCGCGACCAATGCACAGGAACGTCGTGCGCTGGATTACATGCAGAGTCGGCCGGGCGAGCCGATGCAGGGCACGCCCGTCGATGTGGTGTTTGTGGGCAGCTGCACCAACTCGCGGCTGTCTGATCTGCGCGAAGCCGCCAACGTGTTGCGCGGCCGCCGCATCGCCGAAGGTGTGCGCATGCTGGTGGTGCCGGGCTCCGAGGCGGTGCGACGCGATGCCGAGCGCGAAGGCCTGCATCAGGTGTTTACCGCCGCCGGTGCCGAGTGGCGCGTGCCGGGTTGCTCGATGTGCATCGCGATGAACGGCGACCTGGCGCAGCCGGGCCAGCTCGTGGTGAGCACATCCAACCGCAACTTCGAAGGCCGCCAAGGCAAGGGCGCGCGCACCGTGCTGGCGAGTCCGGCGACCGCTGCCGCTTCCGCGCTGGCAGGTCGTATCGCCGATCCGCGCGAATACCTGACGCAGGTGGCCGCATGAGCTCTTCGGCTTTTGCTTTGCGCCCTCGCCCGCAAGCAGGGAAGGGGTGGGGTGGGGTGCTCTTCGCCTCAAACTCCAGAGCTCTACCCCCTCCCTACCTCCCCCTGCGAGCAGGGGGAGGAGCCAGAGCGAGCGCCCGCAGTGCTCTACACCCTCACCCTCTCGGGGAGAAGGGTGGGGTGAGGGGCACATTTTGCGGGGCACCTACGCCGAAGCCCGCCTCGATCAACCATGCGGCGAGCACCCGCCCCTCACCTCAATCCTCTCCCCGAGGGGAAGAGGAGGCGAATGCAAACAGCGAGGAATTTTATTAATGCTGCCCATCACCCGCATCCACTCGCGCACTGCCGTGCTGGCCGACGAGAACATCGACACCGATCGCATCATTCCTGCGCGTTTCCTCACCACCACGGAGCGCAGCGGGCTCGGCAAGCTGTGTTTCCACGACTGGCGTTACCAGGCGGACGGCAGCGACAACCCCGCCTTTCCGCTGAACCAGCCACAGGCTCAGCAGTGCTCGATTATCGTCGCCGGACGCAACTTCGGTTGCGGCTCTTCGCGTGAGCACGCGCCTTGGGCGCTGCTCGACTATGGCGTGCAGGCGGTGCTGTGCAGCGAGATCGCGGACATCTTCCGCAACAACGCGCTGAAGAACGGCCTGCTGGCGATCGTGATCGACGAACCCGAGCACCGCTGGCTACTCAAGCATCCCGGCATCGAGCTGGTGATCGACGTGCGCGAGCAGTTCATCGCGTTGCCCGATGGTGGCCACATCCGCTTCCAGCTGGAACCGTTCGCACGGCACTGCCTCATCAACGGCGTCGACCAGCTCGGCTACCTGCTGCAACACGCCGATGCGATCGGCGCCTACGAACAACGCACCCGGACTCAACAGGAGGCTGCATGAAAGCTCACATCGTCACCCTGCCCGGCGACGGCGTCGGTCCCGAAGTCACTGCGGCAGCCGTCGCCGTGCTGGAAGCAGTGGCCGCACACTATGGCCACACCTTCACTTTCGATGAGCAGCTGATCGGTGGCTGCGCGATTGACGCCACCGGCGTGCCGCTGCCTCTCGCCGCGCTGGCCGCCTGCCAGGCTGCCGACGCGGTGCTGCTGGGTGCTGTCGGTGGTCCGAAATGGTCCGATCCCAATGCGTCGGTACGCCCGGAACAGGGACTGCTGGCGTTGCGCGCCGCGCTCGGTGTCTACGCCAACCTGCGCCCGTTGCAAGTGCATCCGGCGCTGGCCAACCTGTCACCGTTGAAGAATGAAAAGTTGAAGAACGTCGACGTGCTGTTCGTTCGCGAACTCACCGGCGGCGCCTATTTCGGTGCGAAGACGCGCACGGCCGACACCGCCACCGACGAATGCAAGTACACCGTTGCCGAAGTCGAGCGCGTGGTGCGCCGTGCGTTCGATCTGGCACGCGGTCGCCGTCATCGCGTCACCTCGGTGGACAAGGCGAACGTGCTGGAAACTTCTCGTCTATGGCGGAGCACAGTGCAACGCATCGCCGCGGACTATCCGGATGTAAGGCTTGAACACCAGCTGGTCGACTCAATGGCGATGCTGCTGCTGACCCAGCCGTCGAGCTATGACGTGGTGGTCACCGAGAACCTGTTCGGCGACATCCTCACCGACGAAGCCGCCGCACTGGCTGGTTCACTTGGCCTCTTGCCATCGGCCTCGTTGGGTGAAGGTCGCCGTGGTCTGTACGAACCGATCCATGGCTCCGCACCGGACATCGCCGGACAGGGTGTGGCTAATCCAGTGGGCGCGATTCTTTCCGCAGCGCTGCTGCTGCGTCATTCGCTGGGCCTGGAGACGGAGGCCTCGGCGATCGAGACTGCCGTGGAGCAAGTGCTTCAGCACGGCCCACACAGTCGCGACATCGGCGGCAGCGCCAGCACTTCGGCGGTGCGCGATGCAGTGCTCAGCGCGATAGACGATCACGTCGATACTGCCGCCGCATTTTTCAGCGGAGTACGCGCATGCGGCTGATGCATAACCGTCTTCCCAACGGACACAGGGACGTGTCCGTACTTTCTGCCGCCCCCTGCGTGCCTCTTTCGGCAGCGGATGCCCAGCGTGCGTTCCCAAGTCGCCCGCTGCTGTCCGCCTCGCCAACTTCCCGTGCACGCATGGGGCGCTTTTTCTTTCCATCCAGGCTGAATCCGCATGCGCAGTGACCAGATCAAGAGCGGGCCCGACCGCGCCCCTGCACGGGCCATGTTGCGCGCCACCGGCCTGGACGACGCCGCCATCGCCCGGCCCCTGGTCGCGGTGGTGCATACGTGGTCGAACGTGAGCCCGTGCAACCTCAACCTGCGTGAGCTGGCCGTCGAGGCTGCGGCTGGCATCCGCGCCGCGGGGGGCACGCCGATCGAATTCAACACGATTGCAGTGACCGACGGCATCGCGATGGGCACCCCCGGCATGCGTGCATCGCTGATCAGCCGCGAGGTGATCACCGACTCGATCGAACTGGCGGTGGATGGCCATTGTCTGGACGCGATGGTCGTGCTGTGCGGCTGCGACAAGACCATCCCGGCAGCGGCGATGGCGCTGGCACGGCTGAATATTCCGGGCGTGGCGCTATACGGCGGCAGCATCGCGCATGGCACCCACGACAACCATCCGATCACCATCCAGCAAGTGTTCGAAGCCGTCGGAGCGCATGGCGCGGGCAAGATCGACGACGCGGAACTCGCCGCCGTCGAACGCGATGCGTGTCCCGGTGCCGGTGCCTGCGGCGGCCAGTTCACCGCCAACACGATGGCCATGGTACTGACCACGCTGGGGCTCTCACCGATGGGTTACAACGACATTCCCGCCACGCACCCGGCCAAGGGCGCGGCCGCGTTTCGTTGCGGCGAGCTGGTGATGGAATGTCTGAACGCCGAGCGCAAGCCGCTGGACCTGCTCAGCCGCGCTGCATTCCGCAATGCTGCACGGATGGTCGCCGCCACTGCCGGCTCCACCAACGCGGTGCTGCATCTGCTCGCCATCGCGCGCGAGGCAGGCGTCGAGTGGACACTCGAGGATTTCGAGCCGGCCTCGGTGCACACGCCGGTGATCGCCGACCTATTGCCGGCGGGCCGGCACACTGCGGTCGAATTGTTCGGCGCGGGTGGTAGCGCGCGCGTGGCGCAGGAACTGATCGCCGCCGGCATGCTGGAGGACTCCCCCACCGTCACCGGCCGCAGCTTGTTCGTCGAAGCCGCGGCCGCTCCTCGCGCTGATACGCAAGACGTCGTGCATCCTGTAAGTCGTCCGCTGAAACCGCGTGGCGGCTATTCCATCCTGTACGGCAATCTCGCGCCGGACGGCTGCATCCTCAAGCTTGCCGGCATGGAGAGCGGTCACTTCGAGGGCACTGCCCGCGTGTTCGAGAGCGAGGAGGAAGCGTTCGCCGCCGTTCAGGGTGATCGCATCCGCGCCGGCGACGTCATCGTGATTCGTAACGAAGGACCGGCCGGTGGGCCGGGCATGCGGGAGATGCTTGGCGTGACGGCAGCGCTGGTCGGTCGCGGCCTCGGTAACGACGTGGCATTGATCACCGACGGCCGCTTTTCCGGTGCCACCCACGGTTTCATGGTCGGTCACATCGCGCCGGAAGCAGCTCGCGGTGGCCCGATAGCCCTGCTGCGCGACGGCGATCCGGTGGTGATCGACGCCGCGCACCGCGAGCTGCGCACCAGCGCTGATATTGAAAGCCGTCGCGCCAGCTGGCAACCACGCGAACCGAAGGTCACGCATGGCGCGCTCGCCAAATATGCGCGCCTGGTCGGCTCCGCTTCCGATGGCGCCACCACAAATCCATCTACGGACGTCCAGACGTCCATTCATCGCAACGCGGAAACCGCCAAGTCACCAAGCGCCACCTCAGCCACCACCCTCACTGAACCCGCAGGAGTCACCGCATGAGCACCAGCACCTCCACCGACACCTTGAAAACTGCCCGCATCGCCGTGCTCGGCTACGGCAGCCAGGGCCGCGCGCACGCACTGAACTTGCGCGATTCCGGTCTCGACGTCGTGGTCGGCCTGCGCAAGGGCGGCCCGTCGTGGCAGCGCGCGCAAGCCGAAGGCTTTGCCGTCGCCGAACCAGCCGAGGCCGTGCGTGGTGCCGACCTGGTCGCCGTGCTGACCCCGGACATGGTACAGCCGGCGCTCTACAAGGACGCGATCGAGCCGAACATCAAACCCGGCGCAGCGCTGTTGTTCGCGCATGGCTTCAACGTGCACTTCAAGCAGATCGACCCGCGCAAGGACATCGACGTGATCCTGGTCGCCCCAAAAGGCCCGGGCGCACTGGTGCGCAGCGAGTACGAGCGTGGCCGCGGGGTCCCCTGCATCTGGGCGGTGCACCAGGACGTCAGTGGCCAGGCCGAGGCCCACACCAAGAGCTATGCCGACGGCATCGGCGGCGGCCGCGCGATGATCATCGAGACCGATTTCAAGGAAGAGACCGAGACCGATCTGTTCGGCGAACAGGCCGTTCTGTGCGGCGGCGCCAGCGAGCTGGTGATCAAGGGCTTCGAGACCCTGGTCGAGGCCGGCTACCAGCCGGAGATCGCCTACTACGAAGTGATGCACGAGCTGAAGCTGATCGTCGACCTGTTCTACGAAGGCGGCCTCACGCGGATGCTGGAGTTCGTCTCCGAGACCGCGCAGTACGGTGACTACGTCAGCGGCCCACGGATCGTCGACGCCGGCACCAAGCAGCGGATGAGAGAGGTCCTCGACGATATTCAGGACGGCACCTTCGCACGCAACTGGACGGCCGAATACAAAGCCGGCCTGCCGAACTACAAACGCCTCAAGCAGGCCGACCTCGATCATCCGATCGAGCAGGTGGGCGCGAAGCTGCGCGCGCGCATGCCGTGGTTGCAGAGCGTGCCTGTGCCGGTCGCGGCGGCTGTGACCCCGCCGCTGAAGAAAGCGGGCTGACGCTCTTGGCTCCTCCCCCTGCTCGCAGGGGGAGGTTGGGAGGGGCTCGTCCGAGCTTGCGGAATGATCAAGAGCACCCCTCCCCAGCCCTCCCCTGCGACCGAAGGAAGTCCCTTCTTCGGGGCAAGCAGGGGAGGAAGCACGGCAAACACCCTCCCTCCAGATAGGGGCGGGAGCACTGCACATCGCCCCTCCAGGAATCCTGTTTGTGAATGCGCAACCACTGAAAACCGAACTCGACACGCAGCGCCATGCGCTCGCCGGCCAGCCGATGAGCGGCGCCGACGTGATCGTGCAGGTGTTCGCCGATGAGGGCGTCGAGGTGCTGTTCGGCTATTCCGGTGGCGCGATCCTGCCGGTCTACGACGCGGTGTTTCGCTACAACGCCCTGCACCTGAAGGACAACGGCGACGAGTCGATGCCGCTGATCGTACCGGCCAACGAGCAGGGCGCAGGATTCATGGCGGCGGGCTATGCGCGCGCTTCCGGCAAGGTCGGCGTGGCGGTGGTCACGTCCGGTCCCGGCGCGACAAACATGGTCACGCCGGTGCGCGACTCGATGGCCGATTCGATTCCGCTGGTGGTGATCTGCGGCCAGGTAGCCAGTAGTTCGATCGGCAGCGACGCATTTCAGGAGGCACCGATCAGCAACATCATGGGCGCCTGTGCAAAACACGTATTCCTGGTCACCGACGCCGGTCAGCTGGAAGCGACCCTGCGTACCGCGTTCACGCTCGCCCGCAGCGGTCGCCCGGGACCGGTGGTGGTTGACGTGCCGAAGGATGTGCAGAACACCGCACTCAGCTTCCATGGCAACGGCGAGCTTGCATTGGCCGGCTACCGCGCACGACTGCATGCGGTGGAGCAGGCGGCGTTGAGCGACGCCGACTGCGCCGCATTCTTCGCTGCACTGATGCAGGCGAAACGTCCACTTATTTACGCTGGCGGTGGCGTGATCGCCGCTGATGCGGCAACGCCTCTGCGTGTGTTCGTCGAGACATTCGCGCTGCCGGTGACCACTACGCTGATGGGACTGGGTGCATTCGACACCACCGATCCGCTGGCTCTGCACATGCTTGGGATGCACGGCACCGCCTATGCGAATTACGCGGTCGAAGATTGCGATTTCGTATTCGCGCTGGGCGCGCGTTTCGACGACCGAGTCGCCGGCATGCCTGACAAATTTGCGCCGCGGGCGAAGTTTATCGCGCAACTCGACATCGACCCGGCCGAAATCGGCAAGGTGAAGCCGGTGCACTGGCACCACGTCGGCCCCATGACTCGCGCACTGGAACGGCTCACCGCGTACGGCCGCGCGCACGGCCTTTGTCCGTCACTCGATGCCTGGCATACGCATGTGGCGGATCTGAAGCGCGTACACGCGATGAACTATGACCGCGACCATACGTTGATCCAGCCCTATGCGGTACTGCAGGCAATCAACCGGCACACCGATGGCCGCGCGATCATCAGCACCGGCGTTGGCCAGCACCAGATGTGGGCGGCTCAGTATTTCGACTTCCGCGCACCACGGCATTGGCTCACTTCCGGCTCGATGGGCACGATGGGTTTCGGACTGCCGGCGGCGATCGGTGCGCAGTTCGCCCACCGTGACAAGCTCGTCATCGACGTCGACGGCGATGCAAGCATTCGCATGAACATTGGTGAGATGGAGACCGTCACCACCTACGCGTTACCGATAAAAGTGGTCGTGCTCAACAACGTCGGCGACGGCATGGTACGGCAGTGGCAGAAGCTTTTCTTCAAAGGCCGCTTCGCTGCCTCCGACAAGAGCCTGCACAAGAAAGACTTCGTGCTCGCCGCACAGGCTGACGGCTTCGCATGGGCGCAACGGCTGGAGCGTCCGGACGAGCTGGAGGCGACGATTGCCGCCTTCCTTGCGTTCGATGGCCCGGCTTTTCTTGAGGTGATGATCGACCCGGACGCTGGCGTGTATCCGATGGTTGGCCCCGGTGCCAGCTACGCGCAGATGATCACCGGGGATTTCATCGCTTCGCGCAATGCGCCCTCGACGCAGGAGACCACCGCCAGCGGAATGTTTTGACGTTCGTCGTTCTGAAGCTCGTCGTCCCGGCGCAGGCCGGAAGCGCTTATCAATGGCAAAGCGGGTCACCCAGTGTCGTCGACGTGCAAGCCCCTGAATCCCGGCCTGCGCGGGGACGACGAACATGCAGAGAGGTACCACCATGAACCACACCCTTTCCATCCTGTTACAGAACGAAGCCGGGGCACTGGTGCGCGTGGCCGGACTGTTCGCGGCGCGCGGCTACAACATCGACACGCTCACCGTGGCGGCAACGCTTGATCCCGCAGTCTCAAGGCTGACGCTGAGCCTGCAGTGCGACGACGTTGCGCTCACCCAGATCCTGCAGCAGACGCGCAAGCTGGTCGACGTGCTGCAGGTGGCACATCCGGCGACGGCACTGGCGGCGTGACTACTGCCGCTGCGCTGCCCACGGATGACGACGCCGAAGCGACCACCGATCTGCTTTCACGGATTCGCGTGGCACGCGTTTACGAAGTCGCCCAGGAATCCGCGCTCGAGCCAGCTCCGCTGCTCAGCGTGCGACTCGGCCATCGGGTGTTGCTCAAGCGCGAGGATCAGCAGCCGGTGTTCTCGTTCAAATTGCGCGGCGCCTACAACCGCATGGTGCAGCTGGATGCGGCGCAACGTGTGCACGGGGTGATCGCCGCTTCGGCCGGCAACCACGCGCAGGGCGTTGCGCTTGCGGCGGCGAAACTGGGCATTCACGCCCTCATCGTGATGCCGGTAACCGCGCCGCAGGTGAAGGTGGATGCAGTGCGCCGACTGGGCGGTGCGATGGTGGAGATCGTGCTGGTCGGCGATTCCTTCAGCGACGCACAGGCTGCAGCGGTGCAGTTGCAGGCCGAGCGCGGCGCCACCTTCGTGCATCCGTTCGACGATCTGTCGGTGATCGCCGGCCAGGGCACGGTGGCATTGGAAATCCTGCGCCAACATCCGGGCCCGCTGCATGCGGTGTTCGTGCCGGTTGGCGGCGGTGGTTTGCTGGCCGGAGTGGCAGCATGCATCAAGTCGTTGCGCCCGGAAGTTCAGGTGATCGGCGTGCAGGCGGCCGATGCCGATGCGATGGCGCGTTCGCTGGAAGCCGGCGAGCGGGTGATGCTGGACGAGGTTGGCCTGTTTGCAGACGGCACGGCGGTGAAGCAGGTCGGCGCGCATACGTTCGCGCTGTGCCAACAGCATGTGGATGCGATGCTGCGGGTGGACAACGATGCGATCTGCGCGGCGATCCGTGACATCTACCAGGACACCCGCAGTGTGCCGGAACCGTCCGGCGCACTGGCGCTGGCCGGGCTGAAGCAGTACGTCGCAGCCCACGGCGCCAGCAGCGACGGCGCGCTGGTGGCGATTGTCTCCGGCGCCAACATGAATTTCGATCGCCTGCGTTTCGTCGCCGAGCGCGCCGAGCTGGGCGAGCAGCGCGAGGCAGTGTTCGCGGTGACCATACCGGAGCAGCGCGGCAGTTTCCGCCGCTTCTGCGCCGCGCTGGGCCAGCACAACATCACCGAGTTCAACTACCGCATTGGCGATGCCAGCCAGGCGCATATCTTTGTTGGCGTGCAGACGGCCGGCCGTGGTGAGCGCGAAGCATTAGTCGCTGCGTTCCACGCGCAGCAGTTTGGTGTGCTCGATCTCACCGACGACGAGCTGGCCAAGCTGCATCTGCGCCACATGATCGGCGGCCGTTCCCTACTGGCACAGGACGAACGGCTGTACCGTTTCGAATTCCCCGAGCGCCCCGGCGCTCTCACCTGCTTTCTCAGCCAACTGCATCCGGACTGGAACATCAGCCTGTTTCATTACCGCAATCACGGCGCCGACTACGGCCGCATCCTGGTCGGCATCCAGGTACCCGATGCGGAGCAGCCGCTGTTCGAGCGCTTCGTCGCCACGCTTGGCTATCCTTACGTGGATGAGAGCGCGCACCCGGCGTATCGTTTGTTGCTGCGCGGCTGAGCATTTTCTTTCGAAGTCCGGCAGCTAACTTGTTACACCGCCGCCTTCTGAATCCAGCTCGAACACATGGTTGTCGTAGTCGGTGAAATACAGCGCGGTGCCCCCTCGCGCAAACTGGCACTCCAGACCGAAAGACTTGACCTTGGCTGCACAGATCAGCTGTTCCGCCTTGCTCACCGAGAGCGCGATATGGTCGCCATTGCACTTCGCCGGCGGCTCGCCCTGCGACAACACGAAGCACGTGCCACCGAGCTGCACCAGGCTGGAGTGATGACCCACTTCCCGACTGGGGGTAATGATGGCGTCTCCGAACAGCTGTGCGTACAACGTCGCGGTCCGGGCAGGATCGCGCACCATCAGCGCGATGTGGTCGATGGCATTCGGCATGAGCAGGCTCCGTGATAAACCAGGAGGAGGAGCACTCAATCTTCGCACCAATCGTGTGTTCGATCGATGACACCGTTTCGGGCACCCCGTCACGCAACCATGGGGCCCGGGTCACGCTAAACTGTTCGGATGGCTTCTTCCTCCCGCAAACGCCAGCAACGCAAACCGACGCCGATTCCGGCGTCGCGCCAGCCGCCTGGCGTCGCCAGATTTGCGGTCAAAAAGCCGGTCCGACCGGCTGACAGCTCCACCCGCGCCACACGGGTACTGAGTTGGCTGCTGCAAAATTTGCCCGCAGGTTATCGTGAGAAGGCGCTGGATTATCTGGTGCTGACCCGGATGGATCGGCCGATCGGCGCGTTGCTGCTGCTGTGGCCAACCTGGTGGGCGCTGTGGCTGGCGGCAAGCGACTTCCCGCCATGGAAGCCGCTGATCATCTTCACGCTCGGCGTATTCGCTATGCGCGCGGCCGGTTGCGCGATCAACGACTACGCCGACCGCAAGCTCGACCCACAGGTGGCGCGCACCGCCGGCCGGCCGATCGCCAGCGGCCGGGTGACGCCGCGCGAGGCCCTGGTCGTGTTTGCCGCACTGCTCGCGTTTGCGTTCGTGCTGGTGCTGTTCACCAACCGGCTGACGATCGAACTGTCGTTTGCCGGTGCGGCGCTGACCGCCCTGTATCCGTTCAGCAAACGCTACACCTATATGCCGCAGGTGGTGCTGGGCGCTGCCTTCGGCTGGTCGATCCCGATGGCGTTCGCGGCGGTGACGAACGGCGTGCCACCGATGGGCTGGCTGCTGTTTATTGGCAACATTCTGTGGTCGGTGATCTACGACACCGAGTACGCGATGGTCGATCGCGAAGACGATTTGAAAGCAGGTGCGCGCTCCACCGCGATCCTGTTCGGCGATGCCGACCTGCCGATCCTCGGCGTGCTGATGGGTACGTTCCTGCTGACCATGCTGTTCGTTGGCCAGCGCGCCGCGCTGGGCTGGCCCTACTGGCTCGGCCTGCTCATCGCCGCCGGCCTGTTCGGCTACCAGATGTGGCTGATCCGCGACCGCCAACGCGACGCCTGCCTCGCGGCGTTCCGCCACAACAACTGGCTCGGACTGACTGTTTGGGTCGGTATCGTGCTGGCGCTGGCGGTGCGCTGAAGACTAAGGGACGAGGGCGAGTAGCGCGTAGCGAGGGCGCAAGGTCCACCACGTCGACATGCTACTTGCCGGCGCCTTCGTTTTTGGCTCTTCGCCCCTCGTCCCTCGCGACTCGCCCCTCGCTCTTCTTCATCCTCCGCTCGGCGAGGGTGCCCGTGCCAGTGCCCACACATCCACCCGCTGCACGCCTCCCCGCTTGAGCACGCGCGCGCATTCGGCCAGCGTGGCCCCAGTAGTCATCACATCATCAAGGATCGCCACATGCGCGGGAAGCTCGATGCCGTGGCGCAGGGCGAACGCGCCCCGCACGTTGCGGCGGCGACTGATCGCATCGAGTTCGGTTTGCGCTTCGGTGCTGCGCGTGCGTTGCAGCACATCGTGACGAAAGGGCAGACCCAGTGCGCGCGCCAGTGGTCGAGCCAGTTCCAGCGCCTGGTTGTAACCACGTTGACGCAGCCGACGGCGATGCAGCGGAACGGTCAGCAGGCATTGCGCCAGTGCTACCGGACAGGACTCGCGTTGCCACAGCGTCGACAACACGCGGCCGGCTGCCAGATCCGCACCGAACTTGTAGCGCGATTCCAACCGATCCAGCGGCCAACCGTAGCGGAACGGCGCCCACGCCCCGTCCCAGGGCGGCGCGTGTCGCTGACACTCGCCGCACAACGCTGCCGGTATTGCCAATGGCAGTGCACAGCGAGCGCAGCAACTGTGGTTGCGTGGCAGGTCGGCCGCGCAATCGGCGCACAGATCGATGCCCTTTGCACCGGCAGCCCCGCACAACAGGCAGCGCAGCGGCAGCAGAAATCGCTGCCATCGATACAGCCGTTCAACCAGCGCATCCATGCGGGTCACTCCATCCGTGGCTCTTGACCGGATGGTAGCCCACCTGGGCCGGAGGCCCTTCGTCAACCAGATGCCTGAATATTGGGTTGACACGGTTCCGGGCCGCTTCCACACTTTCCGGCCTAACGCCTGGGAGTAGCTGTTACATGGTCGACGCCACCATCCGCCACGACTGGACCCGCGACGAAGTCAGCGCGCTGTTCGCGCTGCCGTTCAACGAGCTGCTGCACCGCGCGCACTCGACACATCGCGAGTACCACGACCCGAACGCGGTGCAGGTATCCACCCTGCTCTCGATCAAGACCGGCGGTTGCCCGGAAGACTGCGCCTATTGTCCGCAGGCGGCGCGCTATGACACCGGCGTGCAGGCGCAGAAATTGATGAGCGTGGAGGCCGTGCTGGAGCGCGCGCAGGCAGCAAAGGATGCCGGCGCCAGTCGTTTCTGCATGGGCGCGGCATGGCGCGGCCCGAAGGATCGCGACGTGCTGAAGGTGGCCGAGATCGTCCGCGCCGTCAAAGGCCTGGGCCTGGAAACCTGCGCCACGCTGGGCATGTTGAGCGGCTCGCAGGCCGACACCTTGAAAGCGGCCGGGCTCGACTACTACAACCATAACCTCGACACCGCGCCGGAGTTCTACGGCGAAGTGATCCACACCCGTCAGTACCAGGATCGTCTGGACACGCTCGATCACGTGCGCGCGGCCGGCATGAAAACCTGCTGTGGCGGCATCGTCGGCATGGGCGAATCGCGCGATCAGCGCGCCGGCCTGCTGCAGACCCTGGCGAATCTGCCCGAGCATCCGCAGTCGGTGCCGATCAATCAGCTGGTGCAGGTGGAAGGTACGCCGCTGGCCGGCACCGCGGCGCTCGATCCGTTCGAGTTCGTACGCACGATCGCGGTCGCGCGCCTGCTGATGCCCGCCTCGATGGTGCGCCTGTCGGCCGGCCGCCAGCAGATGGACGATGCGGTGCAGGCACTATGCTTCTTCGCCGGCGCGAATTCGATCTTCTACGGCGAAAAGCTGCTGACCACCGGCAACCCCGATGTAGAACATGATCGTGCGTTGTTTGCGCGACTCGACCTGCATCCGCTGCAGGTCATCGAGGAGGTCGGCACCGTGCACGCGGACATCCTTGAAACTGAATCGAGCGGAACCGATCAGGCAAGTTGTGGGCAGAGCTGTGGCTGCAGCGCCGCGGCCTGATCTGCTCGATCGACTGGCCGTCCAGACGGCCGAACGCGAGAGCGCGCAATTACGGCGCCGCCTGCGCACGATCGAGCACGCCGACGGCCCGTGGCTGGAAACCGGTGGTCGACGTCTGCTGGCTTTCTGCAGCAACGACTACCTCGGTCTCGCGCAGCATCCGCAGCTCATCGCTGCATTCAAGCGCGTAGCCGACGACGAAGGCGTGGGCAGCACATCGGCGCATCTGATCTGCGGTCATCGCGCAGAACACGCGATGCTCGAGGAAGCGCTCGCCGCGTGGACAGGCCGCGAACGCGCACTGCTGTTTTCCACCGGCTACATGGCCAACCTCGGCGTGCTGCAGGCACTGCTGGCGCGCGGCGACCTATGCGTGCAGGACAAGCTCAACCATGCGTGCCTGCTCGATGGCGCCCAACTTTCCGGTGCCGAGCTTAAGCGCTATCCGCATGCCGATGTGGCCGCCGCCGCGCGCCAACTTGCTGCGCGCGGTGAAGCCGGCGCATTGCTGGCCACCGATGGCGTGTTCAGCATGGACGGCGATGTCGCGCCGCTACACGAGCTGGCTGCGCTGTGTCGCCGCGAACACGCCACCCTGATGGTCGACGATGCGCATGGCCTGGGCGTGCTCGGTGAAGACGGCTCCGGTAGCGTCCGCGCTGCAGGCCTGGGCCAGCGTGAAGTACCCGTGCTGATGGCCACCCTGGGCAAGGCGCTGGGCTGCGCCGGGGCGTTTGTCGCCGGACCGGCCGCACTGATCGATGGCCTGATGCAATTCGCGCGACCGTACATCTACACCACCGCGATGCCGCCGGCACTCGCCGCAGCGGCACTCACGGCGGTGCAGCTGGCACAGACAGAGTCATGGCGCCGCGAGAAGCTCACCGCGCTCATCAGCCGCTTTCGCACGGGCGCCGTGCAGCTCGGCCTCACGCTATCGCCTTCAAGCAGCGCGATTCAACCGCTCGTGCTCGGCGATACGCAGGCCGCGGTTGATGCCGCCCAGGCACTGGAGCAGCAAGGCCTGCTCGTCACAGCAATCCGCCCGCCCACCGTCCCTGCGGGCAGCGCACGACTGCGCATCACGCTGTCAGCTGCGCACGAGGAAGAGCACGTCGATCAATTGCTGGATGCACTGGAAACACTGCGTCTCGCGCCCGCTCCCGGCTGATCGCCGGACATCAGCGACTCACCACCTATAATCGCCACCTGATTTACCGATAACCCCGCATGCCGATCGTCAACATCTCCGCCTACAAATTTGTCAGCCTGGACGAACTGCCCACGCTGCGCGAACGCATGCTCGAACGCTGCACTGCGCTGGCCTTGAAAGGCACCATCCTGCTGGCGCCCGAAGGAATCAACCTGTTCCTTGCCGGTGATCGCATCGCGATCGACAGCTTTGTTGTCTGGCTGCATGAAGATGCTCGCTTCGCCGACATCGCGCCGAAAGAGTCGCCGTCCGACACGGTGCCGTTCGGCCGCATGCGGGTACGCCTGAAGAAAGAAATCATCACCATGCGGCTACCGACGATCCGCCCCGAAGGCGGTCGCGCGCCGGCGGTGGATGCATCCACACTGCAGCGCTGGATCCATCAGGGTCAAGACGACAACGGCCGCGAGGTTGTTCTGCTGGACACCCGCAACGACTACGAGACCGATGTCGGCAAATTCCCCCAGGCAGTGGACTACCGCATCGCCAGCTTCACCGAATTTCCTGCCGCAATTGCCGCCGACCGCGCGCGTTACGAAGGCAAGACCGTCGTGTCGTATTGCACTGGCGGTATCCGCTGCGAGAAAGCCGTGCTGCACATGCAGGACCTCGGCATGCCGCACGTCTACCAACTTGAAGGCGGCATCCTGAAATACCTGGAGCAGACCGACGCTGCGCATTGGTACGGCGACTGCTTCGTGTTCGACGAGCGCGGCGCAGTGGATAAACAGCTCGCGCCTTTGCGTCCTCTCCCTTGCGGGGAAAGGATCGAGGTGAGGGGGCAGTCTTGCGATGAAGTCGCGTCAGAGCCGACTTCGAGCGACGACCCCGCGAGCACTCGCCCCTCACCTCGATCCTCTCCCCAATGGGGAGAGGAGGAATCGGCATGACGTTGCATGTCGACAAACTTGGCCATGGCCCGGTGCCACTGGTGCTGCTGCATGGCTGGGCGATGCATGGCGGCGTGATGGCGCCCTTGGTCGAGGCGCTGGAAGATCGCTGCACGATGTACGTGGTGGATCTGCCTGGTCACGGCTATTCGCGTGATTGCGGGCTGCCACTGGAGCCGCGCGTGTGCGCCGCTGCGATTGCCGCAGCTACTCCGCCAGCAATCTGGCTGGGCTGGTCGCTGGGTGGACTGATCGCGCTGACCGCCGCGCTGGAGATGCCACAGCAGGTGCGCGGCCTGGCGATGCTGTGCGCCACACCGAAATTCGTGCGCGATGCGAGCTGGCCCTACGGCAACGACGCGACACTGGTGCATCAACTGGCCACCGATCTGGAAACCGACTACCACGCCACGATCGAGCGCTTCCTCGCGCTGGAGGCAATGGGCAGCGCTGACCCGCGCGCCGAATTGCGCCATCTGCGTACCTTGGTATTTGCCCGCGGCGAACCTGACCTGCGCGTGCTGCAGGAAGGCATCCTGATCCTGGAAACCACCGACAGGCGCGCCGCATTGCCCGATCTCACGGTATCCAGCGCATGGATCGCCGGTCGCCGTGATCGGCTGGTGCCACCGCAGGCCATGCAATGGTCGGCCAGCCAGTGCGCCGGCAGCTATCAGGAAATCGATCACGCTGGCCACGCACCATTTTTCGGTCACGCCGCCTTGGTCGCACAAGCACTCCAGCCACTGCTGGCAAGCACCCACCCAGCAATGAGCACGATTTGATGGATACCTTCCAACTCGACCAGGATCAAGTGCGCCGCCACTTCGGCCGCGCCGCCAGCAGCTATGAACAACATGACGTGCTGCAACGCGAAGTGCAGGCTGCGCTGCTGGAGCGTCTGGACTTCTATACGCAAACGCCGCAACGCATCATCGATGTCGGCGCCGGCACCGGCCGTGGGAGCGCGCAGCTGAAGCAGCGCTACGCCAAAGCCGAAGTGATTGCCATTGATCTGGCGCTGCCGATGCTGCGCGCGGCGAAGCAACACGCGAGCTGGCTGAAGCCCTTCCAGCGCGTGTGCGCGGAAGCCACCGCGTTGCCATTGCCCGACCATAGCGTGGACGTGCTGCATTCCAATCTGTGCTTCCAGTGGATTGTCGACCTCCCCGCGCTATTCAACGAGTGCGCGCGCGTGCTGAAGCCCGGTGGCCTGCTAGCGTTCTCCACCTTCGGTCCGGATACGCTGAAGGAACTGCGCGCTGCCTGGGCAGAAGCCGACCAGCAACCACACGTCAGCCGCTTCCTCGACATGCACGACGTCGGCGACGCCATGCTCGCCGCCGGCCTGCGCGACCCGGTACTCGACGTATTCCGCTACACGCTGACCTACAGCGAACCACGCAAGCTGCTGCAGGAACTGCAAGGCCTCGGCGCCACCAACGCCGACCACGCCCGAGTCCGCGGCCTCACCGGCAAGACCCGCTATCAACGCATGCTCGCCGCCTACGAAGCCATGCGCGTAGACGACCGCATTCCCGCCACCTGGGAAGTCATCACCGCCCACGCCTGGGGCCCGCCACACGGCCAGGGCCGACGCAACGCCGATGGCAGCGAGATAGCCAGCTTCTCCGTAGACAGCCTGCGCGGTTCGAGACGTCGCTGACGTCGAAGGCCTTGGCGCAACCGGAAGCGTCTGCTTCCGGCGGCGGAAGCGGTCATGAGGCCGACCGACTGAGTGCGTCGAACGCAACCCAGCCGGAGATGAAAGCCATCATCGCGAACATGGCCAGCGTCCAATAAAAGGCTCTCGGTTGCTTGGCTCTGAAATGAACATGACCGCTGCGAAAAGGAATCGCTCGAACTCCTCCGGTTCGGATGGCTCCCAGAATCCTTAAGGTCCATAGCGCGCTTGCCAAGCAGCATAGCCAGGCCACTACTGTCATGCTTGCCACCTTCAAAGGTCTCGCGATTTTGTCAGCTTCGGGTCGGAAACAGACCTCCTGAGATTGCCCCTTGGCTGTCCGCTGTGCAAGGGCGGTTCGCGGCCACAAGCAGACGTATGGCTATGGACCTGTCGGCAGATGCTTTGAGTTGCTACTGCGCCACTGCCGCCCCCTGGGTTTTGCGGACGCTACGGCCCGGCGCCGAGACGCGCCAGCCCGTCCTTTACAATTTGATCGGCAGGATCGAGTCCAAACGCAACCCAGTAATCGGCCATGGCCTTGTCGCGCTGCCCGAGGTTCTCGTAAATCGCACCCCGCGTTCCGAAGAAGTGGGCATTCTGCGGCGCCATGGCCACAGCCATCTCGGCGTCTGGCAAACCTTGAGCGTCTTCGTCTTCCTGGTGATAAGCCCAGGAACGATTATTGTAAGCAGGCGCGTCACCCGGGTTGAGCTTGATCGCTTTGGTGTAGTCGGTAATAGCCAAATCGTAGTAGCCCTGGGAGTCATAGGCTTGGCCACGACCGGAATAGGCGGCGGAATCAGGGCGTAGTCCGATCGCCTTGGTGTAATCAGCTATGGCTTGGTCATTAAGACCTTTTTTCGCATACGCAAGGCCGCGATAGATATAGGTGTAGATGACATCTGGATTGAGCTCAATCGCCTTGGTCAAGTCAGCGATACTTTGGTCGTAAAAACCCCGCTGTAAATAAGCGGTGCCACGATCGTAGTAGACCTGCAACAAGGCCAACCCGCTTTCGCGGCCAGACTGAATCAAGCTGGTGCACATCTTGATTCGGATTTCGGGCGCGCCGCTGCCGCACAAGACCTCAGTGTCATGCAGAGACCACGCCGGGCTCTGTCCCCAAGCCGGTACGGCAATGGATGCCATGGCCAGAGTGAAAAATGGTCTCTTCATGAATCCCGCTTACCGAGCTTTCAACATAGCAGCTAATGTCCGCCGTGGCCGGCAGCCGCGCTGACGGCAAGCTTGCCCGAAAAAATTCCCGGCGGCTGCCGCTGAACGCCCGATATGGCGCGCAGGATTGGAGAGATGGGGGTCTATCCGGCGACTTGCCTCGATCGTAAAACTCTGGCCGAGCGCCAATGTGGAGGAGCGACATGAAGCTGTGGACCATTGCCATGTGCCTGCTGTGCATAGGCTGCGGAAACGTCTACGCGCAGACAGTCGTTTGGCAACCCACCGCTGGGCATACGCAAGTACTGATATGGCCCGCAGTAGCGCCGGATGAGCAAGCCGTTCCAGGACCGGAAACCGAAACGAAGGGGGCGGCGACCAACGTGACCCACCCCACGATGACGGTCTATACCCCAAAGGGAACGAGCAGCGGCGCCGCGGTTATCGTGATTCCGGGTGGCGGCTTCCAGATCCTTGCCATAGATCTCGAAGGTACCGAAGTTTGCGACTGGCTGACTTCCAAAGGCATCATTTGCGTGCTGTTGAAATACCGCGTCCCGAGTGTGCCTTATGTCTGGCAATGCGATTGTCGACCGCACAATTTGGCGACATCCTTGCCGTCGCTGGAGGATGCCCAGAGAACGTTGAGGCTGGTGCGCTTTCATGCCGCGGAATGGCACGTCGATCCCCACAAGATTGGAGTGCTTGGGTTTTCAGCGGGCGGATATCTTGTGGCCGAGGTCAGCACGAACTTCAAACGTCATCTGTACAAACCCGTGGACACTGCCGACAAAGAAAGCAGCCGCCCCGATTTTGCGATAGCGATTTATCCGGGACATCTCACCACCGATAACGATACGTTGAATAAGAATGTTCCGGTCTCGCATGAGACCCCGCCCACATTTCTGGCGCAGGCGGAAGACGACTACGTGGATGGCGTGGACCAATCGCTGGTTTACTACAGCGCGTTGAAAAAGGCCGACGTGCCGGTGGAGATGCATCTGTATGCGCATGGCGGCCATGCATTCGGTTTGCGGCGAACGCAGCTTCCGATTTCGGACTGGCCCCGGCTGGTCGAGGTGTGGCTGAGGACGATCGGTGTCGTCGAGGACTAAGTGCAGCGCATCCTTGTACGACGGATCAACCGAACGACAAGCTGGCAACCTTGCCGGTATCGTCGAGTCCGATAGCGAGCCGGTGTCGCCAATACGTCTTTGGCGTCTCGGCAAAGAGCGCATCTCTGTGCTTTTTATCGGCAGGGGAAGCAGTCAAAAACGCGGTCACGATGATGGGATGGCCATCGGGCCTGGTAATGATACCCATGTCGTTTAGCTCGAGGGCTGACTTCTTCTTGAGGAGACGAGCCTTTCAATTTCATATGAGAAGTAATTGATGCGCGAAATGCTGACCCCCTTCCGCGGACGAAAAAGTAAGCACGCTAACGAAATCGGTGATCCGTGTTTGTCGAACGTCATCCTCTCCAAAGCTGAAGCCGCGCGCGCAGCATTGCCACGGTATTGCCTTATCTTTTACCGCGAATGCTCCGCCTGGGTGGTTAGGCTCGGGCGGGCCAGATGGCGTGTCCTGATCTCAGATCCTATCCACAAAGGTGTTTCCATGAATCGTCGAAGTCTGTTGAAAGGCGCGGTACTGGGCGCTGCGGCGCTAGCCCTTCGTCCGAAGCTTTCCCTGGCAGCCAGTGTGGGCGACGTCAAAGCGCGGCTGGAGGCGCTGGAGCGCGCGCATGGCGGGCGACTCGGTGTGGCGATTCTGGATACCGGCAATGGGAGGAGTGCTGGGTACCGTGCGGACGAGCGGTTCTTGATGTGCAGCACGTTCAAGCTGCTGGCTGTGGCGGCGGTGCTGGCTCGGGTGGATTGCGGCGTTGAGCAGGTCGACCGGCGCATCGTCTTCGGCAATGACGCCGTGTTGTCTTACGCACCAATAACGCGGCATCGGACAGGCGGACATGGAATGACGGTCGCCGAGCTTTGCCAGGCGGCGATCACGGTAAGTGACAACACGGCGGCCAACCTGCTGCTGGGAAGCCTTGGTGGGCCCGCGGCGGTAACCGCTCTTGCGCGTAGCCTGGGCGATGGTACAACTCGGCTGGATCGCATGGAGCCCGAACTCAATGTCGGCGCTGCAGGCGATGTGCGCGATACCACGACGCCGAGTGCCATGCTTGGTGACATGCAGAAGATACTGCTCGGTTACGCGCTTTCCGACACTTCGCGTGAGCAACTGATCGCGTGGCTATGCGCGACGTCAACCGGGGATGCAAAGCTGCGCGCTGGCGTGCCTATGGGCTGGAAGGTTGGCGACAAGACGGGAAGTGGCAGCCATGGCGAGTCCAATGACGTGGCGATAATCTGGCCGCCGGGACGCAAGCCGTTGTTGGTAACGGCTTACTACGCGAATCCGTCGACAGATGATGCCGCTCGCAATCAGGTCGTGGCCGAAGTCGGGCGCATTGCGGTCGCGAGCATTGCCAGCTGACGCTCATTTCTTTCCGGCAATAGCCTTGTAGCGGAAACACCCCACCAGATGATCGTTCACCATACCGGTGGCCTGCAGCAGTGAGTAGCAGATGGTGGTGCCGACGAAACGGAAACCGCGCTTCTTCAGCTCCTTGCTCATGCGATCGGACAGCGGCGTGCTGACGGGAACTTCGCTGCTGTCGCGCCAACGGTTGACCAGCAGCCTGCCATCGACGAACGACCACAGATAGCCGTCCAGACTTCCGAACTCCTCGATAACGCGCAGCGCGGCGCTGGCGTTGTCGCGTGTCGCGGTGACCTTCAAACGATTGCGGATGATGCCGGGATCGAGCAGCAGCTTTTCCAGTTCGCGATCTTTCATTGCTGCGACACGGGCGATTTCGAAATTATGGAATACCTTGCGATAGTGCTCGCGCTTGGCCAGCACGGTGCGCCATGACAATCCGGCCTGCGCGCCTTCCAGGCACAGGAATTCGAACAGTCCGCGGTCGTCGTGCAGCGGCACTCCCCATTCGGTGTCGTGATAATCGCGCAGCAGTTCGTCGCTGATGGCCCAGTGGCAGCGGGGCAGATCGGAGGCCTTGGTCATGGGGTTCGCACAGGTCAGGTAGGTGGGGAGATTCGATGCGTCGGCCCGGCAAAAGCCGGCCAATCGGCAGCAGGTAGCCGGGGGCGGTTATGATCATACGCATGAACCCCATCGAGCTCCCCGCCGACCCGACCCAGTTTCCCGATCAGGCTGCCAGTTTCCTGCTGGACGGCCCAGCCGGCAAGCTCGAAGCGATCAGCGACATTGCCACCCCGGCCGATGCGCGGCGCGGCGTGGCGGTGATATGTCATCCGCATCCGCTGCAGGGCGGCACCATGCACAACAAGGTGGTGACCATGGCCGAGCGCGCCTTGCGCGAATCCGGGCTGGACACCGTGCGTTTCAATTTCCGCGGCACCGGCGCCTCGCAAGGCGAGTACGACGATGGCCGTGGCGAGGGCGACGATCTGGCGGCCGTGGTCGCCTGGGCGCGCCACGTGCGGCCGGACGACGCGCTGTGGCTGGCCGGCTTTTCGTTTGGCAGCTACGTCAGCATCAGCAATGCCGCGCGGCTGCATGCCGACGCGCTGATCAGCATCGCGCCGCCGGTCGGGCGGTGGAAGTTCGAGGAAATCACCCTGCCCACTTGCCCGTGGTTGATCGTGCAGGGTGAAGCCGACGAAATCGTCGAGCCGCAAGCGGTGTTCGATTGGGTGGATACGCTGGAGCACAAACCGGAGTTGGTGCGCATGCCCGACACCAGCCACTTCTTCCACCGTCGATTGATGGATCTGCGCGGCGCGATCAAGCATGCCGTGCATGACTGGTTGCCACCCCCGCGCCAGTCATGAGCGCAGGGGCTTGTGTTGTCTGATTTCCCCCCCCTGATGCTCCGCCGCTCTCCCCTATCCCAAAGACTTTCGTTCCATGAGTGAAAACCCGTTGCATGCGCCCAGTGCGCGTTACCAGGAAGGCGTGGCCGCGCATCGCTGGGAATCCGATCCGGCCCAGCTCGCGATGCTGCCCGAGTTCGATCGCATGCAGGCCGCGCTGTGCGCCGAACCGAGCGCCGGCAATGGACTGTTTGGACGGCTGAAGTCTCTGCTTGGCAATGAACCGGCCGCGCCCGTGCCGGGCCTGTATCTGTGGGGCAGCGTCGGCCGCGGCAAGACGTTCCTGATGGACTTGTTCGTCTCCAGCCTGCCGCACAACATTGCGCTGCGCCGGCATTACCACCGCTTCATGGGCGAAGTGCACGATAGCCTTCGCGCACTCGGTGAGCGTCAGAATCCGCTGGTCGACGTCGCCGCCGGGCTTGCCGAACGCTGCCGCGTGCTGTGCCTGGACGAGTTCCTGGTCAACGATATCGGCGACGCGATGATCCTCGCCGGGCTGCTCGACGCGCTGTTCGCACGCGGCGTGGCATTGGTCACCACCTCCAACACGGCGCCGGCGAACCTGTACCGGGATGGCCTGCAGCGCGCCCGCTTCCTGCCGGCGATCGCCTCGATCGAACGGCATTGCCACGTGGTCGAGATGGCGTCATCGCATGACTGGCGACTGCGTGCGCTGGCCCAGGCACGGGTGTACCTGACTCCGCCTGGTGCCGAAGCGCACCGCGCGCTCGAACGTATCTTCACCAGCCAGGCCAGCGGCCCCGTGCAGCTGGACGGCGTGTTGCGGATCAACGGCCGCGACATTCCGTATCGCAAGCGCGCCGAGAATATCCTGTGGTTTGATTTCGAAGCGTTGTGCGAAGGCCCGCGCGCCGTCGCCGACTACATTGCGCTGGCGAAGGCGGGCCCGGCAGTCATCATCTCCAACGTGCCGCAGTTCAGTGTGTACAGCGAGGACGCGGCAAAGCGCTTTGTGCAATTGGTGGATGAATTCTACGATCGCCACGTGAAGCTGGTGCTCTCGGCCGCCGCACCGATTATGGCGCTGTATGACGGCGAACGCCTGCGCGCTGAATTCGGCCGCACCGAATCGCGCCTGATCGAGATGCAAAGCGAGGAATACCTGGCGCTGGAACACCAGCCCGAATAGATCCATACCCAAGCTGCTACCTTGCCCACTGCGAATCACGACCGGAGCACTGCATGTCCATCATCCTTGCCATCGCGCTGCAGCTGACCACCGCTGCGCCCGTCAACACCGATGACGCATTTGCAGCGCGCGTGACGCGTGGCAAGCTGGTCGAGACCGGCCCTACCGGCCCCGCGTATCAGAAAGCGTTGTGGGGCAAGCTGACCGACCCCATGACCATCGCCCTAAAGGCCTGCCTCGCCCACAACGCGCCGGCAGACACCAAGCCGTTCACCCTGGTTGCCGATGTACAGTCCGACGGCAAGCCAAGCGGGGTGGCGGCGGAGCCGGCCATACCCGTGGCGAAGTGCCTGACCGGTTGGTTCGCCACGATGACGCTGCCGGTGCCCCCGTCGGCGCCGCCACCGCTGACACAAGGCGCCAGCTATCCGATCGAGATCGACGTAAGTATCGCGCCGTGAAGCGGTAACGGTCTCGCGGCCGACCCGCGTACCTATGCTTCGGTCGTGTGCAACCGGGCCCGCTGAAAACGTCGATGATGGATCAGCAGCCCGATGAAATAGACGATGTAGTAGCCGATCAGCAGGCCGATCAACAGCATGGTCAACGGGCTATACGGTTGTGCCCCGAAGCCCGCGCCCGACGTCGCCGAGGCTGACGATGACTGCATCTGCGGCCACAGCACCATGAAGCGATACGCCAGCCGACCCAGCAGCAACACCGTGAGCAGGGCGCCGATCCATGGATTGGGCACATAGCAATCGCCGCGCACCGGATCGACTTCGAAGCGGGTCAGGCGCAGGCCGAGCAGGCCGATCGCTCCGCCGATCAACGCACCGCCGAGCAATCCCTCGGCCAGCTGGATGTCATGCAAGCCAGTCAGCGCAAGGAGACCGCCGAAGATCGCGAACACCACGATGCGGGCGATCATCTGCTTGCGCCGGATCGGCTGGCGCCCGAACGAACGGCCCACCCGCCGCCACACGATCCAGGCGAGCAGCGGCAGCATGATCAGGAAATTGCTCAAATGGGCAGGCATGGGTGTCACCGTGGAGATTGCGCTGCGCCCAGCTTAGTCGAGCAACTTACCGCTGACGACTGACCTTTGTCACCTGTCGTGCAGATAGCACGACCGGGTTCAGCGGGTACCGAGCTGTTCCGCCAGTGAACGCGTCTGTTCCGTCACGACATTACCGGTGTGCAGGGTCGACTTGCGTTCGATCAGCATCAGCAGGCATTCCTGCTCGGCCACCGGATTGTGCCGTACACCCTTGGGCACCACGAACATCTCGCCTTCGTCGAGCTCGACGGCAGCGGCTTGTTCCAGCTCGATGCGCAGATGGCCCTGCAGGACGAGGAACAGCTCGTCCTCATCGTCGTGGCTGTGCCAGCACAGCGAGCCGCACACCTTGGCGACCTTTATATAGCTGTCATCGACCTCGCCGACCACGCGTGGCGACCAGTAGTCGGTGAGTGCGGCAGCGATGGCTTTCGGTGAGCTGACGTTGGTCATGTCGCCAGCCTACTTCGCCTTGCCCTGGTTTGCGACGGCGGCCATCTTCGCCTCGATTTCCGCGGCGTCGCCCAGGTAGTAACTACGCAGCGGCTTGAGCTGTTCGTCGAACTCGTAGACCAGCGGTATGCCGTTGGGGATGTTCATTTCGACGATCGCCTCGTCGGAAATCTCGTCGAGGTATTTCACCAGCGCGCGCAGCGAATTGCCGTGCGCGACCACCAATACGCGCTGGCCGGCCTTGATCGCCGGCGCCAGCACTTCATGCCAATACGGCAGCACGCGGGCCACGGTGTCCTTCAGGCATTCGGTGTCGGGGATGTCGCTCGGCCGCATCGTGGCGTAGCGCGGATCGTGCACCGACTCGTTCGCGCTGCGCTCCAGCGGCGGCGGTGGGATGTCGTAGCTGCGACGCCAGATCTTTACCTGATCGTCGCCGTACTTCGCGGCGACCTCGGCCTTGTTGAGACCGGTCAGTGCGCCGTAATGGCGTTCGTTGAGGCGCCAGTCGGTCAGCACCGGGATCCACATCTGGTCCATCGCATCCTGCACGCCCCACAGCGTGCGCACGGCGCGCTTCAGCAACGAGGTATGCGCCACGTCAAACGCGTAGCCGGACTCCTTCAGCAGGCTGCCGGCCGCAGCGGCCTCGACCTCGCCGACCGGGGTCAGGTCAATATCGGCCCAGCCGCTGAAGCGGTTGTCGAGATTCCACTGGGATTGGCCGTGACGGATCAGTACAAGTTTGTGCATGGTGGTGGGTCGCCGAAGTCATCAAGCATGAGTCAGACCGGGAATGGTGAAGGGCGGCTCTGCGGCCGTCAAATGCAGGCTGTGCCGAAGGTCATGTAAACCGGTGGCATGCCCGGAGCATCCTAGTCCTACTATTCACTCACGGAGATTGCCATGCGTCGGATTTCGACGGTTCTCATCCTCGCTGCCCTCGCACTTGCCCTGCCGCCGCTGGCTGCCGCGCAGAACGACGATATCGACAAGATCAACGGCTCGGTACAGGTCGAGGCCGGCCAGAAGGTCGGCGATGTCAGCACGGTGAACGGCGCGGTGCGTATCGCCGACGGTGCCAGCCTGCGCAAAGCCAGTACGGTCAACGGCTCGGTCGAGCTTGGCGACAAAACCCAGGCCACCGAGCTCAGCTCGGTCAATGGCGCGATTACCCTGGGCGGCACCAGCCACGTCAGCGGCGAAGTGACGGCCGTCAACGGCGCCCTGCATCTGGCGCCGGGCGCTGATGTCGGCGGCAAACTGGGCAACGTCAACGGCGCCATCGTGCTGGACGCCGCCCATGTCGCCGGCGGTATCAACACGGTGTCAGGCGACGTCACCGTGGGCGCCAACTCGCGGGTCGAGGGCGGCATCCTGGTCGACAAGCCCAGCGGCTGGTTCAACTGGAGCAGTAGCCGTGCGCCGGTCATCGTGATCGGTCCGCATGCGGTGGTTCAGGGCACCCTGGAGTTTCGTCGCGATGTGGTGCTGAAAGTCAGCGACAGCGCGCAGATCGGCCCGGTCAAGGGCGCTACGCCGGTGAAGTTCAGCGGCGCGATGCCGTAATCGAGCCAGCTCTTTCTTGTGGGAGCGACTTCAGTCGCGATGCTCTTGGCTCTTTTCGCGAAGAGCTATCGCGACTGAAGTCACTCCCACAGGTTCGGCGCACCCTTACAACCAGTCGCGCGGCTTCAGATAAGCGGCCAGCTGCGCCTCGGCCGAACCTGGCTCCGGCGCGTAGGCGTATTCAAAGCGCACCCGTGGCGGCAGGCTCATCAGGATCGATTCGGTGCGTCCGCCGGACTGCAGGCCGAATAGCGTGCCGCGGTCGTAGACCAGGTTGAACTCCACATAGCGACCGCGCCGGTATAGCTGGAACTCACGCTCTCGCTCGCCATACGGAGTGTCTTTGCGGCGTTCGACAATGGGCAGATAAGCATCCAGAAAACCCTCGCCCACGGCGCGGGTAAACGCGAAGCAGCGGTCGAAGCCGCCTTCGTTCAGATCGTCGTAGAACAGGCCGCCCACGCCGCGCGTTTCATCGCGATGCTTCAGATAAAAGTACTCGTCACACCATTGCTTGTAACGGGCGTACACATCCGCGCCGTAGGGTGCACACAAATCGCGGGCGACGGTGTGCCAGTGCCGCACATCCTCGTCATGCGGATAGAACGGCGTCAGGTCGAAGCCGCCGCCGAACCACCACACCGATTCCACGCCCGGCTTGCTCGCCTCGAAATAACGCACGTTGGCATGCGTGGTGGGAATGTGCGGATTGCGCGGATGCAGCACCAGCGACACGCCGGTGGCGATGAAGCTGCCGCCGGCCAGTTCCGGTCGATGCGCGGTGGCACTGGGCGGCAGTTGATTGCCACAGACGCGCGAGAAATTGACTCCAGCCTGTTCGAAGATGGCACCCTCACGCAGCACGCGGGTACGCCCACCGCCACCCGCGGCGCGCTGCCAGACGTCCTCCTCGAAGCGCGCAGCACCGTCAACCTGCTCGATGGCGGCGCAGATGCGATCCTGCAGGCCGCGCAGGAAGGTTTCGGCAAGATCGGCTTGCTGACTCATCGAGTTACCCAAGAATTCAATAGCGTCAGCTTAGCAAGGCGACGCGGGGTCGGCCGCTGCGGCGGGGTGTCGCGTGTGCCTGCCGCAGGTCAGTCCACGTGGCTCGAGGCCTTGCCGCGCATCCAGGCGGGGTGTTCGCGGCATCTTCATGCCACCGCGACGACGATGAATGCCCGCCTGATGCTGAACCGGCCGCAGTCTAGGCAAGCTGCGAGGTGACCGCTAGGCTCTGGTGATGCCCGTTTCGATGACACCTCTTGCGATCACGGCGTATACCGCCACCTCAGCCATCGGCCACGGTCTTGCGGCCCACCTTGAAGCGTTGCGCCAGGCCCGTAGTGGCCTGCGCCCAAACGATTTCAGCAGCGCGCCGCTGACGTGCTGGATCGGCCGCGTTGACGGCGTGGAAGACACTGCCTTGCCGGCCGTCCATGCGATTTGGGAATGCCGCAACAATCGGCTGGCCTGGCTCGGCTTGAATCAGGATGGATTCCTCGACCAGGTCCGAGCGGCGCGCGAACGCTATGGCGCCGGACGCATCGCGTTGCTGCTGGGCACCTCCACCGCCAGCATCGGCGCTACCGAGGAGGCCTATCGCCGGCTCGATGCCGATGGCGGCTTTGCGGACGACATGTTGCGGCCGGCGATCCACGAGCCGCATTCACTGGCGGCCTTCGTCACTGAGGCATTGGAGCTGGAAGGCCCTTGCCTGACGATTTCCACCGCCTGTTCGTCCAGTGCCAAGGTATTTGCCAATGCCGCGCGGATGATCCGCCTCGGGCTGGTCGATGCGGCAGTAGTCGGCGGCGTGGATAGCTTGTGCGATAGCGTGCTGTTCGGCTTCAACGCGCTGGAGTTGGTATCGGCCGAGCCGTGCAGGCCGTTCGATGCCGCGCGCGATGGCATTTCGATCGGCGAAGCGGCCGGCTTCGCGCTGTTGGAGCGGGTCGACGTCGCGCCGGATGCGCCACGCCTGCTCGGTTACGGCGAAGCCAGCGACGCGTACCACATGTCCACCCCGCATCCGGAAGGCGTCGGTGCCGAACTCGCCTTGCGCGAGGCATTGCTGCGGGCCGGAGTCGATGCGACCCAGGTCGGTTACATCAACCTGCACGGCACCGCCAGCCTCAAGAACGATGAAGTCGAGGCGGCGCTGGTCAATCGCGTCTTCCCGCCCGGCACGCGGGCCAGTTCCACCAAGGGTTTCATGGGTCACACGCTGGGCGCGGCCGGAATTGTCGAGGCAGCAATTGCGCTGCAGGCGATCGAACACGGCTTCATTCCCGGCAATCTTGGCGGCAGCACGCCCGATCCGGCATGTGGGCCGCCATTCGCCTGGGGTAATGAGCAGCAGACTGTCGATGTGGCGCTCAGCAATTCATTCGGTTTCGGCGGCAACAACGTCTGCCTCGCGTTCGCCCGCGCCGGATTTCGCGCATGACGACATTGAGGTTTTGCGTCGAAGGCATCGGCCTGTGGTCACCGCAGCTGGCCAACTTCGATGCGTTGCGCTCGGTGCTTGCCGGCGGCACGCCGGAACCGCCACCGTCGCGGCCGGCCGCCACCACGCTGCCGGCGAACGAACGCCGGCGCGCACCCGAAAGCGTGTTGCTGGCGATCGAAGTCGCCGGCCAGGCGGTGGCGATGAGCGGTCGCAGCGCCGCCACGCTCGCGAGCATCTTCGCCTCATCGCAGGGCGATCAGGCGATTACCGATTACATGTGCACCACGCTGGCACAAGCGCCGACCGACCTGTCGCCGACCCGTTTCCACAACTCGGTACATAACGCCGCCGCCGGTTACTGGACGATCGCTACCGAGTGCAGGGCGCCCTCCACTGCGGTATGCGCGCAGCACGCGAGCTTTGGCGCCGGCTTGCTGGAAGCCGTCAGTCTCATGCTGGCCGAACAGCGTCCGGTGTTGTTGGTATGCAGTGATATCAGCGGCAGCGGGCCACTGCTGGAAGTCACCGGCTGCACGCAGCCGTTTGGCTGCGCGCTGGTGCTGGCACCGGATGTCAGCGCAACCACGCTGGCCCAACTTCAGCTGACCCTGACCTCGGCCCAGCCAGCCACAGCATTACCCGAACCACTGAGCACTTGGCGCGATGGCAATCCCTCGGCCCATGCGCTGCCGCTGCTCGCGCTGCTGGCCCGCGGCCAGGGCCGTTGCCAGCTCGACGCCGCCGCTACACTGGGGTTGCAGATCGACCTGGAGAGCGTCGCTTGAACAACGTTGCGGTGCGCTGGTGTGTGCTGATCCCCTGTCTCAACGAGGAAGTCGCGATCCGGTCGGTGGTCGAATCCGTGCTTGCGCTCGGTGTTCCGGTGATCGTGATCGACGACGGTTCGGACGATCGCACGCCGGACATCGTGGCCGCATTGCCGGTCACCCTGCTGCGCCACACCGAGCGGCGCGGCAAGGGCGAGGCCTTACGTCATGGTTTTCGCGAGGCACTGCGGCAAGGCTTCGACGCGGTGCTGACGATGGACGGCGATGGCCAGCATCTGGCCAGCGACATTCCGCGCATCGCGGCGGCCGCTGCGCAATACCCCGGACATATCGTGATCGGTGCACGACTACGCGATCTTGGACAGCAGCCAAAGGGTCGTCGTCGCGCCAACGCGGTCGCCGACTGGGGCATTTCCTGGGCTTGTGCGCAGCCGGTGGCCGACACCCAGAGCGGCCAGCGCTGGTATCCACGCGCCGCTCTGGACCTGGTCGACCTGCCGGCGGAAAACTTTGTTTTCGAAGCAGCCATCCTGATTGCCGCCTCGCGCGAGAAGCAACTCGGCGTGGTTTCGGTGCCCATCGCCTCGCGCTATCACGGCGAGTTCCGGCGCAGTCACTTCAACCCGGTGCGCGACGTAAGCCGCATCACCTTCTATACCGTCGGCCGGGTCGTGCACTACGGCAACGTGATGGTCAGCCATCGTCTTTCGCGTCGTGCGCCGCTTATCGTGGACAACCATCCGGATTGATCAACGCATGGACTGCCTCCTCGAATAGCAGCGCACTCGGCGCGGCGAAGAGGTTGCAGACATGACGTGCTTTCGCGTTCAGGACTCAGGATGGATCACCGCCGCCCGCCCGCTGGCCAGCAGGCGATCGCGATGCTCGATGCGGAACGCATACTGCGCACCACCCTCATCGGCGTAGAGACATTCGGCATGGACGTCCAGATGGCCATCCAGATGGTCGACATATTCTTCTGAGAGCTGCACATCACGCAGGCTGACCAGCCGCCCTGGCCGTGCCGATTCCACTCCACCGGCGCGGGCCAGCAACGCTGCATGCACAGCCATCGCCTGGGCGCCGTATTCGGCCAGATGCACGGCATGCAGACCCTCAGGTCCGCGCAACGGGTTGTCTGCGCGAGCGTGACTGGCGCTGATCGCGTGAATCGAGCGCTCGTCCCACGCCAGCACGGCATCCAGCAGGCACATCGTGCCCGCGTGTGGAATGAGTTGGGCCCAATCAGTCTTCGCGAGCATGCGAGTCCTCCGCGAGAGGATCAGAAGGTCCGAGGTCGGCATGCGGAGCCATCAGGATCGACAGGCAGAAATGGAACGCGACGCCGAGACTCACCGTCAGCCCGATCGCCCGCAACACCGGAATAGTCGCCCATCCCAGCATGCCAAATACCAGCAATGCCGACAGCACGCACACGATCGTCGCGTGCAATGTACGCCGCTGCTCGGCCGCATCGCCGGTATCGCGCTCGAAGAACAACGCATAGTGCAGCCCGAGGCCGCCGGCGAGGATCAGCGCAACGAGATGGAATAGCGAGATCTCGATGCCGACGATGCGCTCCACCGCCAGTACCAGGAAGGTCGCCAAGGTCATCGGTGCCAATACATGCCAGGCGCGGCGCAGGCTGCGCAACGCGAGCGTGATGGTCAGCACCAGCAGCACGCTGGCGATCAGCAAGGCCTGCAGGATGCGTGTGCGATACGCGGCCACCAGTGATTCCGAAGCTGCTTTCAGGTCGAGCAGGCGCACGCTGGCGCCGCTGCCAAGCGCCTGCAGCGCGGCCACATCGTGCACGCCGCTGACCGTGCCGAGCCCGAGCCAATGACCGTCGCGCTGCACCAGCATGGCTGCGAGGCGCTGACCAAGCGGAGTTTGTGCGTAGCGCTCGGGCGTCAGCGGCGTCAGCGACCGCGCGGTTTCTACGTCGTCGAGAAATGGCTGGAACAGATCGGGCCGGAACGGCAAGCCCTGCAGCGCCTGGCCCAGCGCGCGCTGCAGCGTGCCGCGGTCCGGCAGTTTTTTCTGTCGCGCCCGTTGCAACGCGACGCTTGGCAGGTATAGCGATGGCAGCTCCAGCGCATCGACGGCGTGCTGCGCCACCAGCGCGTCCACCTTTGGCTGCAGTTTCTCGGACAACGCCAACACGCCCTGCTCGGTGGGCGCCTGCAGCACCAACAGATATCGCACATCGGGCGCACCCAGTGCCTCGCGCAGACGTGCATCGTGCAACAGCATGTCTTGCGGCAGCGGGGTCAGCGCGGCAAGGTTGTTCTGCCAGAACGGGCCGGGTGCCAGCGCCAGCATCAGCACAATCAACAACGTCACCACGATGGGAATCCAGCGCGGCCGTGGCAAGCGGTCGACGAACGCGCGCGCCTTCATCAGCCACGGCATCTGCGCCACATCGCGCACCTGCACCGGCAGAAGGTGCGACAGCAGATAGCGAGTGCTGAAGCCCGCCACCAGTAAGCCGACGATGGTGAATACCGCCAGCTGCTTCAGGCCGTTCACACCAGAAGCATAGAACGCCAGATACGCAATGCACGCCGAAGCGATCGCGGTGAGCAGAAGCGGCCATAACGCACGCACGCTTTGCACCGCGTCTTCGCCGGCGCGACGGTGACTGAGCACGCGTATCGGATACTCCTGTGCCACGCCGAGCAGGGTGAAACCAAACGCCAGGGTGATGCCATGCACTTCGGGAAAGGCCACGGTCAGTGCCGCAATGCCGGCGAGCGCCGCGCTGGCGATCGGCAGCGCCGACAACAGCAGCGAACTGAGACTGCGATACGCCAGCAACATCAGCACGATGAAGCCGACGCTGGAAATGCGGCCGATCCAGTCGGCCTGGTGCCGCGTCTGCGCGCCCACCACCACGCTGAAATAACCTGGTCCACTGAACTCAAGCTGCGTGCCGGCACTGCCCGGCAGCGCATGGAACGCGTGCTGGATCCCGTCGATCGCCCGCTGTTGCGCGTCCGGATCGAAACCCGCGGCGCGAGTCTGCACCAGCAGCAGAGCTTCATGTTGCGGCGAGAACCACACGCCGTCGCGCAGCTCGGGTGATTTCGCCGGGGTCCAGCGTTCGGCGAGCTTCAGCACTTCCAGCGTGGGATCGCGCGGCAACAAGCCCTTCAACAGGCTGGCGGCCGGCGAAGAAAGATCATCCACCCGTTGCTGCAACTGATCGGCCAGGTAGGTCTCGTCCAGTGGCTGCGTGTCCAGCGTCGGCGACAACAGGTAGCGGTACGGCAGCAGGCTGGGATCCAGCGCCCCCAGATCGAAACTGCCGTTGAGCACCTGGGTGTAACTCGGGTCCTTGCGCAACGCGCCGGCCAGGCCTTGGCTTAGCGCGGCCAGCGGCGCGTCCGACGGGACGTCACCGGCCAAGGGTGGCGGCCCCATGGGGCGAACTCCGCTGATCGCCAGCAGCAGCAGGCGCGAACCGGGACCATCGCCAACCTGCTCCATCAGCAGACGCTGATCAGGCGTGGTTGGCGCCGGCATGAAGCTGCGCAAATCGGTGCTGATTTTCAGCCGCTGACTGACCATCCAGCCCAGCCCGGCCAGCACCAGCAGCCACGCGATCAGCAGCGCCGCGCGAGCGCCTGCCCCTGCCCGGCTGGAACCTGACTGGCCAGGCCCTGATTGGCGATGACGCACGGTCAGCGGACACCCTGGCACAGCGCCTGCAACGCTTCGCGCGTCGGTTGTGCGGGCATCTTTGCGGACAACGGACCGAGCAGGTCGATCGCCAAGTCACCATCGGCCTCTTGCATATGCATGCAGCGCGACTGCTTGCCATCGCCGTCGATCGTGATGCTGGCGACGCTCTTGGCTACCGCCGCGTCGCGCGGGGTGAGCACCAGCTTCCACGAGCCGGATGCCACGCCCGTGTAGCGGATCTGGAAAGCCTGCTGCAACCGTCCGGCATCGCCGCTAAGCAACGCCACGAAACTGTCCAGCAACACCTGCAACTGCGGCGCTCGCTTGAGCGAAAAATGCCGCGGCGCCTTGCCGGCGCGCTGCTGGGTCACCTCGCCATCCGCAATGGTGGCGGTTTCCTGGTTCGGCTGATCGACGCGCCGCTGCAGCTGGTCGCCGCCCAGCCACGCCAACTCGCCGGATACTACCAGCGGCCGATCCAGTACCTGCATGAAGCGCGCTTCGGCAAACGCGGTGCGGGCGGGAGCGGGCTGACCCAATGCGGAGATCAGGGCTTGCGCGGATGACGATGCCGCTGGCGTCGCCTCAGGCGCTGACGCTTTCGCCCACAGGGGTAGCGTCATGCACAGCAGGAGCACGCAGATCTTGCTGCCAGAAGTCATAGAAATTGAACCAGTTGTAAGGGGCGACATGGACGTAATGTTCCAGGCGTTGCGCGTAGCGGGCAATCAGCGCGTCCAGCGCCGGGCCGCGCTGGTGCCGTGGAATGTCCACCTTGTCGGCCATCGGCTCGAAGATCAGACGATAGCGGTTGCCGCCCAGATACAGGCCAAAGCACAGTACCACCGGCACCTTCAACGTATGCGCCAGCAACCACGGGCTGACCGGGAACGGCGCCGGTGAACCCAGGAACGGGGCATAGCGCAATACCTCATGGCCGCGGCCGCGATCGGCGAGCATCGCCACCACCGCGCCGCTTTCGCACGCCTCGGCCATCGCCAGCGCAATCGAGGTGCCGTCGCGCGCGGCGTCGATCACGTTGGCGCCAACGCCAGGGGCCAGCGCTTCCAGCAACTCGGTCATCGCCGGCGTCTTCTGCTTGTCCAGCACCACCCGCAACGGCATCTCAGGCCGCCGCGCGCCGAGCGCCCGCAACGCTTCGAAACTGCCCTGATGCGAACCGAACAGCAGTACCCCGCGACCCTGCGCGATGCGCTGTTCCAACAGCTCCAGCCCTTCCGTCTCGATCTGGAATGGCTTCTCGCCGTGCGTCAGCAGGAACACCCGATCCATCAGGGTGGCGGCGAAATAATGGATGTGCTTGAACACGTGCCACGGCATCACCGGCCGTCCAAACACGCGCTCCAGATACTCCCTGGAGGCCATGCGCTCCGGCCTACGGCGCAGATAGAAGTACAGCGTGATCGGGTAAAGACATGCACGCCCAACACCACGGCCGCCATATACCGCGATGGAACGTATCAACCACAGGGCGAAGTGGCCGCCGCCTTCGGGCCGACTCTGCCAATGTTCGTTTGTACTCATGCCGCTACCTCGATGATGCCGCGGGCCAGCAGACTGTCGTCACGACGGATCTCAAAACGGATCCTCTCAAAACGGACCGTCTCGAAACTGATCCGCGGGTCTGGATTTGCCGGGTTCGGTCCGCTGGGTGCCGCTTCCGTCAGCCGCAGCACCGCCGCTTGCGTTGGCAGCAGCGGGGCCATGAATTTTGCTTCGAGCACGCGCGCCAGCCGCTGTCCGCGCCACGTGCGCACGGCAAGCGCCACCTGCTCCAGCAGGACCACTCCCGGCACCAGCGGATCGCCCGGGAAGTGGCCGGGCAACGCCGGGTGCGCGGCGTCGATGCAGACCACCTGCTCGAATACCGGCCCGTTCATGACGAAGCCGCCCGATAGCCACGCGACAGCTGCGGCCATTTCAGCGCCAGCTGCAACAGCATGTCGTGCAAGCCGGGGTGAGTGAGGTGACGCAGGCGCCAGCGCCGGTAGCCGTATTCAAGCAGGAATGCGACGCCCAGCAACATATAGCCGCCCACATGCAGCCATGCTGCTGCCCAACGCTCGGATATTGGCAGCGGCGAAACGATGCCGAAACGCGCCAACAGCCCAACGTGCTCCGCACACAACAGCAGCAGGGCGAGCAGCACCGCCTGCGCCCCCAGCAACAGGGTCCAGAACCAGGTGAGCTGACGGGCGTAATCCGCCACACCGGGCTGCGCCAGTCGCGCGCTGCCCTCGATGGCCATCACGAAGCGCGCCACCAGCGGCTCGGGCGTACCCAGCGTGCGCCCAAACCAGTACGCCAACAGCGCATTGATCAGGATCGGTACGCCTTCCAGCAGCAAGCCGGCGAACCCGTACAGCGACACCAGAAACAGCGTGAACAACAGTCCCAGCCACACCAGCCAAGGTCCGATCCGGCGCGCAGCCAAGCGCGGCAGCATCACCACGGTCAGCAGCAACAACAGCGCCGCCAGCGGAAAAATCTCCCGATGCGTCAACGCGCCAGCGACCGCCAGCAACGGATAGATCAGCAGCAGCGGCAGCATGAAACGTCGCGTCGCGCTTTTAGCGGGACGGGATAAATCAGCCGGTGGCAACGAATTCGTCATGCAGCATTTCACAAAGGCTCTTGCGGTACCGCAAGCCTGCCATTCGCGCCGGAATACCGCGTGACGAGACCGGCATCGCCGGCGTTGCCCAAGGCCTGGCTTCAGCCGGCGCGGTTCTGCTCGACATGCGCGGACAGGTTGCGCAAGCTGGTGAAAATCTGGCGATTTTCCGGGTTGTCCGAGCGCAGCTGGAAGCCGTAGCGCTTGGACACGGCCAGCGCGATTTCCAGTGCGTCAATGGAATCCAGACCCAAGTCGCCGCCAAACAACGGGGCATCGGGGTCGATCTGCTCCGGCGTGACGGTTTCGAGATTCAGGCACTCCACGATCAACGTGGCCAATTCGTGCTGTGCCGCTGTCTGTTCTGCCATGCTCGATTCCGTACCTTGACTCATTGCCTCCCCCCGGCGGCAGTGGGCGCGAAGTGTAACATAGCGCTCTTGTCGTTCCGGTTCTTAAAAAACAATGATTCAGGGATGTGAAAATCCACAGGTCGATCCGCAGCTGCGCCGTGCGCCGCGCGTTTCCTACCGTATGGCCGATGTCGCCGCCGCGCTGAACGAGCCCGGCACCTTGGCGCTACTCGGCTTTGGCGCTGGCAGTCCGGCGTCCGATGACCCACGTTTTCTGCAAGTGGCGCTGGAGTGTTTCGACGCGCCTGCCCCGCTGGAAATCTGGCAGGTCGACGCGCCAGTGAGCCATGGTGTCGACGGCGCACTGCGCTGGTCGACGGGTGGCGGCTGGCTGTTCGCGGCGATCGAGCTGGACGAAGTCGACCACGGCGGCCCCAGCGCCACTGCGCAGCAAGCCTACGAGCACTTGCACCGGTTCGTCGCCACGCACAGTGCGCGACATGTACTTCGCGTCTGGAATTACCTTGCCGCGATCAATCACGGCGCTGGCGATGCCGAACGCTACAAGCAATTCTGCGACGGTCGCGCCGCCGGCATGGGGCATTTCTTCGCGGAGGGTTTTCCCGCCGCCACCGCGATTGGGCATCATGGGTCGCCGCATCGGCTGCAGGTCTATCTGCTGGCCTGCGACCAGCCCGGCACCCGGGTGGAGAATCCGCGCCAGGTCAGCGCCTGGCGCTATCCACGCCAGTACGGCCGCACGCCGCCGGGCTTTGCCCGCGCGATGACGCTGCCAGCGCAGGATGCGCTGGCGATCTCAGGCACGGCCGCCGTAGTGGGCCATGCCTCGGCACACCAGGACGATCTGGATGCCCAGCTCGAGGAAACCCTGACCAACCTGGAAGCGCTGCTGGCGAGCGCCAACATGGCCGCGGGCTTCGACACCCAGTCGCCGCTGAAAGCCTATGTACGCCATCCCACCGACGCATCACGCGTGAGCGAGTTCCTGCAACGCCGCCTGCCCGGTGTACCCGTGCTGCTGCTGCACGGCGACATCTGCCGCCGTGAGCTGCTGGTGGAAATTGATGGCTGGCGCTATGCGTGAGGCCAAGCCTCAATAGGCGCGAATAACCGCAAATCCTGGTTTTGCGTGACCATCTCTGCAGGGATCGGCACCGCCTCACGGTTGCGGATAGGCAGGATCCAAGCGGGCGAGAAAGGTATTCACTTCGGAACGGATATATCCGTTTGCATGATCTCGGGGATTGGTCGTGCGTTCCTCGTGCGCTGGCAATTTCTGCAGAAGTTTTCCGGTTGCGGAGTCGAATACATAGATCGTCGCGGTGTAACCCACTTTCGGTGGCGTGTAGCCACCAAGCATAGGCCCGCCGTAGCTGTGACTTGTCATGGTAAAGCTGGGAACGACCAGCGGCACGAAATGGACGGCCACTCGGTAGGGCAAATCAGTGCTTCTCCCGAACGAGGGAATTCCGCTCGTGAACAGGGCATCGTCCGGTTCAGCCAAGCGCAAGGTGACATGCCGGTCCGTTGCCCAGTCTGAGAAGGTGTTTTCGGCCGTGGAGCAACTGGCGTCTTCACTCGTGCACGCCAGGTAGAAGGTGAATCGCGGACTTGAGTCGGCCTTGAACAACTGCAGCGATCGCAGCGTCTGTTGGCCAGCCTGACTGACCGCAACATCTGTTCCCGCACACCCTTGCAGTACCACCGCAACAACGACACTTGCCATCGAAAGAAAAAGCCGCATCGCATGCTCCCTTGCCGTCAGGCGATTCCCGTTGGGGTGATCGATTCAAACCAACGAAGCATCGGGTGATGCTTACCCATCTTTTATCATGGTTTCTTCGCCGGCCGCTTCCAGCCATGAAAGGTCTGCTGCCTTCCGCGTGCCACGGTGAGTTCGCCCTCGGGTGCATCCCGGGTGATCACCGAGCCGGCGCCGATAGTGGCCTGCGCACCTATGCTCACCGGCGCCACCAGCGCGCTATTTGAGCCGATGAAGGCGCCATCGCCGATGTGCGTAACGAATTTGTTGATGCCGTCGTAGTTGCAGGTGATGGTGCCGGCGCCGATGTTTACGTTGCGGCCGATCTCGCTGTCGCCGAGGTAGCTGAGGTGGTTGGCCTTGCTGCCTTCGCCGAGATGGGTTTTCTTGGTTTCCACGAAGTTGCCGACATGCACGCCGCGATCGAGTTCGGTACCCGGACGCAGCCGCGCGAACGGACCGATCGTGCACGGCCCATGCGTGATCACGCCGTCCAGATCGCAGTGCGACTGCACTACCGTGCCGGCGGCGAGCTGGACGTCTTTCAACCGGGTGAACGCGCCGACGCGAACGTCGTCACCCAGCACCACGCTGCCTTCGAGAATCACGTCGATGTCCAGCTCGACATCACGACCGTGAGTGACGGCGCCGCGCACATCGAGGCGTGCCGGATCGGCCAGACGTACACCAGCCATGGCCAGCGCGCGGGCTGCACGCTGGCGGTATTGCGCTTCCAATTCAGTGAGCTGCCAGGGGTCGTTGACCCCAGCGGCCTCCACCGGATCGGCGCATTCAATGTTGCGTGCGCCACGACCTTCTTCTGCCGCCATGCGGAAAATGTCGGTGAGGTAATACTCACCCTGGGCATTGTTGCGCTCGAGCCGGCTGACCCAGCCACGCAGCGCCTGCGCTTCGGCCGCGAGGATGCCGGTGTTGACCAGGTTGATCGCACGCTGAGCGACGTCGGCGTCCTTTTCCTCGATTACCTCGCGGATTCCGCCATTGCCGTCGCGCAGCACGCGGCCGTAACCGTACGGGTTTTCGAGCCGGGTGGTGAGCAGGCGTAACACGGCATCACCCTGCACCAACTGCTGCAGCGTCTCGACCCGGGTCAGCGGCACATCGCCGTACAGCACCAGCACCTGCACGCCGTCGGGTATGCCGATGAGCGCCCGCTCCACCGCGTGGCCGGTGCCCAGCCGCTCGGCCTGCAGCACCCAATGCAAGTCGGCCTGATGGGCGAATGCCGCCTGCACCTGCTCGCCGCAATGACCGTAGACGATATGGATCGCCGCCGGCTGCAACGCGCGGGCCGTGCCGAGCACATGGGCCAACAGTGGCCTGCCCGCCAACGGCATCAAGACCTTGGCCCGATTGGACTTCATCCGGGTGCCGGCGCCAGCGGCCAGGATGATCACGTGCAAGGCAGGGGTTTCCATTTCGGCACCACGCGTCGGGGTCAGTGATCGCGCAGGATACATCGAGTTTTCGCGGATCGCGGCTCAGCGCGCGGCGGCGTCGCCAGCGGGCTTCAGCTTCTGCAGTTGCGGCGTGTAGGTTTTGACGAAGGCGTTGCGCAGCACGCCAAGGATGGCCTGCGAGGTATCCAGTTGCTTGTCGTCGATGCGCCCACTGATCGGCACGCGGGTTGCGAACTCGTCCGTCGCCTGATTCTTGAACAACGACACCACCCCCTGGGCCAGGGCTTCATAGGCCAGCTTGATGGGCCCCTTCTTGTCCTGCTCCACATCCTGCTTCCAGCTGAATATCTTGAGGTCATGAAAGATCGGTTTGGCATAGCCGTCCAGCTGCCCGTTCTTGGCTTCCAGCTCCATCGTGAAAGTGCCGGTGCCGCCAGCGAAATCGAGGCCGGCATACGCTTGCGCAAGCGCGTTGGCCTTGGTCAGCTGGATGCCGGTGACATCCAGCTGATAGGAAAAGTCGCCAAAATGATTGAGCGGATCGAAAACGCCGTCGGATTTCATCGGCGCATCGTCGAGAACCCTCGCGGTGACATGCAGCTCGGCTACACGATTGCCGCCGCGCCGTTCAATGTTGGTCAGATTGGTGACGGTGCCATTGACGTCGGTCATCTTGAGATCGACGCGGGGGTTCGACACGAAACTCTGGAAGGTGACCGTGCCCTGGCTTACGTTGACCTCGTCCAGTCGCATCGGGGCCAGCAACTTAAGCTTGGCCCGCCAGTCCACGCCCTTGCCGGTCTGGCTACCCTGCTCACCGTGACCCTGCACAAAATTGACCGTGGGCTGGAAGAAGTAGATCTTGCCTCGAAACACGCCATGGCCCAACGCGAGCCAGCTCAGTTCGATATCGGCACGTGGGCTATCGAGCAGGGGCGCCGGCTCTTTGCCTGTCGTCTTGACGACACTCAGTCCGTTGATGGTGTAACCGCCGCGCCACAAGTGCAGGCTGATATCCGCGATCTCGCCGTGGTAATCGCCCATCTGATCCATGCGTGCATTGAGATAGTGCTTCACCGCGTAAGGCAACAGCGCGCGGACGATCAGCAGCAGCAGGATGACAGCCAGCAGCCAGCCCAGGTGACGGCGATGATGAGGCTTCATGGAGTCGCTTCACGGAGAGTTGGCCCATCTTAAGCGTTGCGATGTTCGCGCGGCGTCGACGAGCTGCTGCCAGGCGTTTCCCGCATGGCAAAACGCCGGCACTTGGCCGGCGTTTCGTCTCGAACCTGGGTTCGCGAATCTCAGTGCTTGAGGTTCTTGCGCAGACGCTCCAGCGCCTGCAGCTGAGCCATCGCCTCGGCCAGCTTGGCCTGGGCTTCGAAAATTTCGATCGCGTCGGTACGGTTCGCCAGCGCGTCCTCGGCTTCTTTCTTGGCGCGCTGTGCGGCGTTTTCGTCCAGATCGGCAGCGCGCACGGCGGTGTCGGCCAGCACGGTAACCACTTGCGGCTGCACTTCCAGGATGCCACCGGAGACGTAGAACTGCAGGCGCTCACCATTGGCCTGCAGCACATCGACGTGGCCCGGCTTGAGGCGGGTGATCAGCGGCGCGTGGCGGGGCGTGATGCCCAGCTCGCCCAGCTCGCCGGTGGCAACGACCATCGTCGCGTCGCCGGAGAAAATCTCGGCTTCGGCACTGACGATGTCGCAACGGATGGTCTGACTCATGTACGGATGTCCGCTTCGTGATGGGCGAGCCAGCTGACCCGCCGCCATTGGTCGATCAGTCTACCGTCGATCAGGCTGCCTTCTTGGCGCCCATGTCCTCGGCTTTCTTGATCGCCTCGTCGATGCCGCCAACCATGTAGAACGCCTGCTCCGGCAGATGGTCAACGTCGCCGTCGACGATCATCTTGAAGCCGCGGATGGTTTCCTTCAGCGACACGTACTTGCCCGGCGAACCGGTGAACACTTCGGCCACGTGGAACGGCTGCGAGAAGAAGCGCTCGCATTTGCGCGCACGCGCCACGGCCTGCTTGTCTTCTTCGGACAGCTCGTCCATGCCGAGGATCGCGATGATGTCCTTCAGCTCCTTGTAGCGCTGCAGCGTGCCCTGCACCTTGCGGGCGACGTCGTAGTGCTCCTGGCCGATCACGTTCGGATCGAGCTGGCGGCTGGTCGAATCCAGCGGATCGACCGCCGGGTAGATGCCCAGCGAAGCGATGTTACGGCTCAGCACCACGGTCGCATCCAAGTGGGCGAAGGTGGTTGCCGGCGACGGATCGGTAAGGTCATCCGCGGGCACGTACACCGCCTGGATCGAGGTGATCGAGCCGGTCTTGGTCGAGGTGATGCGCTCCTGCAGCACGCCCATTTCCTCGGCCAGGGTGGGCTGGTAACCCACCGCCGACGGCATACGGCCGAGCAGTGCGGACACTTCGGTACCGGCCAGCGTGTAGCGATAGATGTTGTCGACGAAGAACAGCACGTCACGGCCCTTGCCGGAAGCGTCCTTCTCGTCGCGGAAGTACTCGGCCATGGTCAGGCCGGTCAGTGCCACGCGCAGACGGTTGCCCGGCGGCTCGTTCATCTGGCCGTACACCATCGCGACCTTGTCGAGCACGTTGGAGTCTTTCATCTCGTGGTAGAAATCGTTGCCCTCGCGGGTACGCTCACCCACGCCGGCAAACACGGACAGACCTTCGTGTGCCTTGGCGATGTTGTTGATCAGTTCCATCATGTTGACGGTCTTGCCGACGCCGGCGCCGCCGAACAGGCCGACCTTGCCGCCCTTGGCGAACGGGCAGATCAGGTCGATCACCTTGATGCCGGTTTCCAGCAGGTCATTGCCCGCGGCCTGATCGTCGTAGCTCGGCGCTTCGCGATGGATCACCCACTGATCCTGCTCGCCGATCGGACCGGCTTCGTCGATCGGGTTGCCGAGCACGTCCATGATGCGGCCGAGCGTCTGCTTGCCGACCGGCACCTTGATGCCTTCGCCGGTGTTGCGGGCGATCAGGTTGCGGCGCAGGCCGTCGGTGGAGCCGAGCGCAATCGTGCGCACGACGCCGTCACCGAGCTGCTGCTGCACTTCCAGCGTGATCGCGGTGCCGTCGATTTTCAGTGCGTCGTACACCTGCGGTACCTGGTCGCGCGGAAACTCCACGTCGACGACCGCACCGATGATCTGAACAACTTTGCCCTGGCTCATGCTGATAGCTCCGAAAGCTTTTTGAATCTTCTTCGATATTCCCGCCGCGGCGGAAATCCAATAATGGGTTTTGCTGCAATAACAATCAGACCGCGGCGGCGCCGCCGACGATCTCCGAAATTTCCTGGGTGATCGCCGCCTGACGCGCCTTGTTGTAGATCAGCGTCAGTTCGTCGATCACCTTGTTCGCGTTGTCCGACGCGCTCTTCATCGCGACCATGCGCGCGGCGTGCTCGCTGGCGAGATTCTCCAACGACGCCTGATACACCACCGACTCGATGTAACGACCCAGCACGTGCTCCAGCACGGTCTGCGCATCCGGCTCGTAGATGTAGTCCCAGTCGTGGGCTTGTTCCAGCTTGACGCCGACATAGGCCGCTTCACCGGCCGCCTGATGGGTTTCCATTTCCGACGCCACCAGCGGCAGCGGCAGCAACGCGTCGATCGTCGGCTTCTGCGTCATGGTGTTGACGAAGTCGTTGTAGGCCAGAAACACCCGATCCAGCCCATTGGCCGTATAGGAGTCCATCATCACCTTGATCACGCCGACCAGCTGTTCAAGCTTGGGCTTCTCGCCGAGATGGCTGACGCTGCCGACCAGGTTGACGCCCTTGAGGCGACGGAAGAACGAGACCGCCTTCTGGCCGATGGCCACGACGTCGACCTGCACGCCCTGCTTCTGCCACTCGGCGATCGCCGGCAACAGGCGACGGAACAGATTCGAATTCAGACCGCCGCACAGGCCGCGATCCGTCGACACCACGATGTAGCCAACCCGCGCCACCGTGTCGCGCTGAATCAGGAACGGATGGCTGAAATCGGTGCTGGCCTGGGCAACGTGCGCGATCACCTTGCGCATCGAACGCGCATACGGACGCGAGGCCTTCATCAGATCCTGCGCCTTGCGGATCTTCGAGGCCGAGACCATTTCGAGCGCGCGCGTCACCTTGCGCATGTTCTGCGTGCTCTTGATCTTGGTTTTGATTTCGCGTCCGCTGGCCATGCTCTATCCGCTCGTTATGCTCGCTGGTGGGAAGAAGACATCAGCTCGATGCCCGCTTCCGATTCGCCGTTACCGACCCGCCAATATCGACAATTACCGATAATTACCAGCTGCCGGTCTTCTTGTACTCGTCGAGCGAAGCCTTGAACGTGGCTTCGATGTCGTTATTCCAGTCACCGGTCGCCACGATCTTGGTCATCAGCTCTTCGTGGTTCTGGTGCATGAACGCGTGCAGACCCTTCTCGAACGGCAGCACCTTGTTGACCGGCAGGTCATCGAGGTAGCCCTTCTCGGCCGCGTACACCGACAGTGCCAGCTCGGCGATCGACAGCGGTGCGTACTGCGCCTGCTTCATCAGCTCGGTAACGCGCTGACCGCGGTCGAGCTGCGCACGGGTGGCCGGATCCAGGTCCGAAGCGAACTGCGCGAACGCGGCCAGCTCACGGTACTGCGCCAGCGCCAGCTTCACACCGCCGGACAGCTTCTTGACGATCTTGGTCTGCGCGGCACCGCCGACGCGGGACACCGAGATACCGGCGTTCACGGCCGGACGGATACCGGCGTTGAACAGGTCGGTCTCCAGGAAGATCTGACCGTCGGTGATCGAGATCACGTTGGTCGGCACGAAGGCGGAAACGTCGCCACCCTGCGTCTCGATGATCGGCAGCGCGGTCAACGAACCGGTCTTGCCCTTCACTTCACCGTTGGTGAACTTCTCGACGTATTCCTCGGACACGCGCGAAGCGCGCTCGAGCAGACGCGAGTGGAGATAGAACACGTCGCCCGGGTACGCTTCGCGGCCCGGCGGGCGCTTCAGCAGCAGGGAAATCTGACGGTAGGCCACGGCCTGCTTGGACAGATCGTCATACACGATCAGCGCGTCTTCGCCGCGGTCGCGGAAGTACTCGCCCATCGCGCAACCGGAATACGGTGCGACGTACTGCAGCGCGGCCGACTCGGACGCCGAAGCAACCACGATGATGGTGTTGGCCAGGGCACCGTTCGCCTCGAGCTTGCGCACCACGTTCGCGATCGACGAACGCTTCTGGCCAATCGCGACGTAGATGCACTTAATGCCGGAATCTTTCTGCGCGATGATCGCGTCGATCGCCAGCGCGGTCTTGCCGGTCTGGCGGTCGCCGATGATCAGCTCACGCTGACCGCGGCCGACCGGGATCATCGCGTCGACCGACTTGTAGCCGGTCTGCAGCGGCTGGTCGACCGACTTACGCCAGATCACGCCCGGCGCGACTTTCTCGATCGCGGAGCTGAGCTTGGCGCCAAGCGGACCCTTGCCATCGATCGGATTGCCCAGCGCGTCGACGACGCGGCCGAGCAGTTCCGGGCCGACCGGCACTTCAAGGATGCGGCCGGTGGTCTTGGCCGTATCGCCTTCACGCAGGTGCTGGTATTCACCGAGCACCACCGCGCCGACCGAGTCGCGCTCGAGGTTCAGCGCCAGCGCAAACGAGTTGCCCGGCAGCTCGATCATTTCGCCCTGCATCACATCGGCGAGGCCGTGGATGCGCACGATGCCGTCGGACACGCTGATGATCGTGCCCTCGTTGCGCGCTTCCGCGCCGAGCTTGAACTGCTCGATGCGGCTCTTGATCAGTTCGCTGATTTCGGACGGATTCAAAGTGGTGCTGGACATGGTCGTTATCCTGAAATTTTGTTTTCTTCAGAGTCCGGCCAAGAATGGCCGGTTTTGCTCTTCGCGAAATAGACTTCGCGTGAAATTACTTCGCGTAAAACTTAGTGCGCCAGCGCGCTGGCCAATTTCGCCAGGCGTCCGCGTGCGGAACCGTCAATCACCTCTTCGCCGGTATCGATCACCACACCGGCAAGCAGCGCGGCATCGACCCGGGCTTCCAGTTCGATCTCGCGCTTGAAGCGGCGCTTCAGCGATACCTTGAGCTGCTCGGCCTGAGCGGAGTCCAGCGCCATCGCGCTGGTCACCTTGACCAGCAGTTGCGACTCGGACTCGCGCTTGAACGCCTCGTACAACTCGGCCACTTCCGGCAGCAACGCCAACCGGCGCTGCTCGGCCATTTCGCCGAGGAACTGCGCAAACGGCGCATCGGTAGCGATACCGACCGGCAGATGCAGTGCGACCAGCTGCGCCGGCAGCACGCGCGGATCGGTGCCGAGCAAGGCCACCCGTGAATCCGCGGCGACTGCTGCAGCAAAAGCCAGCGCCTGCGACCACGCATCCAGCGAACCGGTCGCATGGGCCACTTCGAACGCGGCGCGAGCGTAGGGACGAGCGAGGGTGATTGCCTGTGCCATCGATCAGATCTCGGCCGCAAGCTGGTCGAGCAACGCCTTGTGCGTCGACGCATCGACTTCGCGCTGCACGATCTTGCTGGCACCCTGCACGGCCAATGCACCCACCTGCTCGCGCAGCTGGTCACGGGCACGCTGTGCCATCGAGGCGATATCGTCCTGGGCAGAAGCTTTCAGCCGATTGATCTCGACGATCGCTTCGCCACGGGCCTTGTCGATGATCTGATTGGCCTGCTGCTGAGCCTTGTCGATGATTTCGGAGGCCTGCTGACGGGCCACCTTGATCTCGGCAGCCACTTTGACGTCGGCACTCTTCAGTTCGGCGTGCGCACGCTCGGCGGCATTGAGGCCTTCGGCGATCTTCACCTGCCGCTCTTCAATAGCCTTGTTGATGTGCGGCCAGATGAAGTGGACGCAGAACCAGATCAGGATGGCGAACGAAAGCATTTCGCCAATCAAGGTCGCGTTGAAATCCATCGCTGCGTTACCTGTAAATACGGGATGAAACGGACACGGGTGTTATGCCACCCGTGCCGAACAGACGGCGCCGTAGCGCCGCCAACGGACTCAGCCTGCGGCCAGCTTCGACAGCAGCGGGTTCGCCACAGCGAAGTACATCGCCAGCGCAACGCCGATCAGGAACGCCGCGTCGATCAGACCAGCAAGCAGGAACATGCGACCCTGCAGCAGCGGAACCAGCTCCGGCTGACGGGCAGCGGCTTCAAGAAACTTGGAACCCATGACGCCGATACCGATACAGGCACCGAGTGCACCGAGGCCGATGATCAGACCCAGCGCGATGGCGGTGAAGGACTGGACTTGAGCAATGTGAGCGATGAGTTCCACGACGGTCTCCTGAGAAATTCAAACTGAAAAGGTCAAAACGGTTAAAACAGATGATTCGGGTAGCGTAGATCAGTGGTGATCGTGCGCCATCGAGATGTACACGATCGTCAGCACCATGAAGATGAACGCCTGAATGCCGATGATCAGGATGTGGAAGACGCCCCACACCGTGTAGCCGATGAGGCCCAGGCCGTACAACGCCACGCTGCCTGCACTAAACAGTCCAGCGATCAGCATGAATACCAATTCGCCAGCGTACATGTTGCCGAACAATCGCATGGCCAGGCTGACCGGCTTGGACAGCAGCTCAACCACGTTCAGCGCGAAATTGGGGATCCAAAGCAGCGGATGCGCGCCAAACGGAGCGGTGAACAGCTCATGCATGTAGCCGCCAGCGCCTTTGGCCTTGAAGCTGTAGAAAATGATCAGCACGAACACCGTCAGCGACATCGCGAACGTCATGTTGATGTCGGCGGTAGGCACGGCGCGGAAGTGACCCAGGCCGAACTTGTGGGTGATCCACGGCAACAGATCGACCGGCAGCAGATCCATCGCATTCATGAGGAATACCCACATGAATACGGTCAGCGCCAGCGGCCCGAGAATGCGCCGGTCGCCATGGAACACGTCCTTGACCTGACCATCGACGAATTCCAGCACGATCTCCACAAATGCCTGTCCACGGCCCGGTACGCCGGCCGTAGCCTTGCGCGCCTTCAGCCAGAACAGCAGGCAGAACACCACGCCCAGCACCAGCGACACCGCTACGGAGTCCAGATGTACTGCCCAAAACCCACCCGGACTCGCCTCCGGCGTGAGATGGGTCAAGTGGTGCTGGATGTATTCGGTAAGGCCACCCGACTCGCTTGCCATGTCTCAACCCTTGAATCTGAAAGCCAGCAAATAAACCGCGAGGGCAGCCGCCAACCCCGTAATGGCGGCCAGCGGCGGCAACTTGTATTGAACCAGGATCATGATCAGCCCCCCGACGATCACGATCCACTTGAGGATCATGCCCATCAGCAAGCGGCTCAACGCCAGAACACCTCCGCCCAGACCACTGAAGAAGCGTGCCGACATCAGCGCGGTACCCAGCGCCACAATCACCGCACCTGCAGCACCTGACACCGCTTCTCGACGTCCCAGCGTCAGGAAAGCGAGGCCAACTATGAGCGCCGCAGCGAGCTGCAGCAACATGATGCGCAAGGCGAGACGTCGACCAGAGGCTAGACTGTTGAGCACGTAACGTCTCCGCGCGGTTTACACCAGGCGGCACCGATAGAGCTACGGGCCACGATCCAATCCATAAAAGTATAGCAGTGCCGTGATTACAACGACAACCCGCGCTACCTGCGACATCTCGTCCCGGCACGCGTGGTTCTCGTCGGCAGCCACGCTGCCTAACGCTTTCCGCCTTTTGCAGCACACATATAAAAGGGGCCGGACTTGAAGTCCGGCCCCTTCGCTATCGCGGCGAGCCGCGAGAGATATCGCTAATTATCCAGCTTATTACTTGGCAGCCTTCTTGGCGGCGGCGATCGGTGCCGAAACGGCCTCGTTGGCAGCTTCGTTGGCGGCCTGGCGCTGTTCCTGCACCAGTGCATTCAACGACTCGGCGGTCTTCTGCGTGATCGCGAGGATTTCCTGCGAGACAGCCACCGAACGCTCGGCGTTCTCACGGGTCAGGCTCGTGCCCTTCTCCCACAGGCTACGCAAGCCGTTGGCGTCACGCGTCTCCAGCGCTTCGGTAACGAATTCGGCCGAAACCTTGGCCTGCTGCTCGAGCGTCTTGAGCTGCAGCTCGGCGACCGTCTCCAGACCCTTCAGAGCCAGCGACTGCGCCTTGAACGCGCTGTCGGTGAACTGCTTGGTGAAAGCGAAAAGCTGATTGTTCAGTTGCTGCGTCATGGCGTTGTCCTCGTTGAGGATTGGGGTAGTGGCAGCCACTCTAACAACAACTTTGGTGCAGCGCAATATATTTTTGCAAAAAGAATCAGACCAGTCTGCAAATGTTCATATAAAGCGGCAGTTTATGACAATTTTGTGATTATCGCGACGCATCAAAAGCTGTCGCGGCTGCAGCTGGCACCCGAAGTACAGGTCTCGTGCACCACCACTTTGTCCAGCCCGGGCAGCTGCGGCAGCAGCCGTTGCCAGATCCAGCGCGCCAGCATTTCGCTGGTCGGATTCTCCAACCCCTCGATGTCATTGAGGTAGTGATGGTCAAGCTGGTCGTAAAGCGGCGCAAACGCCAGCTTCAGGTCAGCAAAGTCCATCACCCAACCCAGCTGGGCGTCGGGTTCGCCTACGACATGGATCTCGATGCGGAACGAATGCCCATGCAGCCGCGCACACTTGTGCCCGGGCGGTACGTTGGGCAGTCGATGCGCTGCCTCGAGCTGAAATACTTTGAAGATATGCATGGCGGACGCCTGCGTGCCAATGATGGACCGGCTCAGAACCACGCTTGGGGCGGGTGCACTTCAACAGCGACTCGCGAGCCGTTGTCCTGGGCGACTTTCTGAAGTCTTCCTTTAGCACTGACCGACATTGTCAGATCCATCGTGCCAACCGGTTTACGTGGTCGCCATTGTAACGACTGTCGCTCAATTTGTAGCGGGAGGGCCCGGCTTGCATCAAACAACGACAGTGGACATCAGGCGCCGTAAGTGCGGCCCTTCCAGCGTGAGCGTATCCCCCGCCAGTAACGCAGCGCCGAACTCCAGGTCATGCCCAGATACAGCACGGCGCTCAGCGGCAGGAGCAACGCCCATAGCGGCGACATGCGGTAATAGCGCAATACGGGCACATAGCTCAGTGTCATGGCCGCCCAGGCGACCAGCCCCAACGGCCACACATGCGCCGAGCCCAGCAGGACGAACGGCAGCCCGTAGGCAAGCGCGAACACGGTCGTCACCACCAGCAGCAACAGCGCGGAGTAGCCAAGCTGCGTAAAAGCCGAGCGCGCGACCATGTCGTGAATGGAGCCGAAGGTGCCGTATGGCCGCAGACTCACCACTCCACGACTCAAACCCAGCCAGGTGCTGTAACCGGCATTTTTTACCTGACGTGCCAGCGTGCAGTCGTCGATCAATGCATCGCGCAGGCTGGCGAAGGCACCGATTTGCCGCAGCACCTGTGTATCCACCAGCACGCAACCGCCCGCCGCTGCGGCGACGTGGCGGCTGCGCGAGTTCGACAAGGAAAACGGATACAGCAATTTGAAGTAGTACACGAAGACCGGGAGCAGCAGTCGATCCCAGAAACTGGTGCGGCACAGGTCTGCCATCAGCGAAACAAAATGCCGACCCTCACGCTGCTTGTGCGCCAGCAGGCTCCCGAGCAAGCCGGGCTGCAACTGGATGTCGGCATCGAGCAGCAGGGTGATGGCCGTGCGCACGTGGGCCATGCCCTGCTCCAGCGCCCAGAGCTTGCCCGCCCAGCCGTCCGGCAATGGCTGGCCGCTGATGATTCGCGTGTTCGGATAGGAGGCGGCGATCTGCGCGGTGGCATCGCTGGACTGATCGTCGATCACCACCACTTGCAGGCCGGCTCCCTGAACCTGCAAAGCAGCCAGGGTGGCACCTATCATTTCCGCTTCGTTGCGTGCCGGAACAAGTACGGTGATCTCGCCAAGGTCCACCGCAGACATGGCGTATCTGTCGGCTTCGAGGTGCTCGCGCGCGCTCCATGGCCGCCAAGGCACCAGCAACAAGCCCACCCACATCAACGCCGGAATCGATGCGGCAACCCAGGTCAACACACTCAAGTCAGCGACCATCCAGGTCAATGGCGAGCATCTGAACCCGTATTGCCGTTACGGCGTTGAATGGCACTGATCGGGATATGCACAGCGGTGGCGGCGACGCGATCGCCATACAACACAGGCAGGTCCGGCGCCATCGCGCCTTCGGTGCGTGGGCCGAACAACGCCACACGCATGGCCTTCAGCGGGTGGGCGAAGGTATCGTTCACGGCCGTGCCTTCGAAGCCGCAGTGGGCCATGCAGTTATCGCACTTTGGGTTGACGCCGACGCCGTACTTGTCCCACTCGGTTTCTTCCATCAGCGCCTTGTAGCTTGGCGCATACCCTTCATCAACCAGCAGGTAGCAGGGCTTCTGCCAACCGAAAATGTTGTAGGTCGGGTTGGCCCACGGGGTGCACTGATACGCCTGATTGCCGGCAATGAAATCGAGAAACATCGATGACTGATTGAACACCCATTTGCTCTTGCGCTGCTTGCCAAGCTTGAACACATCACGAAACAGCTGCTTGCTCTGGCTGCGACCGAGGAAAACATCCTGGCGCGGCGCGTGCTGGTAGCTGTACCCCGGTGATACGGTGATGCCTTCGATACCCAAGGTCATCGCGTAATCGAAGAACTCGGCAACCTCCGCGGGAGGCTCCTGGTTGAACAAGGTGCAATTGATCGTGACGCGATAACCGCGCGAAAGCGCCAGCTTTATGGCGGTGATCGCTTTGTCGAATATGCCATCCATGCATACCGATGCGTCATGGCGCTTTTCCAGGCCATCGAGGTGGATCGACCAGGTGAAGTACGGCGAGGGCTCGTATTCGTCGATGTGTTTGGGCAGCAGGATGGCATTGGTGCACAGGTACACGAATTTCTTGCGCGCAATGATGCCTTGCACGATCTGCGGCAGCTCCTTGTGGATCAGTGGCTCGCCACCAGGGATGGAAACCACGGGCGCACCGCACTCGTCCACCGCACGCAGCGCGTCCTCGACGCTCATGCGTTTGTGCAGGATTTCCTTGGGGTGGTCGATCTTGCCGCAGCCGGCACACGCCAGATTGCACTGGAACAGTGGCTCCAGCATCATCGCCAACGGATAGCGCTTCTGACCGCTGAGCTTCCTGCCGAGGATGTAGCGCGCGATCGTGGCCTGTTGGATAAGTGGAATGCCCAATGGACCCTCCGGAAATATCGTTTAAGCCCTGAGCGAACGAGTCGTCATGCAAACAGCTCGGTCGCACTCGCTCGATGGGCCTGGAACATCGCTGCCAGATGCAGAATATATGCTCTTTGCTTCGCCACGGCCAACTCACGCTGACTCGACGGGTAGCGGCGCGAATACTTGCGGGTGCTCGCGGCGCAAGCGCTCCCACTCGATCTTGAACCAGGGTGTGAAAGTTTGCGGTCGTGCCTTCATTTCAGTGTCGAGCGCGTCCGGCGAAATATAGCGCAGCGCCGAAATTTCGTTGACGTTCACGGTGGGTCTTGCGGCACTGCGCCCCGCGTAAACGCCACACAATTCATGCTCGGCGCCTTCGGCATCAAACTGTGCCTGGTATTCGAACTTGAACAGGAATTGCAGCGGGCACTGCAAGCCCAATTCTTCATTCAGGCGCCGATGGATCGCTTTCTCCATGGTTTCGCCGCGACGTGGATGACTGCAGCAGGTATTGGACCAAAAGCCTGGCCACAGACGCTTGCCTGACGCGCGCTGCTGCAGCAGCAAGTCGCCTTGCGGATTGAACACGAACAACGAAAAGGCCCGGTGCAATACACCCTGTCCCAGGTGTGCCGAGGCCTTGTCGAGAAAACCGACCTCGCGGTCGTGTTCGTCAACCAGGATCAGCGGCTCGTCATCGAAGGAGACCACATCGCTGGAATCCCGCGATTCCTGCTGGTTTGGCTCATGGTTATCCAATGTCGACCTCCATCGCCTGATAGCCGGCATCGCGCATGGCGGCCATCACCTTGTCGCGGTTTTGTGGGCACAGGGCAATGATAGAACCGCCGCCACCGCCACCGGTGAGCTTGGCCCCCAGCGCCCCGTGTTCGCGCGCGATCTGCACCAGCTCCTCCAACTCCCGACTGGACACGCGCAAGGCATTCAGCAGGCCATGGCAGATATTCATCAGGTCGCCCAGGCGCTCCAGATCATTCTTCTGCATGGCCAGCACACCCTGCTGGGTGAGCTGGTCGATCTGATCGAAGATGCCTTCGTAAAGCGTCGGGTTGCGCTGCCAGGCGTTGCGCACATTGCCGACGCTCCGGGCAGTGAGGCTTTCCTTGCCGCTGATGCCGATCACCAGTGGAATCGGCTTGGGTACCGACAACTCGCGTATGGTCGGCGCCTCTTCCGGCTGCTCGCCGCGCTTGTAGAGCACCAGCTTGCCGTAGGTCGCCACCGTGTTGTCCACGCCAGACGCCGCGCCATGCGCCACCTCTTCGCAGCGATACGCCAGTGCGTTGACCTGCGCGTTACCCAGGCCCAGTCGAAAGTGCCGATCGAGCGCGCGGATTACGGCTACCGCCATCGCCGCCGAACCACCCAGGCCCATGGCCCTGGGTACGTTGGGAAATGCTTCGATCCGTATCGATCGTTCGGTCAATTCCAACGTGTCGAAAATAATGCCTAGCGAGCGCTGGAACGAATCGCGATGCGCCGGATCACGGTGCAGCCGATACTCCACGCCCCAGCGCGGTATGAGCATATCGACGCGGCCGGAAGCAGTGTCCTGCACGGTCGCGCGTACGGCCAAAGGCACGGGCGCTGCAATCGCGTGGCTACCGTAGACAACCGCATGTTCGCCGAGCAGGATGATCTTGCCGTGGCCACAACCGCGCCGATCGGGCATCTGCTGATCGGACGCCTTCGGGTCGATCGATGCGCCGCGCGCCTCCTTGCGCACCTGCACTACGATTTCCTGCGCTTTCCATATCTTGATTTCACCGCTCTCCACCAATCGCTCCACCACGGTGTCAAAAATTTCTGCGGTAGCGCCTGCCGCGATGGCGACACTACGTGCATGCAAAGTCATATGGCCTTGCTGGATGCCGTCGGTGACCAGGGCGCGCAGCGCCGAGAAGTTCTGCGCCAAACCAACTGCGCCCATGACTTCCGCCAATTCGCGTGCCGACTTCACGCCAAGCAGGCGTAGGTCCAGCGCCACCGTGGCGTTGGATTGCAGCGACCCGCCAACGATGCCGACCTTCATCGGCATCTCCAACTCGCCCACCAGTTCACCGCGCTCGCCCTTGTACCAGCGCGTCAGCGAGGTGTAGCGGCCACCGCGAGCGGCGTAGGCATGCGCCGCCGCCTCGATGGCACGCCAGTCGTTGCCGGTGGCCAGTGCGACGCCGTCGACGCCATTCATGATTCCCTTGTTGTGGGTGGCGGCGCGATAGGGATCGATGCTGGCGAATTCATTGGCAAGGATCACGCCATCGCGCACTTCCTCGCCGGCATGCCCCTTCGTGGTGAGGTCTTCTGCCGGGATGATGCAACGCGCACGCACCATCGCGCGGTCGGCAAGGTTGGACAGGATGCGCAGAAACACGCGGCCACCGGTCATGCTCTCCACCAGCGAAGCGACTCCCTCACACATGGTGTTGACCAGGTTGGCCCCCATCGCATCGCGTGTGTCGACCAGTAGGTGGACTACCAGCATGTCACTGCCTTCGGCACGCGCATGCAGGTGGACTTCGACGTCCTGGGCGCCACCACCGCGCGCCACCATCTGCGGATGCAGGCTGTTGGCGAGATTGAGCAATTCGTCCTTGCGCTGAAGCAAGACTGCCTTGGCTTGCGCCGGGTGCGGCACGTCCACTACCTGAACCTGGCCGATCAGCACAGGCTCGGTACTCTCCACGTGAAAACCGCCCGCACTTCGCACCACTTTGGCCGCGGAGGAAAGGGCGGCCACGATGGAAGGCTCTTCGACCACCAGCGGGACGATGTAGTCGCGTCCGTTGACCAGGAAGTTCAGGCCGAGCCCCACCGGAAGACCCATCACTCCGACGACGTTCTCGATCATCTTGTCGGCTTTGTGCACCTTCAACGTGTGCTCGCCGGAAACGAGCGTCTGGTAATCCTCAGCAGACAACCAGCCGCGCTCGTGAATGATACGCACGCGATCGGACACCGACAATTTGTAGAACGCCGGGAACCGCGACCGTTCCGAACTTAATTGTTCAACGCTCATATCGTGGCTCCTCCGCATGGTTTGTGCACCGCATGGGCGCCCACTACCTACAGCTTGCCAACAACCGCGCTCAACTTTTCCCGCATTCCCGAAGGACAACCCGTAGCTCGACGAACGGCGTCAGATGGCGACTCTGACGCAGTAAGCCCCCTGAGGGTCAACCTCCAAAGGCACGCTATGCATGCCCTCGACTAAAATACTCCGTTCGATCCGTGCCAGGCGATCCGCATCCTGGACGAAAACCACGCCGAAGTCGCCTCCGGCACCACATGGTTTGTAGGTGACCCCAATCTGCGCCGCCAGTTCCGCAAGTCGCTTTTGCGTGGCGGAGAAAATTTCCAGTCCACAGGCCGAACCGAAGTGCTCAAGTGCCATCGCGTATGCCGCCACCACGGCAACAAACGCGGCGCCGCGACCTTCCTGTAACGCATCTACCGCGATTTCGGCCAGTTCGCAGAGGCTACGCATATGTGCCGCATACTCGGCGTGATGACCGAGGCGCCATTGCGCCAACCGACGCAAGAAATCGGCCGTCGACACGGCCTGGCCAGACCACACAAACAGGCAGTGCACACCCATCATCGGCCATTCCAGGGACGTGTAGGTAGGCCTCGAGTCGCGCCCCGCCAACTGATAGACAATCAGGCCGCCGGCAACGCTGGCCGCCAGATCAACGCCACTGCCGAGCCCGTCTTGCCAGGAAGAGTGCATTCGGAATAAACGGTGCAGCCACTGTGCACGATCGGCAATCGATTCAGCATGACCGGCATACACCGCCAGCGCCGAGGCCAGCGCCACGGTCAACGCCGCACTGGAGCCGAGCCCCAGCTTGGCCTGACCTGAGCCGTTGGTCTCAAAGAAAACCGCGGTGTCCAACTCCAGGCAAAACCCGTCGTCCGAGGACGGCGCCAATCCCTCACGCGAAAGGGCACCCCATACGTGATCGACCAACCGCAGCTTGGCCGCATCAGCCTCGATGCTCTGCCAGCGAGGTTGGCCGTCGACGCCCAGTGGCATGCGGGCGTTGAATACGTTCAGGTCTGGCGCGCTGATGACACAGACGCCGTCGGTACGCGGAGTGATACGCACCGTGGCGCGGCGATCGACTGCCACCGCCAGTGCCCGCGCCCCTTCCAGCACGGCATATTCACCCAGCAACACCAACTTGCCCGGAGCACTGGCCATTAGCTCCATCACGTCGTCAGCTCCGCGTTGGAAATGCTGCGAGCGCCGGCGCCAAGGCCAGCATCGAGCACATCGAGCACGCCGGGAACCCCGTTCAGGACCGCTTTGACCTGCTCGATTGCCTGCGGTGCGCACACCGCTTTCAACTGCGGCCCTGCGTCGACGGTAAAAAACACCGGCACACCCTCCCTACGCAATGCGCGTACGCGATGCATGCATTCCACCGTGGCTCCGTTCCAGTACAACAGCCCCGGCTGGGCGGCCAGGGCCAGCGCATGCATCTTCAGGCAATTGTGCTCGGAAACCAGCGCAAGGGCGTCGAAGTCATGCGCCAGGATGGCGTTGCGGGCCATCGTCAGGTCCGCCTCCTGTGTCGCTATCCAGGAAGCCTGAAACGGCGAGCTTTGCGTCGTGCGGCGCATGCCTTCGCTGGAACCGACCTCCTTGGCGACCGTTGAGGTAATCGCTACCGCTACGCGCAAAGGCCATGCTGCCGCCGGCAACAGCAGGCGCGCTACCGAATCGCTGCCATCGGCCAGTTCACCGCGTGCCCATTCGACGTATCCACCGAACACGGAGCGCGCGGCAGAGCCAGAGCAACGGCGCGCCAGCAGTGACCGTTCCGTCTCACTCAGTTCCAGACCCAGCGCTTGAGAACCAGCGCATACCAAGGCGGCGAAACCGGAGGCGGAGGAAGCCAGACCGGCCGCCGTGGGAAAATTGTTGAGGCTGTCGACCTCCGCGCCCCAGGTGACGCCGGCGCGCTGGCGCAGCAGATCAAGGCAGGCCACCACTCGCTTCATCTCGACATCATGGGTGCGGCCATTGAAGCTGAACCGATCCAGCGTCGACCCTGGTACGAAACGCACTTCGGTGCGCGTCCACAAGCTGTCCAGCGTGATCGAGATGGAACCTACGACCGGCAAATTCAGAGCGGCGTCGCGCTTACCCCAGTATTTGACCAACGCGATATTGGGCTGAGCCTGCGCTGCGGCGCGCAGTGGACCCAGTGCTGCCGCACGAGGATCGGCACTCATAGGCATCGCTGCGGTGGGAGTCGCTGACATATGCTGTGCCGATCACGTATTGCCCACATGACGTGGACGTAGTGGACTCTGCTCTGGCAACGTCGCAAACACCCGGCTACAGCATGCCCAGGTGCTGCGTTTTTCTGGCTCGCCAACCGACTTTAAGCCAAAAATTTGGGCTATACCACACGCACCTATGACGACCGGCGCACTGATGGTGGGTATTTATTGGCTCGGCACCGGACTGACGGCTGCCGCCGCAGGTTACGCCTGCGCCGCCTTGGCTGCCGTACTGAAACGCCCACGCGCTCGTTCTTCGTCGTCAAACCCCAGTGTTACTCGCCCTCTGCCGTCGGTAAGCGTACTCAAACCGTTGCATGGGGCAGAGCCACGGCTCTACGAAAATCTGCGCGACTTCTGTGTTCAGGCGCACCCCGATTATGAGCTCGTCTTTGGCGTGCGCGACCCGGAAGATCCGGCCATCGCGGTTGTAAATCGGCTATGCGCGGAATTTCCACAGCTCGTCATCGCGCTTGTAGTCGATCCGCGTGTACACGGCACTAATCCGAAAGTCGGCAATCTCATGAACATGCTTCCGCATGCCAAACACGACTGGCTGGTGCTTGCCGACAGCGACATCGGTGTGCCGACGGATTATCTGATGCGCGTCACCGCTCCCCTGAACGATCCCGGCGTGGGTATCGTCACCTGCCTTTACCGGGGCATCGCGCGAGATGGCCTATGGGCGGAGGTCGGTCGTCTGTTCATCGACGACTGGTTTGCGCCATCGGTCCGGGTGGCGCACGCGTTCGGTTCGACGCGCTTCGCGTTCGGTTCGACCATCGCACTGCGCCGAGATACCCTGCAAGCCATCGGCGGCCTGGAAGTACTGCGGGATACGCTTGCAGACGATTTCTGGCTGGGTGAGCTGAGTCGACAACGCGGATTGCGCACTGTGCTCTCGGACATGGTGGTCGGAACGGACGTCAGCGAAACGCGACTGTCCGAGCTGTGGAAACATGAATTGCGCTGGCTGCGCACGATCCGGTCGATCGCACCGCTGGGCTTTGCCATGACCTTTGTCTGCTTCACATCACCGGTGCTGTTGCTGGGCATGGCCTTGGCGCCCAGCGCATTGACTGCGGGCATGGCTTTGCTTGGTGGTTGCGCGAGGGTTTTGCTGAATATTTCGCAACGCCAATCCCGTCTTGCTGGCTCACGCTGGTACGAGATTCTGCTAATTCCGCTACGCGACGGTCTATCGTTGCTGGAGTGGGCTGTAGCGCTGACCGGTTGGCGCGTAAGATGGCGTGGCCAGGTGCTGCATGCGCGGGACGATGATCCGCGCCGTCTTCACGAGTGACTCGCCAGATGGGTGTTGATCCGTGTTTCCGCAGGAGCTTACCTTCCTATGAAAACGCTTTTTCTGCAGGCCCCCTCCTTCGACGGCTTTGACGGCGGTGCCGGTTCACGCTACCAGGCCAAACGCGAGATCAAGAGTTTCTGGTATCCCACCTGGCTGGCCCAACCGGCAGCACTGGTACCGGATTCGCGCGTGCTGGATGCACCTGCGGACGAACTCACGGTTGAAGAAAGCCTGCGCGTCGCCGAGGGCTATGAGCTGGTGATCATTCACACCAGCACGCCATCCTTCCCTACCGATGCGAAGTTTGCCGAGCTGCTGAAGGCCCGCAAACCGCACATTCTTGTCGGCATGGTCGGCGCCAAGGTGGCAGTGAACCCGACCGAATCGTTGACCGCTTCAGCAGCTATCGATTTCGTCGCCCGCGAGGAATTCGACTACACCTGCAAGGAAGTCGCCGAAGGCCGTGCGCTCAAGGACATCAACGGCCTGAGCTACCGACTTGCCGACGGCAGTGTGCAGCACAACCCGTCGCGCGCGATCATCGAGAACATGGACGACCTGCCGTTCGTGGCGCCGATCTACCAGCGCGACCTGAAGATCAACAACTACTTCGTGGGTTATCTGAAGCATCCGTACGTATCGATCTACACCGGGCGCGGCTGTCGTTCGAAGTGCACTTTCTGCCTGTGGCCGCAGACCGTGGGCGGTCATCGCTATCGCGTACGTTCGGCCGGGAACGTCATCGCCGAAGTGAAGTGGATCAAGGAGAACATGCCTGAGGTCAAAGAGGTCATGTTCGACGACGACACCTTCACCGACAGCTCCAACATGGAGCGCGTGTATGAGATCGCACGTGGCCTCAACCAGCTGGGCATGACCTGGTCATGCAATGCCAAGGCCAACGTGCCGTACGAGGCGCTCAAGATCATGAAGGACAACGGCCTGCGCCTGCTGCTGGTGGGCTACGAGTCGGGCGACGACCAGATCCTGCACAACATCAGGAAGGGACTGCGCACCGATATCGCGCGCCGCTTCACCGAGGATTGCCGCAGGCTGGGCATCACCGTCCACGGCACCTTCATCCTGGGGTTGCCCGGCGAGACAAAGGAAACGATCGAAAAGACAATTCGCTTTGCCAAGGAAATCAATCCGCACACGATCCAGGTGTCGCTCGCCGCGCCGTATCCCGGCACCTCGCTGTACAAGCAGGCGGTTGAAAATGGCTGGCTGGAAGAGAACCAGGCCGTCCATCTCGTCAACGACAAAGGCGTGCAGCTCGCGTTGATCAGTTACCCGCACCTGTCCAAGGAAGACATCTATCACGGTGTCGAGAAGTTCTACAAAAGCTTCTACTTCCGCCCATCGAAGATCTGGGAGATCGTCAAGGAAATGCTGGCGAGCTGGGACATGACGAAGCGCCGCTTGCGCGAGGGCGTGGAGTTTTTCCACTTCCTGCGCGCGCACGAAACCTGAGAGGGCCAGCGCAGTGAGCTCGCCATTCGGCCTGTCGTTCGTGCTGCGGGTGTAGATGACGTGCAGACCCGGCGCGCCACGATCCGCCCGCGTCTGATCGTCACCGCGGATGACTTCGGGCTGCACGAAGCCGTCAACGAGGCTGTCGAACGCGGTTATCGGGAAGGTGTGCTGCGCGCGGCCAGCCTGATGGTCGCGGCGCCTGCCATGCGCGATGCCGTCGAGCGGGCCCGACGACTTCCCGGCCTGGCCGTCGGCCTGCATCTGGTGCTGGCCGACGGCCAGGCGATCCTCCCGCCAGCGCGCATTCCCGATCTGGTCGATGCCCACGGCTGCTTCAATGATGCGATGGTGCGCAACGGCTTCCGTTTCTTTTTCCTGCCGCGCGTGCGGCGTCAGCTGGCCGCCGAGATACGTGCCCAGTTCGAGGCGTTTGCTGCAACCGGCTTGCCGCTTGATCACGTCAATGCGCACAAGCACTTCCATCTGCACCCCACCATTTTTTCGCTGATGCTTTCGATCGGCCGGGAATTTGGCCTGCGCGCGGTGCGATTGCCTGCGGAACCGGGCATGGGACCATGGCTGCAACCCTGGCTGGCGCTGATGCGCCGACGCATGGACCGAGCGGACATCGGCTACAACGATCACGTCTTTGGCATCCGACATACCGGCGCTATGGATGAAGCTGCGATGCTGGACATTTTGCGCGACCTGCCAGACGGTCTTTCGGAGTTGTATCTGCACCCGGCGGCGCGCGGCGGACTGGTCGCCAGCATGGCCGAATACCGGCACACCGACGAACTGGCCGCGCTGCTGTCGCCTCGCGTACGCGACACGATCGCCGAACGCTACCTGCTTTGTCGTGGCTTCGCCGATCCGGCGGCGGCGCCCTCATGAACATGAAACGGCTCAGTTACCTTGCGGGCCTGCTGGGCCTTGCCACCGCCATTGCGCTGGTGGTGCATGAGGGTTGGTTCACCATTTGCGACGCGATCAATCATGCCGGTTGGGCCTTGCTGTGGCTGCTGCCCTTCCATGCACTGCCGTTGCTGCTCGATGTCGTCGGTTGGCGAACGCTGCTGGCGCCACGTGACCCGGAGCGGCGGGCCACCATTCCGGTGTTGTTCTGGATCGCCACGATCCGCGAGGCGAGCAACCGCCTGCTGCCGGTGGCCAACATCGGTGGTGAGATCATCGGTATCCGCCTGGTGAAGTGGCGCGGCATCAATGGCGCCGTTGCTGCCGCGAGCGTGGTCATCGAAGTCCTGCTGACCCTGGTCAATCAGTACCTGTTCACTGCGCTGGGCATCGTGCTGCTGATTGAATTGACGCGAAATATCAGCACCTTCAGCTCGGTGATCACCGCACTGATCGCCAGCCTCCCCCTGCCCATCTTTCTGATCGTGCTGCTGCGCCACGGCAAAGTGTTTTCGCGGCTGGAATCATTCGCGGAAAAAGTGCTGGGCGGCCGCTCACGGCTGACCGAGCTGATCGACGGTTCGCGCCTGGACCTGGAAGTGCGCGCGCTGTACTCCCAACCAGCGCGACTGCTTGCCGCCTGCGCCTGGCAGTTTCTTGGTTTCGTGACAGGCAGCTTCGAAAGCTGGCTGGCCCTGCGGCTCTTGGGCTACCCGATCGGCGTAGCCGACGCCATTGCGATCGAGGCCGTAACCCAGGCACTGCGTCACATCATCTTCGTGGTACCAGCCGGATTGGGCGTGCAGGAAGGTGGCCTGGTCCTGTTCGGCAGCATGATCGGCCTGCCGCCGGAAGCCAGTATCGCGCTATCGTTGGTGAAGCGCATGCGTGAAGTGGCTTTCGGTGTACCTGCCCTGATTTCCTGGCAGTGGGCCGAAGCGCGCAGACTGCGGGCTGGGTGGCGAAACACAGCGCCATCCGGGCTGTCCAACACCCGCGACGTATGACGAAACGCCTGGCCATGCATCGACGAGACGAGGTTTCCGATGTCTAACGACGACGCCGTAGCCGCCGCGGACTACTCCATGCGCCACTGGCTGAGTGCCGAACCGGGTCGGATCAAGATCGGTTCGGACGCGCATAAACGACTGTTCTGTCGCATGCTGCTGGATACCCACAACCCCTACAAGCCGGCAGTCCTGGTGTGGCCCAAGCTCGATCCGGACGCTTTGCAGCGCATCACCGCGCTGCCGATCTGGGATATTGCTGTGCAAACCGAGGGGCGCGCCACGCTGCGTGTCGAAACCTACGCGAAGACCGTGCGCGATCCGCTGCTGAACGAAGCCCTGATCATGGACGGCGGCGAAGAAGCACGCCACAAGGTGGTGCTCAGCAAGCTGGTGGGGGCCTATGACATCACACTGGCGCCGGAGCCCGTATATGAAGTACCCACCGATCCCGAGTGGGGCTGGATGGTTACTGGCTATAGCGAATGCATCGATAGTTTCTTCTCATTCGGCCTGTTCGAGTCGGCCAAACGCACGGGCTATTTTCCGGCGGAACTGGTGGAAACGTTTGAGCCGGTCATTCAGGAGGAGGCACGCCATATCTTGTTCTTCGCGAACTGGATGGCGTGGTACCGGCGGCAATTGGCCTGGTGGCGACGGCCGTTGTTCGCGGTCAAGGTCATGCGGGTATGGGCGTTCCTGATCTGGGAGCGTATCGGCATTGCCAAGGGTCTGGACAACAAGGGCGAGATGCAGGACGCCAACTTCGCCATCACCGGGCATCAGCAAATCGGACTGGACCTCAACATCGGTGAATTGGTGGACCTGTGCCTGACCGAGGATCGACGCCGCATGGACGGCTACGACCCGCGCCTGCTGCGCCCGACCTTTGTGCCGCGAATGGCCCGCCTGGCGCGTCGATTCATGCGCTAGGCATTGTGGCGATCATGCTGCCGAAACCATTGCACGGCATCTTCCAGCGCCTGGCGGGCAGGACGCGGTACATAGCCGAGTTCGCGGCCGGCCTTGGCACTGGAGAAAAACATGCGTTTCTTCGACATGCGCACTTCCTCCACCGTCGCCAAGGGGCTCGTCTGCGTCAACCGCGCCCACGCTTCGGCCGCATAGGCCACCGGAATCACCAGTGAATGCGGCAAGCGCCACTTCGGTGGTGAACGTCCGGCAATATCGGCGATCTCTAGCAGAATATCGTGCAGGCTCAGGTCGAATCCGCCCAGGATGTAGCGCTCGCCCACCACGCCTCGCTCGAAGGCCAACCAGTGCCCTTCAGCCACATCGTCGACATGAACAACGTTAAGGCCGGTGTCGACATAAGCCGGCAAGCGACCGGCAAGTGCGTCGCGCACGATCCTGCCGGTCGGGGTGGGTTTCACGTCACGAGGCCCGATGGGCGTTGACGGATTAACGATCACGATGGGCAAACCTTCAGCGGCGAACGCGATTGCCACCTGTTCAGCGAGGAATTTGGAGCGCTTGTAGTGCCCGATCATGTCAATCAGCTCAACTGGCGTACTCTCGTTGCCAGGACTACCATCCTTGGGGATACCCAACGTGGCCACACTGCTCGTATAAACAATGCGCGGTATGCCGACGTGCCTGGCTGCTTCAAGAATGGCGCGCGTACCGTCGACATTGGTGCGATATAGCTGCTCTGGCTCTGGTGTCCATAGCCGGTAATCGGCCGCCACGTGGAACAGGGCATCACAACCGTCGCAAGCAGGCAGCAACGAAGCCGCCATGGTGAGGTCGCCTTCGACCACTTGAACATCGAGACCTTGCAGATTACGGCGATCCGAGGTCGCGCGAACCATGACACGAACATGGTGTCCTTCACGTAGCAATCGACGCGCCACTGCCGAACCGACAAAACCGGTGGCTCCGGTAACTAGCGCTTTCATGACCGATTCATCCCGGATACCCGCCCCGATTCATGCGTCAGCACTGGCCACTTATTCAAGTTAGTAGTCATAATGCGATTATGTACTCAGCAGTCACCATGCTGATGATGAACGAAGTGATCGTAGCCACTGAAGCACGGCAGCCAGGCTCATTACGTCCTGCCAGCTTCGTGTCCATCCACGCAGCGCGATGCGCGTACCGCACGCGCTCCTCCAGCAAGCATTTGCCAAGCGTACATTTTCGGTAAGAGATTATTTTCGGTAAGAGTTAGCGAGGCAGGCCGAGGCACGCCCATGACCGAATTCCATCCACTGAAGATCGATGCCAGCGCCTATCAGGACGCCATCCTGCCGAAGGTGTCCAGGACATTCGCGCTCACCATCCCGCAGTTGCCACCGGCGCTGCGCCGTGCGGTAACCAATGCCTATCTGCTGTGTCGTATCGCCGACACCATCGAAGACGAACCAACGCTCTCGGCCGAAGATAAGCGCCGTTACGAGGAGGCCTTCGTCGATACGGTCACTGGCCGGGGCGACCCTCGGCGCTTTGCAGCCGAATTGAGTCCACGACTTTCGACGCAGACGCTGGAAGCCGAGCACGACCTGGTGCATGGGCTGCCACTGGTGCTCGACATGACCCGGACATTGAAGCCGGTGCAGCGCGCTGCGATCGTCAACTGCCTGAAAGTGATGTCGCACGGCATGTACGATTTCCAGCGCAACATGGGCCTGCAAGGCCTGGATACCTTGCGTGACATGGATCGCTATTGTTACTGCGTCGCTGGCGTCGTCGGCGAAATGCTGACGGAACTGTTCATCGACTTTGAGCCCGCCCTGGCAGCGCACCGCGACACCATGATGCGACTGGCCGTTTCGTTCGGTCAGGGTCTGCAAATGACCAACATCCTCAAGGATCAGTGGGAAGACCGAAGCCAAGGTGCCTGCTGGCTGCCGCAAGATATCTTCGCCGAGCACGGCGTATGTCTGGCTGAGCTGCATGCCGGTCAGCAAGACGCGAACTACGCAGACGCGTCAAACGAACTCATCGGCGTCGCGCACTCGCATCTTCGCCGTGCACTGGAATACACACTGCTGATCCCAGCCACCCATGCCGGAGTGCGCCGTTTCTGTCTGTGGTCCGTTGGCCTGGCTGTACTTACGCTGCGCAATTTGCACGACAACCTCGACTTTTCCTGTGGCAATCAAATCAAGGTTTCGCACAATGCGGTGGCCGGTGTCATCGTGCTTACCAAATTGACCAGCAAGCACAATTCAAGCTTGCGCTGGATGTTTACGATGGCCGCGCGCCAGCTTCCGCTGACACCACTGGCCGCGGAATGGATCGAACCTGCACAGTCCAGCCTGATCTGGCCTAAGAGCGGTATTCCTTATCTCGCCCAAAGCGCCTGGTACGAGCATGAGGACGCCAAAGACGCGCAGCAGCGATGAATCCATCCTCGCCCGCCGCGTCGGCTGCACTCGCTAGCCTGCTGCAGGAAACCGAAGCGGCAGCCAGCCTCGATCGGGCCATCGAACGCGCACGTGTAGCGTTGCTGGCGCAGCAACGCGAAGATGGACACTGGTGCTTCGAGCTGGAGTCGGACTGCACGATCACCGCCGAATACATCCTGATGATGCACTATATGGATGAAATCGACGGTCTGCTGCAGCAGAAAATGGCGCGTTATCTGCGCGCGATCCAGGCAACCGACAGCCATGGCGGCTGGTCGCAGTATCACGGCGGCGCGATCGACGTGTCGTGCACCGTGAAAGCCTATTACGCGCTCAAGGCCGCCGGCGACGATCCCGCCGCGGAACATATGCGCCAAGCCCGCGAGGCCGTACTGGCGCGTGGCGGTGCTGCAAAGTGCAACGTGTTCACCCGGATCCTGCTCGCCCTGTTCGAACAGGTGCCGTGGCGCGCCGTGCCTTACGTGCCGGTCGAGATCATGCTCTTCCCGCGCTGGGCGCCGTTCCATATCGACAAGATCTCCTACTGGGCGCGCACGACCGTCGTACCGCTGACGATTTTGTGTTCGCTGAAGGCCAAAGCAGCCAACCCGCACAAAGTTGGCGTGCGCGAACTGTTCGTCACATCGCCGGAACAGGAACGTCATTATTTCCTCCGCGGCGGTGCGCTGAATCGCGCGTTCCTGACGCTGGACAAAGTCGGCCGTGCACTCGACCGATGGATGCCAAAGTCTCTGCGGCAACGTGCGATTCGCGCGGCCGAGGCATGGTTCCTGCCGCGCATGAACGGCGAGGAGGGCATCGGTGCGATTTTCCCGCCAATGGTCAACTGCTACGAAGCCATGGCCCTGCTCGGCTATCCCAAAGATCATCCGGCGCGGCAAACCTGCTTGCGCTCGCTGCAGAAGCTCGTCGTCCATCGCAGCGACGGTTCGGCCTACTGCCAGCCTTGCGTGTCGCCGATATGGGACACCGGTTGGTGCGCGCTGACCCTGATGCACACCAGTAACGACACATCGACACAGGCGGCCATCGCGCGAGCCTGTGATTGGCTGACCGCGAGACAAGAACTGGAACACAAAGGCGACTGGGTGGCGCGCGCGCCGGACGCGGCTCCGGGTGGCTGGGCCTTCCAGTACGCGAACGCCTTCTATCCAGACATCGATGACACGGCCGTGATTGCTGCCTTGCTGCACATACAGGACCGTCGTCGCGCGGAGCCTGGCCGCCACCGCTTCAATACCGATCGTGCCGCCGACTGGATGATCGCGCTGCAATCGAAGAACGGCGGCTTCGCCGCCTTCGACGCCGACAACACCTACTACTACCTCAACGCCATTCCGTTCGCCGATCACGGTGCATTGCTGGACCCGCCGACCGAGGACGTTTCCGGACGGGTGCTCGCCTGTCTGGGAATACTTGCACGCACGCAGGACCGCGACAGCTTGCGTCGTTGCATCGACTATCTGCGTGCAACCCAGCTCGCCGACGGCAGCTGGTGGGGGCGCTGGGGCAGCAATTACATTTACGGCACCTGGAGCGTACTCGGCGGGCTCGCTTTGGCCGGCGAGGATGCGCGACAACCGTATATCCGCAAAGCGATCGACTGGCTACGCTCGCGACAGCATGCCAACGGCGGCTGGGGCGAGACCAACGACAGCTACATCGATCCGGCATTACGCGGCACCAACCAGAATGTCAGCACGCCTCACTCCACCGCGTGGGCCGTGCTGTCGCAGCTGGCCTTAGGCGAAGTGCACGCCGAGTCGGTGCGGCGCGGCATCGCCTTTCTGCTCGCGGATCAGCAAGCCCATGGTTTGTGGTCGCATCCCTCGCACAACGCACCGGGGTTTCCGCGTGTGTACTACCTCAAGTACCACGGCTACGCAGCATATTTTCCGCTATGGGCACTGACCCGTTATCGACAGCTGTTGCAGTTGACTGAGCCTTGCGCGAAGTGACGCGCCTAAGCTCAGCAGGTATTGTCATAGCGCTGGCATTGGAAGCCAAGGCGCTGACGGCGAACACGGTTGATATCGAACGCGTCACTCCACTGGCGAATGGCGCAGGAGTGTGGCTCAGCGGCATGGGGCCGACTGCCGCGCGGGCCGCGGCGCAGGGCCTCGCCGACGGTGGGGCCACGGCGCTGGCGACCTTTGGCGTCTCTGGCGCACTGAAAGCCGGCTTACGCAACGGCACGCTGTTCTGCCCTGAGCGGGTTGTCGATGACAACGATCACGACTACACGCTGGATGCCGCCTGGAGAACCCGACTCCTGCAACGATTGGCGGCAACAAGGCTAGCCGTGCTGGAGACTGGAAGCTTACTCAGCGTGCCGCTGCCTTTGCTGACCACAGCAGCGAAGATCGCCGCGCATGAGCGCTATGCGGCGGTAGCCGCGGACATGGAAAGCGCCGCCGTCGCTGAGGTCGCAAGGGACCGCAACCTGCCGTTCATCGCACTGCGTGCGATCATCGATGAAGTGGACGACACGGTACCCACCGCATTGCATGCCAGTGTCGACGCATGGGGCCGTCCGCGCCCGTTTTACCTGATCGCGACCTTGAGCCGTCACCCATCGTTGCTGAGGTATCTGCCAGGCCTGCACTCGCGCATGCAACAGGCCACTCGTTCGCTGCATAGCGCTGCCGAGGCGACAGGCTCTGCACTGGGCTGGCACTCATGAGCCATGCGTCTGCATTGTCGCCACTTCAGCCGCACTTCGACGGAGACCACGCATGTCCATGCATCGTCGTTTCGGATCACTCTTGTTCGCCGCAACCTGTGCGTTTGTCAGCATGTCAGCGTCAGCGCACGCCATCCTCGTTGACAGCACACCGAAGCCAAATGGCACGTTGGCCGCAGGCCACGTGGTACTGGTTTTCAAATACAACAGCAAGATCGATCAGGGCCGTTCGCGCCTTACCCTGATCAAACCTGACCACAGCGAAACAGTGCTGGCAGTCGCTGCCAGCAGCAAGCTCAACGAATTGGACAGCAGCGCCGAACTTAGCGCAGGCGCCTATGTCATCCGCTGGCAGGCGCTTGCGCTGGATGGGCATATCACCCGTGGCGATGTGCCCTTCACTGTTGTCGCCAAACCTTGACCAGAGGAATCTTCAATCAAGCCGCATAGCTTGCGCCCCAGGAGTGGAATGACCGCCCATTTGAGTTTCTAGCCAGAGCGATCTCTCGTGGCCCTTCTCGTCGACATCTTCGGCTACCTCAGCATCATCCTGCACGGCCTGGTCATCGTGGCCCAGTCGATGACCCTGGGTGGCGTGATGTTCCTGGCCTTCCTGCTGCGTCCGTTCGCTGGTGTTCTGTCGCAGGGCAAGGAGTTGGAACGGCGCGTTGCGCGGCTGACCATGTTCAGCGCGCTGGGCCTCGTCCTGGCTGAGCTTGCTGGTAACGGGTTGCAGATTGCCGTGCTGATGTCGACGGTGGATCTACCGTTGACCAACGTGATTCAGGCTTCCTTCGCGATCGCCGGCGCGGTCAAGATTTTCTGCGCGATCCTGCTGATTCCCTGCCTGAGCGCACGATTTTCGAGCTCACGCGTGGCTACGCTGCTTGCGCTGCTGATATGCGTAGCGGAACTGACAGCCGCCACGTTCACCACCCACGCCTATGCGCGTTTGAGTGACAACACACTGCTGCTCTTGGTGGAGGGGCTGCACCAGTTCGGCGCGGCTATATGGATCGGTGGCATTCCATGCTTTGTCTTGGTGCTTGGTCGGCTACACGATGCCGATGGCTGGCGTCTGGTGGGCGCGCGCTTTTCGCGCATGGCGATGATCGGTGTGGGCTGCATTGTGGTTTCCGGCGCCACCATGAGCGTGTTCTACATCGGCAGCCTGCAGGGTTTCTACGGGACGGCTTACGGCGTCATGGTAGGTGCCAAGATCGCCATGTTCCTCGCCCTGCTCGCACTGGGTTTCAGCAACTTTCTGGTGACGGAAAGGCTGCGCAAGAAGGAGGACGCGCCGGTGAAACGCCTGCGCCGCTTCGCCGAGATCGAGATCGGCATCGGCTTCACCATTTTTTTCGCCGCTGCCTCGCTGACGTCGGTGCCGCCGGCGGTCGATCTCACCACCGATCGGGTCAGCCTGCACGAGATCGCCGTACGCAATGCGCCTGCGTGGCCGCGATTCAGTTCACCGGACCACGATCAGCTGGCGGTTTCGCAATTGCAGGCACGCCTGGACGATGAAGCGGCGCATACCCAGCGCGCCGCCGCACTTGCCATCGTACCTGGCTCCGGCATCCCGCCACCGCGTAATGCGCAGGACATAGCCTGGTCGGAATACAACCACCATTGGGCCGGCGTTTTCGTCCTGCTTATCGGCTTGCTGGCTCTGCTTAATCGCGCCGGGGTCGGGTGGGCGAAACACTGGCCCCTGTTGTTTCTCGTCATGGCCGTCTTTCTGCTGGTGCGTTCGGATCCCGAAGTATGGCCCTTGGGCAGCGAGGGTTTCTGGGCCGCGTGGCGGGACGTAGAGGTCGCGCAGCATCGGTTCTTCGTACTGCTGATCCTGCTGTTCGGCATGTTCGAGTGGGCTGTACGTACGGGACGGCTGCACCATCCCAACGCGGCCCTGGTGTTTCCGCTGCTGGTTGCCGTCGGGGGCGCGATGCTGTTGACGCACACCCACCAGATCTCCAACGTCAAGGATCAACTGCTGATCGAGCTGACGCATACGCCGCTGGCTCTGTCCGGGGTGGCGGCGGGCTGGGCTCGCTGGTTGGAGCTGCGCCTGCCCGGACGCGGTGGACGGATCGCCGGCTGGGTTTGGCCGGTGTGCTTTTTGTTGGTCGGCATCATCCTGCTTTGGTATCGCGAAGCATGAAGACCAAAGCCAGATCCGCGGTGATAAAGTGACATGCCGGTTATCTGTACTCACTCTACCCAATCGTGATTCATGCCGTGATGCCCATCACCTCGACGCCTATCTCGAGTACCCCATGAACCTGATTTTCGAGCCCTCCACTTTCGGCACCCGCGTACCCGCCTATCTGCATCGGCTGGAACGCGCCATGGACAACTATCTGCCATCGGTTGACACGGACCCTGATCGGCTCCATCAGGCGATGCGCTACGCGTGCAGCGGCGGCAAACATCTACGCGCGCTGCTGATTTACGCCAGCGGCGAAGCACTGGGCGCGGAGCCCGAACGACTCGATCCATCCGCTTGCGCCGTCGAATTCATCCACGCCTATTCGCTGGTACACGACGATCTGCCCGGCATGGATAACGATGATCTGCGGCGCGGACATCCGACCGTGCACAAGGCCTACGACGAAGCGATCGCGATCCTGGTCGGCGATGCCCTGCAGACGCTTGCTTTCAACGTGCTGGCCAATGCCGATACGCTCGATGCGGAGCAGAAGGTCCGCATGATCAGTTGCCTGACGCTCGCTTCGGGCTCGCTGGGCATGGCTGGAGGGCAAGCGGTAGACATGACCTCGGAAGGCTGCACGCTGAGTATCGGGCAACTGGAATCGCTGCATGGCCGCAAGACCGGCGCACTCATCCGCGCCGCCTGCCAGCTTGCCGGCATCGCGGCGCAAGCGTCCGACCCCGTGCAGCATGCACTCGATCACTACGGGAACTGTGTTGGTTTGGCCTTCCAGATCCAGGACGACGTGCTGGACCAGATCGCCGACACGGCGACACTGGGCAAGACGGCGGGCAAGGACCTCGCTCAGCACAAGTCCACCTTCCCCTCCGTGCTTGGGCTGGGGCAGGCGCAGCGTCGTGCCGGCGCTTTGTTCAATGAAGCGCGCAGTGCTGCCCGCCGTATCTCCCGTCATCCGGAGTCGCTGCTATGGCTCTCCGATTACATCCAGCAGCGCGATCACTAGGAACAGGCCAGCAGGCTCGTGGGGAGGATGGGTGGCGCTTGAACAGCTAAACGGGACGGCTGCCTTCGCGTAAGGTGACAGGCACCATGCGGAGAATGATCGTCACATGATGCATTCCCGGAGACGGTGGGCCCGTGCGCAGCGGTTGTGCAGGGACGCGGATGCGGCGCTTTATCGAGCCAAACGCGGCGGACGCAATCGCGTCATCGCCGATACCGAGGACGAGAACCTGGTCGACGTCTGAAACGCCTGGACGACGCACTTCTCTGGCGCGCACGACGCATCCCGGCAGATCGTCGAAAGTTCCATCACCGTTGCCACGGCAGAATCACACGGGTCACACTTCATCAACAAACCATCGAGTGCATTAAGTCAGATGTCGTGAGACATGGCTCCCATCGCCTGGCTAGGCTCCCCTCCTCTGCCATGCAATTAGACGGATCCCCCCAAAGCCCGCAGATTCCCCTTCTGCGGGCTCTTTGTGCCAAAGGCTCCCCTCAAACGCTTGATGCGACGCTCAATCAGGGAACCGACGATGGAGCAGCAACGCTGACGAGTGCACGCCAGGCGGTCAGCAGGTTGGTCGCATTCACGGAACCCAGTCCCGAGGTAAAGCTCCAACCCGGTTGCGCCGAATAGGCCGCGTTGCCCGCGGTGTACGTGGTCGGCGAGGCATTCTGACTGGTCAGCCCGACTTGCAGCTGACTCCCCGCTCCCCATGGCGAAATGGTATCGAAGAAATAGCAGTTGGCCGTGGTAAACGAGCCCAGATCCTCATAGCACTCGCTGGAGATCGAGCCGCGCGTGATGTTGTGGAACACGCAATTGCCGGTGCCCTTGGTGCCGTTGTCGGCATTGCAGATACCCAGGCTCGCGGGTACAGGACCGGTCGCATTTCCGTACTCCTTTGCAGCAAGCGCATAGAGCGTGGGAGCGACGTTGCCCTGATCGACGTTCAGGCCATGCGCGGCAAGCCCCTGATCGATCAGTGCCTGGATGCCCGCAAACATGGGTGTCGCCAATGACGTGCCGCCGCTCAAGGCGACCGGACTATTGAAGTCGGGCGAGCAGGGGTAGTTCGACGTGCAAGTGATGACCCATGTGTGACCACCGTAGGAGCCCGCGAACAACGAGACATCAGGCAGGTCGCGCGACTGGTCCTGGGCGGCATTGTGGATCTGCTTCTGCCATGCCGGCTTGGCGTCTACCGACGACGGGCCACCGCTACCGGCCTCAGACGTCAGGTAGTGGCCAGCGAGATCCCACTGCAGATCGTACGTGCAGAATGCAACACCGTTGCTGAAACCGGCTGCTTTTGCGGCGACCGTGTTGCCGCATGAGTTGTTCCAGGGGATCTCGGGCACATACGACAGTGCCGATCCACCCACCGCGCTGGGCGGCCTCGCTGCAAAATACGCGCTGGTGGTGCCATCGAGCACATCAGCCAGGTCGGTGCCGCCCACACCGGTGACGTGCGGCGAGGTGGCGAGCGAACTGGCATCCACGGCTGAATTGCCCTGGCCACCATTGATCAGCCCGCCATTGAAGCTCGGGTTGGACCCGCTATCGCCAGTCGCGACAAACACCGAGATGCCTTCCGCATCCGCCTGTGCCCACATCAGATCGATCGCTGTCTTGCTGGCGCTGTCGGTGAAGTACTCGCCGTAACCGTAGCTCGCGCTGATGATGTCTGGACGCGCGCCGCCGTTGATCAGGTTGCTCGCAGCGATGAATACGCCGCCAAAAAAGTTGCTGGTGGCAGACACGAAGCCGGGTTCGAAATCGGAACAGCTCGCTACCACGATGTTCGCGCCAGGCGCGATTGCGGTAGCCCATTCGGCATCGAGCAGCGTCTCGCCATCGTCTCCACTGTAGCCAAACACCGCATTCGGATCGAAACAGTTGTTTGCTCCACTCGACGGAGCGGGGTTGATCTGCGCGAAGGTGCCGCCGTACTGGCCGAGATCGAACACGCCGACAAAGTTGTACCAGTCGCCGGGCACCATGTCATTGTCTTCGACCACCGCAATGGTGATGCCCTTACCCGTGATGCCGCTGGCGCGGAGAGGCTTGATGCCATACATCGTGGTCATGTCATTCGGCACCAGGCCGCGCTGACCTGGCGCAAAGGTAACCGCCTGTCCGATAGGGTTGCCGGCAGCCGACGTGCTTTTGTCTACGGGAAAAAAACTCTTCTTCGACGCATCCCATTGGGCGACATTCGACTTCTTGTGGAAGGCCGTCGCATGCAGGTCAGTCAGCCCCATGACACCCGCCACGACGGGTTGCAGCGCAGACGGGATGCTGATGTCGGTGGCATTGGCGAGGTGCGGGGCTCCCTGGATCGTATAGATGGCCTCCTGTGTGTGGAACGCCTCGCTCACCTGGGCAGCCGTACCGCTGAAATCAATCTGCGTCTTGTTCGGGTAGACGCTGTTGACCGTAAAGCCCTGCGAACTCAACCAGGCGGTTACCGCCGCGACGTCGCTGTCGACAACGCCGAACGCCTCGCCAAACTGCCCGGGCGTCAGCCACTGCTGGAACCGGGAAGACTGGGGATTGTGCTGGTTGGCAATCAGCTGCTCCATCGCTGCCTGACGCGCCGCACTGGGCTTGAGCACAAGCTGCAAATGATTCATGCCAGTCGAGCCAGCAAGTGGGGTGCTGGCTTGTGCCCGCCCGAGCATGCCCAGATGCGTATTCGAAATGGCGGTGACGTCGCCGTTGATGACGGCGCGCGTAACCCTCGGCGCTTCCGAAACGCTGATGCCCGCCAGCGCGTTGCTGGCTGAAGCGGGTGACTGCGCAAACGACATCCCGGGGGCACCGGCAAGTGCTGCAGCAATGTACGCGCTCAATATGAAATGCCGCTGTTTCATGATGAAACCTCAAGATAGGTCGATCAAAGGTGGATGCCTGAGCGTCTCGGCGTTATGGCGAAACCGGTGCGTGAACATAGGCTCGCCAGGCGGTCAACAGATTCCCGACATTCACCGAACCCAGGCCCGTAGCGAAGCTCCAGCCGGGCTGGGCTGCATAAGCTTCGTTGTTCACCCCGTAACTCGTGGGCGCTCCATTGATCGTGGTCAATCCCAGGGTTTCGACGCCATACCCATAAGGATCGAGCGAACCGTAGAAATAGCAGTTGGAGGTGTCAGCCCCGCCTTGAAAGCTTATGCACTGCGTAGAGATCGACCCGCGCGTGGTGTTGTGAAAGACACAATTCGCCGTACCGTTGTTACCGTTATCGGCGTTGCATGCTGCAAGGCTCGCCGGTGCCGGGCCAGTGGGGCCGCCGTATTCCTGCGCGGCGAGCGCATACAGTGTCGGCGCGGCATTGCCCTGATCTGCCGTTAGACCACTCATCGCAATGCCCTGGTCAATCAATGCCTGGACGCCCGCGAACATCGGTGCAGCCAGCGAATTGGCGGTGATCAGCAATGGTGCTCCTGCAGTGAAGTTCGGCGTGCATGGGTTGTAACCGGAGCAAATAACGAGGCCGGTGTCGCCGGCGTACGAGCCACCGAAAAGCGACACGTCCGGCACGTCGCGCGACTGGTCCTGCGCGGCGTTGTAGACGATGCGCTGCCAGGCCGGTTTACTGTCCACCACCGAGGCGCCACCGCCGGTTGCGACCGACGTTACATAATTGGCGTTGGGATCCTGCGTGAGCAGCAACTTACACAAGCTGAGTGCACTCGAAAAGCCATTGGCCTTGGCAACCACGCTGTTGCCGCAGGAATTGTTCCAGGGAATCTCCGGCACGTAACCTAGCGCGCTCCCGTATACGGCGTTCGGCGTGCTGCTGAAGTATTGACTGGTGGTGCCGTCCAGCTCATCCGCAAGATCGGTCCCGCCCACCGCGGTTACGTAGGGCGAGCTGGCGACGGAAGCCACCGACGGGCCTGACGCGGTGATGGTGCTCCCGCTGAAATCCGCATTGGTGCCGGAGCCACCCGTGCCAGTGAACACCGATATGCCCTCGGAGTCCGCTTGCGCCGTCACCAGGTCGATCGCCGTCTTGCTAGCGCTATCTGTCTGGTCCTCAGCGTAGTAGCCGGGGTAGTTGAAGCTCACGATGTCCGGCCGAATAGCTCCATTGACCAGATTGGTGGTCGCGATGAACAGGCCGCCGTAGACATTCGGGGTGGCGGGTTGGAACGTGCTCGTAAAGCTCGAGCAGTAGGCGACCTCGATACGTGCCCCCGGCGCGATGGCTGTGGCCGCCTCCAGATCTTCAGCCGACGAATAGTTTTCGGACGGTTGACCGGACTGCTGGCCAGCGTAGCAATTGTTTAGCGCGCCCACCTGAGGCGTGAACTGCCGGAACGTGCCTCCAAAGATGCCCAGTTGGAACTGACTGACAAAATTGCTCCAGTCGCCCGGCAACGCCGGTGAAACTTCAACGAGAGCGATGGTGATGCCCTTTCCGGTCACGCCGTGCTGGCGGATGGTGGAGATCCCATACATTTTGGCAAGGTCGTAGGGCACCAGGCCTCTGGTGCCACGCAATCCCCCCGGGCCTACAGTCATCGCATGCGCTTGTGACGCCGCGGCGCCAGCCAGGTCGAACCGATGAGTGGCAGGGTTCCACTTTGCGGCGGAAGGCACCGTAGGTTTGGTCCCTGGGCGCTCGCTCAGACCCACCACTCCGGCAATGACCGGCTGCAACGCTGCCGGCACACTGATATCGGCAGCATTGGCGAGGTAAGAGCTGCCATCCCTGAGCTTGTAGACGTTTTCCTGGGTGTTGAAGGCCTGGTTGACCTGCGCCGCGGTACCGCTGAAATCGATCTGCATCTTGTTCGGGTAAACGCCATTGACGGTAAACCCTGCGGAGGTAAGCCAGCTCGTTATCGCCGCAATGTCGCCATCTACAACACCGAATGCCTCACCAAACTGCTGCGGCGTCAGCCAATGTTGAAATTGAGCTGACTCGGGATTGTGTTGATTGGTGATGTTGGCCGCCAGCTGTGCCGTGCGCGGCGCGCTGCGCTGGAGCACCAGTTGAAGATGGTTCATCGCGGTCGAGCTCGACAACGACGTACTCGAAGTTGCCTGAGCAACAACGCCCTGCGGATGCGTTTTCGGAATCGTCACCAAGCGGCTGCCCGTAACTGTCTGAGTAACCCGCGCAGCTTCGTTGACGCTCATGGCAGCGGTAGCTGATCCATCACTCGCCGGCTGCGCTTGCAGCAAGCCAGGTACGCCAATCAGCGCTGCGGCGATGGCCGCGCCGAGAATGAAAGAGTGTTGCTTCATGACGAAACCCCATCGAAAGGTGATCAAAATTGATAGTTCCCCCTGATTCACTTGCGTGAACCTTTGAGTCATGCCGCGCGCTGGCGGTGCCCCCCCTTGGCACATTCAACCAATGCATGCCCCTGATGTCTCACGACGCGTGATGGCTCCCACACCGGCCACCCGCACCCGCCATCCGAATCGACAGACTCTCCCCTGCTCTGCGACCTTCCCCAAACGTGGCGAGATGGCCGAGTGTCTGCTTAACGCAGTGGCTCATCAATAGGAGACAGCGATGCATTTATCTCTCTGATGTAAGTGCATCACCTGTCAAGTCACTACCAACGACGCTGGTACCCCCTGTCGTCGTTGCATTGGCTAGCCACGGCAGCGGTTACCTCGCCACCGGACGCCTTGTGCGCAGGTAGGCAGCGGTTGTCACGGCAGAACGAGCGAGCGCAGCCCGCATTCGGATCGAGGGCATCCCGCGCAAGGCCATCGCTGAGCACGTCGCCGTCATACCCCAAAAACAGGTGACCGTCAGGGAACGAGCCGCCTTACTCAACACGCGGACCGCCGGAGTCGCCGCGTCAACGATGCCTGCAGATACTGGCGACGCACAGAATCTGCCCTTCGTCGCCGCCGACCGATGGCCTTACTGGCCTCCACAGAAAAAGCCACCCAACGGATCGACCACGAGCGCGCTGCAGGGCGGCGACGATCATGATGCTCGTCCTCAATCGCACTGGCCTGATCCAGGACAATCACTGCCGAGCGGTAGATTCTGGCGCGCATGACGCGCCTTCATTGGCAGAGCGCTATGGTCTGCGCCGTGCAGGTGCCGCGAGTCGCTCCGGAAAGGCGTCCAGCGCTGCGCGCCAGCCCAGCTGGAACCGCGTCCGCGTGTCGAAACGTCGCATGAGTTCGGCGATACGTCGATTTAGTGTCGCAATGGAGATCCCGGTCTCGTAAACAATGGCCTTGTCGTTCAGCCCTGCCGCCAGCAATGGAATCATTTGTGCGGCCACCTCCGACACCTGCGTATCAGGCTTGCCCGTCGCCATCGCCCCCGTTCGCGTAAACGCGATGGGCGTGGCCCGAGCCCAGGTCATTTCAAAGAGTTCATAAAGCGCGTTCAGCAATGAAGGTGCCCGCACCAGCAACGTGGGTCCTCCCTGGTCCTCGACATTCAGGGGGATGAGGGCGATGCGTCGGTCCACAACAATCATCTTGATGGGCAAGACCGGAAAAACTCGTGCCTCCTCGCCCCGTTTTACCTCGGATTGCAGTGTGGCCAGTGCGCCCGGCAGCGCAATGTATCCAGCGTCGGAAATGCTTCTAGTGCGAACGCCTAAACGCACCTCCGGCCGGCTGGCATCCTTGCGATACAGCCAGGGCGCACGCTGGAAGCCAATCACCTCCTCCTGCACGGTTTGGCGCAACTGAGCCAGAATCTGACCCAAAGCTGCGTAGCTCGTAATCACCTCCACCGGCTGTTCTGGGTCTCTGGCACTCGCTGAATTTGCAGCCTGCTTTTTTAATTCGGGTATGGCCGAGCGCGCACGCTCAAGAACGACTTGGCGCTGGCCGACCAGAGCTTCGATGGCAAGCTCCGGTGGTACGGGGATGTATCGTCGGGGTCGCTCCGGCGAATGGGATGCCAACCCTTTGGAAGCTATGCCATCAAGCAGCTGCTGCGACTTGCGTGGCGTCAGGACAAGCGCATTGGCAATCTCTTTGGCGGTTGCTATGCCGTGAGTCAGAAGAGTGCGATAGGCACTCTCTTCCAACTCATCGATGCCAAGTGCCTCCAGGGGACGCTGGCCAGCTGCCGCAATGCGCAGCTTGCCAGGCGAATGCAGGTCGCGCGTGGTGGAGGACTGTCTGTTTTGCAGGCCCTCCCGCTCGGCGGCTTTCTCCACTCTGCGGCGCTCGCCTGGATCGACACCCGAGGCCAGCATCGCGCGTGCCTCGTCTCTTTTCTTGCGGGCAACCTTCAGGCTGGTATCCGGATAGGCGCCAAGGGCCAGCCGCTTCTCCCGGCCGTCAAAACGGTATTTCAGGCGCCACAATTTGCCGCCGCCGGGCGCGACTTCGATATACAAACCACCTCCGTCAAAAAGCTTTCTTGCCTTGCCTGCCGGCTTCGCTTTGAGAATCGCCTTGTCCTCAAGTGGCATCGAGACTCCGTGGGGTCGACCCGTGATTATTCGAATGATGCCCCCATCGTGCCCCCACATCAATCCATGGCAAGGGGGAGTGGCTATAGTTATGGGGAGGCTTGCCATGCGCAATTTCGTAAAAGCGGACTGCATTCATCGTCATTCCTTGGACTTGGTTGGACAGGACCGCGATGCCATCGTCTCTGCTGACACGCTCACCGGGCGAGACGACGAATCGCATGTGTGTGACCGGTGTATCGCCGGAGATAAATTGCGTCTGGATCGGTGGCTATATAGGTTGCTTGCATGAGGGCACTCCCGCACCAACGGCTTGGGGAATCGGCGAGCAGTCGTTGCTGGTCTGCATTCAAGAAACCACGAACCAAAATTGGCGCAAGCCAGCCCGCAAGCGCATTGAATCAATGCGCTGGAAACCGGGGGTTGCTACGCAGTGGGCAGGCCAGACCTGACCGAGTGATCGTTCTTTCGGCGAAGTCACACGAGGGATAGCGCGCGGCCGCGTGCTTCAATGTCGTGGTCGCGACTCTTCTCTGCCAGCGAATCGCATCAAATAGGTCGATGTGGCCAACCATCGGCCGCGCTAGTGACGGGTGGAGACTTATTTCATGTCCTCCCCGGACTTTGCGAGGACTTCTTCATTGGGCGGAAAGTGTGCGAGCACCGCTCTGAGAGACCGCCCAGTCCAGCGTCGACGCAGTGGCATATAAGTCGGACGGCCCAATCCAAAATGGTATCGACTCTGCGATCTCCCTCATCAACAGGAGCTAGGTGATCTGACTGGCTGGCCAAGACGCTATTCTCTTCAGACGCTGATCGGGGCGTGACCCGCGAGACTTGCCTTGTTCGACCAACCCATCGTCATGCTCGATTTCGAGACCACAGGCCTAAGCGCCGCCGCTGGCGACCGCATTACCGAGGTGGCAGCCCTACGCATCGTCGATGGCGCGGTGACCGAGCGGTACGTGACGCTGATTAATTGCGGCGTACGCATCCCGCCGTTCGTAACCTCGCTGACGGGCATCACGCAACGAATGGTCGACAGCGCCCCACCGGTGGCGCAAGTGATTCCGCAACTGCTGGATTTCATCGGCGACGACATGCTGGCCGCCCACAACGCCAGCTTCGACGCCCGGTTCCTGCTTGCCGAAAGCCAGCGACAGGGACTCACGCCGCGCCACTGTGCCCGAACCGGGCTCGTCGCGCGTTGCTTCGGGCACCGCCAAAGATTCGTCAGCCGGCTTTCACTTCCTTCACTTCTTTCGCCCAAGCAGATCAGACCTACCTACTACGGCCTGCTTTGGCCTAGTAGGCTCCGGATCCGAAAAGCCTGCGAAAGCCTCGCCCAACGCCAAAGGACCAGAAGCGTAGATACGCTTGTCACGAAGCCCGGCGATTCCTTCTTGCCAAGCCAAGAGCATTCGCTTCCCAATGTCGACAAACCCAGGATGGTGCTGCATCGCTTCGCGGACCAGCGGACCGACTTCGGCCATGGCCGAGGCGACCTGGTCAACAATCTCGACCTGTTCGCGCATGGGCAGGCCAAACGTTGTCGTGATGAACGTATGCAGGCTCTTGCCGGGCTCCCAGGTCTTCTTGCCCATGAACGCGATCGCTGGCGGGTTTCGCTGGTAGTCCGGGTAGGCCGCGGTGGTGATCATGTCGTAGGCCGGCGCCAGATGGACGTCATCGAGTCGCGTGTACAGCAGCGCGACGTTCTTGGCGTGGCAGTCGGCGTTGCGCAAGGCGTAAGTCAGCAGCAGCAAGGTCGCCATTTGCCGAAAGGTCGTTGGCCGATTGGCCACCGGCACGTGGTCGCGCACGGCTTTGGCAATGCGCTCCCAGGTGGTTTCGTATTTCGCCGCGGGACGTAGGCCCAGCAGCGCGCAGAAATCCTCCATGCCCCAATGACGCGCGCCGCTTTCATCCACGTCGAAACGATGGACGACCAGGGCCTGGCCGTCGCGAGAGACTTCGGTTTTGGCGGAGGGCATCACCCGCCGTACCACTTGCATGCACAGGTGTTCGTTCAAGGACACGAATGGCAGCAACCTCGACGAGCCCTTGATAATGTGCTGATGGGTGAACAGCGTGGCCTTCTTGTGCAGCCCCTTGCTCAGCTTGGCGATGTCACCATCGAGGAACTTGGGAACAACACCTGAAACACCACTGGTCGCGTGTTGGCGCACCAGTTCGTTGAACACCTCTTCTGAGTTGTCGCCTTGGAGCAACCCAGCCACATCGACCGGATTTGGCGGCTCTTCCAGATCCGCACCCGGTGGGGCCACCTGGACCCGCCCGATCATGTTGCGGCCAATCACCGACAGCAGCGCCATCGGGCTCGCGCCGATGTGCGGGCCGAATTGCTCCTGCAGCACCTGCAGCAGGTAACCCTCCGGCAGGTTCATCTGGAAAACCGGATGCAGCACATCGTCCCAAAGGTAGGACTCCGGCCGCACTCGCATCGTCAGCGAGACGAAGTCCTCCGCCGCCACACCGGCTCGGTAGGTCATCGAACTTTTGAAATCGCCGATGGCCTCGAGTGTGGCGACCTCACGCCCGAGTACGTATATGGCCAGACTCATACACCACCACGTTCGCGACGAAGCTCATCGAGTGAGCCGGACACGCCCGTTTCGATGACCTGCAGCTCCATACCCAACACCGCCAGCACAGCTAGCAGCTTGCGTGAGCCGAACTCAGCCGTCTTGCCCCGCTCAAAACGGGAGAGCATTTCCTGGCTGATACCGGCGCGCGCGGCCACCTCGCCCTGTTTCAGGCCAAGTGATCGCCGTCTCGCTGCCACGGCTTCGCCCATTTCCAGCAAGGTCTGCATATTTGACGTATTTGTCTAAAATTTGAAGTTATTGCGTACTATTTGACAAATAAGTCAAAAAATCAACTGCAGCAGCATCCGAGTGACGCGGCCGCGAGATACCAGTCCATCGCTGAAGAACGTGGTGGGCACGCCTTCATGTCTAAGACTGCCTATACCAGCTGCCATTCTTGGTTGTTCAAACCCCTGCGGCGCACCAGGTATGCGGCTCGCCAAATCTGCGGCAAAGCCCCTGCTATCCCAGCATTACACCGAACCGCATGAGCGCCGTTGAGTCGTTGGGACACCAACACACAAAAACCCGCTATGAAGCGGGTTTTGAGAGATTGTTGGGCTTTCATGGGACGCCTTGAAACAAGGTCTTGGTGGCATGGGTGGACATTATGAGTGCTGTGCTCTAACCAGCTGAGCTACATACAGCCTGCCGCAGCGCTCGATCAGCGCGCACCGTTCGCTGGCCGAAGTGGCGATCCGCGTGCCGCGCGGGGTGGTTTGCCTGCTGTCGGCGCTGCGCCTACATGAGATCGGCACGCAGGCACCGTTCGAGGTATGGCTGGCGATTCCACAAACCATGCCGGCTCCGCGGCTGGAACAGCCGGCGCTGCGGATGGTACGCATGTCCGGCGCCGCGCTGAGCGAGGGCATTGAGCCGGTCGGGGTAGATGGGATCAGCGTGCCGGTGTTCAACCCAGCCAAGACGGCGGCGGACTGCTTCAAGTACCGCAACAAGATCGGCCGGGACGTGGCGCTGGAGGCACTGGGTGAGGTCTGTCGTGCGCGCCGGGTGACACTGGACGATCTGTGGCACTACGCCATCATCGACCGCGTGCACAACGTAATGCGGCCGTATCATGAGGCGCTGGGTGCATAAGTCCAGTGGTAGGGAGTGGTACGCATGAGTCGCAAGCCTGCGAATTGCTGAAGCTTGATCAGTGACACAGGCTCCCTACGCGCTGAACCTATTTGCCGCAGGCAACGATCAATGCCACGGCACGCTCGATGTCGCTGTGCGTCGTGGGGGCGCCGACGGACAAACGCAGCGCACCCACGGTGGCGGCACGCCCCACGCAACTCCGGAACGCCTCAATGCTGAAGCTGCCTTCGAGTTTGTCGAAGCAGTGTTCTACTCCTAGGGCATCGAATCCGAATGCCTTTTCGGCGGCTCCGGGATTGCAGAAGCAACCACCTCGGATGGCGACGCCATGCTCGCGCGCCAGCCACTCGACACGCTCGTAGGGTAGGACACAACCATCGTTCTTCAGCACGTTGAAGGCGACGATACCTCCCCGCTGCTCCATATCCCGCGGGCCATACAGACGCACCAGCGGCGCTCCATTAGGGTGTCGCAGTGTCGCTGCCAGTGCCAGGAAACGCTGCGTATGGGACTGGATATGGGCACGCAGGCACGGGCGTGGCATGCGGGCGAGAAAGGCGAATCCGGGCTCGATGGCGGCGAGGTCGAGAAAGTTGGGGGTTCCGTCCTCGAATCCCTCATGGCCCGTCCTCAGGGCATGCCGCCCGTGCGCGACGGACACGAACTCCACAGTTCCGCCCGAAAACCACGGCCTTCGAAGGCGGCCCAAGGCCGACTTTTTCGCTATCAATGCCCCGACGCCGGTTGGCAAACCGAATAGCTTGTAGAACGAACAAACGACGAAGTCTGCGGAGTGCTCCCTCAGGCTGAGCCCGCCGGATGGGCCGGCCGCTGCTGCATCGACCAGGACATCGCATCCGAGGGCCCTGGCTTCTTCGATGAGCGACAGATCGTGACGTACTCCGGAAAAGTTGGACTGCTGCGGGAAGGCGAACAAACCCTCGCCCTGTCGCTCGACGCTCGCCCGCAGGCTCGCAGATCCGCGATCGAGCCGGAGTTCCGTATCCAGCGGCAGCACGCTGACGGGCGCCTGTGCGTGCCTGGCAAACTCCCGAATGCCGTTGACAGAATTGTGGTTGTCGGCCGAAAGAATGAGTCCGCAGCGCAACGAAAATCGGTAGCTCTCGGCGACGAGCTTGATGGCTGCCGTCGCGTTGGCGGTGAAGCAGACATCGTAGATGTCTGGATCGGCATCGAAGAAGGCGAGCGTGGCGACACGGGCGGCCGCCTGCGCGGCAGCGCTATGGCGGGACGCCAGATGCTCCGAGTGGGGATTGCCGAAAATCCCCTGCGCCAGTCGGTCACCATGCGCTCGTGCCTGCGAGGCGCCGTACAGCGCGCTCGCCGCGTAATCGAGATAGGCAATGCCGGCGGTATCGAGACGCGCGAATTCACTGGCGCGAAGAGCGGCGAAGTCGAATGCTTCGGTCGCATCAGTGGATTGCATTGCACGCGCTAGCATCCGCGCCTCCGCGAGCGTTGCCCGGTCTGCGCCGCACCCGCAACTTCGCCTTCCTGCTCTCCCCCGATCCGGGGAGAGCCGCCGAAGTAGTGGCTCAATTCCACGATCCGTGCACGTTCCGCGGGCGGACCATTCGCCGGCAGCAGCGGACTCAGGACCTCCTCGCGCCAGTCGGCAAGACCACCCGGTACGAATACCGCCTGAGTCACGCCGAGCGAGCGCAACATGACCCAAGCCTGGCCGGCATGCGCCCCTTCCTGCGAGTAAAGGACGATGGTCTGGTCAGGGGCAAAGCGCGACCTCACCAACTGGTCGATCGGCAAATTCTCCGCCGTCGGGATCGCGTCGTCGTGGAACTCATCAGGCGAGCGGACGTCGATAATGCGAAGTCCCGGTCGGCGATCGCGTATCCACTCTGCAAGCTGGCGGGCGCTGACATGGTCGGAGCCCTCGTCGATCGCACGGGCGATTGAATCCAGATCAAGCCCTCGCTGCTGCGTGCGAGAGGGGCTACCTACGAAAGGCGCCACCAGGCCCAATGCAAGCGCACCGATGCCCAACCCTCGCACCAGTCTCATTGTGCTGCCTCCCGCTTCGCGATCCATGCCAACGTCGAAACGGCGACCACCGTGACCAGCGCGACCACGACTCCGTAAGGCAGGCCCGTGAGGCGTTGGAGTGTCAACGGGCCGTGTGGTGTCGAGCGGTAGAAAGGTTCGATCCGTGGGAAGGCCAAGCCGACAAGCAGCACGCCAGCGAACAGCCCGAGCATCGTCGCGGCACCTTCGACGCGGCCGCTGGCCAGCGCTACACAGGATGTGCCCGGACACAGGCCACTCAGCACGAAGCCAAGTCCGAAGACCAGACCGCCGACAAGTTGCGGAAGCAGATACGTTTCGGGCACGTAGAGTGCACCGGGATCAAGCATGCCCAGTCGTCCGCCCCAGAAGACACCGAGCATCGCGGTCAGCATTGCGCTCAACATCACCTTGAGAACGGTGAAGTCTCGCAGGTAGAACTGGCCGGCGAGCTTCGGTGGATCGCCCAAGCCGGCGCATTCGAGTGCCCAGCCGAACGCAATGCCGATGCCTCCCGCGATCAGCAGATCGTTCATGGCCAGAGCCTGCGCACGAGCGGCGCGGCGAGGAAGCCGGCGAGGAACAGCGCCACCATGAAGATCCAGGCGCCGGCGCTGAGCAGAGCACCACCACTCAATGCGAGGCCGCTGGTGCAGCCTCGTGCCAGTGCTGCCCCGACGCCCATCAACATGCCGCCTGCGAGACCAGCGAACAGCCTGCCGCCGGACGGACGGACGGCGCGGACGAACGTCAGTCGTGTTCGTCCTGCCAGAACAGCCGACGCAGCGGCTCCAACCAGCACGCCCATGATTTCGACGACAAGCCAGGCAGTCCACGGCGAACCGTCCTGGAGATAGCTCCGGAAGTACGCGCTGTGCACGGCGGTTTCCGGCGAGACTGCGGCGATGACCCCACTCGCCACGCTCGCGAAAGCACCGGATGCTCCCAGCCCCTGCCCGGTCAGCGCGAAGCAGGCGAGCAGCACCAGGCCCAGGCAAACGCCGGTCGCATGTGGTTCGGCATAGGAACGGAGTGGGCGCATCGTCAGAGCTCGACCGGCAGATTGCGCATCGTCCAGTCTTCGAATGAACCGTCGTACAGCACGGCATCGATCCCCACGGCACGCGCCGCGAACAGCACCGCCGTCGCCTGCTGGCCGATGTGGCAGTAGGCGATCACCCGATCGCTCGGCTTGACGCCGGCCTTGCGAAACAAGGCCAGCAGTTCGGTTGGCTTCTTCAGGGTCAGATCGTCGTTGGTGATGGCGGTGAAGGGCAGGCTGTGCGCACCGGGAATATGGCCGCGGCGGGGGTGACCATCCGCGCCGCTCTCTTCGAGGCCGTCGAAGTACATCGCGGCACGCGCATCAATGAGCACGTAATCCGGTTGCCGGGCGTGCGCGCGCACGAACCCGACATCGACGATGGTTGGCTGAAGGTTGAAGGGCGTCAGCGTTCCCGGCTGTGTGGCGGCGATGGCCCGGTCAGTCACGGCGCGGCCCTCGCGGCGCCACTTCGGCATACCGCCGTCGAGCAGGTCGGCATGCGCTCCCAGCCCGGCCGATTGCAGCGTGAACAATATCCGCGTCGCCACGGAGACCTGATCGTTTCCGAAGTACACCACGACGCGGGAACCGTCGGAGATGCCGAGGCGCTGCAGTCGCTGGCGCAGTTCCGACGCTGTCGGCATTTCCAGCGAAAGCTCGCCCGACGTGGCTGCGACGTCGGCAAGACGGACGAAACGCGCGCCGGGAATGTGCGCGGACTTGTACTGCGACTCTTCGCCGACCTGCAGCAGCACGAGGTTCGGGTCGTGCAGGTGACTTTCCAGCCACGCTGTGGATACCCATGGCTCGGCTTGCGCTGTGGCCTGCGCATTCGCGCGGTACGGCATCGTCGCGGACCCGACGAGGATCCCAAACGCAACTGCCGCCTTCGCCAGAATCTTGATCTGCATGGTTTCTCCCGATGTCGTGTGTGCGACAGATATAGGACACGCGGGAGCACAGCGGGATGGGCATGCGACGGAACCGGTCGGCGATGTGACGAAACGGTCCATGCGCGGATGGTTCGTGTGCGTGATCGCGCGTGCTTTGCTAACGTGTCACGCATGGATTTTCCCAACGACGACTTGCATGCCCGACTGCCGCGAAGCGTGTTGTCGGATCTCGGCAGCTGGACGCTCTACCAGAGCTTTCGCACCTTCACCTGGTCCTGGTTGCTGCGCCGGGGAATCGTGTTGTGGCCGCTGGCGATCCTCGCCGGTTGCACGTATGCCACCTGGCATGCGTCGGGCATGGATGCATGGGGTGACTGGCCGGGGCTCGCGCTCCGGGCTTGCGTCGCATCGTTGATCGCAGTCTCGACGGGCCCCTTGCTCGCCACATTGATTCGGCAATGGCATCTGCCGCTGGTGGTGGAGCGCGCGCTGGTACTGTTGGCGATCCTGTTAGGGCTATGGATCGGCGTCATCGCCCTGGACTGGGCGGGCACCTATCACGCCCATCTCATGCAGGCCTATGCCGGGCGCCCGATGGGACCCAACCTGCTCGGCCAAGCCGTTTCAAACTTTCTCGCTGCCACCATCAACGCGTCCGTCTTTGTACTGATCGTCGCGGGCGGAGGCTTCTCAGCGATCTATTATCTTGGCGAACAGCGACGCCTTGCCCAGTACGCAGCGGGTCGCCAGATCGAAAGCCTGCGCGCGGAACGAAACGCAGCCGACATGCGATTGGCCATCCTGCAGGCGCAGGTCGAACCACATTTCCTCTTCAATACGCTGGCGTCGGTGCGGTCACTGATCGCCAGCGAGCCCGAGCGCGCTGCAAGAACCATCGACGCGCTTGCGGCGTATCTGCGAGTCGCGTTGCCACGCATCCGCACAACCGGCATCGAGGAAGCCACACTCGGTCGCCAGATCGATCTCTGCCTGGGCTATCTCGAGATCATGAATGTCCGTACGGCCGGCCGCATTGAGGTTCACGTCGATGCGAGCGACGATGTCCGGGCGCTGCCGTTTCCCCCGTTGATCCTGCTGACGCTGGTAGAGAACGCGATGACCCACGGCATCGAGCCGAAACCGGGCCCCGGCGTGATCGCGATCATCGCCGGCGCCGCGGACGGATTCCTGAGCGTGAGCGTCGAGGACGATGGCCGGGGATTGCAGCCCGGCACCACGCCCGGCCTGGGCCTCGCGAATGTTCGCGCCCAGCTCCACGATCGTTTCGGAACGCGCGCGCGCTTCGACATCGCAGCACGAGCCGCAGGCGGAGTGACCGCACGCATCCACATTCCGCTCACGTTCCCATGACCGCACCCATAACGGCCCTCATCGCCGAAGACGAGGAACCGCAGCGAACGGAGCTGCGCGGCATGCTGGCAACCCTGTGGCCGGAGCTGATCGTTGTCGCCGAATGCGCTGATGGCATCAGCGCGCTTGATGCGTGGACATCGAAGAAACCGGACGTTGCCTTCCTCGACATCCGCATGCCGGGACTTGGTGGTCTTGAGGTGGCACAACAGGCCGAAAGTCCAGCCCAAGTCGTCTTCATCACCGCTCACGACGAATTCGCGGTGAAGGCCTTCGACGCTGGCGCCATCGACTACCTGCTGAAACCAATCCGCGCCGATCGCCTCACCGAAACGGTGGCACGTTTGCGCAGCCGCCAGCCCGCAACGCAAGTCGATCTGACGGCATTGATCGACAGCCTCACCGGCCGGTTGACGCGAGCGGAGACGATCACCTGGATTACCGCCAGCATCGGCGATACCGTCCGGATGATCCCCATTGAAGACGTCATTTTTTTCCAGTCCGAGGAAAAGTACACCCGCGTAGCCACCGCCGCCGATGCCGCATTCATCCGGACGCCGCTGAAGGATCTGATGCTCAAGCTCGATCCGGAAGTGTTCTGGAGGGTTCATCGCAATGCCATCGTTCGCGTGTCGGCGATCCGGCAGGTCAAGCCGGACGGGGATGGTCGCTTGCTTGTCTGGCTCCATGGCATCACCGAGCCGCTTCGCGTGAGCGACGCGTTTCGCCATCGTTTCCGCGCCATGTGATGTGGCATTTCCCAGCAGTTGCCGCGGCGGCTCATCGACGCAGTGAAGCCGTAGTCTTTGAGCAGATCCCGGAAGTCTTCACTGGCACACTTCCGCGGTCGCTATGAAAGATCAGTCCCGCCTGCTTGCTGGGATGACGTTTAAACCAGGCCATGCGCAGCGCGTCGATGACGATATCCAGGGTCATGTCTTCGCGCATCGACCAACCCGCGACCTGACGGCTGAACAGATCGATCACCACGGCCAAGAACAACCAGCCTTCGTCGGTAGCGACGTAGGTGATGTCACCACCCCAGACCTTATCCGGCGCGGCCACCGTGAACTGACGGTTGAGCAGGTTGGGGGCGATCGGCAGGTCATGGTTGCTGTGGGTGGTCACCTCGAACCGTTTCTTGCCCTTCGCGCGAATGCCGTGTTTCTGCATCAGCATCAGCAGCCGATGCTTGCCCACGCGGACGCCTTTGTTTTGGAGGTCGCGCCAGATGCGGGGCGGCCCCAGTTGGATGGGTGATCCTTTCGATGGGGAGGTCTGCTTTCTTACTGTCGGCTCGCGACATTGAGGCTACGTTGGGGCGGCTGCCCAACTCATTTAGCTGGGGCTTCGACTGCCCGCCTTCCGCATGGTTACACCGACGCATTCGCGGTATGGTACCCCGGCGGTACATCGCTCAGGGGGAGTCATGGCAAAACGCAAGGGAGGTGGCGTTGAGGTCTTGATCTCGCTGCCATGGCCGGTCTGCATCTTGCTTGGCCTGCTCGCCTACATCGGTTTTCGCTACGGCATCGGCTGGTATCTCAGCTCAGGCAGCAGTCCGATATTGATTGGTTTGGGCAAGCAGGCCGCTAACGGCACCTACGCGCCCCTCGGGTGGATAGCGTTGGGCATTTGCTGGGCTGGCGGTCTCATCTCCTTCTTTCGTCAACGTAGCCGCAGACACTTGCTGGATACACAGACCGGACTCGACAGCTTGTGCGCCATGAGCTGGCGCGAGTTTGAGATGCTGGTAGGCGAGGCGTTTCGTCGCCGCGGTTATGCCATCCAGGAAACTGGGCTTGGCGGTGCGGATGGTGGTGTCGACCTGAGCCTGCGTAAGGGCGGTAAGACGACGCTCGTGCAGTGCAAGCAATGGAAGACGCAGCACGTCGACGTCAAGGTCGTGCGTGAGATGTTTGGTTTGCTGGCGCATCATGGCGCGGCGGCAGTGAAGATCGTTGCAGTGGGCGACTACACCACTGATGCGAAGCGTTTTGCGCTGGGCAAGCCGATTGAGCTGATTCATGGTGAGGCGTTGCTTGCGATGGTGCGCGAAGGTCAGACGCCGCCGTTACGGTCTCAAATACTGCGATCACTTCGAAGCTGGGTAGCTAGTCGCAGCCCGCCTTCAGCGTATCTAGGTAATCAGCCCACTCTTGCATGATCTTCCGACGTTCAGGCAAGTGCTGCGTCTTGTTGTAGACGCCGGGCACACCTGGTTCCTTATGCGATAGCTGTCGCTCCAGCGCCTCGGGATTCCAACCAAGCTCACCCAACAGAGTGCGGGCCATGTGGCGGAAGCCATGGCCGGTGATGATGCCTTTGTAGCCGATTCGGGCCAGAGCTGCATTCACCGCACCGTCTGACATATTGCGGCTGGAACTACGCGCGCCGGGGAACACGTATTTACCACGACCAGTAAGCGGATGCAGCTCACGCAAGATGGCTACGGCCTGACGCGCGAGTGGAACAGAGTGTGGTTTGGTATTGGGGTTCTCCTTGGCTGCCTTGCGCAACTTCTGGATCATCGGCGGCACCTTATAGACAGGATTTTGGCCATCTAGGTCGAATTGCGCCCATTCCGCCTGGCGGATCTCGCCCGGACGGCAAAACCACAAGGGTGCCAGCCTGAGCGCACACTCCACTACGAATGTGCCAGTAAAACCGTCGATCGCTCGCATCAGTTCACCAACTTGCACCGGATCGATGATCGTCGCGTAATTTTGTGGCTGTCGTGCTGGGAGGGTATCGCGCAGATCAGCCGCAGGATCACGGCTTGCGCGCTCGGTGGCGACAGCGAAACGAAACACTCGGCTCAACTGGTTCCTCAGCCGGTGCGCCTGTTCCTTATGCCCACGCTTTACAAGGCGCGCCAGCAGTGGCCGAATTTCAGCAACACCTACGTCAGCCACGGGTAAGCGTCCAATCCACGGGAAAGCATGGTTCTCCAGCCGGTCCCGCTCTTTGGCGAACTGGCCTGGCGTCCACTCATGCTGCCTTACAGCCAACCACTCGCGCGCTATCACTTCAAAGCTGTTGGCGGCACGATCCACGCCAGCGGCCTTGACGGCCTTGCGTTGCGCGCCAGGATTAACGCCAGCGGCTATCAGCTTGCGGGCGGCATCGCGCTTTTCGCGAGCCTCCTTCAGGCCCGTGTCCGGATAGGTACCCATGCTCAGAGTCTTTCGCTTTCCGCCAAACCGATAGTCAAAACGCCACCAGCGAGAGCCATTCGTGTTCAGCAGCAGATACATGCCGCCGCCGTCTGTCAGCTTGCGGGCTTTGTCAGCTGGCTTGGCATTCTTAATTTGTAGATCGGACAGCGACATAACGGCAGCCCTTTGGCGGTAGCTTTTTTGACGGCAGAGATCTCCCGCCAAAACTACCGCTCCGTGACGGTAGATTGTAGTGGACGGCATGCTACTACGCTGGACATGAAAAAGGCCGGAACCCTTGATGTTGTTGGGTCTGCCGGCCTACTTTGGATGTCGCTGGATTACTTTTTGGTGGCTATGGGTGGACTCGAACCACCGACCCCAGCATTATGAGTGCTGTGCTCTAACCAGCTGAGCTACATAGCCATTCGGAAACCCGCCATGCCGGATCAGAACGATACGGGCGGGGCGCGGAAGTTTAGTCGTCCTGGGCCTCGCGTTCAAGTCTGATGCTTGCGGGTGCTTTGCGCGCTGTGGTTGAATCGGGGCAAGGATTGGGTGCTTTTGCCTTGCGCATGGCACCCGTATGGCTCCAGGAGGCGGGATGATCGACGTTGATGGCTATCGTCCGAATGTGGGCATCGTGCTGCTGAATGCAGACGGCCGGCTGTTCTGGGCGCGCCGGATCAATCGCGATGGCTGGCAGTTTCCGCAGGGCGGCATGCGCTCGGATGAAACGCCGCTGGAGGCGATGTACCGCGAGCTGGAAGAGGAAACTGGGCTGGCTCCGCAGCACGTGGAGGTCATTGCGGCCACGCACGGATGGCTGCGCTACCGGCTGCCCCATCGTTATGTGCGCCATCATCAGCGTCCCACCTGCATCGGCCAGAAGCAGGTGTGGTTTCTGCTCAAGCTGGTGGGCGACGAAGAAGCACTGAAGCTCGATGCCTGCGACAAGCCGGAGTTCGACATCTGGCGCTGGGTGGATTTCTGGTACCCGGCCGCGCACGTCGTCAATTTCAAGCGGCAGGTCTATGAGCGGGCACTGCGCCACTTTGCGCCGCTGGTGGAAGGCCTGTTCAGTGTCGAACTCGGCACCTTGCCACCGCGGGATACCGCCGACGGCCCGACGCCCGGCCCGGGCGATGGCCGCGAAGCTGCCTGAAGCGAAACCTGAATCGGTTTTCGACTAATTGTTGACAATCATTCGCATTCGCGTTCTCATACGCACCATGTACGTATGCATGTGCAACGCCGTTACCGACCACGACATCCGCCGCGAAGCGGCCGATGGCGTGCATTCCTTTGCCGAATTGCAGGCCCGCACCGGCTGTTCCGACTGCTGTGGCTGCTGCGAGCAGGAAGCGCGCGCCACGCTCAGCAAGGCCGTCGAACACCTGTTCGGCCAGATGCCAACCGTCGCGGCCTGAGCGGACGCTCTTCGCTCCAAATCCCCGTACTTTTCTGCGCACCCCGCTCGCCTCACACAGCTAGCGGTGCGGGTGGCCGCGGCCAAACCGTAGCCATTCCCATTTCGTCGGCACGCGTACGGAGTTTGTATAGTGTCGGCCTGCCCAGTTGGCCTGCCGGAGAGCGATCATGAAAGGCGATGCGAAAGTCATCGAGTTCCTCAACAAGGTGCTCTACAACGAACTGACCGCGATCAACCAGTACTTCCTGCATTACCGCATGTACAAGGACTGGGGCTACACCGAGCTGGCCGAGCACGAGTACAAAGAGTCGATCGAGGAGATGAAGCATGCCGATCATCTGATCGAGCGCATTCTGTTTCTCGATGGTCTGCCCAACCTGCAGCATCTGGGCAAGCTGCGCATCGGCGAAAACGCGCTGGAGGCATTGCAAGGCGATCTGGATCTTGAAATGGCCGCCGTGGTCGACTTGCGCTTGGCGATCGCGCACAGCGAAGGCATCGCCGACTACGTCAGCCGCGATCTGTTCAAGAACATCCTGCATGACGAGGAAGAACACATCGACTGGCTGGAGACCCAGTTCAGCCTGGTCAAGGACATCGGCGCAGAGCGCTACCTGCAAAACAAGATGCAGAGCTGAGCGGCTACGCCCGAACCAGCTGTCCAGGTGACAGCTGGCCACCCAAGCGCACGCTCGTTCCTTGACGCTGTGATCGTGGCAGCGCTATACGTTGGGTTTTCCCCGGACGGGTCCGTATGGCTTCACGACCACCGCCGCGCTTTGTCGTGCGCAAGCAGGATGACATGGGCAACCGCCAGCGTCGGCTGTGGTTCGGCCTGGCGTGGCTGGGCAGCCTGCTGCTGACCGGGCTGGTGGTCGGACTGCTCGCACGGCACACCGCTCCGGCTGCCGTGGATCAGCGGCAGTTGCGCACCCTGCGCGCACAGATCGATGACCTGCAGCAGCAGCTCGTGAACCTGCAGCGTAGCGACCAGGTGAATGATGTTGCCACTCGCTCGCTGCGTGGCACGCTGGCGCAGCGCGAGGAAGAGATCAACGGTCTGCGCGCCGATCTGGGCTTCTATTCGCGGCTGGTGGGCGGCGATGCGCAACGCGAGGGTTTGAAGCTGCAAGAGGTGAAACTGCAGCCGATCGCGGGTTCGCGCGGCTGGAACCTCACTCTCAGCCTGACCCAGAGTACCCGCCGCGACGATGCGATGACCGGCAATGCGCTGGTCAGCGTGGAAGGCCTGCGCGCCAACAAGGTGGTACAACTGGATTGGTCGGCGCTTGGCGATGCCGCCCAAAAGGATGGCCTGCCGTTCCACTTCATGTATTTTCAGCAGCTGCACGGCACCATCGTGCTGCCGGCGGATTTCCGTCCGACCCGGCTGCGCATCAGCATTCAGCCCGCGGGTGACGAACCGGTGACCCGAACGGTCGCCTGGGGCGATGCGCTCAGCGGCAACATCACCACGACAGCCCATGGGGATCCCGATGCTCAACCGTAAACGCAATGAACGCAGCAGCACCAGCCACGAGACCAGCCTGATCGCCCGCGGCACGGTGATCCGCGGCGACCTGCGTTTCAGCGGCGCACTCCACCTGGATGGGCGCATCGAGGGCACCGTGCTGGGCGAGGGCGAGGAGGCGATGTTCACGCTCAGCGAGCATGGCCAGGTGCAAGGGAGATCCGCGTTCCACACGCCGTGATCAACGGCCATGTGACGGGCGACGTTCACATCAGTGCCCGATTGGAGCTGGCGCCACAGGCACGCATCGACGGCGATCTGCGCTATCACACGCTGGAAATGGCGGCCGGCGCACAGGTCAACGGCCGGATCTCCCGCCAGATCGAGGAAGTTCGGCGCGAACTGCCGGCACCGGATGCGCCCGCCCCTACTGCGCTGGATGAGGCCTTACCGGCCTGAAGCGGTATGCTTGCGCTTGTCCGTCACGGCCCCATTTAGAAGAGTTATGGAAACGTTCGTCAGCATTCCCGATTACCGCAGCAGTGGCACGCCGTTGGTGTTCACCGCGGCCGCCGCACACAAAGTGCATGAGCTGATTGCCGAAGAGGGCAATCCGGCGCTGAAACTGCGGGTGTACATCACTGGGGGCGGTTGCTCGGGTTTCCAGTACGGCTTCACTTTTGACGAAGCCCAGGCGGAGGACGATTTTGCCATCGAACGCGAAGGCGTGACGCTGTTGTGCGACCCGCTGTCGCTGCAGTACCTCACCGGCGCGCAGATCGATTACGCCGAGAACCTCAGCGGCTCGCAGTTCGTCATCAGCAACCCGAACGCCAAGACCACCTGCGGCTGCGGCTCCTCGTTCTCCACCTGAGCGGATCGTTTCCATGGATCGGGCCAAGCTGCCGCGCCCCAACACCTTCGCCGGACTCAGTCTGATCCTCGACCGCGTCGCCGAGCGGCGCGACGAATCCGCCTGGATCGCCGAGCAGGCACGCTCTGCTAAAGCGCGCTATCTGTTGCTGGACGCGGCGGGCGAGGCCTTCATGCAGAAGGATTTCCTGCAACAAGGCGGCGAGGCCTTGCGGTGGCTCGACGCGAACGAGCGCGAGCAACTGCTCGGTGACACGCCGGCGAGCCTGCTGGGCATCGCCAACCAGCGTCCGCACTTCATGCTGGTGCTGGACGATGCCACCCGCATCGATACCCTGGAAACTGCACTCGATGCGCGTCGCGTGGGTCTGCGCGCTGCGGGCCTGCAGTTGTCGGCGGACGAAGCCGGCCTGTTTGCTTACGCCAAGGGCCTGTCGCACTGGCAGCGCGAGACGCGGTACTGCGCTCATTGTGGCTTTCCCTTGCTACTGGTCGCCGCCGGCCATCGCGCACGCTGCACGAACCCGGAGGACTGCGGCCGCCTGCATTTCCCACGCACCGATGCGGCCGTCATTATGCTGGTCGAACACGACGGCGCGTGCCTGCTCGGTCGCCAGGCCGGCTGGCCGCCAGGTCGCTACTCGACCCTGGCCGGTTTCGTCGAGCCGGGCGAATCACTGGAAGATGCGGTGCGCCGCGAGGTGGCCGAAGAAGCCGGCGTCATCGTCGACGAAGTGCGCTATCACTCCTCGCAGCCATGGCCGATGCCTGCCTCGCTGATGGTCGGCTTCATCGCCACCGCGGTGTCGCGCCAGATCAGCAAGCGCGACCACGAACTGGAAGACGCGCGCTGGTTTACGCCGAAGCAAATTGTCGATGGGCTGGCCGACGGCAGCTTCCTGCCATCGATGGCGTTGTCGGTGTCCTACCACTTGCTGGCGCACTGGCTGCAGCAGCGAGCGGGGCTGGATCTGGATGAGCTGGTTGCCAACAGCAACTCGCGCTGACTCCTGTGCGAGTCACCTCGGCGGCCCTACCTAGCCGAACTTGAGCCCTATTCGCCTGTCATATCTCCTGCACATCACAGGGATCGGAGATGGCACGCAGGGGCAACTCACTACACACCGGCTCGAATGCACCGCTTGGCCCGCGCGTTGCGCGTAGTCGCGGTGCATCAATGCGGCGTGACGCAGCGCGACGGGGAGCCATCCTCGCTAGCGTATGCGTAGGCCACCTCATCGTTCTCTTGCTGGTGCTGCACCCCTCATGGCGTCAGGTCGAGCCTGTGCGGCGTCAGCGCGAGGCTGATGTGCTTCGGCTTAGCTTCTTCGATGCGGCGCCGAATATTCGCCGATCCTTGTCGGTTCGCGCTCTCGCGCGACTGCCGGCCAAGGTGCCACCCGCGCCACCAGCAATCGCGCCGCCCAAGGTTTCGACCGCTGCGGTCACGCGCCCAACGAACTCCCCATCAGCGACGCCCACCGATTGGGTCGTTGCGGTGGTGCCGCCAACTGTCGATGATCTTCACAGCGGCTACGGGCCCAGCGATTTCCGGTCGGCACTTCAAAACGCGCAGCGAGCAAAGGCCGATCAGATACCCGGTGTCGCCACACCCCTGATCGGTGGCATCCAACTTGAAGCAAGATCCAACATCAAGGGTGCCGTGCACGCAGTCACCGAATATATCCGCTGCACGGACAAGCAATTGGAGATGGAGAACGGCCGCGACCAGCTCAGCACCCCTCAGCTGGTGGATCGCGCGCTGCAATTGGACGGTTGCGGACCGCATTCCGAGCATCCGCAAGCCGATGCCGCGGTGGATGAGATCACTCACCGCGTGATCTTCGGCCACTGACGCACGCGTGCTCATCAAGAGCGCGTGGCGGGCATCTCCTTGTCACATCTGCTGGGAGATCAAACACTCGCTTACAATGCGGACATCGCCCGCGAGCTTGCATCATGGCCATCCGCCTACTTACCGCCCTTATCGCCCTCGGCCTGCTGCACGTCATGCCACAACTTGCACGCTGGCGTGATGACGGCCTGTTCCGGCGTTGGGTCGCGCAACTGGGGGATACCAGTGGGGCGGGGCGCATGCTGCTGGCTCTGCTGCTGCCGCTGGGCTTGTGTCTGCTGCTGTCGTGGCTACTCACGTACCTGCCGGCAGGCGACTTGCTGCAGATGCTGTTTTCCCTCGCCGTGCTGCTGTACTGCTTCGGTCCGCGCGAATTCGAGAGTGATCTGGAAGCGATCCTGCATGCCCCCGATGGCGCCCGCCGCGAAGCCGCGGCACAGGCACTCGCCGACGATGGCAACACGATCGCCTGGAACGCACCGGACCTCGGCGTGGCGATCGCCTACGCGGCGTTGCGCCGACGCTTTGCCGTGCTGCTGTGGTTTTTCCTGCTGGGTCCCGTCGGCGCCCTGTTATACCGTTTGGCACAGACGCTGGGCCGCGATGAATCGCTGCGACTGGATCAGGCGGCCCGCACCGCGGCACGTTACCTTGCCAACGCGCTGGACTGGTTGCCGGCGCAGCTGCTGGTGTTCACGCTCGCCGTGGTTGGCCATTGGGAGGCCGTCATTGGCGCCTGGCGTCGCTCGCAGCAGCAATCGACGACGAACAGCTGGTACACCTCCGGCCCGGATTTCCTGGGCGCCGCTGCGCAGGCCGACATCCTCACTGACATTGAAGCCGGCGATGGCTACGCCGAAGAACGCAGCGATCCGCTGGTCGAACTGGTGCGTCTGCGCAGCGCCCTGCTGCGCGCCTTGCTGGCATGGCTGAGCGCGGTTGCGTTGATCGTGCTGGGCGGCTGGCTGGCGTAACGCGGTCGTGATGGCGTGCGGCGACGAATGACTGGAAGAGCAGGGCGCTAAGCCAGCTCACCTCGCAACTCGCGCACGCGCACTTCCAGTGCGGCGGCGTCGGTCTGACCCGGTGTCACCGGCGCATCGATCACAAGCTCCACCCGCGCGCGGAAACGCCGCGGCAGCCGCGCGCGATGCAGCATCGAATCGCGGCGGCTCCAGACGCTGCCCCACAGGCCACGCAACGCCATCGGCAGAACCGGCACCGATCGTCGTGCCAGGATCTTCTCCACGCCCGGTCGAAATAATGCGATTTCGCCATCCCGAGTCAGGCTGCCTTCGGGAAAGATGCACACCACTTCGCCAGTGAGCAGCGCTTCATCAATCGCGTCGTAGGCCTGCTGCAGAACTTGCGGGTCTTCCTTGTGACCGGCAATCGGAATGGCCTTGGCGGTGCGGAACACGAAGCGCAGCAGCGGGATGTTGAAGATCCGGTGATCCATCACGAAGCGTACGGGCCGGCGCAAGTTCGCCATCAGCAGCAGCGGATCCATGAAACTGACGTGGTTGCATACCAGCAGCACCGCGCCTTCCTCGGGGATGTTCTGCGCGCCATCGACGCGTACCCGATACAACGTGTTCACCAGCACCCAGGTGATGAAACGCATCACGAACTCGGGCACCAGCGTGAAGATGTACAGCGCCACCAGCGCATTGAGCACTGCCGTGGCGAGGAAGATCTGAGGGGCGCCCAGACCCAGCGCGCCCAGCCCCAGACCGAAGCCGGCGGCACAGCAGATCAACAGCGCGTTGATGATGTTGTTGCCGGCGATGACGCGCGACAGGCGATCGCGCGGCGTACGGCTCTGGATGAAGGCAAACAACGGCACCACATAAAAGCCGGCGAACATGCCGATCAGAGTCAGATCCAGCGCTACGCGCCAACTGCCCGCTGCCTGTAGAAAGGACAGCCAGTTCAAACCGTGGACCAGCGCAACGCCCGGCCGCGCGAAGAACAGGTCAATGCCGAACGCGGTCAGTCCAAACGCGCCCAGCGGCACGAGGCCCACTTCCACCCGTCGTCCCGACATCCGCTCGCACAGCAGAGATCCGATACCGGTGCCGATGGAGAACAGCGTCAACACCAGGATGTTGACCGAGCCGTCGCCACCCAGGTTCAGCTTGGTGTAGTTCGGCAACTGCGCAACCAGCACGGTGCCGAAGAACCAGAACCACGAGATGCCCAGCACCGCATTGAACACCGCCCGGTCCTGTCGGGTGATGCCGAGCACGCGCGCCGTTTCGCTGAAGGGATTCCAGTTGAATTTCAGTTCCGGCGCGGTGGCCGGCGCCGGCGGAATCGCCCGGCTGGCGAGATAGCCGGTCACGGCCACCGCGATCGTCAGCGCACCGGCCAGCAGTGTGCCGACGCCAGCGATTTGCATCAGCGCACTGCCGGCGATCATGCCGATCAGGATCGCCAGCTGGGTCCCGGTTTCGATCAATCCGTTGCCGCCAACCAGCTCGGTCGGCCGCAGCGCCTGCGGCAGGATCGCGTATTTGATCGGCCCGAACATCGTCGAATGCAGCCCCATCAGAAACAGCACGACCAGCAACAAAGATGTGTGATGCGTATGGAATCCGATGGCCGCCAGCACCATCGCGCCGATCTCGAACAGTTTGATGTAACGGATGATCCGGCTCTTCTCGTACTTCTCCGCCAATTGTCCTGCTGTGGCCGAGAACAGAAAGAACGGAATGATGAACAGGGCCGGTGCGAGGTTCGTGTAGAGCGACACCGTGTGGTCATCCAGTCCCATCTGGAACGCCACCAGCATGACCAGCGCATTGCGGAACGCGTTGTCGTTGAACGCCCCCAGCGCCTGGGTCCAGAAGAACGGCGCGAAACGCCGTTTGCCCAACAGTACGAATTGGCTCATGCCTGCCCCTTGAAGTGCTCGAGTCAACCTGAAGCCTGGCGAGCGCGTTGTCAAAGATTACGCTACGACGCCAACCTGTAAGTTTGCAGGCGCCGCGTTTTATTGCGCCGCAGCATCCAAAGGCCTGTAGTCGTTGCCCTGCAGAGTCTCTTCCTGGTCGCGCTGCGGTGGCTAATCGAGCTGTAAAGCGTTGCCGAGTAAAGATATGTAACTACCTGCGACATAAGGCCAATATCGCAATATATTAATGCGGGATGCCTTAGAGTAACGCTGGCCTCAATTGATTTCGTATAATCTTGCGTAATCCGTCTCTTACACACTTGTCGCGGCCACCCTCATGAACATGCATCAACCCGCTCATTCCGTGCCTGTGGGCACCTTCTCCGATCGCATTAAATTGCTGATTCAGCGGGTGGGAAGCGCGACGGAGATCGCCCGCATGTGCGGATTCTCCGAGGGCGTGGTTCGCAGCTGGCGCGATGGCAATACCGATCCCTCCCGCGCACGTTGCGTCACCCTCGCGCGTACGCTGGGCATTTCGCTGGTCTGGCTAGTGGCGGGCGAGGGCGCGATTCAGATCGATGCCAACGCCAACACCCGGGACGATCAGTACAGCACCGACACGGTTTCAGCGCGGCATCGGGCCAGACTCACTTCGACCGCGGTGACTGCACTACCCGTGCAAGGTAACGGTGTGGATGGGCAACGATTGAACACCGCGATGAAGATCCTGCAGTCCGAGCTTGAGCTGGCCGATAGCCGCCTTACGCTGGCCGACAACACCGATATGCTGGCCGACCTCTACGAGATCCTCGGCCCCGGCGGCCACAATGTGGATACCCGTGCGATGGTGACGTTCAATCATCGACTGGCAGATCGGATTCGCCAGAGTCGCCAGACCACGGCCTGAGTTACCTCGTATCGCGATCAACTGCGGCAGCCTCACGGCTGCCGCTTTCGTTTGTGCGACGACTGATGCTTAGAGCAGCGCGATATCCGCGATCGCGCTGAACTGCGCCTTCAACTGCCCGAGCAGGGCCAGCCGGTTCGCGCGCACGGCCGGATTGTCGGCATTCACCAGCACGCTCTCGAAGAACGTATCCACCGGTGCCTGCAGTTGCGACAGCCGGGCCAGCACGGCGGCGTAGTCGCCCGTGTCCAGTGATTCAGCCGTCTCCCGCCGTGCGGACGCCAGCGCATCGGCCAGGTCGCGCTCCGCATCCGCTTCGAAATGCACGGGGTCGACCACATGGCCGATGGCTGGCGCACCGACTTCCTCTGCCTGTTTGCGCAGGATGTTGGCGACCCGCTTGTTGGCGGCGGCCAGACTGACGGCTTCCGGGCGGCGACCGAACTCAGCCACCGCGCGCAGGCGCCGATCGAAGTCGGCCAGGCTGCGTGGCTGCACGGCCAGCACGGCCTCAAACTGCGCGTTGTCGAAACCCTGATCGGCGTAGTAACCGCGCAGACGATCCAGCACGAAGTCATACAACTCATCGACCAGGATCGCTCGCCGCTGGCCAGCATTCAAGACAGGCAGCTTGCCGTCCTTGCCAGGTTTCAGACCCGATGCCAGCGCGCTGTCGGGCAGCAGCTCCAGCGCCTCGACAAGACTGCCGCGCAGATCGATCTCCATACGCGCTTCAATCAACGTGCGTCCCAGTCCCAGCGCGGCTCGACGCAACGCGAACGGATCCTTGTTGCCGCCCGGCTTCATGCCGACGGCGAAGATGCCAGCCAGGGTGTCCAGCCGTTCGGCGACAGCCAGTACCTGGCCGACCCTGCCGGCGGCGATCGCGTCACCGCCAAACCGCGGCTGGTAATAGCTATCCAGCGCCTGCGCCACATCCTGCGACTCACCATGATGGTTGGCGTAGTAACGCCCCATCACGCCCTGAAGTTCGGGAAATTCACCGACCATGCGGGTCAGCAGATCGCACTTGCTCAGACTCGCCGCCCGGGTCGCTGCTCCGGCATCGACACCGACGCGATTGGCGATAATCCGGGCCAGCTCGGCCACGCGAACGCTCTTGTCCCACAGGCTGCCCAGCGCTTGCTGGTAGGTGACGGTCTTGAGCTGTTCCTGATAGCCAGCCAGCGGTGTTTTCAGATCCGCGTCCCAGAAGAACTTCGCATCGGCAAAACGTGGGCGTATCACCCGCTCATAGCCCTTGCTGATCTCGCCCGGATCCTTGCTGTCGATATTCGCGATGCCGATGAAATGCTGGGTCAGCTTGCCTGCTGCATCGAACACCGGCACAAACTTCTGATTGGTCTCCATCGTGGTGACCAGCGCTTCTGGCGGCACGGCGAGAAACTCGCGCTCGAACGTGCAGGCAATCGCCACCGGCCACTCGGTGAGGTTGGCGATCTCATTGAGCAATGCGTCGTCCAGCCGTGGCACGCCGCCGGTTTCGCTGGCGACGCGGGCCACCTCGTCACGGATGCGCTGACGACGCTCGGCCGGATCGGCCAGCACGTTCGAGGCACGCATCGCATCCAGGTAGCTGTCGGCATCGGCCAGATGCACTGGTTGCGGATGCATGAAGCGATGGCCGCGCGATTTCCGTCCACTTTTGAGACCCAATGCCTCGCCGTCGACGATCTCCGAGCCGTGCAACATCACCAGCCAATGGGCCGGGCGCACAAAACTGTACTCGTGATCACCCCAGCGCATCGGCTTGGGGATCGGCAGAGACTTCAACGCTTCGTTGACGATTTCCGGCAGCAAAACACTGAGCGGCTGTCCGGGCCTGGTCGTGCGACAGATGAAGCGCTCGCCCTTGTCCGTCTGCATGCGCCCGAGATCGACGACCTTCACACCGTTCTTCGCGGCAAAGCCCAGCAGGGCTGGCGTGGGATCGCCGTTCGCATCCAGGCCGACGGATACCGCCGGGCCCAGCGACTCCGAATTCAATGTGGGCTGCGAACTGGTCACCCAGGGCAGATATACAGCCAGACGACGAGGGGAGCAGAAAGCGCGCCGCCCTTTGCCATGCTGCACGACGCCGACACCGAAGGAGCGGCTTTCCAGCCCCTTCACGATCGCATCGAAAAACGCCTTCGACAATTCATCGACGGCATGGATGGGGAGCTCTTCCGTCCCGATCTCGATGAGTAGTGGTTTGCCGGTCCTGATCGCATCCTCAACCATGGACCTGCTCCTTGCTGCTGTCGGAATGCGCGCTCATGGGAGGCGTGTTCTTCAACCCGGGGAAACCGAGTTTCTCGCGCTGCGCGACATAGGTTTCAGCGACACTGCGCGACAACGCGCGCACGCGAAGGATATAGCGCTGGCGTTCGGTGACGCCGATCGCGCGACGCGCATCGAGCAGGTTGAACGTGTGGCTTGCCTTCATCACCTGCTCGTAAGCCGGCAGCGGCAGGTTCGCGGTGATCAACTGGTTCGCGGTCGCTTCGCATACGTCGAACCAGCGCAGCAGCTCAGGCACATTCGCGTGCTCGAAATTGTAGGTGCTCTGCTCGACCTCGTTCTGATGGAACACATCGCCGTAGGTCACGGTGCCACGCGGACCGGTCGTCCAGACCAGGTCATACACGTTGTCCACGTTTTGCAGATACATCGCCAGGCGTTCCAGACCGTAGGTGATCTCGCCGGTCACCGGCCGGCACTCCAGTCCGCCGGCCTGTTGGAAATAGGTGAACTGGGTCACTTCCATGCCGTTCAACCAGACTTCCCAGCCGAGACCCCACGCACCCAGCGTCGGTGATTCCCAGTTGTCTTCGACGAAACGCAGGTCGTGCACCAGCGGATCGAGTCCGAGCTCTTTCAGTGAACCGATGTAGAGCTCTTGAATATTTTCCGGGTTCGGCTTCATCACCACCTGGTATTGGTAGTAATGCTGCAGGCGATTCGGGTTCTCGCCGTAGCGGCCGTCGGTGGGGCGACGCGAGGGTTGCACGTAGGCGGCGGCCCATGGCTCCGGACCGAGCGAGCGCAGAAAAGTGGCGGGGTGGAAGGTGCCTGCGCCGACCTCGGTGTCGAGGGGCTGCAACAAGACACAACCCTGCGCCGCCCAGTAGCGGTTGAGGGTCTGGATCACATCCTGGAAGGTGCGCGCGGACATGGTTTTCCGTGACCTTGGGTAAAGCGCGTTAGTATAGCCGCAGCTTGCTTTCCCGCTGGGCTCCGGCCTGCAACAGCATCACGGGGGACACTTCTGGATGGCCGCATCACCGCAAATCGCATCCCTGCTTGGCCGCCGTGGCCGGCTGGAACTGGACGATCTGCTGGCCGCGTTGGTGGTCGATGGCTATCTGCTGGCCGATGACGCCAAGCAGGTACGCATGGGCGTACGCGCAGGCCGCAGCACCGTGGAATTGCATCCGCTGGTGCTGATCGCGAACGCGAAGCTGGCGAATCAGCGCGAGCCAGGTCGACCGCTGAAACTGGAAGCCTTGACCGAGTGGCTGGCCGGCCATGCCGGACTGCCGTATCTGAAGATCGATCCGATGAAGATCAACGCTTCGTCGGTGACCCAGGTCGTGAGTCATGCGTACGCCCAGCGCCACCGGATCCTGCCGGTCGCCGCAGCGGCAGGCGAGGTGACGTTTGCCACCTGCGAACCATTCGATGCGGCATGGGCCGCGGATCTGGCGCAGATGTTGCGGCGGGACGTGCACCGCGTGGTGTCCAGCCCGATCGACATCAACCGCTACTTGCAGGAGTTTTACGGCGTCCAGCGCTCCATCCAGCTGGCACAGGACGCGAAGGGCAGCGACAGTTCGGCCGCAATCCTCAACTTCGAGCAGCTGGTGGAGCTGGGCAAGAGCGGCGAAGTCGGCGCCGATGACCGCCACGTCGTGCATATCGTCGACTGGCTGCTGCAATACGCGTTCGAGCAGCGCGCGTCGGATATCCATCTGGAGCCGCGCCGCGAAACCGGGCTCATCCGTTTCCGCATCGACGGCCGAATGCACAAGGTGTTCGAGCTGCCGTCGCCGGTGATGACCGCGGTCACGGCACGCATCAAGATCCTGGCGCGCATGGACGTGGCGGAGAAGCGGCGGCCGCAGGACGGTCGCATCAAGACACGATCGGCCACCGGCCGCGAAGTCGAGCTGCGTATCTCGAACATGCCCACCGCGTTTGGCGAAAAGGTGGTGATGCGTATCTTCGACCCGGACCTGGTCGTCAAGGATTTTGCGCAGCTCGGATTTTCCCCCAGTGAAGCCGCCCTTTGGCGCACGATGGTGGAGCGTCCTCACGGCATCGTACTGGTCACCGGCCCGACGGGTTCAGGCAAAACCACCACGCTGTATTCCACCCTGAAGCATCTGGCCACGCCGGAACTCAACGTGTGCACGGTCGAAGATCCGATCGAGATGGTCTCGCCCGAATTCAACCAGATGCAGGTGCATGCCGCGATCGATCTGGATTTTGCGGCCGGTGTGCGCACGCTGCTGCGCCAGGATCCGGACATCATCATGGTTGGCGAAATCCGCGATCTGGAAACGGCGCAGATGGCCGTGCAGGCGTCGCTCACCGGCCATCTGGTGTTGTCCACCCTGCATACCAACGATTCGCCCAGCGCAGTGACCCGACTGCTCGATCTTGGGGTGCCGCATTACCTGATCCAGTCCACCCTGACCGGCGTGGTCGCGCAACGACTGGTACGCACGCTGTGTCCGCACTGCAAGCAGGCGACCACGCAGGATCCGCAGGCATGGAATGTCCTCACGCACGGGTGGTCGCTCCCTGTGCCGGAGAGGGTGTTCCAGCCGGTCGGCTGCCTGGAATGTCGCAACACCGGTTTCCTCGGTCGCACGGGCATCTATGAAATGATGAAAGTGTCGCCACGGCTGCGCGGGCTCATTTCGGCGCAGCTGGATCTGGGCAACTTCGGTCAGGCAGCGCTGTCCGAGGGTCTGCGCCCGTTGCGTATCTCGGCCGCCGACCAGGTGGCCGCCGGACTGACCACCGTGCAAGAAATCCTCACCGTCCTGCCACCGATCGAAGCCTTCGACGACACACCGCCTTAAAGACGTCCATTACGTACTCAAACTACCCTGCATGAAACCAGTACTGATCATCCGCACCGGCCGCGCGCCGGACAATATCCGTGGCCGGCACGGCGACTTTCCCCATTGGTTCCGCATCTGCACCCGACTGCTGCCGCAGCAGGTGCGCGTGGTCGATGTCGCTGCTGGTGAAGCATTGCCGCCGCCGCAGGAAGTAGCCGGCGCCATGATCACAGGCTCCGCCGCGATGGTCACCGAGCGCATCGCGTGGAGCGAGCGCACCGCCGGCTGGATCCGGCAGGCGATGGACATCGAATTACCCTTGTTCGGCGTGTGCTACGGCCATCAGTTGATGGCGCATGCATTGGGTGGACGCGTCGATTACCTGCCCGGCGGACGCGAGATTGGCACCCAGCCGATCGAACTGCTACATGACGCTGCCGCCGATCCTCTGGCGGCCACGCTCCCCAGCAGCTTCCGCGCTCACACCACCCACGAACAGAGCGTGCTCGAACCGCCGCGCGGCTCCGCTGTGCTGGCCCGCTCCGCCCGCGATCCGCATCAGTTGCTGCGGCATGGGCCGCAGGCGATCAGCACGCAGTTCCACCCGGAGTTCAATGCCGACGTGATGCGCGCCTACATCAAGCGCAAACATGCCGACATGCGGCGCGAAGGCACGGATCCCCGGCAGACCTTCAGTGACGTGGCCGCCACGCCGGTCGCGCGCCGGCTATTGCGGCAGTTCGCCCATCAACATGGTTGGGCGAATGCCGCCGCGTGGAGCTGATACGTTCATCCGCGCAGACGGCGGGCAACGGCATCGCGTGAGAACAGGGCAAATATCAGGCCGAACAGAAAGCCACCGATGTGCGCCCACCAGACGTACGCGCCGTAGCTGGGGCCGGCATAACTGAAGAGCAACTGCAGCAACACCCAGATGCCGATCAGCAGAAACGCTGGCACCCGCACGAATTCCAGATACAACCCAAGCGGCAAAACGAGGCCGAGCTTGGCACGCGGGAACAGCGCCACGTAGGTACCCACGACGGCCGACACCGCCCCGCTGCAGCCGATGATCGGCAGGCGTACGCCTTGCAGCGACAAGGCGCCGATCAGGTTCGCCACGATCCCGCCGAGCACGAACAACAACAGAAACCGCATCGAACCCAGGGCTCGCTCGCCCGGCAAGCCGAAGATCGCCAGAAACAAAAGATTGCTCAACAGATGCAGCCACGTCACATGGATGAACAGTGCCGTGAACAGCCGCAACAAGGCAGGGTCGGTCAGCTGAGGCAGTAACGCCTCGTGCGGGTCGAAAATGTTCGCCGGTACCGTTCCCCACTCCAGCAAGAACGAAATCCGTTGCGGTGCCGGTGCCAGCGCCAGACCGACGAAGCACAGCACACAGACACTGACGATCAGCAGGGTTGCCCAGTGCCAACGGGGCCGGCGACGGGTTTCGACATGCACAAACAAAGACGCACTCCCTGGGAACACCCCGGTAACGACGGCGCGTCTCCCATCATAGGTGAAAGCGACTCAACCGGGGTTGCGTCAGTGCCACTGGCGTTGGAAGACTCGGCAACGCACGCTCCTTCGAGATGAATTCAAAAAATCTTCGACGTCGCGATCCGTTTCCATCCTTCGGTTCGTCTTTGGTATGTCCGAAACAGAAGGTGGAGTTACCAGCTTTTCTTGGCCAGAAGCTAGCATCTGAGTTCGCGCGTGGTGGACTTGGGTGGGGTAGAGCTCTTGAACTGCAGCATCCGGCAGAGCCCCCCCTCCCAGCCTCCCCCCGCAAGCAGGGGGAGGAGCGAAGCCGGCAGCCGCAGCCGTTGTTGGGTAAGCGGCCAAGGAAAAAGCCCCACCGTTTCCGGTGAGGGTTGTTCAACACAGGCCCCTGGCGGTGACCGGTTCCAGCTCGCGATCTGCGATCGCAGCAGCAACAACATCGCACAAAGACGAAGGCCTCCCCGATTGGGGAGGCCTTCTTGGATAAAGCCCCTGGCGGTGACCTGTTGCAGCTCGCGATCTGCGATCGCGGCAGCAACAGCCAAAGAAAAACCCCCACCGTTTCCGGTGAGGGTGTTTCAGGATAAAGCCCCTGGCGGTGACCTGTTGCAGCTCGCGATCTGCGATCGCGGCAGCAACAACCAAAGAAAAACCCCCACCGTTTCCGGTGAGGGTTGTTCAAT
>NZ_JACHCN010000011.1 GCF_014205795.1 Rhodanobacter sp. MP7CTX1
TCGCCCGTATCGCCTTCGCACTGCTCAAGACCGATTCGCAGTATCAACCCAAATTACCCCAAACCACTTGCATGCAAACATAGAATCTCCCACAAAAAGCAGATCCACAAGAGCATCGCGCACAGGGTGCGCTCCTACACTCGCGACCTGCGTCTTGCTTGTGCCCCGCGCGCAGTACCGCTAGCATCGACCCGTTGTCATTGGGGAGTAGCCAGCCTCGTCCCCTGAGGCGTTCGCATCAACAGACCTGGTCGCCGGTGTATTGGCGCCATGGTGCGATCAGCTGCCGTTTACCGTCTGGTAGCGGCCCAGCCCGGCGAGACCTTTGGCCATCGACACCTCACCCGACCGGGCGAGCGATGTCGTTGAGCCATGGGTTTTCTGCTCGCCCGGTCCAGTGCATTTCCCATGTTGCTCACCTTGTGTCTGTTTCTCGCCTCGGCCGGTGCGATCTATTTCGCCTGCGAATATTTCGTCAACGGCGTCGAGTGGTTTGGACAAAAGCTCAAGCTGGGCGCGACCGCCACCGGTACGGTCTTGGCTGCATTCGGCACGGCGCTGCCGGAAAGCGCAGTGACCTTTGTCGCGGTGATGTTCGGCAAGACATCCGAGGCCCGCGATATCGGCGTGGGCGCTGCAATGGGCGGGCCGCTGGTGCTGGCGACGATCGCCTATGCCGTGGTGGGAGCCGCGCTATGGTTCAACCTGCGGCGACTCAAGCGCCCTGATCGCCTGATCCGGGTCGATCATGAACGGCTGGCGCGCGATCAGTCGTGGTTCCTCGCGATTTTTGTGATCAAGGTTGGCCTCGGTCTGATCGCGTTCGCGTTCAAGCCGTGGTTGGGCGTGTTGTTTCTGGCGGCCTACGCGCTGTACGTGTGGCGCGAGGTGCGTAGCGATGACAGCGCACCGGACGAGGAAATTCTGGAGCCGCTGAAGTTTCGCCCACACCAGAAAGACCCGGCCATGCGCTGGGTAGCCGCGCAGACAGTCGCGGCGCTGCTGGTGATTGCGGCGGCATCGCGGCTCTTCGTCCATCAGCTCGAAGCGATTGGCGCAGCCTTCGCACTGCCCGCACATCTGGTGGCACTCGTATTGAGCCCGGTCGCCACTGAATTGCCGGAGACCGTCAACGCGCTGATCTGGGTGCGTCAGGGCAAAGAACGCCTCGCGCTGGCCAATATCTCAGGGGCGATGATGATCCAGGCGACTATCCCCAGTTCGTTGGGCCTGTTTGCGACGCCATGGCTGTTCGATGCGCCGCTGATTGCGGCAGGTGTGGTGACCGCGCTCGCTATCGTCTACCTGTGGTGGCAGTTCCACCGCGGTCGGGTCGATGCTCGCTGGTTGCTTCCAGTCGGCTTGCTGTACGGCGTATTTGCGGCATTTGCCGGCTGGCATTTCGCCCGCTGAGGCACGGCTTCAACCAAGCCGCGCCTCTATAAACCCAGTATCAATCAAACCCCGTATCAATCGGGATGCGAAGCGTTGCGATCGCGCTTGGCGCCCAGCTTGGTATCCAGCTTGCCGAACAGCTTTTTGAACACGCGCGAGAATTTGCCGCGTTTGGTCTTGCGCAGCTTCTCCTCCTCACTGGTGAGCCAGGCGACCTGGATCACCCGCCGCTCGCCCTCGTAGGGCAGATGGCCATGGAATGAGTTTTCGCAGCGCTTGAACACGGCAAATTCGCCATACAGTGGGGCCAGTTCGGGCGCCACGACGCTGTCGATATCGTCGATCTTGTGCAGAAACCGCAGGCAACCGTCGCTGGTATCCGGCCATTGCGCGTTCAGATAAATCAGTGCCGTGGCCACTTTGGACTTGCTGTCGGTGTGGATGGTGCCGTGGCGCTTGTTGAGCAGGCGGCACAGCGTGACCAGGGTCGGATACTGGCCGAGGTTGTCGATGCCCAGGCGCTTGCCGACGGCGCTGGCAAAGGCCGGCGTGGTCATGTTTTCGATCAGCGCATTCACCGACGGGCCGCAATCGTTCGGGTCGTAAGGAAAGAATCCGGCGCTGGCGTAACGAGGAAAATCGCGATCCAGGTCGTTGCGTGCTTCATCAGGCAACTGGCCGTGCGCAACCATGAACGGGAAGGGTTCCTGCTGAACCGTGGTATCCGGGCGATCGAGGCGGGCGGGATCGAGCAGGACGACAGCACTCATGGGGGCATTCAACTCCTTTGAAATGGGGCTTAGTGTAGCGCTGGCTGCCACACGGTTGTCATGCTGAACACGCGTGGTTCATTCAACGTAAGGTGGACAGAAACCGCTCCGCCACTTATCATTTCAACCCGCCCTGATCCTTTCCCTCCCAAGCCCCACAAGCCAGCAATCATGCGGCTTGCGGATCTTGCTGCATCTAAAAGGCGGTTAACGTATGCCTATTCCCGCTCTGCTGGCCCTCGAAGACGGCAGCGTGTTTCACGGTCACGCCGTGGGCGCGACTGGCGAAACCGTTGGCGAAGTGGTCTTCAATACAGCGATGACCGGTTACCAGGAGATCCTCACCGATCCCTCCTATGCGCGGCAGATCGTCACGCTGACCTATCCGCATATCGGCAACACCGGCGTCAACGCCGAAGATGTCGAGTCCACCGCCATCCATGCAGCCGGCCTGATCGTGCGCGACGTGCCGCGCCGGGCCAGCAACTGGCGCAGTACCGAAAGCCTGCCCGACTATCTCAAGCGACATGGCACGGTCGCGATCGCCGGCATCGACACTCGCCGACTGACCCGCATTCTGCGCGACAAGGGCGCGCTGTCCGGTTGCATCATGGCGGGCGAGCAGGTCGACACCGAAGTGGCGCTGGCCAAGGCGCGCGCCTTTCCGGGTTTGAACGGGATGGATCTGGCCAAGGTGGTCAGTACCACCAAGCCGTACGAATGGAAGGATGGCATCTACGACCTGGATGGCACCGCCTTCAATCAGCCGGCGAATGCAACGCAAGGTCCGCGCTTCAAGGTCGTCGCCTACGACTATGGCGTGAAGCACAACATTCTGCGCCTGCTGGCCGAGCAAGGTTGCGATGTCACCGTCGTACCGGCGCAGACGCCTGCGGCCGACGTGCTGGCGATGAAGCCGGACGGTGTGTTCCTGTCCAACGGTCCGGGTGATCCGGCCGCCTGCGACTACGCGATCGTCGCAACCCGCGAGTTGCTGGATTCAAAGATTCCGCTGTTCGGCATCTGCCTCGGCCATCAGCTGATGGGGCTGGCGGTCGGCGGCAAGACGCTGAAGATGAAATTCGGCCATCACGGTGCGAATCATCCGGTGAAGGATCTGGACGACGGGCGCGTGCTGATCACCTCGCAGAATCACGGCTTCGCGGTCGACCCGGCGACGCTGCCGGCGAATGTGCGGGTGACGCATACCTCGCTGTTCGATGGTTCGCTGCAGGGTTTCGCGCTGACCGACCGACCCGCGTTCTGCTTCCAGGGACATCCGGAAGCGAGTCCCGGGCCGCTCGATATGGGCTATCTGTTCCAACGTTTTGCGGCACTGATGCAGGAGGCCCGCTGAGATGGCCAAGCGTACCGATATCAAGAGCATCCTCATCATCGGCGCTGGCCCGATCGTGATCGGCCAGGCCTGCGAGTTTGACTACTCCGGCGCACAGGCCTGCAAGGCGCTGAAGGAAGAGGGCTACCGGGTGATCCTGGTGAACTCCAATCCGGCCACGATCATGACCGACCCGGAGACTGCCGACGCGGTCTACATCGAGCCGATCAACTGGCAGACGGTGGAACGCATCATCGCCAAGGAGCGCCCGGACGCGGTGCTGCCGACGATGGGCGGCCAGACCGGTCTCAATTGCGCGCTCGACCTAGCCGACAACGGTGTGCTGGAGAAGTACAACGTCGAGCTGATCGGCGCCTCGCGCGAAGCGATCCGCATGGCCGAAGACCGGGAACTGTTCCGTGTCGCGATGGCCGAGATCGGGCTGGATTGTCCCAAGGCCGAGGTGGTGCGCACCTACGAGCAGGCGCTGCTGACACAGGCCAAAGTGGGCTTCCCGACCGTCATCCGCCCAAGCTTCACGCTTGGTGGTTCCGGTGGCGGCATCGCTTACAACAAGGAAGAGTTCGAGGAGATCGTCAAGCGCGGCCTGGAACTCTCCCCCGTTGGCGAAGTGCTGGTCGAAGAGTCCGTACTGGGCTGGAAAGAATTCGAGATGGAAGTGGTTCGCGACACCGCGGACAACTGCATCATCGTGTGCTCGATCGAGAACCTCGATCCGATGGGCGTGCACACCGGCGACTCGATCACGGTCGCGCCGGCGCAGACGCTCACCGACAAGGAATACCAGCGCCTGCGTGATGCGTCGATCGCGGTGCTGCGCAAGATCGGCGTGGATACCGGTGGCTCCAACGTGCAGTTCGGCATCAATGCCGAGAACGGTCGCGTAGTGGTGATCGAGATGAACCCGCGCGTGTCGCGTTCCTCGGCGCTGGCCTCCAAGGCCACCGGCTTCCCGATCGCGAAAATCGCGGCGAAACTGGCTGTCGGCTACACGCTTGACGAGCTGAAGAACGACATCACCGGCGGTCTCACGCCGGCCTCGTTCGAGCCGACCATCGACTATGTCGTCACCAAGATTCCGCGCTTCGCGTTCGAGAAATTCCCGTCAGCCGACGCTCGCCTCACCACCCAGATGAAATCAGTGGGCGAAGTGATGGCGATCGGGCGCACCTTCCACGAATCGCTGCAGAAGGCACTGCGCGGGCTGGAAATCGGCAAGACCGGATTGAATCCAACAGGCCTGGACATCACGACTGAGGCGGGCCTGGCCACGCTCAAGCGTGAACTGCGCGAACCGCGCCCGGATCGTGTATTCCATCTCGCCGATGCGTTCCGCGCCGGCCTGTCGCTGGAAGAAGTGCACAACCTGAGCCGGGTCGACCCATGGTTCCTCGCGGCGTTCGAGGACATCGTGCTGACCGAAGCGGAGATTGCCAAGCAGGGCCTGACGGCACTCGACGAACCGCGCATGCGCGAACTCAAGCGACTCGGATTCTCCGATGCGCGAGTGGCCGAACTGGTCAACACCGACGAAGCCGCCCTGCGTTATCTGCGGCATACGCTAGGCGTCCGGCCGGTGTACAAGCGCGTGGACTCCTGCGCGGCCGAGTTCGCCACCAGCACCGCCTACATGTATTCGACCTATGAGGAAGAATGCGAAGCGGCACCGACCGATCGCAAAAAGATCATGGTGCTTGGCGGTGGTCCGAACCGCATCGGGCAGGGCATCGAGTTCGACTACTGCTGCGTGCATGCCTCGCTGGCGCTGCGCGAGGATGGCTACGAGACCATCATGGTCAACTGCAATCCGGAGACCGTCTCGACCGACTACGACACTTCCGATCGCCTGTATTTCGAATCGCTGACGCTCGAGGACGTGCTGGAAATCGTCCATCTGGAAAAACCGCAGGGTGTGATCGTGCAGTACGGCGGCCAGACCCCGCTGAAGCTCGCACGTGCGCTGGAAGCGGCGGGCGTGCCGATCATCGGCACCAGCCCGGACAGCATCGACCTGGCCGAGGACCGCGAGCGCTTCCAGCAGATGATCGAGAAGATCGGCCTGAAGCAGCCGCCGAATCGTACGGCCCGCAATGCCGACGAGGCCTTGGCGCTGGCGCGCGAGATCGGCTACCCGCTGGTGGTGCGGCCGAGCTACGTGCTTGGTGGGCGCGCGATGGAAGTGGTGCATGACGACGCCGACCTGTCGCGCTACATCCGCGACGCGGTGAAGGTATCCAACGATTCGCCGGTACTGCTGGACCGCTTCCTCGACCATGCGGTCGAGGTGGACGTCGACGTGATTGCCGATGCGGGCGGCAACGTGCTGATCGGCGGCATCATGGAGCACATCGAGGAAGCGGGCGTGCACTCGGGCGATTCCTCGTGCTCGCTGCCGCCGTACTCGCTGTCTGCCGAGGTGCAGGACGAGTTGCGTCGCCAGGTCGCGCTGATGGCGCGCGAGCTGAAAGTGATCGGCTTGATGAACACCCAGTTCGCGATTCAGGGCGACACCGTGTTCATCCTCGAAGTGAATCCGCGCGCCTCGCGTACCGTGCCGTTCGTGTCCAAGGCGACCGGTGTGCCGCTGGCCAAGATCGCCGCCCGCGTGATGGCCGGTCGTACGCTGGCCAGTTTGGGTGCGACGCACGAAGTGATCCCCGCGTACTACTCGGTGAAGGAGGCAATCTTCCCGTTCCTGAAGTTCCAGAATGTGGACCCGATCCTCGGCCCCGAGATGCGCTCGACCGGTGAGGTGATGGGTGTGGGCCGCAGTTTCGGCGCTGCCTTTGCCCGCGGTCACGAGGCTGCCGGTATCAAACCGCCGACGGTGGGCAAGGTGTTCCTGTCGGTACGCGACAGCGACAAGGAGCGCCTGTTGCCGGTAGCGAAAGAAGTCATTGCGCGCGGCTTCAACTTGGTCGCGACGTCCGGTACCGCCAGTTATCTGGCCGAACACGGCGTGGTCTGCGAGCGTATCAACAAGGTGCTCGAAGGCAGGCCGCATATCGTCGATCTGATCAAGAACGGCGAGATTGTCTATATCGTCAACACGACTGAGGGCAAGCAGGCGATTGCCGACTCGTTCTCGATCCGGCGCGAGGCCCTGCAGCACCGCGTCACTTATTCCACTACCGTATCAGGCGCCCGTGCGCTCGTGCATTCGCTGGATTTCCGCAGCGATGGCGAGGTGCACAGCCTGCAGGAACTGCACAAGGAGTTGAGCGCATGAGTCGCGCCCCCATCACCAAAGAAGGCTCGGAGCGTTTGCGCGCCGAGCTTGATCGTCTGAAATTTGTCGACCGGCCGCGCATTATCGCGGCGATCGCCGAGGCGCGTGCGCACGGTGATCTCAAAGAGAACGCCGAATACCACGCCGCACGCGATCAGCAAAGTTTCGCCGAAGGCCGCATTGCGGAGCTGGAAGGCGCGCTGTCCACGGCCGAAGTCATCGATGTGTCGCGACTCAATCCCGGCAACCGTGTGGTGTTCGGTGCGATCGTGGATCTGCAAGACGAGGACACCGGCGTGGCCGTCACCTATCAGATCGTCGGTGACCTGGAAGCGGACATCAAGCGGCAACTGATTGCCGTGTCTTCACCGATCGCGCGTGCGTTGATCGGCAAGAGCTCCGGTGACAGCTTCGAGTTCACAGCGCCCAATGGCGTGAAGCACTACGAAATCACCGGTGTGCGTTATTCCTGAAGCTGGGTTTGAGATTGCCGGCCGCCGCTTGCGCGCGGCCCGGTAAAGTCGGCGGCGTGGCCGCCTTGTGATGAGCCTCTGACAACGGATCGAGACATGCCGCAGCAGAAAATTCTGTTTCTCAGTGTCTCGGCCGGTGCAGGCCATATGCGAGCCGCCGAGGCGTTGCACCTCACCGCGCAGGCAAACCTGCCGCACATCGAGACCATGCACCTGGATGCGATGGGCTTCGTTCCGTCAGCCTTCCGCAAGCTATATACCGACTTCTACATCTTGCTGGTGAACAGCTATCCGACCCTGTGGGGCATGCTGTACCAACGCAGCTCCGATGCCGATCCGGATAGCCCGATGCAGAAGCTGCGGCGCGCCGTCGAGCGTCTCAGTACGGGCGATCTGCGCAGAGCGATCAATGCATTTGCCCCCGACGCTATCGTCTGCACTCACTTTCTGCCCGCCGAAATGCTGATGCATGACATCCAGCGCGAACGGATGTCGGTGCCGGTGTGGGTCCAGGTCACCGATTTCGACCTGCATGGCATGTGGGTGATCCCACACATGACCGGCTTCTTTGCCGCGAGTGATGAAATTGCCTTCCGCATGCGCGCGAATGGCATCGACGCCGAACGCGTCCACACCACCGGCATTCCGGTGATGCCAGCGTTCACCGTGCCACAAGACCGCCGTGCCTGCGCCGAACGCTTCGGCCTCGATCCGACACGGCGCACCATCATGCTGATGGGCGGTGGCGCCGGCGTCGGCAAGCTCGACGAGGTAGCGGCGGCACTGATGCGGTTGGAGCACGATTTCCAGCTGATCGTGCTGGCAGGGCGCAACGAAGCTGCGCTGGGCCGGCTGAAGACTCAGGCCGCGGAGCATCCGACACGGCTGTTCCCCTTCGGCTTCACCAACGAGGTGGCACAGCTGATGGCTTGCTCGGACCTGGTGATCACCAAGCCCGGCGGGCTGACCACCTCCGAATGCCTCGCGATGGGACTGCCGATGGTGGTGTATGCGCCGATCCCCGGTCAGGAAGAGCGCAATGCGGACTACGTGCTGGAGCAGGGCGCGGCACTGAAGGCTGTAGACCTGATCTCGCTGGAGTACCGGGTTCTTAAATTGCTGGCCGAACCGGAACGTTTGCTGCGGATGCGTGACTGCGCACGTCGCCTGGGCCAGCCGCAGGCGGCGCGACGCGTGCTTGAGATCGTGCAGGCGCAGCTTGACTGCCAGCAGCCCGCGGCGATACAGGCGTGTCCTTGAGCATGCGTCGGCCGGATCAGCGATTCCCTGGCACTCGCAGAACAGCTTCAGTATCCACACAGCCCCTGGTGCTGTTGCTGACACTCGGCTGGACTGTACTGCTGGCTTTATTCTTTGCCCACGTCGAGATCCAGATCGAAGGCGCGGCGGGTTGGGCGGCCAATCTGCCGACCTGGCGCATCGAGCATCACTGGTTGCTGGATATTTTCTGGGGTGGCCGCCCGATGACCGGCTATCACGCCTGGCTGTTTCCGTGCATGGCGCTGTTCTTCCATTTTCCGTTGGCTTTTGCCGGGAACTGGAGCTGGCGTGCCGAGGCGCGCGTATTCGCTTGCATCATGCTGTTCTGGATCAGCGAGGATTTCCTGTGGTTCGTGCTGAACCCTGCCTATGGCGTGGCGCATTTCGCGCCGCGCTACATCCCCTGGCATATCCACTGGTGGGGTCCGGCACCTAGCGACTACTGGGTTTCGCTGTCGATTGCGGCCGTGCTGTTCTGGATGTCGTGCCGCGCGGAGCGATCACGCTGAGCGGTTGCAGCGGCTTCCCGGGCGCGCTTCCCGAGCGCCACCCACAAAAAAGGCCGCACATGTGCGGCCTTTTCATCGACACGTAACGCTGGGATCAGCGCTGACGAGCCTTGAAACGGGGGTTGCTCTTGCAGATCACGAACACCTTGCCGCGACGACGCACAACCTTGCAGTCACGGTGCCGCGACTTGGCGGACTTCAAAGAGTTAAGCACCTTCACGGCCAGCTCCTGACACTAAACGGGGATTAGTTAAGCGCGCAAGTGTAACGGCTTGCGTGGCTTATCACAAGCCTAAGGCGACGGCGGATTCGGCGACCGTTGAAAGGAACTGCTGCAGTACGGGCGAATGGTCGTCGCTGCGACAGGCCACGGCCAGCAAGAGATACGCATCGGAGTCTTCCAGCGGCACGTAGCTCACGCCAGCCAGTCGCACCGCGCGCATGGAGGCGGGCACCAAAGCCAGACCCAGGCCGGCAGCGACCAGAGCCAGCAAGCCATTGATCTGCTGCGCGTGCTGACCAATCAGCGGCTGGAAACCCGCCCTGGTTGCCAAGCTGACCAGCCGGTCATAAAGCGTGGAGGCGAGTTCGCGCGGTTGCGACACAAACGGGTCAGCAGCCACTTCGGCGAGGCGCAAGCTGCTGCGGTTTGCCAGCGGATGACGAGCGGGCATGGCGAGTAGCAGGGGTTCGCGATCGATGACACTCAGCCGCAGATTGCGAGCGTCCTGCGCATGGGTAGGCTCATCCCGCACGAAGCCGACATCGATCTGGCCCGCCAGCAGTGCCGCGAACTGTGGCTCGGTGTACATCTCGCTGAGCTGTAAAAGGACATTGGGCGCAACCTGGCCGTAGCGCAGCAAGGTTTGTGGCAGCGCCGGATGAAACGAGACCGACACCGTATACGCCAACCGCAGCTGGCCACTGTAGCCGGCGGCAGCGGCAACCACGTGGCTGCGCGCCTCGTCGGCCTTGGCCAGGATCTGTCGCGCCTGCTCCAGAAAAACCCGGCCCGGTTCCGTGAGTGCCACATTGCGTTTGTTGCGCTCAAGTAGGCGCACGCCCAAGTCCTGCTCCAGCGCCTGAATCTGTTGGGATAGGGGAGGTTGGGACAGGTGCAGGCGGATGGCTGCGCGGGTGAAGCTCAGCTCTTCGGCGACGGCGATGAAATAGCGCAGCTGGCGAAAGTCAAACATATAGCAAATATATAGCGATATCGAATTAGTTAGGCTCTAAATATATATTGGATACTCTATTGCGTCGATCATAAACTCTCATCCGTCCCACCACTTCCCCCTCCCCCTAGTGGTGGTGACCCTCGCCCCGCAGCGACGCTAAATACGATATCTGGCTTACCCCCCTTGAGCCCATATTGATGCGTCGCACCGCGGGGCGCTTTTTTTTCTGCTCCCCGACGCCGCTGTCCAACCGACAGCGGCGTCGGCGTTTCTGCGTTTCCCTAAAGGTCGCTGGCAAGCTTTGTGCCTTGGGCGATTGCGCGTTTGGCGTCGAGTTCGGCGGCCACATCGGCCCCGCCAATGACATGAACTTTCACGCCGGCCGCGATCAACTCGTCAGCCAGGCGTCGATTCGGTTCCTGTCCGGCACAAATCACCACGTTGTCGACCGGCAGGATCTGCGCGGTGCCGTCAACCGTGATGTGCAGACCTTCATCGTCGAAACGCTGATAGCTGACTTTGCCCAGCATCGTCACGTGCTTGGCCTTGAGCGTGGCCCGGTGCACCCAGCCGGTCGTCTTGTTGAGCCGTGCGCCGGGGCGACCTTCGCTGCGCTGCAATAGCCAGATCTGCCGGGCCGGCGCTTCCGGTTGGGGCTTCTCCAGGCCGCCGCGGTTGGCCAGCTGCATGTCGACCCCCCATTCGCGTGTCCAGCGCGCAACGTCGGTGGTGGGCGATGGCGCGTGCTCGACCAAAAACTCCGCTACATCAAAGCCGATGCCGCCTGCGCCGATGATCGCCACCTTCGCGCCCACCGGTCGGTGCTGTGCCAATACATCGAGGTAGCTCAATACACGAGGATCATCGCTGCCGGGAAAGCTCACGCTGCGTGGTGTGATGCCGGTGGCGATCACTACTTCGTCATAGCCGCCGGCACGCATGGATGCAACATCGGCCGCCTTTCCCAGTTGCACGTCGACGCCGGTGTCGCTCAATTGATGACCGAAATAACGCAGCGTTTCGTGGAACTCTTCCTTGCCGGGAATCTGCTTGGCGTAATTGAATTGGCCGCCGATTTCGGTAGCGCGATCGATCAGGGTTACCGCGTGGCCGCGCTCGCCCAGGGTGCTGGCGCACGCCATGCCCGCGGGACCGGCGCCAATCACGGCGATGCGTTTGCGCACACTGGCTGGTTCGATCTTCAGTTCGGTTTCGTGACAGGCGCGCGGGTTGACCATGCAGCTGGCGCGGCGGTTCTGGAATACGTGATCGAGGCAGGCCTGATTGCAGGCGATGCAGGTGTTGATGCGATCGCTGCGACCGCCCTTGGCCTTGTTCGCCCAGGCTGGGTCGGCCAACAGGGGGCGCGCCATCGAAACCATGTCGGCGGCACCATCGGCAAGGATGCGTTCGGCGACCTCGGGCATGTTGATGCGGTTGGTCGTGATCAGCGGGATCGCCACCTCGCCTTTGAGTTTCTTGGTGACCCAGGCAAAGCCTGCCCGCGGAACACTGGTGACGATGGTAGGTACGCGCGCCTCATGCCATCCGATGCCGGTATTGATGATGCTGGCGCCGGCCGCTTCGATCGCCTTGGCCAGTGTCACGATCTCGCTCCAGTCCTGGCCGTCCTCGACCAGATCGAGCATCGACAGCCGGTAGATGATGATGAAGTTGCGACCGACCGCTGCGCGCGTGCGGCGCACGATTTCGATCGCGAAGCGCATGCGGCGGGTTGCGTCACCACCCCATGCGTCGTTGCGATGGTTGGTGCGCGCAGCAATGAACTGATTGATCAGATAGCCTTCCGAACCCATCACCTCGACGCCGTCGTAGTCGGCGTCCTGCGCCAGCTTCGCGCAATGCACGAAGGCGTCGATGGTGCGCTCCACGCCGCGCGACGACAGCGCACGCGGGGTAAACGGGGTGATCGGCGATTTGATCTTCGACGGCGCCACTGACAGTGGCTGATAGCCATAGCGCCCGGCGTGCAGTATCTGCATGCAGATCAGCCCGCCTTCGGCATGTACGGCGCTGGTGAGTTTGCGATGTCGCGGCACGTGCCAGGGCATCGACAGGCGCCCGCCGAACGGCTTCAGCCAGCCCTGGATGCTCGGCGCGATACCGCCGGTGACCATCAGGCCGACCCCGCCTCGGGCGCGCTCGGCGAAATACGCGGCCAGCTTGTCGTAATCGCTGGCCTTGTCTTCCAGCCCGGTATGCATCGAGCCCATCAGGATGCGATTGGGCAGCGTGACATGGCCCAGATCGAGCGGGGCGAACAGGTTGGGGTAATCCATGCGATCGGGCGCCGAATCAAACGATCGTATGAATGTGCCGGTGTTGGGTACCGAAAAGCAAGCGCCGCGTGCGAGCAGGGCGACTTGAGGGGCTTGAGGCCCAGGAGACCGCAGGGGCGTGCGGAAACCACACCTTGCTCGTCATCCCTGCGAAGGCAGGGGCCCAGAGCCCGTGCTCGGCAAGCAGCTTGAGGTTGCTGGGTTGACCAGTTTCGCTGTTGAGAAGCGCCTCTGCCTTCGCAGGGATAACGAACTGGGGGAGGGGCGGCCAGGACCGACTATATGCGGCTAGGACCGCCTAGCGGTCAGGACCGCCTATGCGAGAGCCTCAAGCCAGAAGCTGGTGCACCAGGGCGATGTAGCGGCGCATGGCTTCTTGTTCGGGTACGCCGTTGAGCTGCGCCCAAGCCTCGTGCTTTGCGGTGCCGACAAAGTCGAAAAAGCCGGGCTGGGCCCGCTGCATATCGCCTTCCGAGCCTTGCTTGTAGAGGGCGTACAGCTTCAGCAGGGTGTCATTGTCCGGGCGTATATCCAGTCGCTGGATGTCCTCGGCGGCTTGGTCGAACTCGCGGCGAAGATCGGTCATAAGGTGAATTGGGAAGATTTTGAGCAAAGGAGAACGGCTAGATAGCACGCGTTCCAAACGGGGTCAACGCGTTAAACTTTCGCTTTCTTCTGTTCAGCCAGGAATTGCCATGAGTCATGCCTCACCCGTTCCCGTACTCACCATCGACGGGCCGTCGGGATCGGGCAAGGGCACGATCAGTGCCTTGGTGGCCGAGCATCTGGGCTGGCGTCTGCTCGATTCCGGGGCGCTGTATCGCGCGGTGGGTTATGCCGCCGGCATGGAAGGGCTGGACCTGTCGGACGTGGATGCGGTGACCCGCTGCGCCCAAGGCACCCGAATCCAGTTCCGAGCGGCCAGCGATGGCGGCCTGACCCGGGTCGTCGTCAACGGCCATGACGCCACCGACGAGCTGCGCACCGAGACCGCCGGGGCAGCGGCGTCGGCGATCGCCTCAATGCCATCGGTACGTGAGGCCTTGGTGGCGCTGCAACTGGGCTTTCGCAAGGCGCCCGGGCTGGTGGCGGACGGACGCGACATGGGGACGGTGATCTTTCCCGATGCCGGGTTCAAGGTTTTCCTTACCGCAAGCGCCGCCGAACGGGCGAAAAGGCGCTATAAGCAGTTGAAGGAAAAGGGACTCAGCGTTACACTTGGCGGCCTTCAGCGCGAAATTGAGGCGCGTGACAGCCGCGATGCATCGCGGGCGGTCGCGCCGCTCAAGCCTGCCGAAGATGCACTGCTGGTGGATACCACCGGCATGGGTATCGAGGACGTCGTCGCGAAAGTACTCGCCGTTGTGCACCCTTGAAGTGAAGGTTGCGCGGCGGTTTCTGCGCCCTGCCCAGGCAGGGATTTTGGCCAACGGTGGCGACGGTCGGTTCCAGAGGAACCACCTGAAGACACCCTCAACCGGTGGACCGATTGACTCGTACGCAACACACCAGTGGCGCTGCGAACAACGGTCTTTTCCCACTATGGAATCAACATGACTGAAAGTTTTGCCGAACTGTTTGAACAGAGCCAACAGGCTATCTCCAAGCTGAAGCCCGGCGCCATCGTCACCGGCATCGTTGTGGAAATCCGCAATGACGTCGTCGTGATCAACGCTGGCCTGAAGAGCGAAGGCATCGTCCCGATCGAGCAGTTCCGCGACGAGCAGGGCGTGCTGGAGGTACAGGTAGGCGACGAGGTGAAGGTAGCCCTCGAAGCTTTGGAAGACGGTTTCGGCGAGACCAAGCTGTCGCGCGAGAAAGCCAAGCGCTCGATGGTGTGGGACGACCTGGAGCAGGCGTTCGACAAGGAAGAGACCATCGTCGGCATGATTTCCGGCAAGGTCAAGGGTGGTTTCACGGTCGACATCAAGGACGTCCGCGCATTCCTGCCGGGCTCGCTGGTCGATGTGCGTCCCGTGCGCGACCCGGTTTACCTCGAGGGCAAGGAACTCGAGTTCAAGATCATCAAGCTGGATCGCAAGCGCAACAACGTGGTGGTCAGCCGCCGCGCCGTCGTCGAGACCGAGTTCTCCGAGGAGCGCGAGAAGCTGCTTGAGCGTTTGACCGAGGGTGCCGTGGTCAAGGGCACCGTCAAGAACCTCACCGACTACGGCGCGTTCGTGGATCTGGGCGGTATCGACGGCCTGCTGCACATCACCGACATGGCGTGGAAGCGTGTGCGTCATCCGTCCGAAGTGGTCAACGTCGGCGACGAGCTGGACGTGCGCGTGCTGAAGTACGACAAGGAGCGCAACCGCGTTTCGCTGGGCCTGAAGCAGCTGGGCGACGACCCCTGGGTCGCCATTGCCCGCCGTTACCCGGTCGGCAGCCGCCTGTTCGGCAAGGTCTCCAACGTCACCGATTACGGCTGCTTCGTCGAGATCGAGCCGGGCGTGGAAGGCCTGGTGCACGTGTCCGAGATGGATTGGACCAACAAGAACGTCAACCCGGCCAAGGTGGTTCAGGTCGGTGACGAGACAGAAGTCACCGTGCTGGACGTGGATGAGGAGCGTCGCCGCATCTCGCTGGGTATCAAGCAGACCCGCTCGAACCCGTGGGAAGCGTTTGCCGCCATGCACAAGAAGGGCGACAAGGTTTCCGGTCAGATCAAGTCGATCACCGACTTCGGTGTGTTCATTGGTCTGGACGGCGGCATCGATGGTCTGGTGCACCTGTCCGACATTTCCTGGCAGATGTCTGGCGAAGACCTCGTGCGCAACTTCAAGAAGGGCGACGAGATCGAGGCCGTGGTGCTGGCAGTGGACCCGGAGCGCGAGCGCATCTCCCTCGGCATCAAGCAGATGGAGCAGGATCCGTTCGGTCAGTTCATGGCAGCAAATCCGCGTGGCAGCATCGTCAATGGCACGGTCAAGGAAGTTGACGCCAAGGGCGCTGTGATCGATCTGGGCGAGGGCGTCGAGGGTTACCTGCGCGCCAACGACATCGCGAAGGAGCGCATCGAAGATGCCACACTGCATCTGAAGGTGGGCGACAAGGTCGAAGCCAAGTTCACGGGTATGGATCGCAAGGGTCGCCAGCTGGCGCTCTCGATCCGTGCAAAGGACGAGGAAGATGTACAGGAGGCTATCGTCGACTACGCATCCGCTTCCACCGGTACGACCAAGCTTGGCGCACTGCTCAAAGAGCAGTTCGACAAGGCTGACTGATCGTAAGCAAGCGTTTGACGCGGGGCGGCGTAAAGCCGCCCCGCTGTTTAGTATCAGGGGGCAGCGGCACATCGCCGCCCCGTTGTTTCATGTCACGGACATTGGGGCCCCATGACTAAATCCGAATTGATCGAGGCGCTGGCCAGGCGCCAGACCCACCTTGCGTTCGCTGACGTCGAAATGGCCGTCAAGAGCGTGATCGAACAAATGAGCTATGCACTGGCTCATGGTGAGCGTATCGAGGTGCGCGGTTTCGGCAGCTTTGCATTGCATCACCGGCCGCCGCGCATGGGTCGCAATCCCAAGACCGGCGACGCCGTAGCATTGCCGGGCAAGCACGTTCCGCATTTCAAACCAGGCAAGGAGTTGCGCGAACGCGTCAATCTAAACCTGGAACAGGCAAGCCAGTAAGACGGCAAGCCAGATGAACGAAGGCAGGCGGCGTAAGCCGATCCTGCCTTCTTTTTGCGCGCAGCAGGCGGCGTAAGCCGATCCTGCCTTCTTTTTGCGCAGCAGCGGCGCAGGCCAGGTTTGCCTTCGTCTTCTTTAAGCGACCGGCGACGTAAGTCGATTCTGCCTTCGTGTTGCGCAGAATCCAGCCTGATTCGGACGATCGTCTGAACTATTGCCGCATCTTTCGCTTGCACTATCTGTGCCTGTAACAACCAATCGGGTAAAGTCTCAGGATGCGACTGCTCGTGATATTCATCCTTGTGATCTTCATTGCCGCTGGCGTTGTGCTGGGCGCGCTCAATGCCGACCTGGTCAGCTATGACCTCGCGTTCGTGCAGATGCGACTGCCTAAAGGCGCCGCGCTGCTGGGCGCGTTGGTGATCGGCTGGCTGCTTGGCGGCCTCACTGCATGGCTTGGGGTGACGACGCAGCAGCGTCGCTTGCGGCGCCGGCAACTGCGCAGTGCAGACAAGAACCTGCCGGTCAATTCATGAATCCTGCGTATGAGCTGGTTGTGCTGGTTCCAGCTGCTTTTGTGCTGGGCTGGTGGGCCTCCCGCAGGGTGGGGGCGCGCCGCTCCGGGGCAGAGGTCAGCGAGCTTTCATCGGACTATTTTCGCGGCTTGAACTACCTGCTTAACGAAGAGCAGGACAAGGCGATCGAGGTCTTCCTCAAGCTGGCCGAATACAACCGCGACACGGTGGAAACCCACCTTGCGCTAGGCAATCTTTTTCGCCGTCGCGGCGAGGTGGATCGGGCGATCCGGCTGCACCAGCATCTGGTGTCGCGACCGGGCCTGTCCGACGCGATGAAGACCGTGGCCTTGCTCGAGCTGGGCGAGGACTATATGCGTGCCGGTCTGCTCGATCGCGCCGAGGCTCTGTTCTCCGATCTGGTGGCAATGGACGCACATGCTCCATCGGCGTTGCGTCATCTGATTGCTATTTACCAGCACGAGCGCGACTGGCACAAGGCAATCGAGCATGCGCGCCGGCTGGAGGTAATGACCGGCGAGGACGAGCGGCCGATGATTGCCCAGTTCTACTGCGAGCTGGCCGATCGATCGCGCCAGCACGGCGCCCGCGCCGAGGCACGCGACTATTTGCGCCAGGCCTTCGAATGCCAGGCAGATTGTGTTCGCGCCTTCATGCTGACCGGTCGCCTGCAATCGGAGGATGACCATCATGCCGAAGCAGTGACGGCTTACGAAGCGGCGGTCGATGCCGACATCGCGTTCGTTCCGGAGATCCTGCCGCCGCTGCTCAACAGCTATGCCCGCTCGCAGCAGATGGAGCGTGCCGAGGTCTTTCTGCGCGATATGCTGGGCCGCTATAGCGGCATTTCACCGGTACTGGCACTGACCCATCTCTACCAGCAGCGTGACGGCGAACGGGCGGCGATCGACTTCCTGACGTCGCAGCTGCGCATGCGGCCGTCGGTGCGCGGCCTGATGGCACTGATCGACGCGACCATGGACAAGATCGAAGGTGAGGCGCGCGAGAACTTCCTGATCCTGCGCGATCTCACCAAGAAACTGCTGGAGGGGCAGGCGATGTACCGTTGCAGCCGGTGTGGGTTCGGTGCCAAAGCGCATCACTGGCAATGCCCAAGCTGCAAGAGCTGGAGCACGATTCGTCCGATCCACGGCGTTGCCAGCGAGTGACATGAGGATGTTCATGACCATGGGATGGTTGTTGGCTGCCTTGCTGATCACCCTGTTGCTGGTGCGCGGCGCGATCGCCTATGCCCATCGGCGTGGCATGCTCGATCAGCCGGGGCAACGTCGTTCGCATAGCACGCCGACTCCGCGCGGCGGCGGTATCGGCATCGTGGTGGCGATGCTGATTTGCCTGCCCGGTGCGTTGTGGAGCTTGCCCGCGGCATGGCCGGTCAGCGTGATCGCAAGCCTTTTGGGTGCGCTGCTGCTGGTGGCACTGGCTGGCTGGTGGGACGACCACCGACCCCTGCCGGTGTTGCCGCGACTGGGAGCCCAGCTGCTCGCGGTGCTCTGGTTCTCGTTCACGTTGATGGCGACGGGCTTGTCCTGGTGGTGGTTGCCATTATTGTTGGGCGCAGGTACCTGGAGCATCAACTTGCACAATTTCATGGATGGCATCGATGGCCTGCTGGCGCAGCAGGCGATCTTCGTGGCCAGCGGTCTGGCATGGATGGCGTGGGTGGCGGCGCAGCCTGCGCTGGCGGTTGCTACGGGTTCGTTGGCCGCGGCCAGTCTGGGTTTCTGGTTCTTCAACCGCCCGGCGGCGCAGATCTTCATGGGCGATGTCGGTAGCGGCAGTATCGGTCTGTTGATCTTCGCGTTCACCGCGATGCTGTGGCGGGTGGAGCCTGCCTTGCTGTGGCCGGCCTTGATCCTGTCGTCGGCGTTCGTGGTGGATGCCAGCCTGACCTTGTTGACGCGCATGCTGCGTGGCCGCCGTTGGCACACGGCGCATCGCGAACACCTGTACCAGTGGCTGGTACGTTCTGATCGAACGCACGCCCAGGCGGATGTGGCTTATCTGGCGTGGAATCTGTTGATCGCGGCACCGTTGACCTGGTTGGCCTACAGTCATCTGCAGATCGCGTTGCCGATTACCATCGTTGTATATCTGATCGCGGCGGCCGCATGGCTGGCGCTGAAACGTCGTTGTCTGCGACGCAATCTGCCCGGAGGCCGCCATGTCGCTGCGTAAATTTGTCGGCATCATTCACCCGCGTATCGCCGTCGTGGCTCACGACCTGACGATGGCTGCGCTTGCGTGGTGGATCGCCAAGCTGCTGCGCTACACCTTCAGACCGGACGACATCGTCAGCTATCACTTGCTTGAATTTCCGATCGTGCTGCTGGTGCAAGGCCTGATTTTTCGCTGGACGGGGTTGTACAAAAGCGTGTGGCGCTTTGCCAGCCTGCCGGATCTGTGGAATATCCTGCGCGCCGTGGTGCTGGGAACCGTGGCCATCTACCTCTCGCTGTTTCTGTACAACCGGCTCGACGGTGTGCCGCGCTCGGTACTGCTGCTGTATCCGATCTTGTTGGCGGTGCTGCTCGGAGGGCCACGGTTAGCCTATAGATTCTGGAAAGACAGCCGCGGCGACCTGCTGCAGAACAGCACCGCCAAGCGGGTCATGATCGTGGGTGCGGATCGCGCCGGTGAAGTTCTGTCGCGCGACCTTCGTCATGACAGTCGTTACCTTGTGGTCGGCTTTGTCGATGACAAGCCGAGTCTGCGCGGCGCCAGCATCAATGGTCATCCCGTGCTTGGGCGTTTCGATCAGCTGACCGAGGTCGCGCGTGAGGCAGCCGTGGAAATGCTGCTGATTGCACTGCCTGCGGCATCGACCACCGAGATGCGCCGGGTGGTGGCGCTATGCGACGCGACAGGTCTGCCGTATCGCACCGTGCCGCGGCTGGAAGACGTGGTCGCCGGCCGTGCGCAGTTCAACGAGATCAAGGAAGTCGCCATCGAGGATTTGCTCGGTCGCGATTCGGTGGAGCTGGACTGGACCGCGATCCGGGAAACCCTTACGGCGCGTCGGGTGCTGGTGACCGGCGGCGGCGGATCGATCGGCTCGGAATTGTGCCGGCAGATCGCCCGACTGGGGGCGCAGTCACTCACCGTGGTCGAGCAGAGCGAATACAACCTGTATCGCATCACCCAGGAACTGCGCGCGGATTTCCCTGAGCTGATTCTTGAAGGCATCCTGGCGGACTGTGGCGACCTGGTAGCCATGCAGAAGGCGTTTGCCGAGGCCAAGCCGCAAGTGTTGTTCCATGCGGCCGCCTACAAACACGTACCCATGCTGCAGGGGCAACTGCGCTCGGCGTTTCGCAACAACGTGCTGGGCACACGCACGGTGGCTGACACGGCGCGCGAAGCCGGGGTCGAATGCTTTGTATTGATCTCCACCGACAAGGCGGTCAATCCGACGAGTGTCATGGGCGCGTGCAAGCGCGTTGCCGAAATCTATTGCCAGAATCTCAACGCGCATGCCAACACCCGTTTCATGACGGTGCGTTTCGGCAACGTCCTGGATTCGGCGGGCTCGGTGGTGCCGTTGTTCCGGCGGCAGATCAATGATGGTGGTCCGGTCACGGTGACCCATCCGGAGATATCGCGCTACTTCATGACGATTCCCGAGGCCTGCCAGCTGATCCTGCAGGCGGCGAGCATCGGCAAGGGCGGCGAGATTTTTGCGCTCGACATGGGCGAGCCGGTGAAGATCCGCGATCTGGCCGAGCAGATGATCCGTCTGGCCGGCAAGAAACCCGGCAGCGAAATTCCGATCGTCTATACCGGACTGCGCGCCGGCGAAAAATTGTTCGAGGAATTGTTCCACCCGCTGGAAAATTACAGTGCCACGGGACATGCCAAGATCTTTCTCGCGCAACATCGCGAAGTATCGTGGGAACTGCTGCAGGCACTGTTGAGCAAGGCTGCCGAGGCGGTGATCGTTTTCAATGAAGAAGAACTTCGACGCTGCGTATCCGGATTGCTGCCTTCGTTCCGTTGGAGCGAAGTGGCGCAACCGGACAACGTGGTGTCGATCCGCCGCACGAATCCGGAGAAAAGTGAGTGAGCAAACCTCTACGCAAAGTGGTGTTTCCGGTTGCCGGCCTTGGCACGCGCTTTCTCCCGGCGACCAAGGTGGTAGCCAAGGAGATGCTGCCGGTACTCGACAAGCCGTTGATCCAGTACGCCGTCGACGAGGCGGTGGACGCCGGTGCCGACACGCTTATCTTTGTCACCAATCGCTATAAGCACGCCATCGCCGACTACTTCGACAAGGCTTACGAGCTTGAGGCGAAGCTGCAGGAAAAGGGCAAGGACGAGTTGCTCGCGCTGGTGCAGGGCACCTTGCCGCGGCATGTGCGGGCAATCTTCGTGACCCAACCCGAAGCACTTGGCCTTGGCCATGCCGTGCTGTGCGCGAAACCCGTGGTCGGCGACGAACCCTTTGGTGTGGTGCTGCCTGACGACCTGATCTGGAACGGTACTGGCAAGGGCGCGCTGCGACAGATGGCCGAACTCGCCGAGGCGCAGCAAGCCGGTGTGATCGCGGTGGAAGAAGTACCGCACAACGAAACCGACAAATACGGCATCGTCGATGCCACGCCGATTGATGAGCGCAGCGCGCAGATCCGCCACATGGTGGAGAAACCCAAACCCGCCGACGCACCGTCGAACCTGGCCGTGGTCGGCCGCTATGTCCTGCCCGCACGCATCTTCCATCTGCTGGAGCAGACCACGCCGGGTGCCGGTGGTGAGATCCAGCTCACCGATGCGATCGATGCGCTGCTGAAGGAGCAGGGCAAGGTACTGGCTTATCGCTTCGAGGGCACGCGCTTCGATTGCGGCAACAAGGCGGGCCTGGTGCGAGCCACGATGCACATGGCGATGCAGGATCCGAAGCTTGCGCCAACCGTGCGTGAGTTCCTCAGCCAGCTTTGAGGTAGCGCTGATCAGCGTCGGGATCAGCCAAGGCTTGAGTTGCCCTTGCGCAGAGCAATTCTGCGCAAGGTTGAAGGATCGTGGCGCGCGGCCAAGGTTTTACGGCACCGATCAGACGGGAGCGTCGATTGAATCAGCAGGTTGTTCTGTTGAACCGCTACGGCAGCCTCACATCAGGCGAACGATAGCTGGAGACCGGCGCTAGCCAGATCAGCATTTCAGACAATTCGTATGGCGTTGCCACGATCAAAGGGGCACCTTTTCTCCCTGATGGAGGCAGGGCGTCAATCAGCTGAGACGAGGCATCATCAGGTAGCGGGTCTGACTGACGCGCCGCCGGACCGTGTCTGAATCGTGCCAGAATTGAAGCCGTGTTCTGCCATGTCTCCCGTGCAGGATACGCAAGGGGAAAACTCGTTTATCCAAGCATCGCGCCTGCTCGTGATGCTTGGCCAATGGCAGATAACTCGGCATTTGCGATGACGCAAATGGGGTTAGCGGGCGAAAACCAGGGAAAGCACGATGGATTTGCTGCGGTTTCTTCTCTTGTTGCCGGTGCGCTTGCTGCGCGCCCTGTTGCACATGATCGGCGTGGTGCTACGCCCGTTGGTTGGCAACATGTCTTGGTCGGCGCCAGGCTGGGTGCTGCTGGTAAAGCGTAGACCGCTGCATTCCGCAGGTGCATTGCTTGCGCTTGTCTTGCTTGCCGGGGGCAGCTGGTTTGGCTGGCAGTGGTACCAGCATCGGCCGCGGCCGCCGGAGCCGGAGCGCATCAGTTGGGAGGTCAAGGCGCCGGAGCTGACGGATTACACGGTGCAGCCTATCGTCATCCATCCGCTGGAGCTGAGCTTTTCCGGTTCGGCAGCGCCCATCGAGCTGGTCGGAAAGCCGGTCACCGTCGGAATCACAATGTCGCCTGAGTCCAAGGGGCAGTGGAGCTGGACGGACGACCGCACCCTGCGCTTCGTCCCCGCTGCAGACTGGCCGGTAGGCGAGCACTACAAGGTGAGCTTCGACGTTGCCAAGGCGTTTGCCAGCCACGTGCTTATGGCTGACGATCACTTCAATTTCGATACCATTTCATTTACAGCGAAACTTGGCGCCGGCGAGTTCTATCAGGACCCGCAGGATGCGACGGCGAAGAAAGTCATCTTCCCGATCACCTTCAGTTATGCGGTCGATCCGGCGCAGTTTGAGAAACGCATCGCGCTCGCGTTGATGGCCAAGGATGGCAAAAGTGGACCGGCGCTGAAATTCAGCGTGGCCTACGACAAGAACAAGTTGCAGGCGTGGGTGCATTCGCAGCCGTTGGATCTGCCGCATGACGACGGCGCGGTAGCGCTGACGATCGACAGTGGTGTGCGCAGTTCGCGCGGCGGTGACGGCACCGACAAGCCGCTGAAGGCGAGTGTGCGCGTCCCGGGTCTGTACAGCCTCAGAGCGGACGAACTCAGCCCGACTCTCGTGGACAACGATAAATACGAACCCGAGCAGGTGCTGGTCGCCAATTTCAGCGGTACCGTGCGCGGCAGCGAATTGGCTGCGCTGACGAAGGCCTGGGTCCTGCCCAAGCGCAAGCCTGGCGAGAATCAGGCGGACGACGATGCGCCCTACAGTTGGGGCGTCAGAGAGGTCAGCGAGGCCGTGCTGCGCCAGTCGCAGCCTTTGAAGCTGGAGCTGGTTCCGACTGAAGACGACTATGCCGCGCTGCAGAGTTTCAAATATCACGCCGAACCCGGCCAGCGTGTCTACGTGCGCATCGGCAACGGCCTGAAATCGTTCGGTGGCTACATCCTCGGCAAGTCATCCACGCAGACATTCGGTGTGCCTGACTACCCGAAACTGCTGCGCTTCATGGCGAATGGTTCGCTGCTGTCGCTGAGCGGCAGCAAGCGGATTTCCGTCGTAGGACGCAACCTGCCTGGCATGAAGCTGGAGATTGGCCGCGTCTTGCCAGATCAGCTGCAGCACCTGGTGAGTTTCAATCAGGGAACCTATATCAAGCCGGACCTCGGCTACGCATTCAGTGAAGATCACATCGTCGAGCGCTTCGAGCAAAAGCGCGCATTCCCCCCAATCGATCCGGGCAAGCCCCATTACGAGGGCGTCGATCTCGGCCAGTATCTGAAAGACGGCAAGCGCGGCGTGTTCTTGCTGCACCTGTCCAGTTACGACCCTGTAGGGGAGCACAAGAAAGAAGTTGCCGCAGCGAAGGTGAAGGCCCGCGCGCAGCAGGGCATCGCGCATGCGGCTGACGGCAGCACGGACGATGCCAATGCTGACAGCTCGAACGCGGCGAGCTCCGCTGACGGCAGCGGCGATTCGTCATCCAGCGACAGCTCGAATGACAACGACAACGGCGATACGCAAGACGTCAGCGCGACCGACACGCGAATGATCGTGGTCACCGACCTGGGCATGCTGGTGAAGCGTGCACTGGACGGCAGCCAGGACGTATTCGTGCAGTCGATCCACACCGGCCAGCCCGTGGAGGGCGCGACTGTTTCCGTGCTTTCGATGAACGGCCAGACGCTCTACACGCAGGCCACGGCAGCCGACGGCATGGTGCACTTCCCGACGTTCAAGGGACTGGATCACGAGAAGACGCCGGAGTTGTATGTGGTGAAGAAGGCCGACGACCTGTCGTTCCTGCCGATCGGTGGCAGTGATCGCCAGCTCGACTACTCTCGCTTCGATATTGGCGGCGAGCCAAACGCTTTGAACCAGGGCCAGCTTTCCGCTTATTTGTTTTCCGATCGCGGCATTTACCGGCCGGGCGATCTGTTCCATATCGGTTTGATCGTTCGTGCGGCGAGTTGGTCGCGCAATGTCGCCGGTATTCCGTTGAAGGCCGAGATTGTCGATCCACGTGGCGTCAGCGTGACGTGGAAGGACATGAAGATGGACGCTTCCGGTTTCGGCGAGCTGGACTACACGCCCGCCGAGACCGCGCCGACCGGCACCTGGACAGTGAACCTGTATATCGTGAAGGACGACAAGGCCGACACGCAGATCGGCAGCACGACGGTGCAGGTAAAGGAATTCCTTCCCGACCGAATGAAGGTCACCGCCACGCTGTCGCAACAGGTGATAGAAGGCTGGGTGAAGCCCGATCAGCTGAAGGGTGTGGTCGATGCGCAGAATCTGTTCGGCACGCCAGCCGCCAATCGTCGTGTCGAAGCATCGCTGACCTTGCGTCCGGCATGGCCGGCGTTCCATAGCTGGCCCGACTACCACTTCTACGACGTGCGTCGTGCGAAGGAAGGCTATGAGGAGTCGCTGCAAGATGGCAAGACCGACGACAAGGGTCATGCCGAATTCGACCTTGATCTGAAGAAATACGCGGATGCGACGTATCAGCTGTACTTCCTCGGCAAGGCGTTTGAAGCGGATAGCGGGCGCAGCGTAGCGGCTGCCGCGCAGACACTGGTATCCAGCAATGACTGGCTGGTCGGCTACAAGTCGGTTGACAGTCTCGACTACATCACGCGCAGCAGCCCGCGCGCGGTGCACCTGGTCGCGATCAACCCGCAGGCGAAAGCCTTTGAGCTGAAGGACCTGAAAGCGCAGTTGATCGAACGGCGCTATGTGTCGGTGCTGACCAAGCAGGATTCGGGCGTCTACAAATACGACTCCAAGCTCAAGGAAATTCCGATAAGCGAACAGCCGCTGACGATCCCCGCTGCCGGCATGGATTACACGCTGCCCACCGACAAGCCGGGCAATTACGCGCTGGTGATTCGTCGGGCGGCGGACAACATCGAGATCAACCGGGTGGAATACGCGGTCGCCGGCGATGCGAACGTCACGCGCTCGCTCGATCGCAATGCGGAGTTGCAGCTGAACCTGAGCAAGCAGGATTACGCTCAGGGCGAATCCGTGGAAATCGCGATACGCGCGCCGTATGCCGGCAGTGGTCTGATCACGATCGAGCGTGACAAGGTCTACGCGCATGCATGGTTCCACGCGGATACCACCAGTTCGGTGCAACATATCACCGTGCCGAAAGACTTCGAGGGCAACGGCTACATCAACGTGCAGTACGTCCGCGATCCGTCGTCGGACGAAGTGTTCATGAGCCCATTGAGTTACGGCGTGGTGCCGTTCTCGGTGAATCTCGATGCACGGCGCGATGTGATCACAGTGGACTCCCCCGCACTGGTAAAGCCGGGCAATACCGTCACGTTCAAGCTGCATGCCGCGCGGCCGACCAAGGTAGTGCTGTTCGCGGTGGACGAGGGCATCTTGCAGGTAGCGCGCTACAAGCTTGGCGATCCGCTGAAGTTCTTCTTCCGCAAGAAAATGCTGGACGTCAACACTTCGCAGATCCTCGACCTGATCCTGCCGGAGTTCGAGAAGATGATGGCGATGGCCGCGCCGGGTGGCGATGCCGATGCGGCAATGGCTCGCCAGCTCAATCCGTTCAAGCGCAAGCGTGACAAGCCAGTCGCGTTCTGGTCGGGCATCGTGGATGTCGATGGTGACAAGGACTTCAGCTATGCCGTGCCGGATTATTTCAACGGCAAGCTGCGGGTGATGGCGGTTGCCGTTTCGCCAGATCAGATCGGCACCTTTGAAGGCTCGACGACCGTGCGAGCCGACTTCGTGCTGTCGCCGAATGTGCCACTTACCCTGGCGCCCGGTGACGAAGCGGAAATCAGCGTCGGTGTCGCGAACAATCTCACTGACCTGGCTGGCAAGACTGTGCCGGTCGCGGTTGCGTTGAATGTCGGCCCGCAATTGCAGGTGCTTGGGCCCGCTAGCAAGAGTCTGAATCTCGGCGAGATGCGCGAGGGCGTGCTGTCGTTCCGGGTCAAGGCCACCGACAAGCTGGGTTCGGGTAACCTGAGCTTTACGGCTGGCTATGGCGGCAAGTCGGCGAAGCAAAGCGTCGATCTGTCAGTGCGCCCGGCGGCGGCCTACCGCACCCAGGTCGATGGGGGGCGCGTTGATGCGGGTGGTCAGGCGGAGCTTGCACATCTGCGTTCGATGTATGACGCGCATGCGTCGCGCGACGCAGCGACATCCAGCTTGCCGCTGGTGCTCGCCCAGGGCATTACGAGCTATCTGGTGAACTACCAGAATTACTGCAGCGAGCAGATCATCAGCTCGGCAATGCCGTTGCTGGTGGTTGCGAAGTGGCCGGTCGTGCCGGTATTCGCGCATGCCTTGCAGCCGACCTTCAGCGAGAAGCCAATCAGCAATGACGAAGCTCTCGCCAAGTTCCTCGATACGTTGCATTCACGTCAGAACAGCGAAGGCGGCTTCGGCCTGTGGTCAGCGACGCCGGAATCCGAGCCGTTCGTGTCGGCCTATGCGATGAACTTCCTGCTGGAAGCACGCGATCGCGGCACGAGCGTGCCGCAGGACATGCTCGATGGTGGCAACAAGTACCTGAAGAAAATGGCTGCCGACGACAGCATGAACACGCTCGACGATCTGCGTCAGCGCGCGTACGCGGTGTACTTGCTGACGCGTCAGGGCAATGTCACGACGAACGATCTGGCCGCCGTGCAGAAGCGGCTGGATGAAGTCGATCCGAAAGAGTGGAAGAAGGATCTGGCCGCCGCCTGGCTGGCCGCCTCGTACAAGATGCTCAAGCAGGACGACGAAGCTGACAAGTTGATCGCCGGCCCGCAACAGCAATTGGAGCGCAAGCTGGGGGACAAGTATTTCATCTATGGCTACTACTACGATCCGCTGACTCGTGACGCAAGCGTGCTGTACCTACTGACGAAACATTTCCCGGAGCGGGCGAAGGCTCTGTCGCCGCGTGTGATGGAAAACATCGCGTGGCCACTCGGTCAAGACAGGTACAACACGCTGTCGGCGTCGATGACGATACTTGCGCTGGACAGCTACTCCAAACAGACCGCAGGCGATCTGGACAAGCTTGATATCCAGGAGGTGCACGCCGATGGCAGCGCGAAGTCGATCGCGGCGCTGCAGGCGAACTTGTTGCAGGCCGGTAGTTGGGATGCGGCAGCGAGCAAGCTGCGTTTCATCAACCATGGCGACGTAGCGACGTGGTATGTCGCGAGCCAGGGTGGTTACGACAGCACGGCAGCGGACAAGGCGATCAAGGATGGCATCGAGATCGTGCGCGACTACACCGATGCACAGGGCAAAGCGCTTACGCAAATCAACGTGGGTGACGAGATCGATGTACATGTGAAGATTCGCGCGACCGGTGACAGCGGCGTCGGCAACGTGTCGATTGTCGATTTGCTGCCGGGCGGGTTCGAGCCCGTGATCCAGCCACCGCCAGCGGTAACCGGCCAACAGGGCGACAGCTCGCCAGGCGCAGGCGATCAGGGTAGCGATCAAGGGGGCGACAGCGAGGTCAAGCCGCAGGCATGGCGTTCGCCGATCGGCCTCTCCAGCTCGACGTGGGAGCCTGAATACGCGGATATCCGCGAGGATCGCGTGGTGATCTACGGTACGGCGACGCCCGACGTGCGTGAGTTCGTCTACCGCATCAAGGCGACCAATGCCGGCAAGTTCATCGTGCCACCGGCCTACGGCGAATCGATGTACGACCGCGCCATCCAGGCCCGCTCGCCCGGCGGTTCCACTCTGACCGTGACGCAAAAGCCGTGACCCGCCGCACCGATCTCACTCTTCCCGTCATGAAGGCGGGAATCTACCCCCTCTCCCCATCGGGGAGAGGGCTGGGGTGAGGGGCGGGTGCTTGCCATAAAGCCCGACCTGTTCGGTACGCTAAGCCGCTGGCTCCATCGCTGGCAGAACTGGCTCGTCGCTCTCACGCTGATCGCCGCCGTGATGATCGGCTGTCGACTATGGCCACATCCGCCATTGCGCGGCTGGCTGCCATCGTCCACGGCGGTGTACGACGATCACGGTCGCTTGCTGCGGCTGACGCTCGCCAGTGACGATCGCTATCGATTGTGGGTGCCGCTGAAGGACATCTCGCCGCAACTGGTCGAGGGCGTCTTGCTGCATGAGGATCGCTGGTACTACTCGCATGCGGGCTTCAATCCGTACGGTTTGCTGCGTGGCGCATGGGTTACGTATGCGCGGCACGGCCATCCGCAAGGCGGCTCGACCATCACGATGCAACTGGCGCGCCTGTTGTGGCAGCTCAACACGCGCACGCCCGGCGGCAAACTACGGCAAGTGGCGCGCGCAATCCAACTCGAGCTGTTTTATTCCAAGCAGGACATTCTCGAGGCTTACCTCAACGATGCGCCGTACGGCCGCAATGTGGAAGGTGTGGGTGCCGCGAGTCTGGCCTATTTCGACAAGCCGCCGGATCAACTCACTCTGCCGGAGGCGCTGACGCTTGCCGTTGTCCCGCAAGATCCGGCGCGGCGCCTGCATGCCACGCACGGGACCGACGACGCGATGATCAATCCGTCGCTGGCGCTGGCACGCAACCGGCTGTATGCGCTTTGGCTGCACAACCATCCGCTCGATGTGTCGCAGACACCATTGTTTGCATTGCCACTGAATCTGCGTCCGCTCGCAAAGCTGCCATTTGAAGCGCCGCATGCCGTGGAGCAGGCCCTCGCCACGCAGCACGTTACGGCGGACGAAGACTCGGCAAAGCTGATCACCACCATCGATCTTGATTTGCAGCACACGCTTGAGCAGCAGATGACGCGTTACGTGCAGCGCAATGCGTCGCGTGGCATCCGCAATACGGCCGCGATTCTGGTCGACACACGCGACATGGGCGTGAAGGCGATGATCGGCTCGGTGAACTACGCCGATTCATCGATCCAGGGGCAGGTCAACGGCACGCTCGCGAAACGTTCGCCAGGTTCTACGCTGAAGCCGTTCATCTATGCACTGGGCTTCGATCAAGGCGTGCTGCATCCGCAGACGGTGTTGCGCGATGTGCCGACCGCGTTCGGCCCTTACACGCCTGAGAATTTCGACGGCCATTTTCTCGGCCCGATCACCGCCGCCCAAGCGTTGATACGCAGCCGCAACATTCCTGCGGTGTGGGTTGCCTCGCAACTTCAGCATCCCAACCTTTACGACCTCTTGCGTCAAGCCGGCATCAGCCATATGGCGAGCGAGCAGCACTACGGTCTTGCGCTGGTGCTCGGTGGTGGGGAAGTCACCATGCAGGAACTGGCTGGCCTGTACGCGATGCTTGCCAATCGTGGCGTACTAAAGCCACTACGGCTGCGCGCGGACGATCCACCGACGCCCGGCACTCGCCTGCTCAGTGACGAAGCGAGCTTCATGGTGATGGACATGCTGCGACAGAATCCGCGCCCGGACGAGACCACCGGCGCGCAGCCGACGCCATGGCCGGTGTACTGGAAGACCGGCACGTCGTGGGCGTTCCGTGATGCATGGACGGCCGGCAGCTTCGGTCCGTACGTTCTGGTGGTGTGGGTCGGCAATTTCGACAGTACCGGCAATCCTGCCTTTGTCGGCGCAGAAGCAGCGGCTCCGCTGTTCTTCCAGATAGTCGATGCCTTGCATGCGGAACATCCGCACTTGCAGGAACCTGTTCGGCACATGCCTGCCAACCTCAAGCGCGTGGAGATCTGCCTGGCAAGTGGGGAATTGCCGAACCGGTGGTGCCCTCAGAAGGGTTGGACCTGGTTCATCCCGGGCAAGTCGCCGATCAAGGTCAGTAACGTGCATCGGCCGGTAGTGATCGACGATGCGACCGGCCAACCCGCGTGTCCGCCCTATGCCGGCAAGCAGACCCATGTAGACGTCTACGAATTCTGGCCGTCCGATTTGCAGCAGGTCTTTGCGCAGGCCGGCATTCCCCGGCGCAAGCCGCCGCAAAATCCGTCCTGTACCGGCGCCGGTCAGGCGGACGGCGATCCGCCGCAGATTACCTCGCCGCTACGCGGAAGCACGTACGCGCTGCGCCTCAAGCAGCAGGGGATGGAACGCATTGCGTTCACCGCGACTACCGATGCCGATACGCACGCCTTGTACTGGTTCGTCGACGATGCCTATATCGGCAGCAGCACACCGGGCGAGTCGTTGTTCTGGCAGCCACCCGGCGCGGCCCGGTACAGCGTGCGCGTGGTGGACGACCACGGGCGCAGCGACCAGCGACCGCTGGGGGTAAGTCTGGTTGAATGAACCTGATCGAATGAGCCGCGCTATGCTCGGCCGTCGCCCCTGAGCCCCACGAGCAGACGCCCGAGCATGAAGCAGCCTTCGACTCCTTCCTACTATCGCGCCACCGCTACGCCGTACGTACCGTACGCACCATTGCAAGGCCAGCACGAGACACGCATCGCCATCGTCGGTGGTGGCTATGCTGGCCTCAACACGGCGCTGGGCCTGGCCGAACGCGGCGTGCGCGATGTGGTCCTGCTTGAGCGCGAGCAGGTCGGCTTCGGAGCCTCGGGCCGCAACGGCGGTTTCGTCTTCGGCGGTTATTCGCTGGGTGAGCAGGCGCTGCTTGATCAGCTTGGGGAACAGCGTGCGCGTGCGCTGTTCAATCTCACCACGGCGGCGGTTGAGCGCATCCGCGAACGCGTGAAGAAATACGCGATCGACTGCGATATGGTCGACCAGGGCGTGATCTGGGCTAACTGGTTTCGCGATCCGGGCGTACTACGCAAGCGCCAGCAGTTGCTCGCCGATCATTTCGATACACACTGGGATTGGCTGCCACAGCAAGAACTACGCGAACGCGTGCGCAGCGAGCGCTACTACGACGGTCTGTATGAACGGAACGCGCTGCATCTGCATCCCCTCAACTACGCGATCGGCCTCGCCGCGGCTGCAGCCGGGCAGGGTGTGCGCATACATGAAGACAGCGATGTCTGGCGGATGCGCCGCGAAGGTACGCGCTGGCGTCTGAGCACATCCCAAGGTGAATTGCTGGCGGATCAGGTGGTACTGGCCTGCGGCGGCTATCTGGCCGGCCTGCAAAAGAAGATCGACCGCGCGATCCTGCCCATCGCCACCTATGTAATGGCGACCGAGCCGCTGGGTGATCGTCTTGATGAGTGCCTGCAGTCGCGCGCCGCGGTCTATGACAGCCGCTTCGCATTCGACTATTACCGCCCGCTGCCGGACACGCGATTGCTATGGGGTGGCCGCATTTCCGTCCGCAATCGCTCTCCACATGCGGTACAACGGCTGCTGGGACATGACTTGTTGCGGGTGTTTCCACAGCTGAAAGGTGTGAAGATCGACTACGCGTGGTCCGGATTGATGAGCTACGCGCGCCATCAGATGCCTCAGGTCGGAAGCAATGGCGATGGGCTTTGGTGGGCGCAGGCGTTTGGTGGCCACGGCGTGGCACCGACATGTGCGGCTGGCGAATTGCTGGCCGCCGCCATCGCCAAGGGTGACGAGGGCTGGAAGCAGTTTTCCAACTACGGTCTGGACAGCACCCACCGACCCCTGGGCTTTCTTGGGGCGCAGGCCAGCTACTGGTGGCATCAAAGCAACGACTGGTTCAAGACGAGGCTGGAAGGATGAGCGAACAACATTTGCAGCACACAGCGGAAATAAGTTGGGCTGAATTCGAGAAGGTACTGCTCGTTGCCGGCACCGTGACGAGGGTGGAGCCGTTCCCTGAAGCGCGCAAACCCGCATGGAAAGTGTGGGCGGATTTCGGACCCTACGGCGAGAAGAAGACCAGCGCCCAGATCGCTGCGCTGTACAAGGCCGAGGATCTGGTCGGGCGCCAGATCGTCGGCGTGATCAACTTCCCTGAAAAGCAGATTGGCCCGTTCCGCTCGCAGTTCCTGCTCACGGGTTTCCACACCGACGACGGCGTGGTGATCACTGCCATCGAACGGCCGGTACCGAACGGCACCCGGTTGGCCTGAGATGGGCGAATCGCTGCTCCTGCGTCCCGCACGGCAGGACGATGCCGCGCAAATCGCAAGGCTAGCCGATGAGCTCGGCTATCCCTCGACGACACAGGACATTGCCGCGCGCCTCACGACGCTGCTGCCACAGTCGCATCATCATGTGGTGGTGGCGCAAGGTGACGACGGACTGCTTGGCTGGATTGCCGTCGAGCGTCGGCTGACGCTGGAATCTGGTGAACGGATCGAGATTGTCGGCCTGGTAGTGAGTCCCATCGCCAGACGCGGCGGCATCGGGCAAGCCCTCGTGGCTGACGCCGAACGCTGGACGTTGGCGCAGGGTTTCGACTCTATCCTCGTGCGTTCCAATGTGGCGCGCGCCGAGTCACATCCGTTTTACGAGAGCCTGGGTTATGTCAGGCGCAAGACCCAGCATCTCTACAGCAAGCCGCTCGGTCAGGCTGGCTAGCCGCGTTCCCGATCCAGCCACACTTCCAGGCCCTGGGCATTCAACTCGATATCCATGGCGAGCAACTGGTGCAGCGCGTCGCGGCCTTGCATCCAGCCATGAGCTTCGGCGCGGCTGGCGTAAAGCTCAGTAAGCGCGTCCGTCAGCGCGACATGCCGGTCCGGCTTGCCGTGTACCGAATGCGCCAGCGCGACCATCGCATCGATCTGCACGTGCAGGTCGGCGCCCAGCTTTTGAACATCTTCAACGCGGTTGAAGTGGGTGAGGTACATGCCCGCCGGCTGCAGTGCCAGCAGCCGGTTGATCGAAGCATGCAGCGCTTCGGGATCGAACTGCACCGGTGACGTGGTTGGCAGGATAAAGGGGCCCTTCGCCGTGTCGAATTCGCGATAGGACAGGCCAAATACATCGCCGGTAAAACACGCGTTCGCGCGAGCGTCATATACCGTGAGGTGATGCTTCGCGTGACCCGGCGTGTCGATGCAGCGCAACGGACGGCCGCCCAGATCCACCACGTGTCCATCCGTTGCCTCGATGACGCGCTCGGATGGAATCGGCCGCAGCCTTCCATACGTCTGCTCCATCACCGCTTCGCCGTACACCGCGCTGGCGCCGGCCCACAATTGCGATGGGTCGATCATGTGGCGTGCGCCGCGCGGATGCACCACCAAGGTCGCGTTCGGCAGGTTTGAAATCAGCTCGCCCGCACCGCCGGCATGATCCAGATGCACGTGGGTGAGGATCAGCCAGTCAACATCCGCCGGGGTGAGTCCTGCCGGTTCCAGTGCGGCCAGCATGCGCGGCACCGAATGGTTGGTACCGCAATCGATGAACGCGCCGCGCCCGTTCTCAACAATCAGGTACGCCGCGTCGAATTGCGGTCGCACGAAACCGGTGTCGATGGTGTGGATGCCGTGGCTGGTAGACATGCTGTCTCGCGGTGCTCCCGTTCGTGATGCAAATCCGCGCTGACTCATCCAGCGCGGATTCGATCTAGTGAGGATACCAAGTGCCCACTCAAGCGCCCACTTGAGTCACTCCGCCGTATCGACGAGCACCAGTTCCGCATCCTCCAGCGCCTTCACCCGCAGTACGGATTCATTGCGGATGGCGGCGCCATCGCGCGCATCGAGCTTGACGCCGTTGATTTCGATGCTGCCCTTGGCCGGCACCAGGTAGCCATAGCGGCCGTCAGTCAGTGTGTACTCGGTTGTCTCGCCGGCCTTCAGGGTGGCGCCGAGTACGCGGGCATTGGTGCGCAAGGGGAGGGCGTCGGCGTCTTCCTTGAAACCGCTGGCCAGCGCCACGAAGCGGCCGGAGCGATCGCCCACCGGGAACGACCTTTCACCCCATGACGGTGGCTTGCCCTGTTCGTCCGGAATGATCCAGATCTGGAAGATGCGCGTGGTACCTGGTTCGAGGTTGAATTCGCTGTGGGTGATACCGCTGCCGGCACTCATCACCTGCACGTCGCCAGCCGCGGTGCGCCCTTCGTTGCCAAGGCTGTCACGGTGGGTGATCGCACCCTCGCGAACATAGGTAATGATCTCCATGTTTGCATGTGCATGCGGCGGAAAGCCGGTTTGCGACGCAATCGTGTCGTCGTTCCACACACGCAGCGCGCCCCAGCCCATGCGCCTGGCGTCGTTGTAACTGGCAAACGAGAAATGATGTTTGGCGTTGAGCCAGCCGTGGTCGGCTCCACCCAGGCTGTCAAAAGATCGGCGTTCAATCATGAGGGTTCTCCGGTACGCGCATCGCGCCATCATCGGCGCCTGACTCAACAATGTAGTGGGGGGCGGTACGTACTTAAACGGGCCTCAAGGAAACGGATTGTTGCCCAATCGGCATGATTCGAAGGTTTGTGCCAAGACATCGGATAATCCGATAGACAGGAAAAGCACTTGGCACCCTCATCCTCCGGCAGATCAATAGTTCAGGTGCAGATTCAACAGATGCAGGCTGAAGGCAAACCAGATCATGGCGAAACAGGCGAGCACCAGGGCCGCGCTATTCAATTTACGCCACCAGCCACCGCGCTCGTGCCAGGCATGGAAGGCGTTCATGACCGCCGCAAACGTGCCGATGACCGCCAGTACGCCAACCAGTTGGATCAGCCGCAGTGTGACGTCGAAGCGGTCGTTGGCATTTGCGGCGCTATCGTCAAATCGCATAACGACGAACCACCAGCCAGCAGCGAATAGAAGGCTCACTATCGCGGCAACACGGCTCCATCGATACCAGCGCCGCGCAGGGTTCTGGAGCGCAAAGGGCTTCCCGCAGCGACGACGTACCACGCTGGCGATCGGCCACAGTAGCGCCGTCAGCAGGAAAACGAGCAGCGAGGCGAATAGCAGTGGCAAGTTCCAAGCGGCCGAGTTCCAGCCGGTTACCGGTATCCAAACGGCGACCGGTGAGGCTTCATCGACGGATATCCAGCGCGGCTTGCCGTTTTGCATCAGAGCGCCCAGGTGGCTGCCGCTGACGTCATCCAGCCAGATAAACGGCTTCACCTCGCGCCAGTGCCTCGGCTCTCCGGCAAGATCCTTGAAGGACGGCGTGATCAAGGTGCCATCCGCTGCCATCCGGACCTGCGCTTGCACCAGGTTCCCGAGGGATAAAAAGTTGTCGAACGAGGCACGGCTGGACACGTAACGGCCAACCAGTAGCGCACCGTGCTCGCGCGCCGTGGCCAGGGTCGGTTGGGGCAGTTGCGGCAGGGCCGGGAAATAGCGATCGGTGAAGCCGTCGAGCAGCTGTCTGCGCAGGCCGCCGTCCTTGTCTCCGTCAACAGACACGAAGACGCCGACGTTTTGCTGCAGGAACAGCATCATGTTGCTGTGGAACAGCTCGGTGTCGCCAGCGTGACCGATGATCGTCTGGCCGTTGCGATCCATGTGGTAGAAGCCGAGCGCTATCGGCAGCAGCCCGGGTATCGCATAGTGCGTGAACTCATGCATCTGCTTGGCCGTCTCCGGCCGCAGAATCTGCACATTGTCGTAGTGGCCGTTCTGCAGCTGCGCGATCATGAAGCGCGCCATGTCTTCGCCACTTACCGACATACCACCGGCTACATCGGGTATGACCAGTTCGAAGGGTTTGGGCGGTGTAGTGGCCGACGCGTAGCTCTGGGCCATATCCGCTTTGAGGGTGGTCGGCAACGGCTGACGGAACGTCGCGTGCTGCATTCCCAGCGGCTGAAAAATGTGCTGCTCGATGTATTCATCGAATGGCTGGCCCGACACGCGCTGCACGATATAGCCGGCCAGTGCGGCGCCGTAGTTGGAGTAGGCCGAGACTTCGCCTGCCGGAAAGACGCGTGCGGGCACCCATTCCTTCAGCCAGGTCTCATTGCTCATCGGCAAGGCCACATCGCCAGAGAACAGGTTCTTTGCTGTTTCCTCGAAGCCGGCCGTGTGCGTCATCAGGTCACGCAACGTGATCGGCTTGCCGTCGCGCGGCGGTATCGCGAAATCGAGATACTGGTTGATATCCCCATCCAGATTGAGCTTGCCCTGCTCGACCAGCTGCATGACCGCCGTCCACAAGAAGGTCTTGGAGATCGAGCCGGGGCGAAACAACGTGCTGGCTGGATTAACGGACTTTTTCGCCGCCACATCGGCGTAACCGTAACCCTTGGATACGAGAATCTGACCGTCCTTCACGACGACGACGACGGCACCCGCGAGATTGTTCTTGCGCAGTGCATAGGGGAACAGACCATCCAGCCAGGCCCCCGCATCCGCGGCGCTCAGCTCGTGGCTGCCGATCGTGATCGGAACAATGGGCTTGGACTCAGGCAGCGGGTTGATTTGAATTTGCGCTGTGCCGTTGGCGGCAAACAGCGAGAGGCCAGCTGACAGGAGAGTGCAGACGAAGCGTTTCAACACAGGAACTCCCACGATGACCGGTCGATCGCCAGGGGCGGCAATGCAACTGTGGAATCCTACAGCAGCTTCGCGAAACCCGTCATTTCAGCTGAGGCTCAAGTGAGCCATGCGGCGTTCGCTCACCACTGCAACATGATCTTGCCGATATGTGCGCTGCTCTCCATCAGTGCGTGTGCCTTCGCCGCTTCGGCAGCGGGGAACACTTGATGAATGACCGGACGCACCCTTCCGCTTTCCAGCAGGGGCCAGATCTTTGCGTGCAGCTGATAGGCGATCGCCCCTTTGAAGGCGACTGATCGCGCGCGCAGGGTAGAGCCGGTGACGGTAAGGCGGCGGCGCATGATCAACGACGCATCGATACCGGCCTTGTTGCCACCGAGTGTGGCAATGAAAACCAGCCGGCCACCTTCGGCGAGCGCATTGAGTTCACGCGGCACGTAGTCGCCAGCCACCATGTCGAGAATCACATCCACGCCACGACCATCGGTGTGGCGCTTCACTTCTTCCACGAAATCCTGGTTGCGATAGTTGATCGCAATGGCGCCGAGCTTCTCGCATGCGGCGCACTTCTCCGCGTTGCCGGCGGTAGCGAACACGCGATGACCCAAGGTGTGTGCGAGCTGGATGGCGGTGACGCCGATACCGCTGGAGCCGCCCTGCACCAAGAGGGATTCGTCGGCACCGCCTTCGCCGTGGCCCAGCTGGCCGCGATCGAATACGTTGCTCCATACGGTGAAGTAATTCTCCGGTAGTGCAGCGGCCTCGATCATCGAAAAACCGACAGGGACGGGCAGGCATTGCGCCAGTGGCGCCACGACATACTCGGCATAGCCGCCGCCCGTCAGCAGCGCGCACACCGCGTCGCCACGGCGCAATCCGAACGGGTTGTTGCCGCCCAGGTCGCCATCGATCAGTTCACCGGCAACCTCCAGCCCCGGCAGATCGGAGGCTCCCGGCGGCGGCGCATAGTTGCCCTGGCGCTGAAACACATCCGGCCGATTGACTCCGGCCGCCGCTACCTTGATCAGCACTTCGTCAGCACCCGGCTTTGGAATCGTCCGAGAGGTCAGCTTCAATACATCCGGATCGCCGGGCTGGGTGATCTCGATGGCTTGCATGGTGGACATCGTGGTCGTGCTCCGGCTGGTCAGTGATTCGCGCGGCTCGATCGGGATTGAGCGCACGGCTTTTCTGGTTTCACCCCGCGGCGGAACTCCTCGTCAGGGGGCGATATTTACCGCGAAGACACTCACCCCGAGACGCGGCGCCTTGAGGTGCTGAGTATGGTGTATTTCTGGGTGAGTCACCGGTGACAGGCACACAGGCTGTGGCAATGGACCTTCCTTCAGTCGCCCACAGGCCGTCGCCATCGTTGCGGTGTCTGTCCTTCCCACTGTCGGAACGCACGGGTGAACGAGTTGAGTTCCTCGAAGCCGAGCAGGAACGCGATCTCGCCGGTGTCCAGGTCGGTGGCGTCGAGCAGGTGCCGAGCGGTGTCGCGGCGCACCTGGTTCAGCACGTCCTGATAGCTGGTCCCCATCTCACTGAGCCGCCGCTGAAGCGTGCGTGGGCTGAGCTGCAGGACACTGGCGATTTCCGCCATTCGCTGGGGTTCGCCGCGCATGCCGCGCGCCAGCACGTGACGAACCTGATCGTGCAGGGTGAGACTCTCATTCTGTTCGCGCAATGCGCTTTCAAGCGACGGCATCAGCGTGGCCAGTCGGTCTTCGCTGTAGCTGAGAAAAGGCCGGGCCAGATCGCCCTGATCGAACACCAGTCGATCCTGCCCGGCGTTGAACCGCACTTCGCCACCGAAGTGGTACGAGTACATGCCGGTATGCTGCGTGCGACGGGTAAGTTCCACGCGTCGCGGCACGACCCGCTCGCCGACACCGCGCTGCGCCAGGGCCAACATGGATGCAAAGATGGCATCGATCAGCAACGGCGGGGCATGTCCCTCAGCGAGCATCCAGCGGAAGCTTATGGCCGCCACGCCGCCTTCATTTTCGACACTGATGTCCTCCGGGCAGGTCAGCCGTTTGTAGCGGGCAAGCTTTTGCAACGCGTCGCCGAGATTGGCTGAATGCAGCGCGGCCATCGACGCAACGTCGCTGATTTCCGACAGCGTTGCCGCACCGATGCGCAGCCCGAGCGCCGGATCGTCGCTCGCCGCCTCGATCGCCCGCCACAACGCAAAGTACTGTGCCGTGGTGAGCGTGGCACGCGCTTGCGTGACCAGTTCGGGCGGAAGCATGGCCTGTTGCAAGATCGCCCGTGCGTCGAGTCCCTGCGCGGCAATCCGGTCGAACAGGCTGCGACTCAGTGGGATGTGGTCGGTTTTCATACCGTGGCCTTTATCGCAGGCACGCTGGTCAGGGCTGTTTGAGCAGAAGTGATTCCAGTTTCCGTCGATTGGCTTCGAGGGTTTCCGGTGTGCTGTCAAAGTCCGTCGACAGGCTGAGCGTACGCCACTTGGCGTCCTCGGCGGCCATGAGTTTCAGTTGCTGCTCGGCCATGAACACCGCGTCGGCACCGAGCAGCAGGCGCAACGGCGGCTGGGCTTCGCTGGCTATGGATAGCAGCGCCTGCGCGGCCTTCGCCGGGTCGCCGGGCTGCTGGCCGTTGTGACTGCGCCGGTAATCAACCAGTGCGCCCACCGTGCTGGCGTAGTCCTCGCCCGGGTCCTTGATGCTCATGGAAGAACCTGCCCAGTCAGTGCGAAAGCCACCCGGTTCGACCAGGGTGACGTAGATACCGAGCGGACGAACTTCCTTCGTCAGTACCTCGGAAAACCCCTCGACGGCCCACTTGGCGGACTGGTAAGCCGCAAGGCCGGGTGCACCCGTGCGGCCACCAATGGATGAGAACTGGAGAATGCGGCCAGCGCGCTGGCCACGCATGACGGGCAAGGCAGCACGCGTGACATTGACCACGCCGAAGAAATTGGTCTCCATCTGCGCGCGAAAATCCGCTTCGTCCATCTCCTCGAATGCCGCGAGATTGCCGTAGCCGGCGTTGTTGACCAGTACGTCGAGCCGGCCGAAGGTATCTACCGCGGTTTGAACGGCGGCCTGCGCAGCCGATGCGTCGGTGACATCCAGCGCCACGGTGCTTACCTTGTCGCCGTACTGCTCTTTCAGATAAGCGAGCTGGGCGGGGTCGCGGGCTGTCGCGACCAGTGAGTGACCGGCGGCAAGCACCGCTTCTGAAAGGGCCTTGCCAAAGCCGCGCGAGCTACCGGTGATAAGCCAGATCTGGGACATGGGAGTCTCCTTGTGCGTTGTCATGGTGATGGCCCGGGAGGGCCACTTCAGGACACGACTGTAGGCGCCATGTCGCATGACAAAAAATCCGATCGCGCCAAAAGTGCGGCGAAAGGGAACGCATCGAGATACCGGCTTGGGCGGCCGGCTCCCTACTCAGGAGTCGAATGTTCGTCTGAGCCTACCGCCGACACTCACCAGTCGGTGGGTCGATAGTCTTTCAGGAATTGCCCCCACACGTGCTCGCCACTGTTGATGCCGCTGATGATCGGATCGACGATGCGGGCGGCGCCATCGATGATGTCAAGCGGTGGGTGGAAGCGCTCTTCGATGACTTTGCGTGCAGCCAGCTCCGCGGGATCTTCGTCGGTCACCCAACCGGTATCGACACTGTTCATGTGGATGCCGTCGTTGTGATAGTCCGTCGCGGCCGTGCGCGTCATCATGTTCAGCGCGGCCTTGGCCATGTTCGTATGCGGGTGCCGGGTGGTCTTGAAGCTGCGATAGAACTGCCCCTCCATCGCCGACACGTTGACGATGTGCTTGTCGCGATCGGGCGTGCGCAGCATCAGCGGCTTGAGGCGTGCGTTGATGATGAACGGCGCGATCGCATTCACCAATTGCACTTCCAGCAATTCGACGGACGATACCTCGGCCATCAGCAGCCGCCAGGAGTTGCGCCCGCGCAGGTCGACCTGCTGCAGATCCTGGTCGAGCCGACCTTCGGGGAACAGGTGGCTTTGCGCCAGCAATTCTTCGGGCAGCAGCGGTACCTGCGACAGTTCGGCGGCGCGGGTCAGGCCGGGGACTTTCGAGCTATGACCCGTGAGCGCCATCGCGGGGGCGTCCGCTTCAGGCAGGATGTGCGAGGTGCGCAGCCCCTCATAGTGGCCGACCAGCTGGCGCACGTGTTCCGGCACATCGTGCAGCGACGCCGTTTCGCCGTCCATCATGTGCGCGTAGAAATCCGGCGGACGGCGCACCGTCTGGCAAGCGTTGTTGATGATGAAGTCAAGGCGCGGCCGGGTGGCGATCAGCTCCTGGCAGAAAGCTTCCACGCTGGGTGTGTGGCGCAGGTCCAGACCGTAGATCTGCAGCCGATGGCCCCAGTCACCGAAGTCAGCTTCCTCGGCGTAACGCGCAGCCGAGTCGCGCGGAAATCGTGTGGTGACGATCAGTTCGGCACCTGCGCGCAGCAGCTTCAGGCCTGCCTGATAGCCGATCTTCACGCGACCGCCCGTCAGCAGCGCGACGCGGCCGCGCAGGTCCACCAGCTCGGTGCGCTTGGCGTAGTTGAACGCGGCACAGGTGGGACAAAGCTGGTCGTAGAAAAAATGGATCGCCGAGTACTTCTGCTTGCACACGTAGCAATGCTGGGGCTCGATCGACTCGCGCGGCTGCACGTCATCGGTGCCGCGATCGGCGTCGTGCGGCTCGAAACCCTGCGGCGCAAACACATTCGGCGTGGTGAACACCGGCTTGCGGCGCAAGGCGCGGATGCCGGTCTGGTGCAGTACCTCGTCGTCGGCTCGCACCTGGGCCGCGTTGCGCGCCTTTTCGGCGGCTTTCAATTTCAACCGGCGGGCGACAGGATCGGGGTGATACACCTGCGCCACCGCCTGGTGCAGACGCTCACGGTCCTGCGCAGGCAGCCGATCCAGTAGCTGCCGGTCGGATGCCACCGACTCAAGCAAGTCGAGCGCGGCGTGCAGACGTTTCTGCAGTGCGAGGTCCGCATCGTCGGTTGGCTGTGGGGTGGCGTGGGTGTTCGTCAAAGGTGTTATCCGTCGTCGGGTAGGGGAGCGCGGGGACGCTTCCGCTGCATGCGGTGAGCCGTCGGCGCACGTCGCCAACCCGCTATTTTGCCTGTTTTGGGTGCCTTTCGGGGATTGCGGCGCACCAGCGTTAGCGGCCGTCGGCCGTTTATCCTCCCCTGAAGCCGCGACGGAGTTCGGTTACTGGTATCTGGAGCACACTTTCAAAGCAGACGGAATGCGATCTTGAAGCCGAAGTTGTCCAGGCTGGATGACGCGGGTCCAAGGTGGCCACGGCGCTTGCGAAGACAAGCGCCGTGGCCACACACAAAAAGGTCGCTATGTGAGTGCGCAGGTCGCGGTAACCTCAGCTGTACAACAGGCCACGCCGGCCCAGTCTGTCGTTGTTTCCAACCCGACCGTCGACGCCATCCTGGGGAATCTGCCTACGGCGCATCGGGCGCCCATCGGGCACCGGATCGCCGGCCACGGTTGTCATGGCGCGAGAAAGACCACCGGGACTGCCGACACGCGTCCGGCAGCAACCGCAACCCACGCCCGACGCATTCGCTTTGTCTACTTTCCGGTGCTTGGTGAGAACGATCCTCGAGCGCCCTATCACTTGCACCTGGTTACGGCGGAGGTTCTGCTTGACCGCGTGCTGGGCGCCCGATCCGTCGGGCTGCGCCCGATCGCTCCCGCGCTTGACTATGCCGCCGAGGCACTGGCTACCGTTCGCCCGCCAGTGAATCTCTTCTATGCTTCCACGCTGGAGTACCGCCGTTGGTACGAAGACGACGGCACGGCACGGCCGCAACCGTTGACTCAGGAGGCACTGGCCACACGGCTGACGGTCACTGACGGTCTGTCGATGGAAGAGGCTATGCACCGTGCAGCCCATCGCTCGCACGCGCTTGCCGCCGCCGATCAGGCGTGGCTGAAAAATCGCAGAATGACGCCGCTGGATCATCGCCCGCTCAACCAGGCCGAGTTCCAGGCACTGGTGACCGCCATTGAAGGCGCCTATCAGGTGCCCGTCAGTGTGGCGCACGTGGAGCGCGCGAATCGTCAGATCGCACTACGCGTCGCCGCCATGCTGGGCAGTTTGCTGGATGAGTACATTGCATCACCCTTCAAGATTCCCGCACTGAGCCAGGCGTTCAGCGAACTTCATCTCGCCCACCTGCATCAGAGCATCGAGACCTCGCGCCAGGCGGCTTCCGCTTCGGATGTGTCCCGATCGGGTACCAAGGCCTTGTTTGCCGCGAAGGCGGCCAGGATGCGAGCCGAGCATCAGATCGGCCTGGCCACGTCGCCGGGGACGTTCCCGGCCATACGCCTGTCGGCATATCCGGTGATCGCCGTCGTAGGCGGGAAGCTGCGCACGTTCGTGAACGGCTGGAATCGCACCCGCTCACGCACCGCGGATGCCCTGTCGAAAACTTCATTGCCGGGTTGAGCGGGGCCGCTACTGATCGATGCCCACGTTTCGCCCGCCGCGTATGTCCTTGCCTGAAGCGCTAAAGGGATGTGGCTGCCATAAGGAAACTCAAGCCGCCCTCGGCTCCACTCGTCGCTTGATTTCCTCGCGAGTGGGCAGAGTTTTCAGATCGTAAGTGGCTTGCAGATTGAGCCACGACACGGCATCGCCGCCGAAGTAACGAGCCAGACGCTCGGCGGTATCGGGACTGATGCCGCGCCGCTCGTTGACGATTTCATGGATGCGTGTGGCCGGTACGCTGAGCGCAAGGGCCAATGCGTTGGCACTCATGTCCAGCGGCACGAGATAGTCCTCGCGCAGTATTTCGCCGGGATGTACGGGACGCATGCGATTGACCGGTGGCTTCATGGCAATTCTCAGTGGTAATCCACGATTTCGACGTATTCCGGGCCGGCGGCTGTCCAGACGAAACATACTCGCCACTGCCGGTTGATGCGGATGCTGTGCTGGCCTGCGCGGTCGTGTTTCAGCGCTTCCATCTGGTTGCCCGGTGGCGAGCGTAGGAACTCCAGTGTATGCGCAGCGTCGAGTTGGGACAGCCTGCGGATGGCCGCGCCCTCAATGGCGCGGAATCGTTTCGGATTGCCACCCTCGAAAAGCGCCTGCGTGTCCTTGCAGCGGAAGCTCCTGATCATGGGCGGAGGCTATTACGTTTGGCGTAATACGTCAAAGAGGGCACGCATGCCGTGTCGAACAACGGCACCGCATTGCTGCGGCGCCGTTGTTCGTCACCAGGAAGAAGCTGGATATCTACATGAGCAGCAACAAGGTTAAAGCGCTTCGAAAACCCCCGCCGCACCCATTCCGGTGCCAATGCACATGGTGACCATGCCGTACTTCTGCTTGCGCCGGCGCATGCCGTGCAGCAACGTGGCGATTCGCACGGCACCCGTGGCACCGAGAGGATGGCCGAGTGCGATCGCTCCGCCGAGCGGATTGACCTTGCTGGGATCCAGGCCGAGGTCGCCCATCACGGCAAGCGCCTGTGCGGCGAATGCTTCGTTGAGCTCGATCCAGTCCAGCTGATCCTGGGTGATCCCGGTCTGCTTGAGTGCCTTCGGAATCGCTTCCTTCGGGCCGATGCCCATGATCTCCGGCTTCACGCCAGCGACGGAGAAACCAACGAAGCGGGCGAGCGGTGTGAGGCCGTAATCCTTGATCGCCTGTTCGCTGGCGAGCAGCACGGCACCGGCGCCGTCGGACATCTGCGAGGAGTTGCCCGCAGTGACGGTGCCGCCGAACTGGCCGTTGCGGAACACGGTCTTGAGCTTGCTCAGTACGTCGAGCGTGGTACCGGCGCGCGGACCTTCGTCGGTGTCGATGTGGCGGCTGTCGGTGACGATGCCGCGGGTGACGAGATTCGGGTAGTGATCATCGAGCGCGAACGGGCTGATCTCTTCCTTGAATTCACCGGCGGCAATGGCGGCGAGCGCGCGACGGTGGCTTTCCACCGAGAAGGCGTCCTGCTGCTCGCGGCTGACCTTCCACTTTTTCGCCACGTTCTCGGCGGTGATGCCCATGCCGTAAGCGATGCCAATGTTTTCGTCGTTGAAGATCGCCGGATTCATGGCGATCTTGTGGCCCATCATCGGCACCATGCTCATGCTCTCGGTACCGCCGGCGAGCATCAGGTGCTCTTCGCCGAGGCGGATGCGGTCGGCCGCCATCGCGACGGCCTGCAGGCCGGAAGAGCAGAAGCGATTGATGGTGACGCCGGGCACGGTGTCGGGCAGGCCGGCCAGCAGCACGCCGATGCGCGCCACGTTCATGCCTTGCTCCGCCTCGGGCATGGCGCAGCCGATGATGGCGTCACCGATGCGATGGGGGTCGATGCCTGGCGCCTGCGCCATCACGGCACGGATCACGTGGGCGAGCATGTCGTCGGGGCGGGTGTTGCGAAATACGCCGCGCGGCGCCTTGCCTACCGGGGTGCGGGTGGCGGCGACGATGTAGGCATCTTGCACTTGCTTGGTCATGGGATTTGCTCCGTTGCGTCGCGCGATTCGCGGCGACGCCCTGTGATTTTCTTGGTCGTCATCCCGGCTAGGCCGGTTGTCTCTTCGTAGGAATGACGATCGATTAATTGCGCAGCGGTTTGCCGGTGGTCATCGTGTGGGCGATGCGGGCCTGGGTTTTCTCCGTTTGCGCCAGCTCCACGAAATGCTTGCGCTCCAGCGCCAGCAGCCATTCCTCGTCGACCGTCGAGCCACGCTCGATCACGCCACCGCACAGGGTGTCGGCGATCCGCGTGGCAATCGCCACATCGTGCTCGGACGCGAAGTAACCGGCCTGCAGGTTCGCCAGCGAAGCCTTGAACGTGGCGGTACCGACGTCGCCTGCAACCGGAATCGCACGCGCCGGCAGCGGTGGACGGTAGCCGCTTTCGGCCAGCGCGCTGGCCACCTGCTTGGCGACGTAGAGCAGCTCGTAGGCGTTGAACACCACCACGTCGTTGTCGCGCAGCAGACCGAGCTGCTTGGCTTCGAACGCACTGGCGGAGACCTTGGCCATGGCGATGGTCTCGAACACCTTCTTCAGCTCCTCGAACGGATCGCCCGGATTTGCCTTGGCCGCGCGCACAGCCAGCTCATGCAGACCACCGCCAGCCGGCAGCAGGCCCACGCCGGCCTCAACGAGACCGATGTAGCTTTCCAGCGCAGCGACGGTACGCGCCGAATGCATCTGGAATTCGCAGCCACCGCCGAATGCCATGCCGCGCACGGCGGACACTACGGGCACCAGCGAATACTTGATTGCCATACTGGTGCGCTGAAAGTTTTCCACCATCTTCTCGAAGTCGGCGATCTTGCCGGCTTGCAGCAGGCCTAGCGCACCTTTGAGATCCGCACCAGCGGAGAACGGTTCGCCGGTCTGCCAGATCACCAGGGCCTTGAGCTTTTCCTCGGCCAGTTTGATCGCGTGCTGCACGCCGTCGAGCACGAAGTCGTTGACCGTGTTCATCTTGGTCTTGAACGAAAGGATGCCGATGCCGTCGTCGCCCAGCGTCCACAAACGTACGCCGTCGTTTTCCCACACCGTGGTTCCCTGGTCGAACTTCTCGCCCAGCAATGGATCAGGAAACAACTGGCGCTTGTACACCGGCTGATTCGAGCGCGGCTTGTCCGCGTTGGCGCTGGCCGAATACGAGCCATCCTTGCCATGCACACCTTTTCGGCCATCCGTGACCCAGGCCGGCAACGGCGCCTTGCTCATGGCCTTGCCCGCGGCGATGTCTTCATTAATCCAGCTGGCGATCTGCTGCCACCCGGCGGCTTGCCAGGTCTCGAACGGGCCAAGCTTCCAGCCGTATCCCCAGCGGATCGCGAAGTCGACGTCGCGCGCGGTGTCAGCGATATCAGCCAGGTGGTAGGCGGTGTAGTGGAACAGGTCACGGAAGCTGGCCCACAGGAACTGCGCCTGCGGATCGCCCGATGCACGCAGCTTGCCGAACTTCTCGGCCGGATCCTTGATCGCCAGGATCGCGGCGACTTCGTCGGACGGCTTCTGTTCTGACGGGCGAAAATCCTGCTTGGCGACATCGAGGACTTGGATGTCCTTGCCGACTTTCTTGTAGAAACCACCGCCGGTCTTCTGGCCCAGCGCGCCCTTGTCGATCAATCCCTGCAGCCAAACCGGCGCCTTGAAGTACTGGTGCCACGGGTCGTCCGGCAGGGTATCGGCCATGGTCTTGATCACATGCGCCATAGTGTCCAGGCCGACCACATCCGCCGTGCGGTAGGTGGCGCTCTTCGGACGGCCCAGCGCCGGACCCGTCAGCGCGTCGACCGTGTCGAACCCAAGCTTGAACTGGTCGGTGTGATACATCGTGGACAGCATCGAGAACACGCCAATGCGGTTGCCGATGAAGTTCGGCGTGTCCTTGGCGATGACGACACCCTTGCCGACGGTGGTTACCAGGAACGCTTCCAGCCCGGTGACCACGTTGGCGTCGGTGAGTCGGGTGGGAATGACCTCGACCAGATGCATGTAGCGCGGCGGATTGAAGAAATGCACGCCGCAGAAGCGATGACGCATCTCTTCGGGTAACGCTTCGGCCAGGCTATTGATCGACAGGCCCGATGTGTTGGAGGCGATGATCGCCGTCTTCGACAGGTGCGGTGCGATCTTCTTGTAGAGATCCAGTTTCCAGTCCATCCGTTCGGCGATCGCCTCGATCACCAGGTCGACGTCCTTCAGATGCGCCATGTCCTCGTCGTAGTTCGCCGGAATGATGGCGGCAGCGAGGTTCTTGTCGGCGAGCGGGGCAGGCGACAGCTTTGCCAGGTTGGCAATGGCCTTGAGCGCGATGCCGCTTTTCGGGCCTTCCTTTGCGGCGAGGTCAAACAGCACGGTTTCGACGCCGGCATTGGTCAGGTGCGCGGCGATTTGCGCGCCCATGACGCCGGCGCCCAGCACGGCAGCCTTGCGGATGCGTAGCACTGATGAGGGTGGGGATGCTGCGGTCATTGGCTTCTCCGATTGAGCGAACACGAAACTTGTGGGGAATGGGACTGCACGTTGAGATGGGACTAAGGGCCGTTGCCGGCCGATGACACGGAATCAGGGATGGCTCAGGCCCGCGACGGCGAAACGGATCAGATGCTGCGCGGTCTGCTCGCGATGGGCATGCTCGCTGACGTCGCTTTTGCGCTGGATCATGCCGAAGCCGGACATCGCATGGGTCAGCGCGCCAGTCACCAGATCGATGCGCCAGTACAGCTCCTGCTTGCTCAGTTGCGGCAGCAGGCGGGCGAATTCGGCGGTGAACTGGCGCATCACATGACCGTAGTTCTCGGACAGGAACTGGCGCAGGCTGTCGTCATGCTCGGCAAACGCGCGGGCCAGCACGCGCATGAACAGGGAGCCGTTGTCGTCGTGCGACAGCTCCAGCGCGGGGCGGATATAGGCAGCGAGCACGTCTTCCAGGGTGGTGCCGTCCGCGCCAGCTACCTTGGCCAGGGCGGTCAGTCGGCGCTCGTTCAGCGCGTCCAGTCGGCGGCGGAAGACCTGCTCGACCAGCTTTTCCTTGGAGCCGAAGTGGTAGTTGACGGCAGCCAGATTGACGCCGGCGGCGGCCGTCAGCTGGCGTAGCGACGCGCCGTCGAAACCGCGCTGGGCAAACAAAACCTCGGCAGCGCCGAGTATGCGTTCCTTGGTCGAGCCGGAGCTGTTCACGAGCGGGATCATCCATCGGCCGTCAGGCCGGTTCAAACGATCGTTTGAGCATACGCGGACAGCTTCGCCACCGTCAAACCATGGGGTAGTTGTCAATGGCGGCGTATTTCCGTATGAGTTAGAATCTGTCACACTTTCGCGAGCTAAATCCTCAATCCTTGTCAGGTTTAGCCCATCTGTCGGCCATTCGGCCACGACTTTTAACCTGAATTTGTCTTTTTCCGGAGCAGACCCGTATGGCGCTGGAGCGCACCCTTTCCATCATCAAGCCCGACGCCGTTGCCAAGAACGTCATCGGTGAAATCTACGCACGTTTCGAGAAGGCTGGCCTCAAGGTCATCGCCGCTCGGATGAAGCAGCTGTCGCGCAAAGAGGCCGAGGGCTTCTACGCCGTGCACCGTGAGCGTCCATTCTTCAACGCGCTGGTCGAGTTCATGATTTCCGGCCCGGTGATGATCCAGGCGCTGGAAGGCGAGAACGCGATTCTCAAGCATCGCGACCTGATGGGCGCCACCAATCCGAAGGAAGCCGCGCCGGGCACGATTCGGGCCGACTTCGCTGACTCCATCGATGCCAATGCGGTGCATGGCTCCGATGCAGTCGATACCGCCAAGGTGGAGATTGCTTATTTCTTCGCCGCGACGGACGTACTTTCGCGCTGAGCGATCCATTGTTGTGAGGCACAGGTTGTGAACCAGGTTGTTGTGAACCCCCCCAAGGTCAATCTGCTCGACTTCGATCGCCAGGGACTGCGTGATTTCTTTACGCAAATCGGCGAGAAGCCCTATCGCGCCGAGCAGGTGATGAAGTGGATCTACCACGACCTGGAAGACAACTTTGAAAACATGACCGACGTGGGCAAGGCGCTGCGCGCCAAGCTCACCGAGGTCTGCTACATCGGTGCGCCGAAGACGCTGCTGGACAAGGCCGCCACTGACGGTACGCACAAGTGGCTGCTGGGCATGGACTCGGGCAACGCGATCGAGACGGTGTACATTCCCGAGCCGACCCGCGGCACCTTGTGCGTGTCCTCGCAAATCGGTTGTGCGCTGAACTGCCAGTTCTGCTCGACCGGTGCGCAGGGTTTCAACCGCAACCTGTCGACCGCCGAAATCATCGGTCAGGTGTGGGTGGCGGCGAAATACCTGGGCAATGTCACGCACCAGAATCGTCGCATCACCAACGTGGTGATGATGGGCATGGGCGAGCCGCTGGCCAATTTCGACAACGTGGTCAAGGCGATGAGCCTGATGCGCGACGACCTGGGGTTTGGCCTCGCCGCCAAGCGCGTGACCTTGTCTACCGCCGGCATGGTGCCGCTGATCGACCAGCTTTCGGATGCTATCGACGTGTCGCTGGCGGTATCGCTGCATGCGGCCAACGATGAACTGCGCACCGAACTGGTGCCGCTCAACAAGCGCTATCCGATCGCCGATCTGCTGGCTGCCTGCCAGCGCTGGGTCGCGCGCAAGCCGCGTACCTCGATCACGTTCGAGTACACCTTGATGAAGGGCGTCAACGACCAGCCCGAGCATGCCCGACAGCTGATCAAGCTGATGCGCAAGCTGCCGACCTGCAAGGTCAACCTGATTCCGTTCAATCCATTCCCCGGCACGCGCTTCGAGCGTTCCGATGCGAACGATATTCGTGACTTCCAGACGCAATTATTGAATGCCGGTGTGCTGACCATGTTGCGGCGTACCCGTGGTGATGATATAGACGCGGCCTGTGGCCAGTTGGCGGGGCAGGTCACGGATCGCACTCGGCGCAGCGCCGATATTCGCAAACGGCAGGATGAGGGGACCATGCATGCGCTTTGAGCGGGCACTGATATTCGGTTTGCTGTTGCCACTGGCTGGTTGCGTCACCACGAACACCGACAGCAACAGCCTTGGCAAGCTGCCGCAAGGCAGCAAGACCAGCCAGGCCGAGAGTGCGGCTCAGGTGCATACCGAGCTGGGCCAGACCTATATGGCCAACGGCGACCTGCAAGGGGCGCTGGAAAAGCTGAACATGGCGCTCAAGTACGATCCCAACTATGTGCCGGCGCATACGGTCATCGCGGTGCTGTACCAGCGCATCAACAACCTGCCGCTAGCCGAGCTGCACTATCGCAAGGCGGTTGAGCTGGAGCCGACCAAGGGCGACCCGAACAACAACCTGGGCGTCTTCCTGTGCCATACCGGCAAGATCGCCGAGGCGCAGGTGTATTTCCAGAAAGCCGTGGCTGACCCGTTCTACCAGACGCCCGATGTCGCGCTCACAAATGCCGGTGTGTGCAAGCTGAGCGCGCATGACGTTGCCGGGGCGGAAGCGAGTTTTCGTGACGCGATCGCGCATAACCCGAACAACGCGGATGCACTCTTCCAGCTTGCCAATGTGCTTTTTCTGAACAACGATACGTTTCGGGCTCGGGCTTTCATCCAGCGCTTTGATGCGCTGGGCGCGCCAACACCCGCGGCGCTCAAGCTCGGCCACGATATTGAATCTCGTCTGGGTAACCAGGAAGGTGCCCTTACCTATAGCAAGCGGCTGCAAAGCCAGTTCCCGGATTCGGAGCAGGCGCGCGCCCTAGAGTCGACTGCCAGCCCATGAACTCCATGCAGCCCCATAAGGCCGAACACGGTTCAAGCGAACCGGAGCTGTTCGGGATCAACCTGCTCAACATGGATGGCCCCTCGACGATGCCGCATGTGCCTAGTTTCGGCACTCGTCTGCATGGTGCGCGTGAAGCTCGCGGACTGGACCTGGAGACCTGCGCGCATACGCTGAAATTGCCGGTTCGCGTGTTGCGTCAGCTTGAGCGCGACGAATACGACGGAATCGATTCGAAGATTTACCTCGGCAGCTATATCGGCAAATACGGTCAATTCCTCGGCATCAACGAGGCATCGATCCAGGTTGAACTCGATCGCATCAAGCAAATCGAGCCGACCCTGGTGGCGACCGGTGGCATCTCGCATTCGCGCTTCCTGCTGGATCGCTACGCTACCGCTGCCACTTACGTCATCCTGACCGCGGTGATCGTGGTGCCGATGATCTGGCTGGGTGTACGGGGCACCCTGGATCGGGACCTGAGTCACCTGGCCCCGCTGGACGCCGCTCCCGTGGCGCAGCAGGATGCGCCGGCCTTGGCCAGCAGCAGCGCCGGCTCGGCAACTCACGCCATCGCGCAGGCGACGCCGCCGTCAGTGACGCCAGCGCCGGCGCAAGAGCAGCCGTTGATGGCTTCAATGGCACCGTTCCCGAGCCTTGACAGTGCCACTCCGGTGTTGGCGCCCAAGCCTGCCGATGTGCCCGCGGCCAGTGTGGGTACCGGCAGTCACAGCCTGAATCTGAATCTGAGTTCAGCGAGCTGGGTCGAAGTGATCGACCACGATGGCACGCGGTTGCAATACGGTCTGCTGCCAGCTGGCAGCAACAAGACGTACCACAGTGACCAACCGTTGGATGTGCGCATCGGCAACTCCGTCGGTGCGCAGGTCAGCATCGATGGCCAGCAGGTTGGGCTGGACGATTTCAAGCATGCCAACGTGGCTCATTTCCGCGTGCAGGTGCAGGACGGCAAGGCTTCCGCAGCCAGCCTCTGATCACCGTCCAGACCGCTCCAGGCGGTTCATTTCGGTTATGCTTGCCCACTGTCTGCTTGGTAACGAGCGGACCTGATCGGCTTACCCTTTATTTACCGCGCTGGCCGCCCTCACGCGCCAGCAGGTATGCAGCCTCATGAACGGTGAATGCATGGCATTTGAAGAATACGACAACTATGAACAAAGCGAACGCGTTCAAAAATGGCTGCGTGAGAACGGCCTGTCCATAGTCGCCGGTATCGCCATCGGTCTGGTCGGTATTTTCGGCTGGCAGCAGTGGCGCAACCACCAGGCGCGCAACGAAAGTATGGCGTCGCAGTTGTATAAGCAGGCGCAGATCGCGCAGGCGTCCGGCAAGCAGGACATCGCCGCGCAGTTTAGCGAGCAGCTGATGACGGATTACGCGAAGTCGCCGTACGCCATTTTTGCTGCCAGCGACCGCGCCAAGCAGCAGCTGCAGGCCAAGCAGCTGGACAAGGCCGAGGCCTCGCTCGCATGGGCCGAGAGCCACGCAGGCGATCCGGCGTTGAAGTCGCTGACGCAACTGCGCATCGCGCAGGTCGAGCTGGGTCGCGACAACACCGCGGCGGCCTTGTCCACGCTCGATCGCATCCCGGCCAACGACTATCAGGGGCTGGTGCAGGAACTCCGCGGCGATGTGCTGGTCAAGCTTGGGCGTTCGGACGACGCGCGCAAGGCCTATCAGGCGGCCTTGTCGGCCCTGAGCGAGGAGGCACCGCAACGCGGCGCCTTGAAGATGAAACTTGATGATTTGGCCGTAGCCGGGAAGCAGGGTGCATGAAACGATTTTTGCTGATCACGCTGACTTCACTGGTAGCCCTTGCTGGCTGCCATTCGTTCAAGAAAGAAAACGTCCAGCCACCGACTGTGCTGGACAAGGATTTCAAGCCCACCGTGCAGGTGACCAAGGTTTGGAGTACCAGCGTTGGTAAAGGCGCCGGCGCCAGTGGCGTGCGTATGCGTCCGACCGTCGAGGGCGGCGTGCTTTACGCCGACAGCACCGACGGTGACCTGGTAGCGATCGATGCCACCAGCGGCAAGACCCTGTGGACGAAAAATTCCACCGTCCATGGCTGGTTCGGCTGGGGCGACAAGAAGCGTAAGGATGCAATGTATGCCGGTGGTCCGGCCGTCGATGGCGACCTGCTCGCCGTCGGCACGCTGGATGGCCATGTTTATGCGGTCAATTCCAAAGACGGGACCCCGCGTTGGGAGGCCGAACTGAATTCCGAGGTGCTCGCTTCCCCCGCCATCGTCGGTGACCTCGTGGTGGTGCGCACCGAGGACGGTCGCCTCTACGGTCTGGATCGGGCAACCGGCAATCGCAGCTGGGTCTATGACCAGGGCACGGTGCCGCTGCTGAGCCTGCGCGGCAATGGGTCGCCGCTGGCAGCCAATGGCGTGGTGTTCTACGGCAGCGACGACGGCAAGCTGATCGCGCTGCGCCAGGACAATGGCGCGAAGCTGTGGGAACAACGGCTGGGCAGCGGCGTCGGCCGCACCGAAATCGATCGACTGGATGACGTCGACGGCTCGGTCCTGCTGGATGGCACCACGCTCTATGGCGCGGCCTATCACGGCAACCTGGTGGCTGTGGACGGCCCCAGCGGCAGGCCGCTGTGGACACACCCGCTCTCCACTTTTGATGCGCTGGCTGCGAACGGCAATGCAATTTTCGGGGTCAACGACGACTCCCAGGTGATGGCATTCGACAAGAGCAGTGGTGCCAATATCTGGAAGAACGACGCGCTCAAATACCGCTGGGTGACCGGGCCGGCCGTGCAGGGTGACTACGCCGTGGTCGGCGACCTGGAAGGCTACGTGCACTGGTTGCAGGTCGGTGATGGCGCACTGGCCGGGCGCGAGCGCCTGTCCAAGAAAGCGATCCGTGCACAGCCGCTGGTCGTGGGTGACATCGTCTATGTCGAGGACGTGAAGGGCCATATCGGCGCCTACCGTCTGTCCGCGCACTGATCGCGGGGACTTTGCTTAAATCATGCTTCCCGTAGTCGCGCTAGTTGGTCGTCCCAATGTCGGTAAATCGACGCTTTTCAATGTGCTCACGCGCAGCCGTGATGCCTTGGTGGCCGACATGCCGGGCGTCACCCGCGACCGCCACTACGGTGTCTGCCGCAGCGGTGAACGGCCGTTCGTGGTGGTCGATACCGGTGGTCTGTCCGGTGTCGAAGAGGCCATGGATGTCCTGACCGCGAAGCAGGTGCGCCTCGCGATCGAAGAAGCGAACGTGCTGGTTTTCGTGGTCGATGCCCGCGATGGCCTGCTGCCGCAGGATTACGTCATCCTCAACGAGCTGCGTCGCAGCGGCAAGCCGATCATCGCCGCAGTCAACAAGACCGACGGACTTGAAGAGCAGGCCGTGCTCGCCGAGTTTTCTGCCTTCGGCATCGGCACTACCTTACCGTTGTCCGCCGCGCACAATCGCGGCACCGACGATCTCATCCAGGTCATCCTGCCGCTGCTGCCCGTCGACGAAGAAAGCACGATTGAAGGGGACGGCGAGAGCGGCAGTATTCGCGTTGCCATTGTTGGCCGTCCGAATGCCGGCAAGTCGACCCTGATCAATCGCCTGCTGGGCGAGGATCGGCTGATCGTCTCCGACGTCGCCGGCACCACCCGCGATCCAATCCGGGTGCCACTGGAGCGTGACGGCAAGCGTTACACACTCATCGATACCGCTGGTATTCGACGCAAGGCACGCGTTGAAGAGGCCGTGGAGAAATTCAGCGTCATCAAGACGCTGCAGTCGATTGCTGCCGCGCAGGTCGTGGTAGTGATGATCGATGCCCGCGAAAACCTGGCCGACCAGGATCTCACCCTGATCGGTTACGCGATGGACGAGGGCCGGGCGCTGGTGATTGCCGTCAACAAGTGGGACGGCATGGACCAATACCAGCGCGACGAGTGCCTGCGCGCACTGGATCGCCGACTGGTGTTTGTCGACTGGGCCAAGCAGGTCTACATCTCCGCGTTGCACGGTTCAGGCCTGCGCGAGCTGATGCGTGCGGTGGTTCGTGCGCATGCGTCGGCGACCAAGGTGCTGGTGTCTTCGGATCTCACCAAGACGCTCGAGAAAGCCTACGAAAGCTACCAGCCGCCGCTGGTGAATGGTCATGCGCCCAAGCTGCGTTTCGCGCACCCGGGCGGCAACAATCCGCCGACCATTGTTATTCACGGCACGCGCACGAAGCACATTGCACCCGCCTACCAGCGCTACCTGGAAAACTTCTTTCGCAAGCGCTACAAGCTCGAAGGCACTCCGGTTCGCATTGCTTTCAAAGAGGGTGAAAACCCGTACGCAGGGCGCAAGAAGGTACTGACCAAAGAGCAGCAGCAGAAAGCCCGACGCAGGGTCAGTGACCTGATCAAGCGCACACGCTGAGCCGTTCGAATACCGTCGACGCCCTGTACATCCAGCTCGTCATCCCTGCGCAGGAATGACGGGCAAGAGTCTGCTGTGATCCGGTGCCGTCATCGTCCGCAAGCACACGCCCGTCAGCTTCTCGTAGACTGACCCCATGAGCGAACCACTGAATCGCGAAGCCTGGCTCGACGCGTTGCGCGAACGCATTGCTGAAATAACGCCGGTGCAAGCACTGGCTCAGCAGGCGCAAGGCGCCTTGCTGGTCGACGTGCGGGAAGACGCCGAACGCGCGACGGGCATGCCCGCCAATGCGCTCGGCCTATCCCGCGGATTCCTCGAATTGCGCATCGAACAGATCGAGGCCGATCGCAACCGTCCCCTGCTGTTGCTGTGCGGCAGCGGGCAGCGCTCGCTGCTCGCTGCCGAGGCATTGCTGCGGATGGGCTATCGCCAGGTCAGTTCGGTAGCGGGCGGCTTCGGCCGCTGGAAGACCGAAGGCTTGCCGATCTCCAGCGGCACGCTCGACGTGGATGCCGTGGATCGTTACGCGCGCCAGCTGCGCCTGCCACAGGTGGGCGAGGCAGGGCAGGCCCGACTGACGGCGGCGAAGGTGGTTGTGCTTGGCGCTGGTGGCCTCGGTGCGCCGGTCGCGCTGTACCTGGCCGCCGCTGGCGTGGGCAAGCTCACGCTGATCGATGACGACAAAGTTGAGCGTTCCAACCTGCATCGCCAGATCATCCATGCGGATGCACGGGTCGGCATGGCCAAGACCGAGTCAGCGCGGATCGCACTACAAGCGCTCAATCCGCGCATCCGCATCGAAACATGCACCGAGCGCTTGCAGGCGAACAATGTGGAGCGGCTGCTTGCCGGACATGACCTGCTGATCGATGGCGCCGACAATTTTCCTGCGCGCTACCTGCTGGCCGCTGCATCGCTTCGATTGAAAATGCCGATGGTGTATGGCGCTGTGGAGCGTTTCACCGGGCAGGTCAGCGTGTTCGATCCGCGTCGTGACGATTCACCGTGTTACCGCTGCCTGTTCCCCGAACCGCCGGCTGCCACCGACGCGCCAAATTGCAGCGAGGCCGGCGTACTCGGCGTGCTGCCGGGCATGGTCGGGTTGCTGCAAGCGACCGAGGCTTTGAAGTTGCTGCTCGAACTGGGCGAGCCGCTGGTTGGCCGTTTGCTTGCATTCGACGCGCTCGGCATGCACTTTCGCGAGACCCGGCTGCCTCGGGATCCGGATTGCCCGGGCTGTGGTCGCGCGGTCGTCTTTCGCGGTTACGAGGACATTGCCGAGCTCTGCGCTGCCGCAAACTGAGCTGCCTGTTCGCGACTGGCTGTTTGTGCGGGTGTGGACGAGCCGCGATAATGAGTCATCTCCTGCAAGGCATCCCCATGAGCGCACGCATCCTCGACGGCAAACGCATCGCACAGGAATTGCTGGAGAGAGTCAGCAAGCGCGTCACCCAGCGGCTGGCGCAGGGGCAGGCCGCACCAGGACTGGCGGTGGTGCTGGTGGGCGACGATGCCGCCTCGTCGGTTTACGTACGCAACAAGCGCAAGGCCTGCCATCAGGTCGGGTTCCGTTCGTTCGACTACGACCTGCCGTCGAACACGACGCAGGCTGAACTGTTTGAGCTGATCGACCGGCTGAATGCCGATCCGGACGTGCACGGCATCCTGGTGCAGTCACCGCTGCCGCACCATATCGACGAAGACGCGCTGGTCGACCGCATTGATCCGGACAAGGACGTGGATGGTTTCCAGGCGGTGAACGTAGGCCGCCTCGCGTTGCGCCGATTCGGCTTGCGCCCGTGCACGCCGAAAGGCGTGATGACCCTCCTTGGCCATACCGACCGGCCGGTACGCGGCCAGCATGCCGTCGTGGTTGGCGTGTCCAATCACGTCGGGCGTCCGCTGGTGCTGGAGCTGATGATCGCCGGTTGCACCACCACCAGCTGTCACCGCTTTACCCGCGACCTGGAAGGCTTCGTGCGGCAGGCGGATATCCTGGTCGTGGCGGTGGGCAAGCCGGGGCTGGTCAAGGGTGACTGGATCAAGCCTGGCGCGGTGGCGATCGATGTTGGCATCAACCGCCTCGACGATGGCCGGCTGGTGGGCGATGTGGATTTCGATGCGGCGGCCAAGCAGGCCAGCTGGATCACTCCAGTCCCTGGCGGGGTCGGCCCGATGACGGTCGCTACGCTGATCGAGAACACGCTGGAAGCGGCTGAGGCACGTACCGCACTCAGCCAAAAGGCCTGATCTGACTCGGCGTTCAGCTCCAGATCTGGCGAGCATCACGGCAGGGCGCGTATAATTCCCTCTTTGCAGCGGGACTTTTCGCATGCGCATCCTCGCCGAGGCCCTGACCTACGACGACGTCTTCCTTGTTCCGGCCCATTCGGTCGTGCTGCCACGCGACGTGGACACCTCGACCCGACTGACGCGCAACCTGCGGCTGAACATTCCCATCGTGTCCGCTGCCATGGACACGGTTACCGAAGCCCGACTCGCCATCACCATGGCGCAAAATGGCGGCATCGGTATCATCCACAAGAACATGACGGCTGAGCAACAAGCCGCCGAAGTGCGCTTGGTCAAGAAGTTCGAGGCCGGCGTCATCCGTAGCCCGATCACCGTTGGACCCGATACCTCGATCCGCGAAGTGCTGCGCCTGACCCACGCGCACAACATCTCCGGCGTGCCGGTGGTCGATGGCGCCAAGCTGGTCGGCATCGTCACCAGTCGCGACCTGCGCTTCGAGCGCAAGCACGACGATCCGGTGCGCAACATCATGACCCGCCAGGACAAGCTCGTGACGGTACGCGAGGGCGCCAGCCAGGACGACGTGCTGCTGTTGCTGCACAAGCACCGCATCGAGAAAGTGCTGGTGGTCAACGATGCGTTTCAGTTGCGCGGACTGATCACTGTCAAGGACATCCAGAAGGCGCGCGATAATCCGCATGCTGCGAAGGACAAGCACGAAGCGCTATTGGTCGGCGCCGCGGTGGGCGTGGGCGGCGATACCGAGCAGCGCATCGCCGCGCTGGTCGATGCCGGTGTGGACGTGCTGGTGGTGGACACCGCGCATGGCCATTCGCAGGGTGTGATCGAGCGTGCTGGCTGGGTCAAGAAACACTACCCACAGGTGCAGGTGATCGCCGGAAACATCGTCACTGGCGAGGCGGCGCGAGCGTTGCTCGATGCAGGCGTCGATGCGGTCAAGGTTGGCGTGGGCCCGGGCTCGATCTGCACCACCCGCGTGGTCGCCGGCGTAGGCGTGCCGCAGATCACCGCGATCGACCTGGTCGCCACCGCACTGAAGGACGAGATTCCGCTGATCGCCGATGGCGGCATCCGTTACTCCGGCGACATCCCGAAGGCACTCGCTGCCGGTGCATCCACGGTCATGCTCGGCTCGATGTTCGCCGGTACCGAGGAATCGCCGGGCGAAGTGGAGTTGTTCCAGGGTCGTTCGTACAAGAGCTATCGCGGTATGGGCTCGATCGGCGCGATGCAGCTGGGTTCGAAGGATCGCTACTTCCAGGATGAAGCCGATGCCGACAAGCTGGTACCCGAAGGTATCGAGGGCCGGGTGCCGTATCGCGGTCCGCTGCGCAACATCATCCATCAGCTGATTGGCGGCTTGCGTGCCTCGATGGGTTACCTGGGCACGGCCACGATCGACGACGTGCGCAATAACGCGCAGTTCGTCAAAGTGACCGCTGCGGGTGTCACCGAAGCGCATCCGCACGATATCCAGATCACCAAGGAAGCGCCGAACTATCGGCTGAATTCCTGAAGTGCGAGGGACGAGGGACGAGTAGCGAGGGCGCCTGATTAGGCGTCCTCGCTGGTTCCTGGCTCCAGTGCCTGAAACGCGATCGCTTGCCGTGATCGCCAATCCAACGCCCTTGCTACTCGTCCCTCGTCCCTGTTCTGAGCCTTGGCCCCATGACCAACATCCATAGCGACAAGATCCTCATTCTCGATTTCGGCGCGCAGTACACGCAGCTGATTGCGCGCCGTATCCGCGAGCTTGGCGTGTATTGCGAGATCTGGGCCTGGGATCATGATCCGGCGCAGATCGCTGCATTTGGTGCGAAGGGCATCATCCTGTCCGGTGGTCCGGAATCGACCACGCTGGAAGGCGCGCCGACAGCGCCGCAGCAGGTATTCGATGCTGGCACACCGATCCTCGGCATCTGCTACGGCATGCAAACCATGGCCGCGCAACTCGGTGGTGCAACCGAGGCTGCCGATGCGCGTGAGTTCGGTCATGCCGAAGTGGACATCGTGGCGCCCAGCCGCCTGTTTGACGGCTTGAGTGACCATGCAGGCAATCACCGACTCGACGTCTGGATGAGCCATGGCGATCACGTCGCCAAGGCGCCGCCGGGCTTTGTCATCACCGGAAGCACCGACCGTATTCCGGTCGCCGTGATGGAGAACGACGCCAAGCGCTGGTATGGCGTGCAGTTCCATCCGGAGGTGACGCATACAAAGCAGGGCGGGGCGCTGCTGAAGCGCTTCATCACCGAGATCTGCGGCTGCGCCACGTTGTGGACTGCCGCCAACATCATCGACGACCAGATTGCCCGTGTACGCGAGTTGGTCGGCAATGACCATGTATTGCTCGGCCTGTCCGGTGGTGTGGATTCCTCGGTGGTTGCCGCGTTGCTGCACCGGGCCATTGGTGATCGGCTGACGTGCGTGTTCGTCGATACCGGCCTGCTGCGCTGGCAGGAAGGCGACCAGGTGATGGCCACCATGGCCGACTCCGACGAGCACGGCATGGGCATCAAGGTGATCCGCGTCAACGCGGCCGAGCGCTATTTCAGTGCGCTCGCCGGTGTGGCTGACCCGGAAGCGAAGCGCAAGATCATCGGCGGCTTGTTCGTGGATATCTTTGACGAGGAATCGAGCAAGATCACGGCCGACGGCAGCAACGTGAAGTGGCTGGCGCAAGGGACTATCTATCCCGACGTGATTGAGTCCGCCGGCAGCAAGACCGGCAAGGCCCACGTCATCAAGAGCCACCACAACGTCGGCGGTCTGCCGGCGCACATGAAGCTCAAGCTGGTCGAACCGCTGCGCGAATTGTTCAAGGACGAGGTGCGCCGGATCGGCGTGGAACTCGGCCTGCCGCGTGCGATGGTCTACCGTCATCCGTTCCCGGGTCCGGGATTGGGCGTGCGCATCCTCGGCGAAGTGAAGCCCGAATATGCCGAGTTGCTGGCACGCGCCGATGCGATCTTCATCGACGAGCTGCGCAAGGCGGATCTGTACGACAAGACCAGTCAGGCATTTGCGGTATTCCTGCCAGTGAAGTCAGTGGGCGTCGTCGGCGACGCACGCGCCTACGAGTGGGTGATTGCGCTGCGTGCGGTGGAGACCATCGATTTCATGACGGCCCACTGGGCACACCTGCCGTACGAGTTTCTCGGCAAGGTATCAAATAGAATTATCAATGAGTTACGCGGTGTTTCTCGTGTAGTTTATGACATCAGTGGCAAGCCGCCGGCCACCATCGAGTGGGAATAACAAAATCAAGGGCTTGCGTGCGTTGATGAAAGCCGGCGCCTTGCCGGCTTTCTCATGTTGTATTCATAATGCATTGAAATGAATGACGAAATTATCGAATCACCCGCGGCATTTTCGACCGAGGACGTGCTGCACATGCAGCGCGCCTTGCAGCTCGCCGCGCACGCACGCGACGCCGAAAATGAGGTGCCGGTGGGGGCCGTGCTGGTGCAGGGTGGGGAGATCATCGGTCTCGGTTGGAACCGCAACATTACGTTGCACGACCCCACAGCTCATGCCGAAATCCAGGCCATGCGCGCGGCTGGCGAAAAGCTCGCGAACCATCGGCTGTCCGGCGCCACGCTTTATGTCACGTTGGAGCCATGCTCGATGTGCGCGATGGCGATGATTCATGCGCGCATCGACCGCGTGGTCTATGCCGCGGCCGACCCCAAGACAGGCGCCGCCGGCAGCGTGTTCGACACGCTTATTTCCGAACGGCATAACCATCGGATCGACGTTGCCGGTGGATTGCTCGCCGAAGAATCCGCCAGCCTGCTGCGTGATTTTTTCCGCGCCCGACGCTGAGCAGCAGCGCTACAGGAAGGCCAGCGCCTGCGCGCAGGGCTGTTCGATTTTCAGGGTCAGCAGGGCGTCGGCGCGGGTATGTCCCATGTTCACCGCAGCGATCGGCTTGCCCATGCGCGCGGCGGCATGGACGAAGCGGTAGCCCGAAAACACCATCAGCGATGAGCCGACCACCAGCACGGCATCCGCGTCCTGCAGCGCCTGCATGCCCGCATCCACGCGATCCCTGGGCACATTTTCCCCGAAGAAAACCACATCCGGCTTGAGCACTCCACCGCAATGATGGCAGGCAGGGACTTCGAAGCTGGAGAAATCCTGTACTTCAAGATCTGCATCGCCGTCGGGTGCATCTGTCGCATCCAGATCCGCCCAGGCGGAATTCATCTCCAACATTTCGGACTGGAAGTCGTCGCGTGACATTCGTTGCTCGCAGCCCAGGCAGCGCACGACATCCATGCGGCCATGCAGATCGATCACGTTGCGCGTGCCGGCGGCCTGATGCAGCCGATCGACATTCTGCGTAAGCAACAGCGTCAGCTTTCCTTGCTGCTCGAGTCGGGCCAACGCATGGTGGGTTGCGTTGGGTAAGGCTCGCCCAAATCTGCGCCAGCCAATCAGCCCGCGCGCCCAATAGCGCTGACGTGTAGCCAGTTCGCCAACGAACGCCTGATAGGTCACGGGAGGGGTGCGCTTCCAGTCACCCTTGGCATCGCGGTAATCGGGAATACCCGAATCCGTACTGCAGCCTGCACCAGTAATCAAAAACAGACGCTGATGATTGGCCAAAAAATCGGATAGCGACGTATGGGCCGTCATCGTCTCAATGGAGGTATCTGGAATGGCCGACATGCAAACAACTACCAGTGGCAGACGCGGGGCTTGAAGATGGCATGCCGTTAGCGATGCGACTGAGCTGGCCCTGTAGTCCGATGGGCTTCATCGTACCAAAAGCGCCTGCAAGACGTCGTTGCCTCTGCCTCATTCCGCCGTTTCTGGCCAAGCCTGGGGCATCTTGCGGATATCCGAGACTTTGTATCCAAACTGCTTCACGCGCGCCACCAGTGCATCGTAGTCAGCCTGCGCAATGGCTGGCGTTCGCGCCATGATCCAGACGTAGTCGCGCTTGTCGCGAGCAACGATCGTCTCGCTGTAGCTATCGTCCAGATAAGCCACGAGGTACTGCTCTTTCAATGGCCAGATCAGCTGGATGCCCCAGACAGCATTGCCCGTATTGGGTGTCACGAAGCCGGTCGAGTGAATGGTCTTCACCGGATCGTTGAACGAGTTCTTGCGGTAGCGGAACGAAGTTTCAACGTTGCCGTTGGGCTGTAGCTGATAAGCCTCGACGCCGTTGTATGCCTTCTTTTCTATGAACGAAGGTATCGAGGCGATTACATACCATTTACCCATGAACCGGGGAAGGTCCACATGGGCGACTGGCTTGATGGGCGCCATGTCGTTCGCCAAGGCTACAGCGCTTAGCAGCGCAAGACCGCAAGCCATAAGCAGTGATTTTGGTAATTGCATTTCATACTCCCAACGTGTGATGCGTGTGCTTGCGGCGCGGATCACGGGCTCATTCAGGACGGACAAACCGGTAGTGCGCAACCAGCCACTCCTGACCGTCGGCATAACCGAACAATTCGGCACATGACATCCAGAACATGCGCCAGCGCTGAAACCACAGCGGTGCCGCCTTGGTGCCATAAGCCTTGATCAAGGTGGCCATTACAAGCTCCTTGCGCGCATCCTGATTGGCGAGCCAGTGATTGGCGCTGCGTTGGTAATGCGTACCGTCGACGTGCCAGCGCTGCTCGATCTGCAGGTCGCGCTGAAACCAGAGCAGGGCGTCGGACGCAGGCATCAGCCCACCGGTAAAGAAATGCCGACCCATCCAGTTGTCCTCACCCGCCGTCTCGAACGGATACATCAGGGTCTTGTGCGCAAAGATGTGCACGAATAACTTGCCACCGGGTCGCAGCCACCTTCCGATACGGGCCAGCAAGATTTCATAGTTACGCATGTGCTCGAACATCTCGACCGACACGCAGCGATCGAATTGCGCGGGTTCCAGTTCGAGCTGGTTGACGTCCTGCGTGATCACACGCACGTTGAAAAGCCCGCGCTTGCGGCACTGTGCCTCGATATATTCGCGTTGCTGATGGGAGTTCGAGACGGCGGTGAGCCTGCTGTTCGGATAGCGTTCGGCCATCCATAACGTGAGCGAGCCCCAACCGCAACCAAGCTCGAGAATCTTTTGCCCATCGGCAAGTTCGGCACGCACGCCATACAGCTTGAGCATGGCTTCCTCGGCCTGTTCCAGCGACTCGTCGCCGCGCGGGTAATAACAGCCCGAATACTTCAGGCGCTTGCCAAGGCAAAGTTCGAAGAAGGCGGGCGGCAATTCGTAGTGCTGTGCGTTGGCGGCTTGAGTATGAATCGCCACGGGACTATGGCGCAGCATGTCGATGCGCTGGCCGAAGCGAGCCGCCTGATGATCCAGACCCCCAGACAGTTCCTCACGCAGGCGTTGCGCGCACATGCGTCGTATGCCCTGCCGCAACAGGGCATCAGGCAGGCGACCGCGCTCGGCCATACCCAGCAGTCCGCCGGCGGCTTGTTCCTGTGGCAATTCATCGCTGATGGCAGCATGGGTATTCATGGTTCGCTCCTCTTCGGAAACCAGGGAATGAGCATCGATGTGCTGCGTTGATAGGCGCGGTAGTCGTCGCCACGGCTTCGCAAGGCCTGCGTCTCGGTATACGGAATGCCGCTGATCCAACGCAGGAACACATACATCACCAGCGGCCCCGACCAGGCCAGCCACGCGATGGGCGAGCCCAGCGCAAGACAGACGTAGGCGAACCAGTGGATCCATTCAAAGAAATAGTTGGGATGGCGCGAATAACGCCACAGGCCATCGCGGCAAGTGCGTCCGTGATGGGCCGGATCGGCGCGAAAGCGTGCGAGTTGCCGGTCGGCGATCGACTCGCCGATGACGCTGATCAGCCAGATCGCGATTGCTGCGAGCATCCACGGACCGAACCTGGCAGGATTTCGTGCCACAGCAAGGAAAGGCAGGGAGAACAGCGCAATCAGCAACGCCTGGAACTGGAAGAACAGAAAAAAATAAAGCTGATTGCCGTTCCAGTGCGCGCGCAGATTCTGGTAGCGGCCGTCTTCGGGCTCACCGCTGACACGTGTCCACAGATGAGCGGCCAGTCGGATACCCCATGCACCGCCAAGCACGGCCAGGATGATGCGTGGCCAGACGGCACCGTCGCCGTACAGTGCGAAGAAAACCGATCCACCGCCCACGCCACCGGCCCACAAGACATCAACGATGCCTGCGTTGGAGTGGCGGCGCTGCCACAACCAACCGAGCGTCATCATCAGCGCCGCCAGCGCCCACAGGCATGCCAAGGAGATCCATGGATTCATGGCGCGTGACCTTGCAGGGAAGTCGATGTCGCGATCACGCTGGTTGACCAGCGTTTTGCCACCCATGCCAGTGCGGGTGTCGCCAACGCCCACCCGATGCCCAGCCATAACAGGGCATGCCAGATGGGATCGGCAAAGGTCACCACGTGCCAGCCGCGCGCCGCGCCCAGGTAGGCCAGTGGCCCACCGATGGCTCCAAGCAACGCTGCCAGCCAAAGGCGCGTCTGCAGATAAGCCAGCGATTGCGTAAACGTCAGCGCAAACGTAGCCCACATCGCGAGGATCCACGCCGGCGCCAGCGTGGCCGATGGCCACGGCGCCGCGTAACAGGCGAGCCCCGCGCGTATCAAACCACCATCCAGCACGAACCCCATGGCCACTGCCGTCAGCATGAGTGACACATCAGCCTTGTAGTGGCGCGCAAGCCCCAGCTGACATGCCGCGTACACCAGCATGCCGAGGACGCCGGGCCACGCCAGCCCGTGTTCGGCGCCAATCACGGCGCAGAACCAGACCAGTTCGTAACCGATGAGGCTGAGCCAGAACTTCATGCAGGCTCGCCCTTTGTGGCTGCGCTTGCTGACGGCAGCACCGATCGTCGGTGACCCGGTTTTGCCAGCAGCAGATGCGCCACACCGATCGAGCGCTGGCGGAAGCCGCCTTCGCAATAAGCCAGATAGAACTCCCACATCCGGACGAAACGCTCATCGAAGCCCTGCGCTTGCACCTGCTGCAGCTGCGCCATGAAGCGTTCGCGCCACGCCTGCAAGGTGCGCGCATAGGACTCGCCGAAGTCTTCCAGCTGGACCAGTGCCAGATCGCTGCTGCGCGTTTTGGCTGCAAGCAGTGCATGGATCGACGGAATGAAACTGCCGGGAAACACGTGGCGCTTGATGAAGTCGACCGACTTCAACGCCTGCGCGTAGCGGTGATCCTCGATCGTGATGGCCTGAAGCAGTGCCAGGCCGTCGGGCTTCAACAGTTGGCCGAGCTGCTGGAAATAGGTATCGAGGTAGGGCGCACCGATCGCCTCGACCATCTCGATCGATACCAGCTTGTCATAGGTCCCGCGGAGGTCACGGTAGTCTTCAAGAAGCAGAGTGACATGTTCGCTCATGCCCGCGTCGGCGACGCGCTGGCTGGCCAGTGCATGCTGCTCGCGCGAGATCGTCGTGGTCGTGACGTGGCAGCCGTAGTGCCGGGCGGCGTAGATCGCAAAGCCACCCCAGCCGGTGCCGATCTCGATCACCCGGTCGCTCGATTTGAGATCAAGCATGCGGCAGATGCGCTCGAGCTTGCGCGTGGAGGCAGCGTCCAGGGTGTCGTCGGTACCGTCCCACAGCGCCGAGGAATACATCAGGTCAGGGGACAGAAACAGCTGGAAGAAATCGTTCCCAAGATCGTAGTGAGCAGCAATATTTCGACGGCTGCCGTGGCGCGTATTGCGTTGCAAGCTGTGCCAGGCACGCATGGCCACGCCGCCGAGCCGGGCCAATCCCGTCTCCATGCCGTCGAGCAGATCGCGATTGCGCACGAGCAGCTGAATCAGCCCGACCAGGTTGTTGCAGCACCAGAGTCCATCCATGTACGCCTCGCCTGCACCGACGCTGCCATTGGCGGCAACGGCCCGATAGAACGCGGGATCGAGTACTTCGATATGCACCGTGAGATCCGTTTCCTGCGCTGCCGGTGTGCCCAACTCGACGGTGCCCAACGCATCACGAATGATCAGCCGGCCATGCTGCAGTCCAGCCATCTGTGCCAGCAGGCGCTGGCGCAGAAAGCGTGCGCCTGCCGAAGGCGACAAGACATGACTGGATTCAGCAGCACGGGGTTTGACGATGGCGTTCATGCGAACCTCAAAGCGGTTGCGGGTGATCGTGGACGGGATTGCGCTTCAGCCACAGTCGCAGCGCCTGCCAGTGGATGGCGCCAACAATTTGTGCCGTCATTAGCGGATAGCGCCACAGCACGCGGGCGAGCGAGGCGCTGTTCAAAGGCTGGCGCTGCAGGGTGAGGGTGGCATCGAACTCACGCCGACCTTCGCGCAGCACATCCATGTGCACATGCAGGTCGTCGGACGGAATCGTGAAACGCCACTCGTACTCGCGCGACATCGGCATGAACGGGGATACATGGAAGCTCTTGGGGAACGTCCAGTGCAGCGCACGTCCGTGCGACTGCGCCGCTTCGACCGGCAGCACGTAAGCATGGCGTTCATGCCACGGCATATTGGTGATCTCGGCAACGATGCAGACCAGAGTCTCGCCATCCTCGGCATAGCAGTAGTAGAAGCTGACCGGATTGAACACATAACCGAAGTAACGCAAGTGCGTGAGCAGACGGATCGGCCCCATCGGCCGCTGCCCGGTCGCCTGTTCGACGCGCTGTCGCACAGCTTCGGTCAGCGACAGCTCGACCGGGCCGAGATAATCGTTGCGGCGAAACTGTGCGACGTTGCGTTGCTCGCTGGACCACAGCCAACGCTGCTGGAACGCACGATCGACTTCATCCAGATCCAGATAGAGCTGGGCCATCTTGTAATCGAATACATGCGGGTGAGGTGCGAGTCGACGGTGACGCACCACGCCTTCGTAGATAGCGCTTGCCAGTGGTGAAGTCGCGCTGGCCACGTCGACACTCACGCTGCCATCTCCTGGCCAAGCGACTGCGAATCGCGGGCAGACGCCACTCCCGGCCAGCGCACTCCAAGACCGGCGGCGACCTCAACCGCGCTGCGCATGCCATCCTCATGAAAACCCCATCCCCAGTATGCGCCTGCAAACCAGGTGCGCCGGTGTCCCTGGATTTCAGCCTTGCGCATCTGCGCAGCCACCGAAGCGTGGCTATACACAGGGTGCTGATAACGCATGCGCGCCAGCACCTTGTCCGGATCAATGGCTGCCGTGCGATTGAGCGTGACCACAAAGGGTTCGGGCGATTCGATCCCCTGCAGCAGATTCATGCAGTAACTGACGGTGCACGCCTCATCGGGGTTGCGTGGCAGCCACGCATTCCACGCAGCCCACGCCTTGCGACGTCGGGGCAGCACACTGGCGTCGGTGTGCAGTATGGTGTCGTTGGCCTGGTAGGGCATGGCACCAAGGATCGCGTGCTCGCGTTCGTCCGCGTCACTCAGCAGGGCGAGGGCCTGGTCGCTGTGGCAGGCCAGTACGACCTGATCGAAATGTTCAACGCCCGCAGCGCTTTCCAGCATGGCGCCACCCACGTGGCGACGGATCGAGCGCACCGCGCAATTCAGGCGCTCATTGACCGGCCAGCGCGCCCGCAGCGCATGGATATAGTTCGATGAACCGCCACGCACGACCCGCCACTGCGGCCGATCAGTGACCTGCAGCATCTGGTGGTTGGACATGAACTGCACCAGATAGCGGGCAGGGAAGCGCAGGATCTGCGTCGCCGGCGATGACCACAACGCCGAAGCCATCGGCACCAGATGCTCGTCGCGAAACGCTTCGCCGTATCGGTGTTCGGCGAGGTAATCGCCAAGCGATGGACCCACTCCAGGCAAGTCCAGCAGCGCCGGTGCCTCGCGATAGAAGCGCGTCAGGTCGCGCACCATCCCGATAAACCGCGGCGAGCAGAGGTTGCGACGCTGGCAGAACAGCGTATCCAGCGTTGCTGCGTTGTATTCCAACCCGCTGGCTTCGTTGTGCACCGAGAAGCTCATCGTCGTCGGCTGCGACTGCACACCGAGCTGCTCGAACAGTCGGGTCAGCAGTGGGTAGTGACTCGGGTTGTGCACGATGAAGCCGCTATCGATGCGATAGTTTTCACCTTGCTGCATGACGTCATGCGTATGCGTGTGGCCGCCGAAATAGCTGCCGGCTTCGAACAGCGTCACCTCATGCTTTCGCGACAGCAGCCACGCAGAAGCCATGCCTGCGATGCCCGATCCGACAACGGCGATACGCATGTCTTACTCCCTCGCCTTCGTCATCACCCAGGCGGGCACCGGCTTGAGGCCCCGTACCAGACCCAGCGCCGACATCAACCGCAGCCCGTACCAGGTCAGGTCGATCTCCCACCAGCGGAAACCCTGGCGGCTTGAGCCAGGGAAGAAATGATGGTTGTTGTGCCAGCCTTCGCCAAACGTGAGCAATGCCAGCCACACGTTATTGCGGCTGTCATCCCGGGTATTGAAGCGACGGCTGCCGAATCGATGCGCCAATGAGTTGATGGTCACCGTGGCGTGGAACAGCACGATGGTCGATACGAAAAAGCCCCACACCAGCATCTGCCCGCCGCTGGTGCCCAGCTGCGGCGCAACGTGCTTGAGCAGTACGCCCAGCAGATACAGGCACACGGCCAGCATCACCGGCACCAAAGTGTCGTAACGATCCAGCACGCGCAGTTCGGGAAACTTCGCCAGATCCGGCACGCGCGACAAGTCCGTGCGGAAGTTGCGTGGCGTCAGAAACCAGCCCACATGACTCCAGATGAAGCCATACACACCCGGCGAATGCGGGTCCCGCGTCGTGTCGGCATGGCGATGGTGGTTGCGATGATGCGCCGCCCACCACAAGGGGCCACGCTGCACGCATGAGGCCCCGATCAAAGCAAACACAAACTGCACTGTGCGCGAGGTCTGAAACGTGCGGTGCGAGAAATAGCGGTGATAGAAACCCGTCAACGCAAACATGCGTACGACATATAACGCAGCTGCCACGATCAACGCGATCGGCGACACACCCACCCAGAACACGCACAGGCAGGCCAGATGCATCGCAATGAACGGCGCAGTCCGCAGCCAGTCGATGCGATCGGCGGTTGCCTCGTCAAGCTCGTCACTCGCGGCAGTATCGATCCAGCGTCGAACACTACGGCTAAGCCACGACCCATGGGCATCGACAACTTCCGCATTGAGTGTTGCTGGCTTGGCCCCGTGTGAAATTGGGATCAAGACCGGTCTGGAGAGCGCCATGAACGTCTGCCTATCAGTGTGTCGTTGATAGGTACGGACGAATGGCCGGAGCGGATGCATCCGATCGCGGGGAGCTATTGATACAGCGTCACGCTCATGACAGAACAACGCAAACGTGCAATTAGCGTCGACATCCGGCTGTTGCGGGGTCCTTGTTTCCTTGAATTAAAAAATTCTGGGTTGGCCCCTAAGCCAATGAGCGGCTCGTCAATGCGAACGAGCATCACATCACTTCGAAATCGGCCTGCTGGAAAATGGCAAATTCCGGTTGACTGGCGCAAGAACACAGTGTTAGGTTCGTAATATCTTACGTTTCGAAGGACTGTTCGTACGCAACCGCGGGACGGGATATCGATCGGCGTCAAAGCATGGAACGGGAAGTTCCGCAGGAAGGGTTTCATGGACATCGCCATGGAACGCCAATCATCAAAACATGGAGATCGTTGCAATGATGAACAGTTCAGGGATCAAGTCGGTGCTGGTGGCATCGATCGGAATGGCTCTTTCTTCGTCAGCCTTCGCTGGCAGTATCACGCAGGCGATACCCACGCCCTCCGTAGCCGCAGCAAACTTCAATGTCAGTTCCTTGCGCACTGACGGCAGCTACGATCGCTTCATCATCAGGTATCGCGTGGGATCGACTGAGCAGGGAAGCCAGACGGCTGCCGTGCAGAATATTAGCGCTGCCGCCGCACGTGCTCGCTTGGGCAACGCACCGCGCGTGAACTACAAGCGCAAGCTGGCGACCGGCGCTGAGCTGGTGACCACCTCACGCAAGCTGAATCAGGCAGAGGCGGCGGCATTCATCCAGTCCATCGCGGCCGACCCGGCCGTAGAACACGTCGCCCCGGACGTGCTCCGGCAAGCCGTGTTGGATACCAACTCGCCCAATGCCATCACGACGGCGTTCATGCCGAACGATCCCAACTTTGCCACCTATCAGACTGACTATCTGGCAGGGAACGGTGCCCCTACAGCGAAGAACAAGGTGGCCAACTACGGCGGCGTCAATATCGTCGGAGCCTGGAACCTTGCCGATGGCAAAGGCGCGACCATCGCGGTGCTGGATACCGGCATCGTCAAGCATGCTGATGTAAATACCTCGATGGCGGATGCTGGCTACGACTTCACCAGCGATGCTCTGGTCTCTGGTCGCACATCAGCCGGCCGCGCGCCGGGTGGTTGGGATCTGGGTGACTGGACGACGGGCGATCGATACACGACCACCAACGGTGGTTGCATTAATCCGGGCAGTGGCGGCCACGATAGCTCCTGGCACGGCACCCATGTGGCCAGCGCCAGTGGTGCCGAGTTGACCAACAATGGGGTTGGTATGGCGGGCATTGCGTATAACGCCAAGGTGATTCCGGTCCGCGTACTGGGCCACTGCGGAGGCACTGACAGTGACATCGACGACGCCATCGTGTGGGCCGCGGGTGGTCACGTGGAAGGCATCCCCGACAACCCGAACCCGGCGCAAGTGATCAATCTCAGTCTTGGGGGGCCGAGTACGTGCACAGCCAAGGACGATCCTGCTATTGCCATTGCCAAGGCGAATGCCTTGGGTGCCGTGGTCGTGGTCGCTGCCGGTAACAGCGGCGAGGATGTCGTCGGCAGCTCCCCGGCCAGCTGCCCCGGTGCGATCACGGTGGCTTCGACTGGCGTCACCAGCAAGCTTGCGTACTATTCAAATTACAATGGCCCCAAGGAAAGTATCGTGGCCTTGAGCGCGTTTGGCGGCGGTGTCAACGTCAATGATGGCGAATCGGGGACCCAGTTGAACCCGGAAGGTTTTGCCTGGCAAGCCCTGAATAACAGCGCAACGGCACCGGCGGCCAGCCCTGGTGGCGATACCTACGGCGGCATGGCGGGCACTTCGCAGGCCGCCCCGCACGTTACCGGCGCTGTTGCATTGATGCAGAGCGCCCGAGTTGGCGCAGGCTTGCCGCTGCTGACGCCTGCCCAGGTACTCAGCATCCTGAAGAGTACAGCGCGAGTACCAAAAGTTACCCCGGATCCGTCAAAGACATTTGGTGCAGGCATTCTCGATGCAGGCGCTGCTGTAGCGGCGGCAGCGACCTTTGGCACTGACGTCCCCCCACCACCGGTCCCGGACAGTTCCACTGTGCTCACCAGCGGCATCATGGTGGCTGGCCAGTCGGGATCAGTCGGCGCCAGTACGGTCTACAAGCTGGATGTTCCAGCCGGGGCGCTCGCACTGACCCTGCGCACGTTAGGAGGCAGTGGCAACGTATCTCTCTACGTCAAGGTGGGTTCCGTGGGTAGCGCTACCAACTACGACTTCAAATCGGCATCGAGTTCCGGAACGAGTAAATCAGTGGCGATCTCGCGCCCGCGGGTTGCCAGCTACTACGTCACCTTGGTGGGCGACTCCGCGTACAGTGGCGTGACGGTGCTCGGCACGTTCACCGCACCGAAGTAAACACCGAGTTGATAGCAGGCAAACCGAGGACTCCGCCCTCCAGGTCGGAGTCCTCCACGCCACGGCCGACTCAATGCCGCGACGCCGAAGGGCCGCGATTGAAGTTCGCAACTTCAAGTCCCGCACACACCGGTTTTCAGGACGTGCGACGGATACGTGCGTCTGAAAGACCTGACTGACCTACAGATACAAATCATGTCCTTCGACACACGCTGAGTACGGCGGGTGCGGGCCGAATTCGTAATTACGCATAGGGAGATGTGTCTTGAACAAAATCTACAGCAAGGTATGGAACAAGTCGCTGGGCATGCTCGTGGTTGCATCGGAGTTCGCCAATGCCAGTGGCAAGGGCGCCGCATCGAAACGTCTCAGAGCCGCGACCGCGGCTGCGGGTGTCGTCATGGCGCTAGGCGCTGGCCCGGCAGTGGCTACGGATGCTTTCGGCAAGTCGACGGATACGACGACGGCACGCTGGTTGACCACAAACGCGGTGAACAAGAGTCAACAGCATGTATCCGTTGGAGGCATCGCAGGGACTATCCATTATCTTCAGTTCAATGATGCCAATAGCGGCACGAACAACGTGGCCAGCGGCCCTCTCGACATCACCAGCACCGATACTTTGAATGGCCCGCGATTGAATTCAGTGGACGTGGATCTGGCAGCCGTCGGTCAGGGTGCAGCCAGTGCGTTAGGCGGCGGTGCTGGCTATAACTCAACCACGGGTGCGTGGACCACGCCGAGCTACACCTTGCCGAGCGCGGGCGGCACCAATACATACCATGATGCAGGTAGCGCACTCAGCGCGCTGGACGTGTACGCCGGCGGTATCAACGCAAATGGCACCAAGTACTTCCACACCAAGTCCACGCTCACCGATGCCTCCGCGACGGGTACCAACGCGCTGGCGGTAGGTCCGGCGGCACTGGCCAGCGGCAACAACACGATTGCGGAAGGTAATGGTGCTCAGGCCATCGGCAACAATGCCGTAGCCATTGGTCAGGGCGTAAGGGCCCAGGGCGCGAATAGCATCGTATTCGGCAGCGGAAATTCGTACACCGGCGCGGCGTCGACTGGCGCGATCGTGATCGGTCAAGGTGCCTCGGCCACCGACGACACCACGACGGGCACAACGATCGGGTCGAGCAACAGCGTCGTCATCGGTAACGGTGCGATTGCTTACTCGGGCGCCCAATACGGGGTGGCTTTGGGCTTTGGTGCAGGTGTGGCGCAGCTGAGCAAGGATGCCATCGCGATTGGCAAATCGGCCATCGGCTATGGCGATGACTCCATGGCGCTCGGCACCAAGAGCTATTCGGTAGGCCCCGGATCGCTGGCAATTGGCATGTCTGCGACTTCGCTGGGCACCAACAGCGTGGCCTTGGGCAAAAGCGCGTACGCGTGGGCCAACAACAGCACAGCACTTGGCACCGGGGCGTATGCCAGTGGTACCAACTCACTCAATGCAAGCGACCTGGGCGGTGCATCGGCCATCGGTTTCCAGGCGCATGCGAACGGTGATGGAAGCGTGGCCATAGGCCTCAAGAGTCTGGCCAATGGACTCAACCTGGGTACAACCGACGCGGTAGCTATCGGCAACTCCAGTGTGGCTTGGGGCACGGACAGCATCGGCATTGGCCATGGCGCGGTCGCCGCGTTTACTAACGACCAGGCGATAGGCGCCAAGGCCTGGGCGGGCAGCGGAAATGGCACTCGCAACATGGCTATCGGCAATGCTGCGACGGCCGGCAATCGCACGCCCGGTAGTGCGGATATAAGTGATTCCATCGCCTTTGGCGCCTCATCAACCGCCAGCAAGAACCAAGCGCAGGCGATGGGTGTCAATGCGACAGCGGACGGTGTGCGGAGCGTGTCCGTGGGCTACCAGGCGGGCGCGGAAGGCGACAATTCCCTGGCCCTGGGCAGTGACTCACTTGCGCTTGGTACGCATTCGGTGGCGGCCGGTGCGAGCAGCTTCGCAGTGGGCGACGAGAGTTCCGCATTCGGCAGCTATTCCGATGCGGAGGGAAACAACAGCATGGCGATCGGTGCGCACAGTTTTGCCTTCGGTACCGGTTCATCGGCGTTTGGGTGGAAGGCGCAGGCGACCCATGACTACGCCACGGCCGCGGGCTACAACAGCTTCGCTGACGCGATAGGTGCGTCCGCTTTCGGAAGCGGTGCGTCCGCGACCGCAAGCCATGCCACGGCAACCGGCCATGGCGCGGTAGCGAGTGGGCAGAACAGCGCCGCTTACGGCGCCGGTGCCCAGGCAACCGGTCCTGCTGGTGTCGCTATCGGCGGCAATGCTGTGGATGCGAATGGCAACGCACTACTTGGAGATGCCAACGGGGACCCGATAGATACCGCCGCGACCAGTGCCGGTGTGGGTGGTACGGCAGTGGGCGCCAGCGCACAGGCAAGTAGTTTTGGCGCTGCGGCGTTCGGCGTCGGCGCTTTTGCGACAGGGCAGCAATCCACTGCAGTAGGCGCACGGGCCAATGCATCCGGGGACTACGGCACCGCGCTCGGAGCCCGTGCTCAGGCGGTTGGAAACGCGGCCTCGGCGCTTGGTGCCGGCAGTGCTGCAAATGGCGACTTCAGCGTCGCGTTCGGTTCCTTGGTGGATGCGGGCGGCGTTGTTAACGGTCGCCCGACCGGACACCTGGTCGCCACCACAGCGAATGGGCTGGCTTCTACCGCGATCGGCCCCGGCGCCGTAACGACTTCTCCGGCTTACGGCGCGGTAGCGCTTGGCACCATTGCCACTGCCGAAGGACGTTACAGCCTGGCCGAAGGTACGTCGAGTCACGCCAAGAACGACTATGCCATCGCCATCGGCGCACGCACCAATGTGTTCGCCGACTATGGCGTTGGTTTAGGCTACGCCAGCCTCGTCGAGGCCTATGGTGGCGTCGCGCTCGGCGTAGGTAGCCGCGTCACTGCTGACGCGCTCAACGCCATTGCCATTGGCTCTGGCTCACTGGCCAACCGTGCCAACACGATGTCGATAGGCTACGCCGGCCACGAGCGTCAGATCACCAATGTCGCCCCTGGCACACAGACAACGGACGCGGTGAACAAGGCTCAGCTGGATGCCGTTTCATCGACGCACCTATTCGTCGCTGAGGGTGCAACCGATGGCAGTGAGGATGCCTTGGCGTTGGGCACACATTCGGTGGCGGCGGGTGCGAGCAGTTTCGCGGTCGGTGTAGAGAGTTCCGCATACGGCGCGTCTTCCGATGCAGAGGGCCTCAACAGCACCGCGATGGGTGCGCACAGTTTCGCGAACGGTACCGGTTCATCCGCGCTGGGCTGGACTGCCGTGGCAGCTAATGACTACGCCACGGCTGTTGGCTATAGCAGCCTCGCCAGCGCAACAGGCGCGTCGGCTTTCGGTAGCGGCGCGGCGGCAACGGCAAACGGTGCAACGGCGACCGGCTACAACAGTGTCGCCTCGGGCGACCGATCGCTGGCGGTGGGTCAAGCCGCACAAGCGGTGGGTACTGAAAGTGTCGCTGTGGGTGGTGGCAACTTGATGTTGGACGGCTCGGTTTCTGTGGCAGAAGCGAAAGGTCTTGGCGCATCGGCCTTCGGTGCGGGTGCCGTGGCATCGAGCGATTTCGCGACTTCGCTTGGCTGGAGTTCGTTTGCGGCTGACGTCAATAGCACGGCGGTCGGCGGTGAGGCGAGAAGCATCGGCATATTGTCGACTTCGCTAGGCTTCGCTTCAGACGCGTATGGCGATTACGCCACGTCGATTGGCGGGAACAGCACTGCGCATGGCGAGAACACCACCTCGGTGGGGGCGAACAGTATGGCGTCCAGCAATGGCGGCACTGCCCTTGGTGCTGATGCCTGGGCATTGGGGGACAACTCCATCGCCATCGGCGCACACTCGTTCAGTAAGCGCGCTAACACAGTCTCAGTAGGAGGTGCCGGTGATGAGCGTCAGATCACCAACGTCGCCGCTGGCACCGAAGCAACCGATGCGGTGAACAAGGGCCAGCTGGATGCCGTGGCGAAGTCTACGTCGCAGGCGTCTCACCTGTTTGCCGCGGACGGTGTGACCGATGGCAGCGAGGACGCCTTGGCGTTGGGCACGCATTCGGTGGCGGCGGGTGCGAACAGCTTCGCGGTGGGTGACCACAGTGCGGCCTACGGCGCAGGCTCGGACGCCGAAGGTGTCAACAGCACGGCGTTGGGCTCAGGCAGCTTCGCCTTTAAAGACGGTGCGACGGCGGTGGGTGCCGGAGCGAACGTGACCAATCTGTTCAGTACGTCGCTGGGCTACGGCAGTATGGCCAGTGGCTCCAATAGCGTGGCGCTGGGCGCGAGGTCCGTGGCTGATCGCGACAATACGGTGTCGGTGGGTAGCGTCGGGGGCGAACGGCAAATCACCAACGTCGCAGATGGCAGCCAGGCTACGGATGCCATAAACAAGCGCCAGCTCGATACCGCGATCGCCACTGCCGGCAGCTCCGGAGGCGAGTTGACCAACGCGGTGAAATACGACGACAGTAGTAAGGGCCAAGCCACTCTAGCTGGCACTCACGGAACGCGGATCAGCAATGTGCAGGCCGGCGGCGAGTCGACCGACGCGGCAACGGTGGGTCAGGTTGCCGGTGTGTACGCCGCGATGGGTGGTGGTGCTGGCCTGACTGCCAGTGGCGGCTCGGCCCTACCGAACTTTGTGATCCAGGGCAGTCGCTACAGCAATGTGGGCGATGCGCTGAGGGCATTGAACGGTGTCCTGACTGGTGCGGTGAATAACATCATCTCGCTCCGCAATGATGTGACTGCCCTGCAGCAAGCTCCGCACAACGTAGTGGTGGATCCCAACGGTGGTCGCATCGTGGCGGGCGGTGCCAGCGACGGCAGCGATAAGGCGAACGTGGCGACTGGTTCCAAGGGCGTGGCGCTGGGTTCCGGAGCCTCCGTGGGCGGCGATCACGGCACCGCGGTGGGCGGCGATAGCTACGCGGCCGGCCGCAACGACACGGCCATCGGCGGCAACGCCAAGGTGAAGGCCGACGGCAGTACGGCGGTCGGTGCGAATACCAGCATTGCGGTAGCCGCGACCAACGCAGCAGCAGTGGGTGAAGGTGCCTCGGTAACCGCTGCTTCGGGCACTGCGCTGGGGCAGGGCAGTTCGGTGACGGCGACCGGTGCAGTTGCGTTGGGTCAAGGCTCGGTAGCCAACCGTGCCAATACGGTGTCAGTGGGCAACTCGGGCGCCCAGCGCCAGGTCACTAACGTGGCGGCCGGCACCCAGGTTACCGATGCGGCAAACTACGGCCAGGTGCAGGCTGCGCTGGTTACTGCCAAGACGTATACCGACGCTGGCGACAAGACCACCTTGCAGTCCGCCAATGCGTATACGGACCAGAAGTTGGGTAATTTCGCCAGCACCAACGACCTCAATACGTTGCGTAATCAAGTCAGCCAGCAGCTCTATGGAGTTAACCAGCGCCTTGACCGCGTCGGGGCCATGGGTGCGGCGATGTCGCAGATGGCGTTCAGTACTCAGGGCATCAACACGCCAAACCGACTGGGTATGGGCGTTGGCGGCTACGGTGGGCAGGCCGCAATGTCGGTGGGCTATTCGCACCAGATCACCCCGAAAGCCAATCTTACATTTGGTGCGGCGATCAGCGGTGGCGGCGAGAGTTCGGGTGGTGTTGGCCTAGGTGTGGGCTGGTAAGTTAGTCAGGACTGGATGACCGATCGGGCTGCTCAAAGCGGTATTGGTGGCAGACCTCCCCAGGTGCGGAGGTCTGCCACTCTGATATCAACGTGAAGACTGTCTGCGCTCCAGCGAGAGCTGGATCAACGGTTGCGCAAACTCTGATACGCGGTCAGCGCATCCTGGCGAGACCCGGCAACATCAATCATTGGCGCCGGGTAACCGCTGCGGGTCAGTAGTGACGAATCCTTCCAGGGTTCGTGCAGTAGATCCAGCGGTGCATCTGCCAGTTCGGGCAGCCAGCGCCTGAGATAGATGCCCTGGGGGTCGAATTTTTTCGCCTGGGTGACCGGGTTGAACACCCGGAAATAGGGTGCAGCATCGGCACCAGAGCCGGCCACCCACTGCCAGCCTAGCGTGTTGTTGGCGAGATCCGCGTCGACCAGCGTGTCCCAGAACCAGCGCGCGCCATGGAGCCAGTGCTGGCGCAGGTTCTTGGTCAGGAAACTGGCGACGATCATGCGCACGCGATTGTGCATCCAGCCGGTATGCCATAGCTCGCGCATGCCGGCGTCGACCAGTGGAATGCCAGTGCGACCCTGCTGCCAGCGTTCGAGTCGCACTTCATCGGGCGGGGCCCACGGGAAACTTTCGAAGCGCGGATTGAAGTTTTCAGTGGGCGTGTGCGGGAAGTGATAGAGCAGATGATGGGCAAATTCGCGCCAGCCCAGCTCGCGCAGATAAGGCTCGATGTCTGCGCACTGTCGCGTATCCACGCGTTGCGAGTGTTCGTGCAGGGCGAAGTGGATCTGCCTCGGCGAAATTTCCCCGAAATGCAGATGGGGTGACAGTCGTGACGTGCCGTGCCGCGCAGGCAGGTCGCGCGCATGCGCGTAATCGCTGATGGCGTCGTCGCAGAACAGTTCCAGCATCTCCTGGGCGCCTTGTTCGCCGGGTTGCCAGGTTTCGTTAAGTCCGCTGTCCCAGTCGATGCGCGGAAGCAGACCCAAGGCGGCCAGCGGCAGACTGCCAGGTAGTGTCAGCCAATCAGCCGCCGCGGGCTCCGGCAACGGCGCGGTCGCATTCACGCGGGCTCGGAGATTGCGCCAGTAGGGCGTGAATACGCGATACGGCTCGCCTTGCTGGGTACTGATCTGCCAAGGCTCCGACCATAGCGCGGCGGCGTGACTGTGCACCTCGATGCCGTGTTCGCGCAGTGCCGTTTTGATCCGCGTGTCATGTGCGATGGCCGCCGGCTCGTACAGGCGGTTCCAGTACACGGCTTGCGCGCCGGTCTGCTTGATCAGCTCCAGCAAGACCGGCAGGCTGTCGCCCTGAACTAGATGCAGGGCGGCTTGACGCTCATGCAGTTGGGCCTGGAGCGAGGCCAGCGAGTGATGCAGCCACCAGCGACTGGCCGCCCCCGCGGGCCATGGAGCATCCTGCTTGGCCGCTTGCTCGTGAGGGGTGTGGATGAACACCGGCAGGATGCGCGTATGCCGGGCGCAGGCGGCCACCAGTGCAGGATTGTCGGCGAGGCGCAGATCCCGGCGAAACAACACCACGGCCGTGGTCATGATGGAAGCATCATGACCGGACTACGCCGACGTCTGCCCGGCGTTCCGATGGTAGGCACTCGCGACCTTGCTCGTGTGGTCCCCCGCATCAGGCGCACCGCTGATCACACCCTTGGCGATGACCGCGCCGGTAGGCTGACCGGTTGGCGAACCACCGATCGGTTCGACCGAGACGGCAAGTGCGGCGGTTGGGCCGAGCTGCGCGAGCAGGGTGGGATCCAAGGCCAGGGTGGTGGGTTTGTCGCGCGCAATCATGCCCACCGCGATGGGCTTTTGCCCGGACGGAATCAGCCAAAGCTCGGGAGCACGCCCTTGCGCGAAGGCGACCGGTGTTGCCGGCACCACGACCATCCGCGCGTGCTGCAAGTCCATGGTGGCAGTCCAGCCGGTGACGCCATTGTCCTGCTGGATGGTGGAAGCCATGTAACCGGCGCTGACCACCGTGGGTGTGGGTGCCAGGTGGGGCAGGGAGACCACGACTATCAACGCGGCGGCCACGACACTGGCACCGATGCCAAGCCAATGCCATAGCTGCAGGTTGTCCCAAAGCCCCTTGCGTGGCTGGATCCTGGCCGGTGCATCCAGCTGCAGCGCGTCGTGAATCCGCGCCCAGACGTAGGGCGCTGGCGCGACGTCGGCGATTTGATCAGCCAAAGGCATCAGGCGCCGCTGCCATAACGCAACCGCCGTCGCGGCCTCGCCCGTGGTCTCGATTTCATGGGCGACCGCGGCGCGCGCGTCGGCATCGAGCACGCCCAGCACGTACTCGGCGTAGCGCAGATTGTTGTTGCCGTCGTCGGCTGGTGTGTTCATTGATCGAGGCACGTGCGAAGTTGCATCAGGCTACGGCGGATCCAGCTTTTCATGGTTCCGAGCGGCACCATGCAGCGTGTCGCCAATTCGTTATACGTAGCTCCGGTGAAAAAGGCTTCACGAACCGAATCACGTTGTTGGGGTTCCAGTTCATCGAGACAAACCTGCAGGCGTCGATATTCCTGACTGGTCTCGGCGTCCGCGGCCGGCGTGGGCTGGTCGTCTACAGTTTCATCCAGCCTGGACGGGTCATCCAGCAGTTCTTCCCGGTGCTGGCGCAAACGGTCGATCGCCTTGTTGCGTGACAGCGTGATCAGCCAGGTGATCGCACTTGCTTTCGCCGCATCGAAGCTCGCGGCACGGCGCCAGACCGTGGTGTAGGTCTCCTGCAGGACTTCTTCTGCCTCGCCACGGTCATGCAGCATGCGCAGACATACGCCAAACAGCTTGGACGAGGTGCGCTTGTAGAGCTCGGCAAATGCCTTCTGGTCATTGCGACCGGTCTGCATCAACAGCCGATTCAGCTCATCGCGCTCGGCGGGACTGGCGACACTCATGGGCAAGCAATCCTGTAATCACGAAGAAACCGGGCCCGTGGCCATGAAGCAGGGTGCGTTGGAAGATACGCCAGCCAGATGTTTTCATAGCATGAAGGTGCCGTGCCGGCGTGGCAAGCCCGGCTTTGCCAGTAGCGCCTGGCCACCGTCGATACGGGTTTTGCGCACTGCGTCCCGCCCGCGCAACGACACGGCAAGAACGGCACGACCCATGTGATCCGTGCGCTTCACCAGCGAGGTGATGAACCACGAAAATGCATGTCCAACCTGCGCAAAGGCTCCGTGGCGGACATCAAGCCTCGAATGGGTGGAATTACTTGTCGCGCTTGGCGATGTTTACCTGTTCGCCCTCATACAGCGAGTCGGCCGGGTTGATGATGATGTGTGCGTTGGCTTCCAGGCCTTCGGTTACTTCGACCGTGTTGCCGAAATCGCGGCCCAGCGTTACCGTCTGCAGGTGAACACGCTGCTGTGCATCGACCAACGCAATGCGTAGGCCCTCACTGCGAAACAGCAGGGTGTTGGCTGGCACGATGAAATTGTGCGCGGCCGTAGCCAGTGCCAGCTTGACGTTGGCGTAGACCCCCGGTACCAGTGTCTGGCCCGTATTGTCTACATCGATCTCGGTGCGCAGGGTACGGGTGCTCGAATCGAGGGCGTCCGACGTGCGGGCGACAGTGCCGCTGAAAGGCTTGGCGCCGTAGCTGCTCAAAGTCACGTCAGCCGGCATGCCGATATGCACACCGCTCGCCGAGCTTTCAGGCACATCGACGAATACACGCAGCTTGCTGGTGTCGGCGATCACAAACAGATTGCTGCCGGTCGAGCCCGCATCGACCAGTGCACCCACGTCCAGGTTGCGCTGGGTGATGACGCCATCGAACGGCGCAACAATGTGTTTGAACTGCTCCATGTTCTGGAGCTTGGCGACATTGGCGCGGTCCGCTTCCACCGTCGCGACGTCTGCGTTCAACTGGGCAGCAAACTGATCAGCCGTCTGAACGGCCACCAGACCTTGCCCTACCAGTTTTTGATAGCGATCGGAGGTGACCTTTGCCAGGTTCTCATTAGCCTGGTCGCTGCGCATCTGCGCCTGGCCCTGCTTGAGTTCGTTGTCGACGTCAGGGGTGTCCAGCTCAGCCAGGGGCTGACCCTGTTTCACCTTCGTTCCGATGTCTACGTACCACTTGTTCACATAGCCCGTGGTGCGGGCATAGATCTGGGCGTCCTGCCAGGATTTGACGGTGCCGGGCAGGATCAGGGATTGATCGGTGGGCGCAGGCTGTGCAGTCAGCGTGCTGACGGTCGGGACGGCATTGCGATCCGTGTCTTCGGTCAGCACGTGGCGTGCGTGCATGCGTTCGATCACCCCGATCACCCCGAGCGCCAGCAACGCGATGCCGAGCAGGATGAGCACGAACCTTGCGCGATGCGACGGCTTGGACCGCGGAAGGGATGACGATGTGTTCGGTGTGGGCATGGTCAGGATCTCAAACGGCAGCCGCGTCATGATCCGCCGTATGGCGACGGTGGATCAGACTGAAAAACGTGGGTACGAAGAACAATGTGGCTGCCGTCGCCAGCAACAGGCCGCCGATCACGGCACGGCCGAGTGGAGCATTCTGCTCGCCGCCCTCACCCATGCCCAGCGCCATCGGCACCATGCCGATAATCATCGCAAAGGCGGTCATCAGCACCGGACGGAAACGTGCGAAGCCAGCCTCGATCGCGGCTCTTACCGGATCGTTGTGATGATCCAGCCGCTCGCGCGCGAAGCTGATCACCAGGATCGAGTTGGCCGTGGCAACGCCCATGCACATGATGGCGCCCATCAGTGCCGGCACCGACAGCGGCGTGCCGGTGAGGAACAGCATCCAGACCAGACCGGCGAGTGCCGCGGGCAACGCCGCGATGATGATCATCGGGTCCAGCCAGCTCTGGAAATTGACCACAATCAGCAAATAGACCAGCACGATTGCAAACGCCAGTCCGCCGATCAAGCCACGATAAGACTCGGCCATGGTCTGCACCTGCCCACGTACGTTGATGTCGACGCCGCGGGGCAGGTGCCTGGAGTAGTTATCGACGATGCGCTGAACGTCGGCCGCTACGCTGCCGAGGTCGGTACGATCGACCGCGGCATACAGATCCATGGTCGGGATGGTGCTGTAGTGCGTCACGATGGCTGGTCCCGCGCTGCGCGAGAAAGAGGCGAGGCTTTCCAGAATCTGGCTCGACATGCCGCTCGTGCCGCTGCTGCTGGTCGCCGCTGGCGTTGAGGCGCCGGTGCTGGTGATCGGCAGCGTCTGCAGCGCCTGCAGAGTGTCGAGTTGATACTGCGGTGCCTGCGTTGCAATGGAATAGCTGATGCCTGTTTTCGGGTCGACCCAATAGGTGGGGCTGACCTGCGATGAACCCGCCAGTGCCGTCAGCAGATTGCTGGCTACATCCTGCTGGGTAAGGCCAACCAGGCTGGCACGTGTGCGGTCAACGTTGACGTTGATTTGCGGCAGGTTCAGCGCCTGCTGCAGGCGCAGGTCGACCAGACCGGGCACACGCTTGAGCTGGCCATAGAGGTCGTTGGCAATCTTCGCGGTGACATCAGGATCGCGTCCGCTGACCTGCACGTCGATGGGCGCCGGTGAACCGAAGTTGAGGATCTGTCCGACCATATCTGCCGGCAGGAACGAGAACGTCACGCCGGGGTAGCGTTGCGCCAGACGCTGGCGAAGTGTGCGCACGTAGTCAATGGTCGGGTGGTGATCTTCACCCAGGCTGACGAAGACGTCGCCGTCGGACGTGCCCACCACGCCGGTATTGCTGTAAGACAGATTGATGCCGCTGTAGGGCAGGCCAAGCGTATCGACAATGTTGACCAGTTCGTTCTTCGGGATGGTCTGGCGGATCACGTCCTCGATGCCATCGGCCAGACGCGCCGTCTCCTCAATGCGCAATCCGGTTTCAGCACGGAAATGCAGCTTGATCTGGCCGCCATCGACATAAGGGAAAAAGTCGCGGCCCAGCCACGGCACCAGCAGCGCCACCGATAGTGCGCAGCCGCCGAAGAACAATATCGCGAACAGTCCGCGATGCTTTTCCGCGACTTCCAGCGTATTGCGATAACCATCGCGAATGCGCTCGAAGCGTCGTTCGAAGGCCAGCTGAAAACGTCCGAGAAGACCGGGGGAGTTCTGCTCTCCGTGGCCGTGCTTCTTCAGCCAGTACAGCGACAGTGTCGGCACCAGGGTTCGCGACAGCACGTAGGAAGCCAGCATCGCGAACACCACCGCTTCAGCGAGCGGCGCGAACAGGTATTTGGCAACGCCGCCGAGGAAGAAAATCGGCACAAACACAATACAAATCGACAACGTGGAAACCAGCGCCGGCACGGCGATCTGCTGGGCGCCTTCCATGATCGCTTCGTAGACCTCCTTGCCTTCCTCCAGATGCGAATTGATGTTCTCGATGGTCACGGTGGCATCGTCGACCAGGATGCCGACCGCCAGCGCGAGACCACCCAGCGTCATGATGTTGATCGTTTCGCCCATCGCGGACAGCGCGATGATTGAAGCCAGGATCGACAGCGGAATGGAGATCGCGATGATCAACGTGGAGCGCCACGAACCCAGAAACAGCAGGATCATCAAGCCGGTGAGCGCAGCGGCGATCCCACCTTCGCGAATCACGCCTGAAATCGCCGCGCGCACGAACAGCGACTGATCCGACAATGCGTGAATCTGAAGGTTTGGAGGTATGGCCGCGCGGATTTTCGGCAGCATGCCACGCAAGCTACCCACGATGTCCAGCGTGGATGCATTGCCGATTTTCAGGATCGACATCAGCACCGCGCGCTGACCATCCACGCGCACGATATTGGTCTGCGGCGGCGAGCCGTCGTGGACATGCGCAACGTCGCGGATATAAGTCGTGATGCCATTGACAGTGCGGATCGGCGCATTGTTGAGGTCGGCGATCTGTTGTGGACTGCCGTTCAACTTCACGCTGTATTCGAGGTCGCCGATTTTCTCGGTGCCCGCCGGCAGGATCAAGTTCTGCTGACCAATGGCTGTGACCACATCACTCGGCGACAGGCCGTGCGCCAACAGCGCCTGCGGGTTCAGATCGACCTGGATCTGACGTTGTTTGCCGCCGTAGGGATAGGGCGTGGCGGCGCCGCGCACGCCAGTAACAAAGGTGCGCACGATCTGGTTGGCATCGTCGAAGATGGTCGACTCGGACAGCTCCTTCGATGACAGCGCAAACTGCAGGATCGGCACACTGGATGCGCTATAGACGATCACCAGCGGCGGCGTCGTGCCGGCCGGCATCGATTTGATCACCGTCTGCGAAATCGCGGTGATCTGTGCTACCGCCATGTCGATTTTGACGTTTGGCTGGAAGAACACCTTGACCAGGCCAACGCCGTTCAACGATTGCGTTTCGGTGTGTTCGACATCGTTGACCGTCGTGGTGAGCGATCGTTCGAAGCCGGTCACGATGCGGTTGTTCATATCGTCGGCAGGCAGGCCGGTGTACTGCCACACCACCGAAACCACCGGAATATCGATATTCGGGAAGATGTCGGTGGGCGTTCGCAGAATGGCGAGCGGACCGAGTATCAACAACAGCAGCGCCAGAACAATGAACGTGAGCGGTCGTTCCAGCGCGATTTTGACGATCCACATAACCGTTGACTTCCATCAGCCATGCCTAAGGCCGGACAGGTCCGTGAGGCATGGTCAGACTTGTGTTTGCTGGGGAGGGGGCAAGGGATAATAGCCTAGGCAACTTTATGGTCGGCAACCATATGCCATAGGGCACGGTCGTCGCACTGGATCGTCGAGCGAAGCGTAAAATGCTTCGACACAAACCCAGTGCGTGAACTCCGATATCCAGGCAATCGGTCAGCAATGCCATGCTCCAAAGCGTTCGTCATCTGAGCTCGCCTTCGAGGGAAACCCAGGGCGTTGGAACTTGCGATCCGGTGAATTGCAGACCCGCCGCACGGCAGGTCCTTAAACACCAGTCGCCGATCCTGCCTACCCTACATGACCATCCGACAATCATGCGACTGAAGGGTTCGGGCGCGATGAGTAGATATCGCCAAGCTTTGTCGGCTGGATGGTGGACTCCGGAGAGTTAGCGACGTCATCGTTAAACCAAATTTCCACCCTCCATTCACGAGCACTGTATGAGTGCGCCATTAAGGTCAATGTTCTGCAATGTCCCGCCTGCGGAAACGGCAGCACATTGCTCAACGATTCCTGCGGCAAAAGCCCAGTCCGCTTGCGCAAAGCGATGGGATAGTTCGATCACCGTCCCCTAGCAGGAGGTTCGGTATGCCAGACAAGAAAAAAGCAGTCGTTATTGGAGCACAGCTGGGCGCAGTTCGATCTCATCAGCCGGGCCAGGACGTCTTCAGATCTGTCCTCGCCGAAGATATCGACTGGATACCCTTCGCGGCTTTTCCGCCTTCGGTTCGTCTGGCAATTATTGTCGGCCAGCCCTCAAAGGCCGGCCCCTACACGATCAGGGTCAAGGTGCCACACGGCGAGAAGCTGATGCCACACCGGCACCCGGAAGATCGCGTTTACACCGTGATGTCCGGCATTTTCTACATGGGCCTGGGCGATCAGTTCGACCCCGACAAGCTTGAAGCCTATCCGCCTGGTAGCGTCGTCGTTCTTCCCGGCGATACGCCCCACTTCCATTGGGCGAAATCCAGCGAGTACATCACACAGGTGACAGCTATCGGACCGCTTGGACTTGATTATGTTGCTGCGCAGGATGATCCGCGAAACAACGACGCCTAAGGGACATCTGGGTGACTTATGCGACGAAGAGCACGGTGACACTCGGAGTCCGCGATGATCATCGCGAAGCCGGAAACATTTCCGCTACTGGCTTGCAGAGGCCTACGCGGATGCAGATTCAGCGTTGTCTGCACCGATAGTTGGAGAGTGATATGTCGCTAGCCATCCTTTGTCGGCACGGCCTCGATAAGGCGCGCTGGGTAGTTGTTTGTCTGCTTGCCATCTCGGCAGCCCCGGGCTTCGCTGAAACCGACCACTTGGTTCAGCCCCAAACCCTGATTGTTGATCAGAGTCTGCCGAAGGCGCAGCTATCCGCGCAGGTTCTAGCCGCGCGTCGCTATGACACGTTCTGGAACACTGGCGACGAGGCTCATGCGCGCGCGGCGCTGGATCCGAACTTTATCGACAAAACATTGCCGCCTGGACGCGCACAGGGCGTTGCCGGCCCCATCGCTGCATCGAAGGCGTTTCGCGGAGCAGTTCCCGACATTCAGTGCAGCGTCGAACAAATGATCGTGGCGGGCGATAGGGTCGTCGCCCATCTGCACTTCACTGGCCACTTTACTGGTCAGTTCAAGGGTATGCAGGGTCATGGGCAGACCGTCGATTTCATCGCGACCGACATCTATCGCGTCGTGAATGGCCGCATCGTCGAGAACTGGCATTTGGAAGATAACCTGACTTTCCTGCAACAGATCGGCGCTGTGACCAAGTGAAGCTGTCGATCTTCTTCGTGCGGCCAGGAAATCGACAGCCCGACGCAATTTTTCAGTCCGCCTGTCGCTGAGCAAGCGAGGCTGGTTTCGACGACGGGGTATAGCCATCGTCTAGCGTGTGCAGGAACGCGATGATGTCGCGAATGTCCTGGTCCGTCATCGGGAGCGCGTCGCCGACACGGCGATTGAAAGGGGCATCGGTGGTATCGATGTTGCCTTGGTAGACCGACGGGATATCGTTGTACTGCGCCAACTTGCCGTTTGCATCGTGTGGATAGATCTTGTCGGGCGCTGTGTCGCGCAGGTTGTAGAAGTCCAGCACCTGCTTCAAGGTGTGATAGACGCCGTTGTGGAAGAAGACCGAGCGCCGGTCGACGTTGCGCAGGGTCGGCGTCAGGAACATGCCGCAATATTGCGTCTGATGTGCAAGGTCTTTTCTGACCGGGCCGCATAGGCCCAGATCGAACGAAAGCGGATTCTTGTTGAACGGCAGGCTGGCGTTGCGAGGCACACCCAGAGCTTCGTATTGGGTGTCGGTGAAGAGCGGTGGCAAACCGTCGCTGCTCACGGGGCTCAGATGGCAGCCCGCGCAATTGGCTTTCGTTGAATCGTTGAAAAGCTTTAGTCCGCGCAACTCGGCCAGTGTCAGTCGAGCGCGACCCTGCAACCAGGCGTCGTATTTGCTGGTGAACGGATGGAACGATGGGTCTTCGATCTCGAACCGGCCGATGGCGAACATGGCCTCGGAAACCAGCTGCGCCGGGTCATCGAGAATGGCGGGCCCGAACAGTTGCGCAAAAGACTGCCGGTAGCGAGTGTGCGCCAGCTTGCGGGCGACGTCGGCTTCGCTGGCATTCGCCATTTCCACGGGGTTGAGCATCGGGATATAGGCCTGACGCTGCAACGAATCGGCGCGGCCGTCCCAGAACAGTCCGCCCTGGGGCACCATGGCGACCGCCGTCGGCGCGGTGCCGGCCGATTTCTTCGCCTTGGGATCGCTGAGGGCGGAAGCCGCCAGCGCATTCAAATTGACGGGCGCCTCGACATCACCTGCATCCGGTCCGATGCTGAAAGGCAGTTGCCGGTATAGATACGCCAGCGACGGCGGTGGCCGGTACCCAACGTTCTTGAGCTCGGGTCCGCCTGGCTGGATGGTGAGGGCATTGGGCGGGTTGTAGCCATTCTTCGGGCTGTGGCAGGACGCGCAGGACTGTCGTCCGGAGGCCGACAGAGACGGGTCGAAAAACAGCAGGCGGCCAAGCTGTGCGACGGCGCTCAGTGGCTCAGCCGGCGGAAGCATCAAGTGAACGGGGTGGGGATTGATCCCACGCGCATCAGCAGCTTCGTTATCTGTTGGTGCCAGCGCGTGCGTTTGATCGACAAAGGCGTAGGCGGCCATGCAACTGAACATGCAGATCAGGCACAGGACGACGGTGAGCAGACGGTCCCGTTTCCGATCAGCCGGCGTGAGCGCCGGTCGGAAGTCTCGTGGCAATACGGTATGTGCGCGAAAGGGCATGGAGTGGTAGTGGCTCTGGAAGCATCCCTGACCCGCTGAATTCAGCCGGGGCAGGGATGTTCTCTAGACTATTGAGTCCTTGGTCGAACGAAGACGAGCCAGTGTCCTGAGATCAGGAATGCGCAGGCTTGTCGACCGGTGTGCCAAGGTTGGGATCAAGATAGAGCGCCGGCGTCGGATAGAATCGACCGTGGTTGAAGTCGAACATGTCCATGATGCTGCCGGCCTCGGCATCGTTCGAACCTTGTCCGATCCGCTCCGCATGGAGCCAGTTATCTTCGATGAATCGCACGACCGAGGACTGGGTGAGGCGGTTGTTGGCGACGTAGTTGGTGCGCGCATAGGGCGATATGACCAGAAACGGGACTCGGGTTCCGGGCCCACAGCGGCCATTGACTGTACCGCCGTTTACGCCCACGCCGGGCTTGGACCCCGGCCCTTTGCATAGCCCGGTGCCATTGAGCTGATCGGCGCCGATCACTGATCCCTCGGCCGTGCTTGAGTCGAACGAGGCCGTGGTGGGTGAGGCATAGCGGTGGTCGTACCAGCCGTCGGAGTCGTCATACGTGATGATGACCGCCGTGTTCTTCCAGTCCGGCTGCTGCTCCAGGAAATTGACGACCTTGACGATGAAGGCCTGCTCGTCCAGCGGATCCGAATTTCCCGGATGCGCGTCATTCACCGCGGGCGGCTTCAGATAGCTGACCGAGGGGAAGTTGCCCGCTGTCACCGCGTCGAAGAAATCATTCACGTCGTATTCGTGGTGGACAGGTGTCGAGGTGCTGTCCAGGTCGTCGGTGTAGCCGATCTCATTGACTGACGTGGGCCGCACGTGGGTCGGATTCGCCGTGGAGGCGTAGTACTGGAACCAATTGTGATGCGGCGTGTAGTCGGTCGGGCTTGCATTCAGGACATTTGAGAAGGTGCTTCGCTTGCAGCCCGTCGTTCCATTGGCGTTGACGGCAGCGAGGTCGAAACCACCCATGAATCCGCCCCAGGTCAGGTGCCGGTCATTCAGCAGATCGCCAATGTTCTTTGACGTCATTTCGACCGTGTTGGAAGTCGAAGAACATGCATCGTGGGCCGGGTCGGTGTCGCCGATCAGGGTCAGGCCGCCGTGGCCATCGGGAATGGTCGATGCCGTGCCAAGCACCACGCTGGCGCCGTTGTTGGTGCCGGATACAACCTCCACTGCACCTGGCGTCGAAGGGCCGTAAGTGTCGGTATAGGCGTTGTCGTCCATCGCGAAATGCTGCGCGTAGTTCCACATCGCCGTTACCGTGTTGCCGTCGAAATAGCCCATGACCAGGCCATGGGTGCCAAAGGCGCCGGTGCTGCTGACGGTGTTGTTGCCGGTGAAGGCAGGGAAGCGGTCTGCCGCGCCGTTATCGTAGGCCAGCTGCTCGGGGGTATAGGAATGATTCTGACCTTCCGTGTTGGCCTGGGTGCGGTCCAGCCGGAACGGGTTGACGGCATTGACGCCGTTGACCGGGTTGAGCTTGTTCGGGTTCTGAGTCAGCAAAGCTCGTGTGAGCCCATCGACACGGGGCGTCCATGGCGAAGCCCTGAACACGGGTTCACCAGGCGGATTGGCGGCAACCGGATAGGTGCCGAAGTAGTGATCGAACGAGCGGTTCTCGTCGAAGATCACGACCAGATGCTTGATCGGCGTCGCGGTCGGGACAGCATCCTGTGGAGATATCACGGGCCCCGGCCCGCGATGATTTTCCCCGAACGGGGAATTTTGATCTGGAAGTGGGCCGACCTGGGCATAGGCTGCGACTACGAATGCCATGGCAGCGATCGAAACGGGTAGCAGTGCCTTTCGAAGCATATGAAGACTCCTGACGTGCGTCTATGACATAGGCCCGATGCCGGGCCTAATTCAACGGATTCCCCCTACGGTCGCCGGAAGCTAGAGCTAGCAGAAGCTCACGGTTCGAACCGAATTGAACCATTCGGGTGTGAAGCTTTCGGGACAGTTTTTCGAAGAAAATAAGACGGCCATCCCAGATCGAGGGCGCCCTGGGTTTTGGTGCTCGGCCCCTGGGCTGTTGCCCCGCAAGCATCGACGGGCTCCGGGTTGGTGACCGGCGCTTCCAAGAGGGCCTGGACTCTGATGCGCACCAAGGTATAAACGGACCTGTGTGTCTGTTTCCTGGGGTATTCAGGCCTATGTGGGCATGTCCAACGTGCAAGCGCCAATTCACGCGAAAGAACCAGCGTCACGCTTGCGGTACAGGCGACCGTGCCGAGGTGCTGCGGAATAGACGGCCAGAACTTGTCGAGCTTTATGCGGCGTTGGAGACGTTCGCAAAATCGCTCGGCCCGGTGGAATTCGTGACGCGCGAGCGATACGTGTTGCTTCGTAGCCATCGCATCTTTGCGGACTTGACGATCATGTCGGACGCCCTGCGGCTCGCGATCCATCTTTCGCGCGAGGCGAAAAACCCGCTATTCATCAAGGTCGGTGGGGATCGGAGGCAGGTGAGCCATGTGGTCAAGCTTCACACGATGGAGGAACTGGAAATCATGAAGCCATATTTGCGCGAGGCCTACGAATACTCCATTTCACAGAGGGCGACCTAACCGGCTCCAGCAAACTAAGTCGATCGCACGACCAAAGTGACCGGCAACGTTTCCGATGCTGCCTGTTCGTGGTGGATCAACGCCAGCACCTTGCGCGCCAGCAAGATGCCACCCTCCTGCCAATCCTGCCGCACCGAACTGAGTGGTGGCAGGAAACTGGCGCCAAGCGGCATGTCGTCATACCCGACCACCGAAACATCCCCTGGTACGGAGCGACCCAGTTCCAGTGTCGCGCGGATGGCGCCCATCGCCAGCAAGTCGCTACACGCGAAGATGGCATCGAAGCTGACCTTGCGCGCCTGCAGTGAATGCACGGCGTCCATGCCGGAGTCCGGCGTGAACTCGTCGCGACGCATCAACAAGGGCTTGATGCCATGCACAGCCAAGGCGTCGACGAACCCGTTCAGTCGTTCAAAAATTTCGGGATGACTCGGGTTGCCGATGAAGACCGGATGGCGACGGCCCAGCGCGACAAAATGATCGGCCACCAAGGCGCCGCCAAGCCGATTGTCGCTGCCGACAACGACGTGGGAGTCACCCTCCGAGTACGCACCCCACACGACCATCGGCAGGCCCAGCTTGTCGAACCGGTGCACCGCGTCCTGGTGTACGCCCTGGCCAAGCAGGATCAGTCCATCGGCGGCTTGCACGGCCGCTCCATTGGCGCCTTGCCGCGTGGTCAGCAATACGCTGTAGCCCGCCGCAGTCAATTCCTGCGAGATACCGCCGAGCAGCACAAGCGGGTAGGGGTCGAACATGGTGCGATCGGTGGAGGGCTTCATTTCCACGATGACCGCGACCGTGTGGCTGCGGCGAAGACGCAGATTGCGTGCACTGACGTTGAGCTTGTAGCCATGCTCGTGTGCCAGTGCCTGGATCCTTTCGCGAGTTTCCGGATTGACCAGCGGGCTGTCGCTTAGCGCCCTTGAAACCGTGATCTTCGATAGCCCTGCCAGCTCAGCCAGATCAGCCATGGTCAGGTTTGATGAGTGCAGATCCCCTGACTTTCCGTTCTTGCTTGTCCGACTCAAGGCAGACCTCGGGGGCTGGCGATGTGGCGCGGCATGCGCCACGAGCGTGTGCGAACAGCACGATGAAAAGCGTGTGAGCAGTGTGGCGATTCCCAACTCAGGCGGCAACGGGAAAATCGCTTAGTGGCCCGTTTGGCAACGTTCCGTGTCGTGTTGACCCAGATCGATCCCTCGTCATGCAGGCCGCATCACACAAGGATAATGCTGCATCGCAGTAAATGATATCGATATCTTGATATCGATATCATTTACTGCGATGCTCCCTCCCGCTTGCCCGACCGCCGCATCCAGGTCGAGCCCAAATCCCCAACACGAAGGCCACGAAAAGCAGTGAGCGATCGAGATACGGTGTTGACATCCACGACGGCACCGAAAGGGATTTCGGGGAAGTCTGTTGACCCATGGCTGCTGGTTCGCTGCGGTCGCGAGAGCGCCGATTCCGCTCAGGATGAAAGCCTTTTCGCCTTGGCCAATGGGACGCTAGGCGTACGTGGCGGCATCGAAGAAGCGGGCAGCGCGACCCAGGGCTGCTTTCTGTCGGGCGTCTGGGAACGCACAGCCATCGAATACCACGAGCGCTTTTCCGGCTTTGCAAAGAGCACGGACACCCGCATCCCCGTGGCGGATGGCACCCGCATCCAACTGTCCCTGGGTGAAACCCCGGTAAACCTCGAGCAGGGCGAATGGCTGGATTTTTCGCGCGGGCTCGATCTTCGCCATGGCTGCCTGCGGCGCTCACTGCGCTGGCGCGCACCGTCCGGCGTCACGCTGGAGATCAAGGCGGAAAGAATCGTGGCGTTGGACACGCCCGGGTTACTGGCGATTCGCTATGTGGTGCGCTCGATCGACTACACCGGCCCGCTGATTCTTGAATCCGCCATCGACACTGCCCGCGATGCCGTGGAGCAGGGTGCCGATCCCCGCATGGGTACGCGCGTGAGCGGCGGCTTGCAGACCCGCGATGCCGTCGCCGAAGAAAACCTTGCGTGGATCCGTCAGCAGACGACCCACAGCGGCATTCGCGTGGTCTGCGGGCAACGGCATGCGCTGACCGAGGGCGGGCTGAATTTTCGTGATGCCAAGTTTGGGGCATGTGGGGTCTCACAGACCTATGTCGGCCAGCTGTCGCCCGGCACGGAAATCATCCTCGAAAAATATGTCGCTTACGCCTGGTCGCAGCCCGCCGGCAGCGAACTGAACACGACGCTGTTGGCGAACGTCGATGCCACGTTGCAACAGGCCGTATCGGCTGGGTACGACAGTTTGGCGCAGCAGCAGACGCGCACTCTGGAATGTTTCTGGCGCGACACCGACTTGGCCATCACCGGCGACGCGGAAACCGAACTGGCGTTGCGCTTGAATCTGTTCCACGTCTATCAATCGATCAGCCGCGACGATAGCGGCAGTGTCGCTGCCAAAGGGCTGACCGGCGAAGGCTATGAAGGGCATTACTTCTGGGATGCCGAGGCGTTCATGCTGCCGGCGATGGTGGGGTTGGCGCCGGAACTTGCGCGCAGCATGCTCGACTATCGTTACCGCACACTGGACCGTGCGCGCCTGCATGCGCGAGAAATGAATCATCCGCGTGGCGCTCTGTACCCATGGCGCACGATCAGTGGCGATGAATGCTCGGCCTATTTTCCCAGCGGCTCGGCGCAATACCACATCAATGCAGCCATTGCCTGGGCGATCCGTTTGTATGTTGATGCGAGCGGTGACGAACAGTACCTGCTGTCGCATGGCGCGGAAATCCTGTTCGAGACAGCGCGTATTTGGTTCGACGTCGGCCATTTCAATCCGCGTCGCGATGGCGCTTTCTGTATTCACGAAGTGACGGGTCCGGACGAGTACTCCGCCCTGGTCGACAACAACCATTACACCAATCGCATGGCGCAGCGACATCTGCGCGAAGCCGCCGCCGTCGCCGACTGGATGGTCACCACGCATCCGGATAAATATGCCGCGCTCGCCGCGCGCATCGAGCTGCAGTCGGATGAGGCAACTCAGTGGCTGCTGGCGGCACAGGCGATGTATCTGCCAGTCGATGCCAGGCTCGGCATCTTTCCTCAGGACGACGGCTTTCTCGACAAGCCGCGCTTGCCTGCCCATTTCATCGACACACAAAACAAGCAACCGCTGCTGTTGCAGCTGCACCCGTTGAGCATCTACCGCCATCAAGTGTGCAAGCAGGCCGACGTGTTGCTGGCCCTGATGCTGGCCGGCGAGCAAGTCGACAACGATGCCAAGCGACGAAATTTCGACTACTACGAGAGTGTCACGGCCCACGACTCCACGTTGTCGGCATCGACTTTCGCGGTCATAGCGGCGGAGACAGGGCAGGCCGACAAGGCTTATCAGTATTTTCTTGAGACCTTGCGGGTCGACCTCGATGACCTGCACGGCAACGCGGCGCACGGTGTGCACATGGCGGCGATGGCCGGCAGCTGGCTGGCGCTGACCTGGGGTTTCGGCGGCCTGCGCGTGCGCGACGGTCAACCCGCGCTGGCACCGCAACTACCCAGTGCATGGAAAAGCTACCGCTTCGGGTTGCGCTGGCGCGATGCGCATCTGCGAGTGGATGTCGATGGCGACGGTGTGCTCTACACGTTGACCGATGGCATGGCTATGACATTTCTACATGACGGCCAACCACAACAAGTGCACGCAGGCCAGTCACTGCGCCTGCAGCACGGCAGCCCTCCGGTCAGCAGGAATCCACTGTCGCGTCCGTTCAAGGCAGTGATCTTCGATCTGGACGGAGTAATCGCCGACACCGCCGTGGTGCATCACGCGGCGTGGCAAAAGTTGGCGGGCGAGATCGGAGTGCCATTCGATGACAGCATCGGCGAGCGACTGAAAGGGGTCGATCGCCGTGGCTCGCTGGACATTCTCCTTGAGGGGGCGGATCGGCAATACACGGAAGTCGAAAAAGAGGCATTGGCCGCACGAAAAAATGACTACTACCGGCAACAGGTCGAGCGCCTGGGGCCACAGAATCTGCTGCCCGGTGCGCGCGCCGCGATCGAGTCGGTGCGCCAAGCCGGACTCAAGATCGGACTGGCTTCGGCGAGTCGTAACGCCCCATTGTTGCTGCAACGACTCGGCATCGCCGAGCTATTCGACTGTGTCGTCGACGCAAATCTGATCAGTCGCTCCAAGCCTGATCCCGAGATTTTTCTTGCCGCCGCAAGCGCTCTTGGCGTGGCGCCTGGCGAGTGTCTCGGTGTGGAAGACGCCGCCGCTGGCATTGCCAGCATTCATGCCGCGGGGATGGTGGCAATTGGGATCGGTCATGCGCAAGCACTGGCCGGGGCAGATGTGGTGTTGCCGAGCGTCGCGAAATTTGACTTCGGCAGTCTTGCAAAAATTTGAAGGGTGAACTGGCGCGGACATGTCTGTCGACATGCCGCGATAAAAAATCGAATTTGATGGGGAGCTACTGAATGAGCACCAATAAGAACTTGAACCGACTGGCACTCTCAGCCGCGATAGCCGGCATTCTCGTGTCCGGTACGGTGATGGCGCAGGACAACGCTCAACCGCAAGGCACCACAACGACAACACCAGCGCCGGCAACAACAACACCAAAAAATACGCAGCAGGCCGCCGACGCGAAGAACGTGCAAACGCTGCAGCAGGTGGTCGTCACCGGCACAGCCAACGGCGGACTGAAGAAGATCGACGCGAGCTACTCGATCACGACCGCTACGCTCCAGCAGATCAAGGAGGCGAATCCCAAAAGCGCGGCTGATCTCCTGAAAATATCACCGGGCGTCTATCCAGAGTCCTCGGGCGGTCAGACCGGCGCGAATATCGAAGTTGCCGGCTTCCCGGGCGGCGGTGATGCTCCGTATGTGTCGTTCCAGCTCAATGGTTCGCCGCTCTATCCGATGTCGACGCTGTCGTTCATGGACAACTCCTCGATGTTCCGCCTGGATGACACCATCGAGCGCCTCGAAGCCGTGCAAGGCGGACCCTCGGTGCTGTATGGCAGCGGCCAGCCTGGCCTGACTGCGAACTTCATTCTCAAGCAAGGCACGGGCGTGCCATCGGGCGATATCGGCCTGACCTATGGCTCGGAGGGCATGGAGCGTCTGGATGGCTTTTTCGGCTTCAAGATTGCCGATGGATGGTTCGGCAGCATCGGTGGCTTCTGGCGCAAATCCGATGGCGTGCGTGATCCGCAGTTCACCGCTGACGATGGTGGCTCACTGACCGCAACGTTGTCGCATGATTTCGACAACGGCACGATCATGTTCTACGCGCGTGACCTCAAGGACCACAACCAGTTCGTTACCGATACGCCGATTCTCAACCCAAGCTCGGGCAGCTTCTCGAACTACCCAGGCTTCAGCCCTCTGACAGGCACCTTCGGCAGCAAAGCGGATCGATACGAAACCATCCAGACCACCCCGTGCAACACGGCGGGCTGTACGCCGGGCGGCTTTCCTGTCGACCTGGCCAAAGGTCGCGGCGCCGATCTGCACATGGCCGGTGGAAATCTGGATCTGGACTTCGGCGGCGGCTGGTCGCTATCGGACAAGTTCAATTTCACTGGCGGCCAGATGAACACGATATCGTTCTTCAGCACCGGGGCGAATCCGTCCACGCTGGCGAGCTATATCTCAGGCGCAGAAACGGCCGATGGTCTTCCCGCCGGTCTGGTTGCCACCGCCAACTATACGAATGGCGGCGCGGCAAACATGAACGAGAACGTCAATACCCAAGGCCTCTGGTACGTCCACAAGGAAATCAGCTCGGCCAGCAACGAAATTCATCTGAGCAAGGAATTGTTCGACGGCAATACCCTGACTGCCGGCAACTACACGGCCGTGTATTCCGACCACGACACCTGGTATCTCGGCAACAGCATGCTGCTGCAAGCCCAGAGCAATCCCAACCCGATCGTCGTCAATTTGAGCAATGGTACGAACAGCTATGCGTTGACCAGCCCACAGGGGTTCGCCAGCGGCTCGTCGTTCGCGCTGCATGAAGCGTGGAACGCGGTGAACACCGCGTTCTTCCTCGCCGATTCCTGGAAAGTCGATCGTTGGCTGTTTGATGCCGGTGTGCGCATTGAGCATCAGGAGGCCAATGGCACGCTGCAGAACAACGCGTCAGGCGACCTCGATAACAACCCAAACACCTTGTACAACAACGGCTCGTCGTACCTCATAAACAGCTATACGACCGTGCCGTATTCGAAGACCGCGCCGTCGTGGACCTTGGGCGCCAACTACGAGTTCAACGACAACATGAGCGCGTACGTTCGAGTGAACGACGGCATCCACTTTCCAGGCTTCGACGATCTGCGTGGTCTTCCGAGCACGCCGGTGCAGAAGATCCACAACATGGAACTGGGCTTCAAGTATCAGGCAGACTGGATCTACGCCAGTGTCAGCGCCTATCACCGGCTGTTCTACGGCGTGCCGTACACGATCACGACCGACACTGGCCAGCAATCCTTCGTCTATGATTCGGACACCAAGGGCATCAACTTCCAGACGCTCATCAAGCCGTTCGAGCACTTTACGCTCGCGCTGGGCGGCGACTACATGGATGGTCACTACACGCACTATCTTACCTGCGTGCAGTACGTTGCCCAGGATGGCAGCAACCAGTGCACGAGCATCAATGGGATGCAGTTGCAACGGCAGCCCAAGTTCCAGGCTCGCCTGACACCAGCCTACGATGTTCCGACGAGTTGGGGCAGCATGAGGTTCTGGATCACCTACGAGTATGTCGGCAACCGCTATGGCGATCTGATCGAACAGCAACCGCTGGGCAACTATTACGACCTCAGCTTCGGTGCCGCCGCCAATATCGGCGAGAACTGGTCACTGACTCTGCAGGGCACCAACCTCACCGATCAGACAGGTATCACCGAGGGCAATGCGCGCCTGTTCGGCTTTGCCAGCAGCAATGGTGTGATTCTGGCCCGCTCAATCGAAGGCCGCGAAGTCAATTTCCAGGTGAAGTACAACTTCTAAGATGCAACCCACGGCCCGACTCGTCATGATGACGATTCGGGTCGTACTTTTTCACCCGTGGCACCCCGGCAGGCGGGGCCCTCAACCCGCCTGCCACTTTATTCCGATGCCTTGTGCAAGAGACTGTTGCGCGGCGCCCGTGCGTTGTCCGCATGATCATCTGTGTGGCGATCCCGAAAGATTCAGGATGAGCGGTAGTCCATGAACCGAATTCGCATGATTGTCGCGCTGGCGTTGATCTACATGATCTTCGCGATTCTGCTGAACAGCGTCGGCACGGTGATCCTGCAATCGATGGCCACCTTCGGTATCGACAAACCCGAAGCCAGTTCGCTGGAGCGCTACAAGGACTTGTCGATCGCTTTCACCTCGTTCGTGGTCGCCTCGTTCCTGCCGTTGCTCGGCTATCGACGCTCGATGATGCTGGCCCTGGCCATCGTTGGCTGCGCCTGCTTGCTGATGCCGATCTATCCCACCTTCCTGACCACGCGGTTGCTGTTCGCCTGTGTGGGCATTTCCTTTGCGCTGGCCAAGGTCGGCGTGTATTCCTCGATCGGTTTGCTCACCGCTGACAAAACCGCGCATTCGCGGTTGACCAATACGATCGAGGGCTTGTTCATGGTCGGCGTGCTCGCCGGCAACTGGATCTTCAGCGCCTACGTCGATCCGGCGCACCCGGCCAACCCGGTGTGGTTCAACGTTTACTGGCTGCTGGCCGGGATGTGCGCCGCGGTCATTGCGCTGCTCGCTACGAGCAAGCTGGATGAGAGCGCCGCGCATTCGAAGGAGACGAATAGCTTTATCGGGTCACTGCGAGAAATGCTCAGGTTGTTCCTGCTGCCGCTGGTTTATGTCTTCCTCGCATCGGCCTTCCTCTATGTGCTGATCGAGCAGAGCTTTGGCACCTGGTTGCCGACCTTCAACAACGAAATCCTGAAACTGCCGAACACCATGAGCATCCAGTTCGCCAGCATCCTCGCTGGGATGACGGCACTGGGGCGCATCGGTGCCGGCTTCCTGCTCAAGCGTGTGCCGTGGTACGTGCTGCTCAATGTCTGCGTAGTTGCGATGGGCGCGCTGGTGATTTTGGTGTTGCCGCTGGCACAGGACGTGGTGGCTCGGCCCGATGTCGGCTGGTTCAATGCACCGACAGCGGCCTATCTGATTCCGCTGATCGGCCTGCTGATGGCGCCGATCTACCCGGTGATCAATTCGGTGGCGCTCAGCTCGCTACCCAAGCCGATGCATGCGGCGATGACCGGCCTGATTGTCGTGTTCTCCGCACTCGGCGGCACGCTTGGCTCGTACATCACCGCGCGGGTTTTCGCAGGCTTTGGTGGTATCCACGCGTTCTATTTTTCGCTGGTACCCATGGCGCTGGTGCTGGTCACGCTGTTCTTCTTCAAGCGCGAAACCGATCGAGCGGGTGCGGCCACACCGGCCACCATTGGCCTCGCCATGAAGTAGGCAACGCTGCGGCCATTCCCTGATTCGCATGACGTGCCTGCACCCGCCGATGCACGACTGGTCACGCACGGCATCAAACGATGGAGCAATCATGAAGTTCGGCAACATGAGTCTCGCTGGCCTGTTTCTGATTGCAGCAGTCGTAGCAGCGCCTGCCGCCAGCGCGACCGATCCCAGCTTCCTGCTTACGGCGACGTCGCAGAATTTCGACGCCTACTTTCCAGGCTACCTCGCCAACGGCTATTTCTCGACGATGACCTCGCCCAGGGGCACCGAGCCGAGTCCCAGCTACATGGTTGCCCTCATGGACTATGCCAAGGACGATATCGCACGCCCCGCGGCGATTCCCGGCTGGAGCGAGATCGACTACAACCCGGGCGGCGGCTGGCTCAATTCAACGCGTCTGAGCCCAAACATCTTCACCGGCTACACCCAGACGCTGAACATGCATGACGGCACGCTGTTGACCAGCTATCGCTTTGTGTATGCGAACAAGTCGAGCGACATCAAGGTCATCACCTTCGTCAGCCAGGCCGCGAATCATCTCGCGGCGACACAGATTTCGATCACGCCACAATTCAGCGGTGACATCCAGCTGACGTTTCCCATCCGGCTGTGGTCAGAGCATCAGCCGCGCTATCCGATCGGCAAGATGACTGGCGACGAGATGATCGCCGCAGTTATCGCCAGCGGACAGAATCTCGACAACAAGCCGGTGCCGACGCCCGACCGTGCCGCCGTCTGGTATCACGGCGTCACTCGCGTCGTGTCCAGTGACGGCGACGCCAGGGAGCTGACGCTATGGCTCGACGGCAAGGCCGAGCAGGGGCTGAGCATGGCCGAAGCCGCTGCGATCGAACTGCCACCCGGCTTGGCGGTCAAGGACGTCAAACTGGAGAAGGGCCCTTATCGCCTGTCGCTGAACGTGGTCGCCACGGTGGAGCAGGGCAAGACGTACACCTTCACCAAGTACATCGCCGCGTCCCGACAGGACTGGGGTGGGGACGCCAAAGCCGACCTCGCTATCGCCAAGCAAGCGCGCCAGACGGGTTTCGATGCATTGCTCTCCAGCCATCAGACGGCCTGGCATGAGTTGTGGAAGTCCGACATCGTCGTCGATGGCGATCCGAAAGTTCAGCAGGCCGTGCATTCGGATCTCTACTATCTGTTGTCCAACACCACCGTAGGCACGGCGTGGCCAATGGGTGCTTGTGCGCTGACGCCGAACTACGCAGGCCACGCCTTCTGGGACAGCGACTCCTGGGTGTTTCCCGCGTTGCTCCTGCTGCATCCAGAGCGTGCCAAACCGATCGTGATGTTCCGCGGCCGCACGATGCAGCCCGCGCGCGACCGCGCAATCCAATACGGCGTCAAAGGCGCGATGTTTCCGTGGGAAGCCGATCCGGAAACCGGCAAGGACTACACCCCGCACTTTGCTTACGGCGTATTCCGCGAGATTCACGTCAATGCCGATATCGCGATCGCGCAGTGGCAGTACTACCTCGCCACCGGCGACGACGCCTGGCTCAAGCAATACGGCTGGCCGGTGATCGATGAGGTCGCGCAGTTCTGGGTGAGTCGGGTCAATTACAACAGAGAGAAGGATCGTTACGAGGTCCTCCATGTCACGTCGCCCGACGAAGCGTACGACGACGTGCCGAACGACTCGTTCACCAATGCCGCGGCAAAAAAGGCCCTAACCATCGCGATCGCAGCTGCGCAGAAGGTGGGTGCAAAAGCCGATCCGCAATGGGCCGTTATCGCCGCGAAGATGTACATCCCGTTCGACGACAAGGAACAACGCCATCTCGATTTCGATGCATCGGTGCCGCACGACAAGATCACCTGGATGGGCTCATCGCTCGCCTGGCTGATGTATCCGAATCTGGACCTGCCGATGTCCGAGCAGGTGCGCAAGAACGACTTCGCGTTTCAACTTCACGAGCTGAAGGTTCATGGCGACGATCCGAACGAGATGATGATGGTGATGCTGGCCGTCGGCGCTGCCGAACTGGGCGACGCGAAGACCGCCGGCGACTGGATCCAGCGCAACCTGGTCGGCTTTCTGAAGCCGCCGTTCAACGTACGCACGGAGACCGTTGCCAACAACGCGGGCTACATCCTCGCCACGTCGGCCGGTTTCGTGCAAAGCATGGTGTATGGCCTCACCGGCTTGCGCATCGACGAAAAAGGACTCGACCCGGCCTACGCACCTGTCCTGCCGCCGACCTGGAAATCGCTGACGCTTCGGCACATCAGCTTTCGCGGCAAGCACTACGACATCACGGTTGCTCGTGGCACTGATGGCCGCGCGGTGTTGACGCGACTGACCGAATGACGCGATGGCCCTACAGAAGATGGTCGAGTGGTGAAGTGGCTTGTCAGGGTAGGGGGGCTGCCCGGATTCTCGGTTACCCCGACGGCGCCGATTCAGTCCCGCTGACGAGTTGCTCCATCGCGTCGGCATGAGCCTCGACCGGCTCCGCCGCTGCGGGTGGATCGCTCAGCGTCGTTTCGACACGTGACCCCGAGAGCAGGGTGAGGTCAACCGGGCAGCGATTGGCGATCTCCAGCAGTCGCTGTCGCTGCGCTTCATCCAACGGGCCTTCGATGGCAATCGTACGGTTGAACAGGTCGGGGATTTCCGCTTCCTTCTGCCGCATGTGGCCGACGGCAGTGCAGATGCGGCCCGCTGGCAGGCCCTTGTGATCGGCATACATGCGCAGCGTCATCGTGGTGCACGCGGCCAGTCCGGCGGAAACAAGGTCGTAGGGCGTCGGACCGGTGCCCAAGCCACCGGCACTGACTGGCTCGTCGGCGAGAAAGCGGATGCCGCCGGCATGGATCGCCACCTGGTAGCGCCCCGCGCCGGTTTCCTCCGCCACCACATCGCCTTCCTGTCCGTGCGCACGGGTTTCCGGAACCGGTTGCAGGTAATGCGAAGACCAGCTGATGATCAGCGCCGCCGCATAGTCCACATCGGATTGACGCGACAACAGGTGATCGGCGCCGTCGAGCGAGACCAGGCTCTTGGGATAACCCGCCGCCATGAAGATGCGGTTGGCGTTGTCGACACTGACGGTGTCATCGTGCGGTGCGTGCATGATCAACAGCGGACGATCCAGCGTCGCGATGCGGCCCGCTTGGTCGTGTTTGTACAGATCGTCGATGAAGGCCTTGCTCACGCGGAACGGGCGACCCGCCAGCAAGACTTCTGCTTCGCCATCCTTCTGGATGGCCGCGAGCGAAGCAGGTTCAAACAGTGCCAGCACGTGCGCCACGTCGAACGGGGCGGCGACCGTCGTCACCGCGCGGACATTGGGCATGTCGCCGGCTGCAGCCAGTGCCGCCGCGCCGCCGAGGCTATGCCCGATCAGCAGGGCAGGTGCCATGCCGGCATCGCTCATCGCCTGGCTGGCAGCAACCAGATCGCGCACGTTGGCCGCAAAGCTGCTGCTGGCAAAATCGCCGCCGCTGGCGCCGAGACCGGCAAAATCGAAACGCAGCATACCAATGCCTGCGCGGGCGAGGGCACGGCCAATGCGAACGGCCGCCAGGTTGTTCTTGCCACAGGTGAAGCAGTGCGCCATCAGCGCCCAGCCTCGCACGGGCGCATCGGGAAGTTCGAGCCGACCGGCAAGCAGGTAACCTGTCGGACTGGTAAATTCGAAGCTGCGGGACGACATGGGCAAGCTCCTTCAGTGCAGCACTAAACGCGTTGCAACAGGGCCACCGTACCCTGGCCACCATCCGCACATAGCGACACGATGCCGTACGTACCCGATGGGCATGCCTGCAACTCCTTCGCGGCCTGGCTCAATATCCGCGCGCCGGTGGCGGCGAACGGGTGTCCAATCGACAGCGATCCGCCATGCGGATTGACCCGTGTCCAATCAAAGTCACCCAGGTCGAAGTCGACGCCGGCCTTATCACGTCGATAGACCGGGTCCGACGCTGCAGCAATGTTGGCGAGAACCTGCGCCGCGAACGCCTCGTGAATGTTCCAGGACGCGATGTCGGCAAACCTCAGACGATGCTGGGAGAGCAACCGTGGTATCGCCCGCGCAGGCGCCATCAGAATCCCTTCGTCACTATGGCGGAAATCCATCGCTGCGATTTGCCAATCGACCAAACGCACCGCAGGTTCGCGGCCCAGTTTCTTCATGCCTTCGGCATCAGCCACCCACACGCCCGCTGCGCCATCGGTCAACGGCGACGCATTCCCCGCGGTGATCGTGCCTGCCACCGGATCGAACGCAGGCCGCAATGTCGACAGCCGCTCAAGCGACGTATCGCGACGCGGAATCGCATCCTGAGTGACGCCAGCGAAAGGCACCAGGAGATCATTGAAGAATCCATCGTCCTGGCCCGCGATGGCCGCACGATGGCTGAGCAGGGCGCGTTCGTCCTGCGCCTGGCGGGAGATGCCGAAGTGCCGGGCGGTATCCTCCGTGTGCTGACCTTGCGAGCGACCACTCTGCTTGTTGGCCCACGCCTGGCCTGGCAACTGGAAATCCGCCGCCGTCGTGGCAGCGATCATCTCCGCAGCACCACGCGGATTCTTGGCGAACTCGGCCACGATGCGATCCGCCGCAGCCGTGCTGAGCGCCAGCGGTACGTGACTCATCGTCTCCGCGCCACCGACCAGGGCGAGATGTGTTCCACCTTTACCGATCATGCCCGCCGCTTCGATCGCACCCATGAAACTGGTCGAACAGGCGAGCACTGTGGAAAACGCGGGTGTATCGGGATTCAGACCCGCCTCGAACACCAGCTCGCGCCCTATGTTCGACACCATAACGTCCGGAATAACCTGACCCCACACGAGGAAGTCCGGCGCAGCGACATCTGCCATGGCCTTGGCCACCGGAACGGAAAGCTCAAGCGCGACATGCCCCGAAAAAGAACCACCTGCTTTGACAAAAGGGGTGCGTACGCCGGGCGAGATATAGATGGGATTCATCATCGACCTCCAATCAGTGGGAAGCGTGCGAGTCGCTGTGTTGCGAGTCCTTCAGAGCCGGGATCCGGCACTGGTTCTTTCATTGTAAACCCCTCCGGTGTACCGGCGGAGCACTCCAAAGGTCTACATCGAGCCGTCCTTCGCCGGCGCCGCCAAGACCCCCACGATCCGAAGGTGCGATGGTGGGGCTAGTCATGCAAGTGAAGCCTATGGATGCTTCAGTGCACTCTGGATGGACATCGACATGGGCATCATATTGACGTTGGCGTTATGCATGACCCAAAGCGACCCGGCCACGACGATCACGATCAATAGGGATGTGCACGCGAAGATGGCCGTGTTCTGCCGCTGGCTTTTGGCGGTGCCCATGTGCAGGAAATACACCAGTTGAACGAAGAGTTGGACCACGCAGAGGATGACGATGGTGGCCAGTCGACTGGCGTGAGGCACGAGATCGGTCATCACGGTGCCGAAGGACGCTATCGTCAGCACGAGGGAGAGCACGAAGCCAACGACGTATGACTTCAGGTTGCCATGGGCATGCGACTCGGCATGTTCCATGCCGGAGTGGGGAAGCGGGGCTTTCATAGAAACTCTCGCAGATAGACGAAAGTAAAGACGCAGATCCAGATCAGATCGAGGAAATGCCAGAACAGGCTAAGGCACGCCAGTCGACGCAGCGCGATGCCATCAAGACCGAATCGCACAACCTGGTGAGCCATCACGATGAGCCAGGCTAGGCCGCAGGTGACGTGCAGGCCATGGGTTCCCACCAAGGTGAAGAAGGACGACAGGAACGCGCTCTTGGATGGCCCCGCGCCTTCGTGAATGAGCGTGGAGAACTCGTGCAGCTCCATGGCAATGAAGGCGAGACCCAGCACAAAGGTGACAGCGAGCCATGCCAGGAGCTGCTTCTTGCGACCGGCCTGGGCGCTCAACATGCCCGCACCAAAAGTGAAACTGCTGACCAGCAGCAACATGGTCTCGCCGAGTACGAAGGGAAGCTCGAACAACCCTTTGCCGTCAGGGCCTCCCGCCGTGCTGTGGACGAGGACGCCGAACGTCGCGAAGAGCACCGCGAAGATCAGGCAGTCGCTCATGAGATAGATCCAGAACCCGACCGTGGTCATGGATGCGTTGTCGTGTCCCGCCGTTTCGTGCACGGCGTAGGGCAGGGAAGCACTCATGGCTCAGGCCGCCTTTTCAAAGTGGATAGGACGCAGGTCGGGCGAGGACACCGTGGTCCACAGCCGGACATATCGGTCACGTTCGATGCGGGCGACTTCGCTGGCCGGGATGACATAGTCCACGTCGCGGTCATAGGTGCGAACGATAAAGGTGGCGATGGCACCTATCAGCGAGGCAACCGCCAACGGCCAGATATGCCAGACCAGGCTGAAGCAAAGCGCGAACGAGAAACCTGAGAGGATGATGCCTGCGCCCGTATTGCGAGGCATATGGATGTCCTCGTACTGATCGGGTTGGCTGTACGCTCGCCCGGAAACCTTGTCATCCCAATGCTGTTCGAGCGACGTAATCTGCGGGATGTGGGCGAAGTTGTAGAGCGGTGCCGGCGACGACGTCGCCCACTCCAGGCTGCGGCCGTTCCAGGGGTCGCCCGTGATATCGCGATGGGCATGACGATCGCGGATGCTCACTGCAAACTGTATTCCCATCGCGACAATACCTGCGCCGATCACCACCGCGCCGCAGAGGGCAACGATGAGCCACGGATGCCAATCCGGATTGCTGTAATGATTCATGCGGCGGGTCATGCCGTCGAAGCCGAGTACATAGAGCGGCATGAAGGCAAGATAGAAGCCGATCTGCCAGCACCAGAACGAGACCTTCCCCCAGAACTCGTTCAGGGTGAAGCCGAATACCTTGGGGAACCAGAAGGTAATCGCGGCGAGGGAACCAAAAACCACACCGCCAATGATGACGTTGTGGAAGTGGGCGACCAGGAACAGGCTGTTATGCAGCACGAAGTCCGCGCCCGGCACCGCCAACAACACGCCGGTCATGCCGCCCACGGCAAAGGTGACCATGAAGCCGACCGTCCACAGCGTCGATGAGTGGTAGCGGATGCGCCCCCGATACATCGTGAAAAGCCAATTGAACAGCTTGACGCCAGTCGGGATCGAAATGATCGAGGTCATGATGCCGAAGAACGCGTTGACGTTCGCGCCGGAGCCCATCGTAAAGAAGTGGTGTAGCCACACGAAGAACGACAGGACTCCGATGGACGAGGTCGCATAGACCATCGACTTGTAGCCGAACAGCGGCTTGCCGGAGAACGTGGCAATGATTTCGGAGAACGCACCGAAGCAGGGCAGGATGAGGATATAAACCTCCGGGTGGCCCCAGACCCAGATCAGGTTGATGTACATCATCGCGTTCCCACCAAGTTCGTTGGTGAAGAAGTGCATGCCGAGGTAGCGGTCTGCGGTAAGCAAGGCCAGCGTGGCGGTCAGTACCGGGAAGACGGCGATGATCAGCATGTTGGTGATCAGTGCGGTCCAGGTGAACACCGGCATCTTCATCAGGTCCATGCCGGGCGCGCGCATGCGCAGAATCGTCACGACCAGATTCACGCCGGTGAGAAGCGTTCCGAGGCCTGATACCTGAAGTGACCAGATGTAATAGTCGACACCCACCGTTGGGCTGTAGCCCAGTTCCGACAGTGGCGGATAGGCAACCCAACCCGTAGCGGCAAAATCGCCGACAAACATCGACAGCATGACCAGCACCGCGCCGACCACCGATAGCCAGAAACTCAACTGGTTGAGAAACGGAAACGCCACGTCGCGTGCGCCGATCTGCAGCGGGACGATGACGTTCATCAGTCCGAGAATCAGCGGCGTGGCCACGAAGAAGATCATGATCACGCCATGCGCGGTGAAGATTTGATCGTAGTGATGCGGCGGCAGATAACCGGCGGCGCCATTCGCCGCGACGGCCTGCTGTGCGCGCATCATGATCGCATCGGCAAAACCGCGGACCAGCATGATCAGGGCGAGGATGATGTACATCACGCCGATGCGCTTGTGATCGACCGATGTGAACCATTCAGTCCACAAGTATTGCCACTTGCCGAAGTAGGTGATCGCGCCGAGCAGGGCGATCCCGCCAAGGAGCACCACCATCAGCGTTCCCATGATGATGGGCTCGTGGAACGGGATGGCGCCCAGGGTGAGCTTTCCAATCATGGGTGGTTACTCTTTCACTTGTTTCGGGGTGGGGTGCGCCATCGAAGCCATTGCGGACATGTCTTCTGCTTTCGGCTTCGGCATGTATTGGTTGACGACGCTCTGAAACAGATTCCGGTCGACGTCCGCGTAAACCATGGCAGGTGGGTTCGTGCTGGGCTGGGAGAGCGCGCGATAGGCATCACGAGTGAGCTTTGCCGGTGCCCCTCGAGCGCGCTGAATCCACTGGCGAAAGCCGATGCCAGTGGTTGCGATGGCATTGAAGCGCATGTCCGAGAAACCTTCGCCACTGTAGGCAGATGACATGCCGGCATAGACGCCAGGGGCATCGGCTATCAGATGAAGCTGCGTCTGCATGCCGGCCATCGCATAGATCTGGCTTCCGAGTCGCGGAATGAAGAACGAGTTCATGAGCGAGTCCGCCGTGAGCACGAAATCGACCGGCGTATTGGCGGGTATGACGAGTTGATTGACCGACGCCACCCCGTAGTCCGGATAGATAAACAGCCACTTCCAGTTGAGTGCGACGACCTCCACGCGCACAGGCGGGACATCAGACGCGAGAGGGCGATAGGGGTCGAGCACATGCGTGCTGCGCCAGATAAGCACGGCAAGGAAGGCCACAATCACGCAGGGGATCGCCCAGACCACGATTTCAATCTTCGTGGAGTGCGCCCATGTCGGCGCGTAAGTCGCCTTGGTGTTGGACGCCCGATAGCGCCAGAAGAAAAACAGCGTCAGAGCGATCACTGGAACGACCACCATCAGCATCAACACGAGGGACAGCAAGATGAGGTGGCGCTCCTGCACACCAATGTCGCCTTTCGGATCGAAAAGCGCGAGGTGACATCCGGCGAGCAAACCGGCCGGCACCGTGCACAGCAGACGCACAAGCCATCGTGGCAAGCGGGCGCTGGTTGCGCCCATCGCGCTTTCCAGCGCGATCCTCAGATACCGGACTAACAGATTGAGCATGTGGCTTACCTGGATGAGGCGGATGATCCATGTCCTTCTGGAGTTGCCTGATGCAATCGGGATGCATGGATTTAGCTGCGCGTTGTGCGCATACTAGTGATCAACAAGATCCATACATCGGTGGCAAAGTGACGCGGACAAAATCCATACAAGAAGCAGGGAATGGCGTTGATTGGTCGGCCGCCCTGAGTGGACACGGCCCTCGCTACCTGCAAATCGTCCGCTTCCTCGAGCGTGCAATGGCAGAAGGGCATCTGCGCCCAGGCGATCGTTTGCCGCCACAGCGAGATCTCGCCGGACAACTCCATCTCGACCTCACCACAGTGACGCGCGCTTATGCGGAGGCTCGCGGTCGGGACCTGATTCATGCCCGTGGAGCATTGGGGACCTACATATCCACGCCGAAGGTCGAACTCGCGCCCATCGTCGACCTGAGCATGAACATTCCGCCGCCACCGGCGTCGGTGGACTTCACCGACCTTCTAAGGCGTGGCGTGGAGCAGGTCTTGACTCGCGCAGACGCCAACATGCTGATGACATATCACCCTGGCGGCGGAAGCAAGGCTGATCGGGAAGCAGGGGCCATATGGCTCGCTCCGGTGCTTGGGCGCGTCGAGCCGGCGCGCATCGTAACCAGTCCGGGTGCCCAGGCCGCGCTGGCCGCACTCATTCTGGCGCTGACCAAGCCGGGTGACGCCATTGTCACCGAGTCGATGACTTATCCCGGCTTGTTGGGGGCTTCGCGCCAATTGAGTCGACGCATCGTGGTGGCTGATCGCGATGCCCATGGCATGACGCCAGAAGCGCTGGAGTCGGCTTATCGGAAGGAGGGCGCGAAAGTGGTCTATCTCAACCCCACCATGCAGAACCCGACTACACGCACCATGCCGGAGCATCGCCGTCGCGACATTGCACGGGTCGCTGCCAAACACGATATCCAGATTATCGAAGACGACCCCTATTGGCGTTTGGCGGAGGATGCGCCGCCTTCGCTATCGCATTGGGCCCCCGGCCAGGTGCACTACATATCGACGCTATCCAAGTGCCTGACGCCGGGACTTCGGACAGCCTACGTAGTGTCGCCTGATGACAATGCACGAATTCGCTTTCTTGCGGCGTTGCGGGCCGCCACGCTCATGTCAACGCCACTGATGACTTCAGTCGCGACGCAGTGGATCCACGACGGCTCGGCCATCCAACTTCTTGAAGGCGTAAAGAATGAAGCTCACGCCCGCCAACAGCTCGCCGAACACATTCTGACCGATGGAAGCCAGCATTGGCCGGCCGGCGGCATACACATCTGGTATGAGCTTCCTGACAGCTGGACTACACAAGCGTTAGCCATCGCTGCGCGTCTGGAAGGACTGGCAGTCACTTCCTCCGACGCATTTGCCGCCGGTAGCGAGTCCGCGACAGCCATCCGAATTTCTCTCGGCGGCGTCAAGGATCGCGCGCGGCTGGGGCAAGCACTGCAAAGGCTCGCTGACCTTATCAGGCGTGGTCCCGACTCATTCGAACCGGTCGTGATTTAAATGGACATCGGCGCCAAAGGATGAAGATTTGCAGCAGAAGGACATAGGGATCGACGGCAAAGGCCTTGCCCAAGAGCGGATATCTTTGATTTTACATAATATACATTATGCGAAATTGGCACTACTGGCGTGGTTCCTGCTTATCGCCCTCGCGGCCCTTGCCGCAGCTCAAAACAGCCCTCCGAAGCAATTAGGACAGCAATTGCTCGGCATATCCGTGTCGCAAACCCGATCCGACAAGGTTTCCCAATTCGCTTCTTAGGCTGAGGGGCCCATCCCCGACTTTTACACCTTACTTCGATGCGTGTTTTGGTGTTCAGCGCATTGAAAGTTCGGCAGCTACCGCAGAAATCTTCCGCAATCTTCGCCCATAGAGTTCGCACTGATAGAAGTCCACCAAGAAACATCGACGGTGCGGAAATCAACACACTCAATCTTTGGCTGCCGTGGATGCTGTGGCCCATACCGGATTCACTCATTTCATGGCCAGCTCGGAGCCTGGTCGCAGGCACGGTCACCCTACCCCCGATAACCTGCCCTAATCACTTGCGTTGCCTTGCCTTGCCTTGCACTCGCTCAGCGGCCTTACAAGCTCAGATAGACAATCTTCGCAAAAAGATCTGGCTTGACGATAAAGCCTCCCCATTGAGCGTCGAATGGTGCGGTCGGCTTTGAAGCGACCACCTGATCGAGCGTTTTGCCCTGGGCCTTAAGCATGGCCACGCGATCGCGAATCCCTACCAACATGTCGCGAAAAGCTTTCAACTGCGCTTTGTTGCCCACCGCGCCATGGCCGGGAACAATCAGTGTGTGATCGGTGATATTGACCAGATAGCTATCTACCGCGCTGATCGTGCCGTTGATCTTGCCACCGTGCTCGTAGTCGATATAAGGATAAAAGCCGTTCCAGAATGTATCGCCCGTCGCCAGCACGTCCTCTTTGGTAAAGTAAACTGAAATATCACCGTCCGTATGGCTTGGTGCCAGCGGTGTCACCACGATGTTGTCGCCGTCGAAGTTGTAGGTCTTCGCAGCGGTCAGAAGAATGGTGGGCATACCATCCTTAGTGACCGGCGGAAACGTATGGTTCCAGTTTGTAACTCGTGATGCCTGCGCCAAGTGCTTGGCAGTATTCGGGGTCGCGATAACCAGCGCACCAGCTTCGTGCAACCAAGCGTCGCCGTCACTGTGGTCCCAATGCCAATGCGTGTTGACTACATATTTTACCGAGCCTGCTCCCAACGTGTCCAAAGCGTTTTGAATCGGCTTTTTGGACAATGCTATTCCTGCCTCGACCATGAACTTACCATCGGAACCAGTCAACACGGTGATGTTTCCGCCGGAACCTTCCAACTCAGTGACACCCCCACGCAGAGGGTGTACCGTTATCCGGCCACTCGCCGCTTCGGCGTTGACCTGCTCGAATACGCCAGCTACCACTGGCAAAGATAGTGTGGAGATGACCAGGACGACGACGGCCATAAGGCTCGCCAAGCGAACTTTCGAAACGAATTTGGGATTAGTCACGGAATAGGTCCTTATAGATTGAACAATCTATCTTGTGAAAATTAATAAATGATTCACACGACCGTCGATTTGACTATGTGCTATTACTCTACAATGTAGCTGCCGCAAATTTCATGCGAGTAGCGCGACACTAAATTATCCATTGTAATATTTTCGTGAAGGTAAAAATAACCATGTCGCATAGCAACTTATTTCCGCGTGGCGTTACTGACTCGGACAAAACTTAACCTACGTAAGCTATGCGCGTATCACTCTTCATGCGACGAGACAGCTACCACTTTAGTGTTAGACGATGAACTCTCATCGCCATCGTCGCCCGGTGCAGAATGTTTTTTGGAGGTCGAGCGGCGTATGGCATCTATAGAAGTCCATTTCGCTTAACGGATACCACTTAAGTAGTATGCACACACAATCCAGAAGTGTGATTTTTCGAAACGTAAATATCTGTATTTTTGACTCTAGATTTAGTAAACCACTTCATTACAAGCAAAGTTATTTAATTCAGGCATTTTCGAGCTAAGTCGGCTTAAGCCTCTGAGCATGAGGTGACTACTGGTGTTGATAGAGATCGACCGCCATCATGCTGACCGTCATGTCGCAGAGAGGTCCTAGCGATGAAATTCAATCGCAGCGACGGACCTGAGGTTTCCGTAGCTTCATAAAATTTCACCGATGATCCAACCAATGGTGACTGTGTAATGAGAGCCAATTTATTCGGGTTAGACGTCCATGAATAGCAATGCGAACGACATCTCTGGATATACCTACGGAACGCCGGCCATCGCCGTTTCATCCGCGACGCTCAATGACCTTCAGCGACTCAAGACGTCCGTGGGCTTTACGGAGGATGATGAGCGCTCGTTGCTTTTAGCGGGATTCGTTTTAAAGGATGATGTCGAGCGCATCGTGAAACACTGGCGCGCCAACATTATTGCTGGAATTCCCCATCTCGCAAAGCACTCACGGAACCTCGATGGATCTCCCTCCCCTGATTACCTTGCGCGCAGCAATCGCCGATTCGAACAATGGATCATTGATACCTGCACACGTACCTACGACCAGGACTGGTTGAACTACCAGCAAGAGATAGCGCTGCGCCATACGAGTGTGAAGAAAAATCAGACCGACAACGTTGTCTCTACGCCTTACGTTCCCTACAGCGACATCGTTGCTTTCGTGGCTGTTCTCAACGAAACGATAAAGCCATATTTAGCGGCCAAGGGACATACAGAATCTGAGGTATCTAGCATGCATAAGGCTTGGATCAAGTCGATGCACATCCAGATGGCGCTTTGGTCAAAAACCTATATGGAAAGTGGCGAGCACGGCAAAGAATGGTGACATTGCCGCATACCCACGTTTTTTCCTCGACGTTAAGGAAAACGAGAAGAGGCTTCGGTTCTCGTACTGAATTGAGTAATCATCGTGCTTAAACGACGCGACTTTCTGAAAATGACGTCTGCTGCGGCTGCTATGGGAATGGTGAGCACAGTTCCTGGCAAATCAACGTCAGGTGATTACAAGACAAAAGTGGTGGCCTTTGACGCTTTTGCGCTCTTCAATGCGAACAGCGTAGTTGCAGCCGTCGAAAAAATGTTTCCTAAACGCGGAGCTGCGCTAAGTCTAGCGTGGCGAGCCGCGCAATTTGAGTACACGTGGCTTCGTAACAGTATGGGTAAGTACGACAACTTCTGGAACGTCACGCGTTCGGCGCTTCGACATGCAGCACGAGCCAGTGACATAGCAATAAACGATGCCCAGTCCGACGAGCTGATGCAGTCGTACCTGAGCCTTCGAGCCTGGCCTGACGCTGCACAAACGTTGGATCGATTGAAAGAGGCAAATATCAGGCTGGCAATTTTGTCCAACTTCACTTTAGATATGATGCGTCACTGCGTAGTGTCGTCTGGTTTGGAAGGTAAGCTGGACGCGCTCTTAAGTACTGACGAAGTGGGGTTCTTCAAACCCGCCCCTCTGGCATACCGAATAGCAACTACAGCATTCAAAGTCACGAGACCGGAAGTGCTGTTCGTTGCATTTGGGGGATGGGACGCGGTCGGTGCCAAGGCTTATGGCTACCGTACCTATTGGGCAAACAGAGCGTCGGCGGCCAGCGAGGACATGGGTTACCAGCCAGACGCCAACTCTGCCAGCTTGGATCGGCTGGTTTCGTTTGCCACAACGGGAAATTCTTGAAGCTCTCGTCTCTGGCGCCACGTGGACAGAACTCGCTTGTCTTCCAGGCCAGAGAGCGCCTTGTAAAGATTTCGCCGTTCTGAGTGCGTATTGATTGTGTCGCATTCGACGTCCTTTGACATGCGAAGCGACACGACCTATCAATTTCGGCCCCACGGGACAAACAATCAGATAAGACATCATCCCTTTTTAATTGGACAGCTCAAGCTGCGCTGTGCGCGCTAACAGCATCCATGACCCGGGCCGAATAGACCATCGCTGCGCCGGCGTTCAACGCCACCGCCACGCCCAATGCCTCTGCAATCTCTTCGCGACTGGCGCCGTGCTTCAACGCCGCACCCGTGTGCACGGTAATACAGCCATCGCAGCGATTGGTCACGGAAACAGCCAGTGCAATCAATTCGCGCGTCTTGGCGTCGAGGTGCCCAGTCTTTTCACCGGCGCCCGACAGTGTTTGGTAACCAGCAAGGGTGTCCGGGCTGAGTTTGCCCAGCTCGCCAATGCGGCTCATCAATTCTTTGCGGTATTGCAGCCAATCAAGCATGAGGTTGTGCTCCGGTTCGTTTAGCGGGAGTCGATCCATGGCGTTAACCAACAACGTTAGCTTACGCCATAAATCGAGCGGATTAATGGTGAATAGACGCAATAAGCAGTTCGATCGTCTCAACGAATTCTTTCAGTCGACCAGTTGATCCGGCGCATGTGGGCGCCAGCATGAATATTTACTGCCTGATGGCTGGATCCTTGGCGATGGATCACGAAACGATACAGGTTGAGAATGCAATTGTTTTTGCTCAGTGCGCACCTACAGAATCGAGCAATTTGAATCTACAGCGCCAGTGATACTACAAATTCGATCGGGCCTACATACCTTGCATTCTGTGGGTGTCACCGCACGGCATTTGATAGATTTGCGCTGACCTCGTCATGAGGTTGTAGAAGGCGCATCGGCACCGCCGCCGACTTCAGAACCCCCTGGTGAAATTCGCCACAATCTCACTGGAGCGGTGGAGTGTTTTTCATCGGACTAGTGCCTGCGGTGCGTCATTAATTCACTGGCGATCTCTCCGATCACCACGCACGGTGCCATGGTGTTACCCGTGGTGACGCGGGGCATGACGGACGAGTCCGCAATGCGAAGTCTTGAGACGCCATGGACGAGTAGCGTCCCGTCGACAACCGCACCATCGTCCGTTCCCATCCGCGCGGTGCCGCATGGGTGCCAGAAGGTGGTTAACCCGTTCCGCAAAAATTGCTTCAGCTTCCCATCCGACAAAGCTCCAGGAGCGACCTCCCCTCCTCTGAAGTCCTTCAAGGCGCTTGAGTTGCCAATCGCACGGACCATGTTCAAGCCCTCAATCAGGTCGGCAAGGTCTTGGGGCTCCGCCAGATAGTTCGCGTTGACCTGTGGCGCGTCCGAGGGCTGGCCGCTCGCGAGCGAGACACTCCCGCGGCTTTGTGGTCGCATCCCGACCACCATGGACCAGCAATCTGGCGACGGTTTGAAGTTCGATGCATTTTCTGGCGTGATGATCGGGCTCTGGATTGCGTACGAATAGAAGTTTGGGCTGTCCAAATCGGCACGAGATTTCCAGAAACTTGCAACCTGCGAACGTGGAATTTGGGGGGGGCGATCGTCGCCGTTCTCCCAGACACAACCGAAGGACACATGGTCGTGAAGATCCTTGCCCACGCCAGGCAGATGCTGCACTAACGGTATGTTGAATCGAGAAAGTTCGTCTCCATCGCCGATGCCTGACAGCATAAGAATTTTCGGCGTGTTGATAGCACCCATCGACAGCACGATCTCGACGCTTGCACCCACGCTCAGTTGCTCTCCACGATGACTGAACACAACTTTGGACGCCACGCGGTCCTGGAAGATGATTCTTTTCACTAAAGCTCCCGTCAGCACCGTCAGATTGGATCGACCCATCAGCGGACGGACATAGGACTGGAATATGGAGCATCGCGAATCGCCGACCACGGTCTCATCGACAAATGCGCAACCACCGTCGGACTCCATCATCTCGCCGTTTGGATCCGAAAATTGACGGAGTCCGCACGCCTGCGCTCCAACGAGGAACTGGTGAGCGAAAGGGGCCGGATTCACGGCGTTTCGGACGGGGACCTTGCCTTGGCGACCACGATATTCGCCGGCGTCCTGGCCTGAGTATGCCTCGATAACTGATTTGTACAGCGCAAGGACAGAGTCGTAGCGCCACGACGCGTTATTCGCCACTTCAGCGAAATGGTTCCAGTCCGCCTGGTGACCGCGCGACCATGTCGATACATTAATGCTTGACCCACCTCCCAGCACCTTGCCCATTGAGTAGTCGATGGCGCGACCGTCCAGATGAGGATTGGGCGTGCAACGAAATCCCCAGTCCAGATCGGTTCCTAACGTGTAGGGCCATAGATTTGGATCCTGAACGAGCGGACTGTCGTCGTCGGCGCCAGCCTCCAGTAAGAGCACCTGGACGTCAGGATTCTCGGCCAGCCGAGCCGCGACAACTGAGCCGGCCGTGCCGGCTCCGCAGACGATGTAGTCGTAATGCTGTTTGATGTTCGAGGCCAAATGCGCCTGATTGGCTTTAGCAGCGGCGTCGAAAGTAGCGTCGTTCTGTTTCGTTTTTTGGTTCATGGGGGGTATTCGCATTAGTTGTAATGGCGAAACGCCGACCAGGCGGTCAGATCGTTCCGTATGCTGTTGAATTCAGGCTGAGGTTGGCTCAGGCGAGGTTGCCCTGATCTCCGCCATCGTCCTGCCACCAACGCCCCAGTCATCAGCGCTAATTTCTGTCAATACGATCGTGACAGCGCGTTCCGGCACCTCAAGTGTTTGCACGGCGATATCCGCGACCTGTTTGATGAAAGAGCTTTTTTGCGCGGGCGTGCGACCGCTTAGCATTTGCACGGAGATGATAGGCATCGAGATTTCCTTGGGTGGCAAGCACCCCGCCAGCGGGCGGAGCGATTCTGGACGTGTGGTGCCGACTTCAGTGGAATTTCGGACACAACGCGTAGTCGATTTTCTTGTTGTCGCGAGTGAGGGCAAATGCGCTCCGCGATTTGATTCGGACACTCTGGAAGACAGTCGATGGTACGGTGGGTGTGCCGTCGCCAAACGCTCGGCATGTCGTCTTCACGCTGTACGACAGGCCATGCTGACCGAGGATGATGGTTTGGCAATCCGAATCGTGCGGGCCAGAGAACGAGCGTCCATCGAATGTGATCACGGCTGCAAATGCGGCTCCTTCGCAAGCTTTTCTGCTCGATACCACGTACGCTCCTGTGTTGATCGGCAATAGCGCATCGGCTGCGTGAGCGAACCCGACTGCGAAGATCATGATCAACAGGAAGCTGGATCGAAGAGGCGAAAAATTCATGACGATCTCTCTGCGGAGTTTGGCAAAGGGTTGCATCGACGAAAGCGCAAAAAGGCGACGATTTGAGAGAGAGTTTTCCATTTCGCACCACGGTCGCGCATCCTCTCCCAGAGGAAGATTTTCCTAACCCTTCGGGGCGATCCCGTTCAGGTGATGAAACGCAAAAAACTGCGTCCAACGTGTCATACAGAGTCTGTACTCTAGGCTTGACCAGACTGCAGCGGCGGCCTTGATGAACACTTCAAGAGGATCGAACAAGAAATTGAGACGCGCGAGCGGAAGGTCACGCTTCTTCCTAAGCAATTAGTCGTCTCGTGGGTTGGATGCCAGTCATCAGTTACCGATGGGAGCGTTCGTTCACGTCGTCGTCGACCAACGTTCCCTACTCACGCATCGATGAAATGGCGCACCACAATGGGAGGTTAACCTTGCATATGCGAGCTTTTTCCATGATTGGCTTTTTGCTCCAAGCTCCCACGTACGCCAGGGTCAGAGGATGTGGCGTCGATAGGCTGCTTTCGACGGAATCGCACGACATATGCCATCCCTAATCTGACCTGTTGTTGGACGTACATCTCCCGTAGAACGGCTTCTACCTAGAGTTGGTGACGTGCACGAATTCAGGCTCGGGCACGAAGCCGTCGCGGTTGGGCATCTTGATGCGGAGGAGCGAGGCTTTGTAGAGTGTGGCGCCGTCCGGCAGGATGCCGTTCAAGTTCAGCAGGTAGGCCTCAACCGCATAGGTGTCGTCGATACTCAGAGAACCTGGCGAGGTATACGGCATAGCCCGATGGATGTAGTCGAACAGCGTGGTGGCATAAGGCCAAAAACTGCCGATGGTTTTCACTGGCTTGTCCGTCGCCAGGCTGCCCTGGCCGCCGACCAGACGGTCCTTGATCCCGCCCTGCCCGTTGAGGCCGTGGCAACCGAGGCAGTTGGTGTTGTATACCGTCTTGCCTCGGTCCACCGTGCCCTTGCCCTCGGGTAGTCCGGCGCCGTCGGGACGGACGTCGATATTCCACAGCTTGATATCCTCTGGCGTCGCAGGGTGCCCAACGCCGTAGTTGGGCGGTGCCGCGACCGCCAGAGTGCAGGCGAACAGGGCCGCGAGCGCAGCCGTGTTACGACAGAGCGTTGTGAACCTTGCCATTGGAATCGATACTCCAGGTCTGCTGCGCGTTGTAGTGAAACAGCGCGTTAGTACCCACCCGGGCGATGAAGGACTTGCGGTCAGGCTGGATGTTGCCTTTTTCGTCTGTCGAACGACTGACGATCTTGGTCGGCTTGCCATCCCACATCCAATCCATTTGAAAACGGGTTTGCGCCTTGTACAGCACCGGCTGATTCAGTTGAGCTACCTTCCAGGTCCGGCCCTCGTCCGTGCTTACTTCAACCTTGGCGATCTTGCCGTGGCCACTCCAGGCTAGGCCGGTGATGCGCTTGTAGCCGGGACGAACTTCCATCATGCCGGAGGGCGAGGTGATGACAGAATTGGTGTCCATCCTTAGCTGGAACTGAGTCGCCAAACCATCGGGGCGCAGCTGCGTGTAGCGGTCGGTTTCCCAGCGCGTCATCCATGGCCGGTCGCCGAACTTCAGACGGCGCAACCACTTGATATTCAAGTTGCCCTCGAAGCCCGGCATGATCAGCCGAATCGGAAAGCCATGCGCCGGCCGAATGGGCTCCCCGTTTTGACCGTAGGCAACCAGCGCGTCGTTAAGTATCTCATCGGTGAGGGGGATGCTTCGGTCAACACCGGCGCCATCACCACCTTCGGCAAGCATCCACAATGACTGGCGATCCACGCCAACCATATCGACCAGCAGCCTCAGTGGCACACCCGTCCATTCAGTGCAGCTGACCAGACCGTGGGTGTTTTGCACAGTCAGGTTTTCGTCGGCCTTCTTCCAGTTCTCCCAGCCATTGCCCGTGCACTCGACGAAATGGATGAGAGAAACCGAAGGCAGCGCCATCAGGTCGTATACGGTAAGCACCAAGGGCTTCTTCACCATGCCATGGATCAGCAAGCGGTGCTTGGCGGGGTCTATTTCTGGTACGCCCGCATGACTACGCTCGTAGTGCAGGTCAGAAGGCGTGATGATGCCAACCAATTTGTCCAAAGGCGCCTTGGAGTTGATCGCGTTGACCGGATCAACATTCCTCATCCCTGGTCCTGCCTCCGGGATACGGCTGATCTGGACGTACTTCGAGCGCTCGCTGTACTTGCCCAGCAGGTCGCCCGGGCCACGGGGCGGCACGTCTGCAAGACTGTCCGCCATGGAACGCACCCAAGGTGCCGCACCGGGCAAAGCCGCAAGGCCGATCAGAACCTTTCGGCGTGTGAAGAGACGTTGCTTCGAGCTGGATTCATTACTGCCGAATACCCTGCCCTTGTCGTCAGCATCTCTCGTGTTGTCTCGATCTTTTGGATCCATCGCTCGCTTCCCTCTCCAGCAGCGGGTCAATGCCAGCAAGTGCGCTTGCACTCCCCGTTCGCCAATGCGTTCACGATCGAAATGCGCAACCCTTTCGATCGGATCATGGCCAATGCCTCCTGCCTCACATGCACGATGTTCATGCAGATCTCCAGGCCGTCCGGTCAATGCGTTGGACTAAGGATCAATAGTCAAGGCATCCCGTAGCCCGTGGTCGGCGACCAACTGCAGCCATGCATGGATTCCCCCACCTATAACCATGCCGCTTCCCGTGTGAAAGGTGCATCAATCTTCTACTGTCACGTCCTCTATTTCGCCGATCATCGAGATCGTTCGAAGGCACGGCGATCTGCGACTGAGTGTGTCAAGAGACCCCTCCGCTCGGTAACTGCGGTCATGTCGCGCTGCGGTCGCACGGTAATTCATCCGTATCGGGACCAAAGTGCCTATTCAGCCTGTCGTTGAGGCGATCGATCATGCCGCGCAGTGCACCAACCTCCCTATTCCATTCGCCATCGGTTTTTTCTCGCTGGAACGCGATCACCAACGCGCGCGCAATCGGATCTGCAATAGCAAGCAACGTCTCGCGCTCTTCCTTGTTGAAGAAGCTGCCATCCGGACGCGGGCCCAGCAGCAACCAGCCGAGCAGACCGACGTCGTCGGCATATAACGGCACGCGAATGGGGAAAGCCGGATCGGTGCGGTCACAATAGAGCCGTCGGAAATGACTGGGCTGTGCTGAATCCTTCGCTAGCCATGCGCGCACAGTTTTGTCGTCGATGCCTTGGGCACTCAACACATCATTCTCTATGATTACTGCGCCGTGATCGGCGTGCACTCCCTTTTCGATGCGAGCGAGAGCGGTATTCGCAAGTGTCAGAGGTGTCGCAGTTTCGCGCATGTCCGCGATAAGCAAGGGTAGGCCGAGACGGAGATGGCCGAGTTGGCTGCGAAAGCGATGCTCAGCCCATAGCGTCACGCGATGATGCAGCGGTCCGATCATCACCGCCGCAATGGCCGCCCCTGTGCCACTTGCGATGGCGCCCAAGCGCTCTCCGAAATATTCTTCGCCCAGCATTTCGATCGCCTTTTCTGCGCCAGCGAATATCAACAGAAGTGCGAGAGAAACTATGCCAAAGGTGATGGAGCGGGTGATCGTTTCGTCTGCGTCATACAGCCGGTAATGCAACAGTGAAATCGTGATGGCGATCATCAGCAGCGCGTTGAGAAGGGCGATGACCAGATACTGAAGAATCGTAGTCCATATGTCCGCAGAAAATGTTGAGGCATTGTCGGAGAATATTTCCAGTATCACCAACGCAACGACACAGACCAGTGACCAGAAGAAGCCAAGGAGAGCCCAGCGAATTTGCTGCCGACCGGTGCCGGCAGGCATCGAACGATGACGGATGACGATCAGTGCGATGGCAAATGCCATGATCAGCAGAAAGATGACATTTTGGATTTCAGGAGATAGGCCGATGTGCGAGTAATTCATTGCCGGAACTACAATGGCAGCGGCTATGACAACAGCCCAGGTCCAACGAGGCTTGAGGCACCCGTCAGGAAACAGGGCCAGCACTCCGATAAGCAGTACAAAGGCCGGAACATTGGCGTGTAGATGAACTTCGGTCCAAAATCCTGGCACGCTTTGATACCAGGAACTCGTGTCACTTGTAGCGAGCACCAAGCTCAGCATCATCATTGAGGCCCAGGGAGCAAGGCGATCTCGTGATCGTCGGATCATGAGCCACACAGCGCACGTTATTACCAATGCGATGCGCAGGAAATCAACACCGCTAGTCAGAAGGACGTCGAGCGCCGGGTTTAGGCCCATAGCTTCCAGAGCCTGCCGCCGATGGAGCGGATCTCTCGTTAGCCGATAGCGCGATAGCTGGCCCAAACGCGACCGCGCCTCGATCATGACACTGCCGCCGACAGGCCCTGCCAACTGTGCGTCGATTGTTTGCCGGTCTGCACCGACGGGCTTTCCATCGATCATGACCAAGCGGTCGCCTGGGTGCAGCCCCGAACGGACTGCCTCATCGCCGAGGACGAGGCGGACCGTTGGCCATCGCGCGTCGGCGACCATGATGCCGACAAGTTGCGTTGGCGAGGAAGTCGCACGGCCAGGGCGCAGGTCCTTCCAGGCGCCCGAAATACCACCGGTTAGACTCAACGCCAACAGGAACCACCACACAACCATGAAGACAACTCGCAACCAACCGTCAAGCGGTGCCAGCTCGCGCGGGAGACGGAGTCCGTTAAGGTACTTCATGCCGTTCATTGAGCGCCCCCGCCGTACCCTTGGCCGTTGCAATCGAGAATAGACATATAGTGACTTCTTGTGGCGAAAGGGAAGCCCCAAGCGGAACACGCGACGGTGTCGTTTTAAAAAAAAGCGTTTTGAGCTCTCGGTTAGGTAATTTGGGCTAGCAGGCTGTTGAGAATGCCCCATGCGGCGCTGTCGTCATAGATGTAATCTATGAAATGGGCGGTGCAAGGCAGTCGCTATCACCCACTTTCCAGCCAGCAGGCGCACGTTTCCCGTCGTCGTTCACGTCGGCGACGGATCCCACCACTCTCCGATGCCGCCGAGCCGGATCAGGTTGTATGCCGCGAACGTCCAGGTCACCCAGCCGCGCACTTTGGACGGGGCCATCAACGCCAGTTTGCGCAACCCGCCGATGGTCTTGATCCAGCCGAAGCCCTGCTCGATGCGTTTGCGGATTTGCAAGCCCATCGCATAGCCCTTGCCACGTGCGGCACGTCCGTCGATGGCGCTGCGCCGTCCCTTGGTGTGGCGGGCGATGTGGGGTTGGATGTCGCGTTGCTTCAGTGCCGCGACGAAGTCCTTTGTGTCATAGCCTTTGTCCGCGCCGAGCGTGGCACCAACCTTCGCGCCAGCAGCCGTCAGCAGATTCAGCGCACCCTCGTGCTCGCCAGTGCCGCTGGCGTGGCGCACGTCCACCGCCACCAGCAGGCCGTGGCGATTCTCCATCAGGGCATTGGCCAGATAGCTCAACTTCGCTTCCTTGCCCTTGCCTTTGCGGATCAGGCGCACGTCCGAATCGGTGGTGGAGGCGTGCGTGTCGTTGCTGCGCTGGTCGCCGTGGAAGTCGTCACCATCATCACCGCTGCCGTCTCATCAAGCTTCGGGCTGTTGGCAAGGTGCTAATTGTTCGACTGAAGAAAGGGGCGCTCACACCGCTCCTGCAGGAGCACCCCGAGATTGCGAAGGATATGCTGGACGGACTACTGAACTATCAAGCAAAGGTCGCCGAGATCGTCAGAGAGATACCCGTCAATGGGAAGGACCAGGGAAGCGTGGTTCACCGGTTGCTAGAAGGAATACGCAGGATGCATGGCCTTCTTCGCTGAGCATGGATGGCCAAATCGTCAATGGTTGCAATCGGCGTAGATTTCGACAATTTGAAATGAGATGCCAGTGAAACACTGTCAGAGACACCTAACCAAGCCTTCGGCGAGTACGAAGCGGAAGCTTTAGTCCCTGCAACCGCCAAGATCTATCGCTAAAAACCACATCGGACGTCTCGTTTTCGAGAACGGGAAGATCAAGTTGTTGCCGTGACACCGCGCATCTGCGCGCGTCAGGCGCCGCGGCGCGCGAAGATCAGATGCAGCCCAAACAACACGAAAACCGCACCGGCAAAACCGTCGATCCAACGCGACAACCGCAGGTAGCCGCTGCGCATGGCCGGCAGTGCAAAAAATGCCGCCACTAGCGAAAACCACAGCAGCGTCTCAGCCACCACCAGGGTCCACACGCCCCAGCGCGCGCCGCCGCTGATGTGGTCGCCGAGAAACGCCGAGAACACGCTGCCGAAATAAATCACGACTTTCGGATTGGACAGATTGGTCAGCAAGCCAGCGCGAAATGTGGCAAATTCACCCTGCTGCAACGGCGAGTGCTCTACCTCTTGTGCCGCTACATTGGTCGACTTACGCAGCGCACCACGCAACATCTTGATGCCCAACCAGCCTAGATAAAGGCCGCCCGCTATGGCAATCAGGCGCTCCAGCCAGACTAGTCGCTGCAACAGTAACTGCAGCCCCAAAAGGGCCAGGGTCGCCCATACCGCGACGCCGAGAGTGATGCCCACTACGCCGAAAAACGCCTGCCGCCGCGAGCGGCTGATCGCCGTCTGAGAGACGAAAAAGAAATCAGGGCCCGGACTCAGCAGGGCAATCAGCTGGACCAACGCGATGGTCAGGAACAAATTCATGGCAAGTCTCCGACTAAATACCTGACTATTCTAAAGTAGCGGTCAATACCCCCGATGCAAGCCGCAACACAGCGCGCTCCGCCCACGACGGTCCTCTAGGCTGTTGTTTTTCTACGACTTTGGGGTACCCCTCAACACCGCCGCAGGGGCGGGCACCACTCAGAATGGGTCCCACAGGCGATTGGCCGTGGCAATTTGCCACGCTTGCTCCGTGCCGGCACCGCCGCCTTACTGTGAAAGCCCGTGAGCCTTAAGACCCACCTCGTCGCCATGGATGTCCTGTAGCCTTTTTGTGCTGGGCTCTTGGTTGAACACCATCGACGCGTATTGGTTGCCGATCTGAAATGCGATGGGAAGCACAGCAGCGACGACCTGCTCGATGCAGTGAGTGCCTATTGCAAGAACGCCCGGTGATGAGCCGGGCGTTTCTCTATCCACGATTCCGTTGGGTGAGCTCAGCTCTTTTCCGGTTGTTCCTGGATCACGCACGCCAAGGGGCCGGGCGCCAGCATAGTATCGACGCTCTAGTTCTAGGTCCTAACCCGCGGAAGTCTCCACCGTTGTTTTGGTTTGCCTCGTCGATCGACCTGAGCAGATGAGCAGCGTTATGCAGGTTTCGGAACAGATGCCAAGTCGCACAACGCCACTGGGCAAGAATTCGAACGCGCCTATGTAAGGAACTCGGTGCTCCACGCCCGACGCCAAACTTCATAGTCATCCTAGCCATCTTTCGAACGCGGGCAGCGATCTCTCCTGCCCCCTCCGCGAACCTAATCGCGGCCAAGCTTCGTAGAGCATGAGCAGTGATGCCTCTTTCACACTAGCCGGCTTATAGTCGACGCCGGTAGGCCTACGCGCATACCTGAGCTAGTCACCGACCTGGGGCTCCAGTGACTTGACCGTTGCAGTAATGTCTGGCGCATCATCCAGACGGTCGGGAGATCTGTTATGAACACCGCGCATGAGAAGCGGCCGGTCAGGTGGACTTTTGTAGTTGCCTTGGCGGGGGTCGTGGCTTACGGAATCACGAGCGATGCTCTCGCGTCGCCGGAGACGGCGACCAGCCCGGTAATCGCCATCAATAAAGCGGCCGAGACGACGCCGATCAAAACAAATCCCCTTCGCGGATCGATCAGTGAGCTTGACGGATCGGGCGGAAACATCACCGTCCTCACCGGTGGCGACGGCGCCTTCATGGTCGACGCAGGAATCTCGCTTTCCAAGGATCGCCTGCAAACTGCGTTGCGCCAATTGGGAGTCGATAAAGTCAAATATCTCGTGAACACCCATTGGCATTGGGATCACACAGATGGGAATCCATGGGTCCACGATTTGGGGGCGACGGTGGTTGCGACGCCAAACACGGCGAAGTACGTGTCCCAAACCACTCGCGTGGAAGATTGGAACTACACCTTCCCTCCTCTTGCCATGGGCGGGAGACCAACCGAGCTCATCCGCACAGAGCGCACTTATCATCTCGATGGTGAAACCATCCTGGTGAAGCCGATCGCGCCAGCGCACACCGATGGCGACATCGTCGTTTACTTCAAGAATGCGGACGTCCTCGTGCTTGGTGACACGTTCTGGAACGGGATCTACCCGTTTATCGACAATGCACACGGCGGTAGCATCGATGGTGCGATCGCCGCTGCAAACGAAGCGCTAGGCATGTGCACGGATCAGACTATTGTGGTGCCGGGGCACGGACCCATCGGCAATCGTGCGCAGCTCATGGCCTTCAGGGATATGCTCGTCGGTGTGCGCAAGAACGTTGCAGCGCTCAAGAGCCAAGGCAAATCTCTCGATGAAGTTTTGGCCGCCAAGCCAAGCGCAGAATACGACCCCAAGTGGGGGCAATTCGTCATCAATCCAGCGTTCTTCGACCGCCTTGTCTATCAAGGCTTGAACCATCACGGTAGCGGACGACCTAGCCTCTGACCAGGTCAGCGTCCGCCGGCAGAAATGTCAGAAGGCCATCGCAGGTTCGTCAGCAACACGCGTAATACTTTTGACCAGATCTCGTAGCCGTCGGACGCGCGCACCAGTTGCGCGGTGATCCGCACCTCATCGCCCGCCTTGCGCACCGAGCCTTCCAGCACGTTGGCGACGTGCAGCCTGGCCGCAATCTCGGGGATGTCCAGACCCTTGCCTTGGAGCGCGAATGACGAAGTACGCGCTGCAAGCCGCGACGGCTGCACCCGGGGCAGCAGGTTTAGCAGATCTTTGGAGATGCCCTCGGTGAAATAGTCCTGATCCTTGTCCGAGGACATGTTGGTGAATGGCAGCAAGGCGATGGAATAAGGTGGCGCGGCGACTACCCCGCTGGTTGCCGCCCTGACGCGCACGGTGGGAACCGGTGCGACGCGCCACATAGCGACGACGCCGAGCAGCACCAGCATCGCAAGGAGGGACTTTTCAACCCGATTGACCCGTTGCTCACCGCGTTAGCCGTGATACCGGGCGATAACCGGCATCACGAAGAAACCCGTAGCCAGCGCGATGACGATGCGACGCGCGGCGGTCTGCGACCAACCAAAGCGCGAGGCGATGATGTCCAACACCGGGATGAGCGTGAAGGACATGGCCAAGTAGCCCAGTGTCCACTGCACCAGCTTGTGTTCCTTCAGCTGTGCAAAGAATTCTTCCAACATGGCGCGCTCCCACGAGGATGCAGCAGTATAGAACCGGCCATATGGCCGCCGTCGTCAGCTTGCCGACCTCGCGGTCGAACAACACAAAGCCACACAGGAAACTCAGCAGGCGGGCGCCATTGCATGCCTTGAATTCAAGCGTGAAGCCTTGGATCAACCTAAGTGGGCGCTCCCCTGCCGATCGTCAGGTTTCTTGGAAGTATCTGCCTACCTGTGTTGCGATGCCATCCACGCGAGCATCTTCGGCGCTTCCGTTTGCTTTCAACTCAGTTGGCCAATCGGGCGATAACCCTCTCCAACAGCGCGCGCAATCGAGCGAGGCGTCGCATGTCGCGATGGTAGCCAACCCACACATCGCGCGCGGGTGGTTCTTCGCCGAGGTCGATGAGCCGCAGGCTGTCGATCGCGTCGCCTAGCGGACGTGGCAATACCGCAATGCCCGCGCCTCGCAGACACATGCGTGCCTGCACAGCTCGAGCGTTGCTGCGAAACGCCACTCGTGCATTGGGAAGCATGCGTTGCAACCAGGCGACCTCGGGCATGCCACCAAAGGCGACATTCATCACGAGCAACGATGCGCCCGCACCGTCGCCGGTTTCTGGGCGTGGATAATCCGCCGCTGTGTAAACACCATAAGAGATACGCGAAAGTTTACGGGAGACGATGTCCGGTTCATCGAACGGCTGGATGCGAAACGCCAGGTCCGCTTCACGGCGCGATAGGCTGAAGAAGCGTGAATCCGTAAGTAATTCGATGATCACGTGGGGATACTGTTTCGAGAAATCAGCGATGATGGGCGTCAGCATGTACTCGGCAAACCAGTCCGAAGCGGTGATGCGTAACATGCCATCCAGTTGTTGTTCCTGCCCGGTGAGCTGACGCTGAAATGCAAGCGCTTCTTCCTCCATGCGCTCAGCGTGATTGAGTACGGCGGTGCCCTCATCCGTCAGCACGAATCCGTCCTTCGTTCGCTGGAACAGCTGATGTCCCAGTGCATGTTCAAGTGCCTGCAATCGCCGCCCCATCGTGGGTTGGGTTTGCCCAAGTTTGCGAGCCGCCGCACCGAGTGTTCCCTCGCGGGCGATAGTTAGGAACACGCGTAGATCGCCCCACTCCATCGCCACGCTCCTCTTTATAGGCGAGCCGGTCCGCCCTGAAGGACTCCAATCGTCGCCATGCAATTATGCATGGATTAAATGCATTTATTTTTATTTCCATGCAACATTATTGCGCGTAGCTTAACGATCACTTCCTAAACATCGCTGAGTTCGCCATGACCAAGCCCTTGTCCATGAAAGCCGCCGTTCTGGAAAATTACGGCGCGCCTTTTCGCCTCACGTCCATCGCTCGGCCCTTGCCGCAGTCGGGCCAGGTGCTGGTCCGGGTTATGGCCAGCGGTGTCAATCCGCTGGACCTAAAGATTCGTAGCGGCGACGGGCAACATGCGCGTCACCCGCTTCCAGCCATCCTCGGTATCGATCTGGCTGGCGTCGTCGATGCGGTGGGTCCGGACATCACGGGCTTTCGGGTCGGTGACGAGGTCTATGGCATGACCGGTGGTGTGGGTGGCGTTCAAGGATCGCTTGCCGAATACGCCGCTGTGGACGCGCGCCTGCTTGCACTGAAACCCTCTCACTTCAGTATGCGCGAAGCGGCGGCGCTGCCGCTCGTTTTCACTACCGCGTGGGAAGGATTGATTGATCGCGCTCATCTAAGCGCAGGCCAAACCGTGCTGGTCCAAGGCGGTGCCGGTGGCGTAGGAAGCATGGCCATTCAAATCGCACGCGCTTTCGACGCAACGGTGTTCGCGACCGATTCCGCTGCACGTGCCAGCGTGATTGAACAACTCCGCGCCACGCCGATCGACTACGCCAAGATGCAGGTCGAAGACTATGTCGCCGCCTATACAGCAGGCCGTGGTTTCGACGTCGTGTATGACACTGCCGGTGGCGCGAGCCTGGATGCTTCATTCAAGGCGGTGTCGCGGTTCGGTCATGTCGTCAGTTCGCTGGGCTGGGGAACACATGCACTGGCGCCACTTTCTTTCCGTGCCGGCACTTACTCAGGTGTCTTCACCTTGTTGCCGCTGTTGACGGGAGATGGCAAGGCGCATCACGGCGATATTCTGCGCGAAGCCACCCGCCTCGCCGAAATGGGAATGATCAAGCCGCTGATGGACACGCACTGTTTCGGTCTGGACGACGTTGACGCCGCGCACGAGCTTGTCGGTAGCGAACAAGCACAGGGAAAAGTTGTGGTCAGTATTCAGCATTGACGCAAGATCCAGAAAATATTCATGGCAGTGTGCTTATCGCGATCGGCGGTTGCTGTGGCGACGATAACTTGCTGGCGTAAAACCAAGTTTTCTCTGAAAGGCCTTTGTGAAAGCTGATTCCGACTGATAGCCCACACGCTCGGCGACAGCCCCAACAGGGAAGCTGCTGCTTTCCAACATTTCGCACGCGATTTGCATGCGAATCGATGTCAACAGATCCATCGGAGACAGGTTGCCCTTGTTGGCAATGTGCCGCGCAAAGGTTGCCCTGGACATGTTTGCCTGCTTGGCGAGCATGTCCAATGTCCAATGCTTCTCGGGCTCTTTGGTCATGGCGAGAACGGCTTGACTAAGCCTCGCATCTGTAAGTAACACCAGCAGCGATGCGGGCATACCGTCGCGCCTCGCATGGGCCCGTAAAGCCAACGCAAAAAGGACCGTGCTTAACGCCGTAACGATGGCCAGCGCCCCTGATTGCAGATTCACAACTTCGTCCCTCAACAGAGATACCACACCATCAAGTGCTTCAGGCTTGCCTTCTTCGGCAAGTGATATATGCAGAATCTCAGGGAGCGCACTCATGATCAGATCTGCAGCCCCTGGTGCGTACGTAAAGCGCCCGCACAAAAGATCCAGCTCAACTTCATCGCTACCTGTATTTCGACGAACGGCTATCGGACCATCATCGTCGACGCGAATGGGACTGGATGGTGTGTCCCCTACTCCAGACACGACATGCGCGCTCCCACGCGGCAAAAGCACAAAGTCTCCCTCAGTTAGCTCAATGTACGTCCCATCGCGGAGTTCCAGATTCGCCTTTCCAGACAGCACCAGATGAAAGGGTGCCTCACCTAACGCAAGGGGTTCATGGTCCAAGGCGAAGCTGCCCGCGAGCTGGCAACGCAAGTCCAGACTGCCTTTTATGCGAGCCAGTTCAAGAACCTTGCTGAGGGCATCCATGAGACGATTACGCCATTTTTTGAGTAGATAAAGTATTCAACAACTCAAACTGTGGCGCAACACTGTGCGCATCGGGGAGCGCCAGGCCTCGCACCAAGAGGAATCTTTCATGTTGGATTGGCTGCAATATCGTAAAGAACTGGTCGGCCGGATCGGCGAGATCGGCACCTTGAGTCCGGATACGTTGGCTGGGTATCAGACCCTTTCCAAGGCTGGCCAAAAGACCGCCAAGCTGGATGCCAAAACCCGCGAGTTGATCGCGCTAGCCGTTGCGGTGACCACCCACTGCGATGGATGTATCACGGTACACGTAGCAGAAGCCTTGAAGCACGGCGCCACGGAAGAAGAAATTGCTGAAGCATTGGGTGTTGCAGTGGCCCTGAACGCGGGTGCCGCTATGGTCTATTCCGCTCGTGTCCTCGATGCGGTCAAAGCGCACAGCGCGAAGTGATAGCGCAAGCCAACGAGAGGAATATCATGAACCGTAAGATAGAACGAGCACTAGGTGCTTTTACGCGTACCGATCGTATTGGCCTTACTTTAATGAGGCTGGCCATCGCCATCGTCTTTTTTTGGATCGGCGGTTTGAAGTTTGCTCCGTACGAAGCAGACAGCATCACACCCTTTGTCGCTAACAGCCCCGTGATGTCATTTTTCTATGAGCATCCACAGGCCTATAAAGAGCATATGACTCACGAAGGTGTGCTGGTACCTGTGCAACGTGCTTGGCAGACCGAAAACCAGACGTACAGCTTTTCCCGCGGTTTGGGAATGGTCGAGTTGACTATTGGCCTTTTGGTGCTTTCGTACCCAATTTCAAAACGTCTTGGTTTGCTTGGTGCCTTTCTTGCGTTTGTAACGACACTTGTAACCTTGTCATTTCTCATAACAACGCCCGAAGCATGGGTGCCCGCACTCGGCGATGCGCAACACGGTTTTCCCTACTTGTCAGGGGGCGGGCGACTGGTGATCAAGGACACCATGATGTTGGCAGGCGCCTGGATTATCGGCATTGATGCTGCCAAAGGAATTCTTTTCGATATACGTACAAAGGCAGCTGGTGAAAAGTGCTTGATGCCGCACAAGAGCACCGTCTGAAGCAACTGCAAGCTTTTGAAGCTCACCGGCTTACACCGCCACGGCGGTGGCCATCCTCACCGAAGCCACTTGTATGAGCCCGCGTCGGTGGGCTGTGAGCACCCGGCGCTGGTCAATACGTTGATGAATCGAGGAACCTAAATGAACACTCCCGCTATAGAGAGTATCAATGTGAAGCGCCGCGGCTTGTTGGCGTCGGCCGTGTCGGTTCGATCGCTCTGGCCACCGTTCGCATCGCTGATGCGATGGATCGCTCAGGCCTTTCCATCAAACGGCTTCGAGCCGCGAACTCCACCCAGGAAAACTCCCCCATGACAATCACCTATAGAACTCAAAAGGTGGGCGACGTCGACGTCTTCTATCGCGAGGCGGGTCGACCGGGCGCACCCGTATTGCTCCTGTTGCATGGCTACCCCACCGCTGGGCACATGTTCCGCGACCTGATTCCCTTGCTCGCCAATGATTACCATGTAATCGCGCCGGATCTGCCGGGCTTTGGCAATACAAAAGCACCGCCGCGTGGCAAGTTCGATTACACCTTCGACCATCTGGCGCAAGTGGTAACAGGCTTCACGGAAGCCTTGAATCTGAAGAAATATGCGCTCTATGTTTTCGACTACGGTGCACCCACTGGCTTCCGCGTTGCAGCCGCCCATCCCGAACGAGTAACCGCCATCATCAGTCAGAATGGCAACGCTTATGAGGAAGGTTTGAGCGATGTGTGGGGCCCGTACCAGGCTTACTGGCGCTCACCTTCGGAGCAGACGCGTGAAGCATGTCGCGATGCGCTGTCGCCGGAGGCGATACGCATGCAGTACCTGCACGGCGCTGATCCTCTCAAGGTTTCTCCGGACGGCTACACGCTCGATACTGCGTATATCAGTCGTGCCGGTATGGACGACATTCAGCTGGATCTAGTGCTCGACTATCGCACCAACGTGGAGTTGTATCCGGCGTGGCAGGCGTATTTTCGCAAGCATCAGCCACCGTTGCTTGCTGTCTGGGGTGACAAGGATCCGTTCTTCCTCCCGGCTGGTGCGCAAGCGTACAAGCGCGATATCCCGGACGCGGAAGTCCATCTGCTGAATACCGGACACTTTGCGCTGGAAACAAACGCGAGCGAAATTGCTGATCTTATTCACGACTTCATGAGCCGTAAGGTTCGCAGCACTTTATAAGCGCAGTCGCGTTCCATCGCCTGTGCGCCAGACACGCCTGGCGCAGGATTCCTGTCAGTGCAGGCGACAACTAACCCCCAAACCACAAAGCAGCGTAAGGTTTTGAAATGAATAACCGTTCCTTCTGGAATTTCGAGCTAGGCAGCGCAGGTTGCCTGGCTCCAGGGAAAACGTTGGCGATTCGATGTCTCGCGTGGGCCGCCGCCCTGTATGCGATCACGTTCGGGTTTTTGTTTGCGTCTGTCTTTGCCCCTCAATGGCTGAATTTGCCATCGTCCGCGGACTACGTCCCAGCGCTATTGGTTCCCATCATCGGCTTCGGCTTCTACGCGTTGTTGGTGAGAGTGGGTGAAAAACGACGTCCTACGGAGATTGTCTTCAAACCTTCGTCATTGATTGAGCTTGCGGTCGGCGTCGTCGTTGGTTTCGCGATCATGGTCGTGATACTGGCGCTGGTTTACGCCATGGGTTTTTACCGCGTACAAATCGGGCACTGGTCCGGTTCATCAGCCTTGTTTTCGACAGCTATATCTCCGGCATGCTTGAAGAGCTCGCATTCCGCGCCATCCTGCTTCGTCTATTTGCGCGCATGTTCAATCCCGTCGCGGGTCTGGTGATCTCCTCTGCACTGTTCGGCGTGGCGCATCTCACCCACGGAACCCCGTTTCAGGCCCTTGAAATCGCCTTCAATGCGGGCCTGACCATGGGTATTCCTTACATGATTACGGGACGACTGTGGATGTCCGTGGGCATGCACATCGGCTGGGACTTTACGGAGGAGTCGTTGCTCGGCGTCAATACTACGCATGGCTTTCTTCTGAGTACGCCCGACCCCACCCATTCGGTACTCCTGACCGGGGGCGCTTACGGCCCCGACGGTTCGCTGTTTGCCGCGCTCGTAGGTGCCCTGTTTGTCGTTGGGATGCTCTATTCAAACAAAAGGGGCTGGTTCCCATTCCGCGGCAATCCATAACGACGATTGAGCCAAGTGAGGCTCAGCAACGATGAGTTTTCGGGGTTCGCTTTTGAGTCGCACTCTCAACCGGTCGATGCAACAGCTGGGACGCAACTAGAGCGAATGCGGGGGCATTCGATGCAAAACGCAAGATCCGCTGACTCGTCGCAACGGGAATAGTCAAGCAAGTTATCAATCGGGGCGACACTCGTCGCCCCGATTCGGGGGGCTTACGTCGCCCAACGTCAGAGGAAACTACGATGCTTTTTGTGAACTTAAAACTGGTGATCCGTACGGCCGCCTTTGCTGCCCTGCTAGCTGCGATGCCAATCGCCGTTGCCGGGCAAAAGGAACAAAGCCCCGTGGAAGACGCGACCGCGGCAACCCAATACAAGGCCTTGAACGTCTCTACGGACCCGAAGGTTGTCGTGGCCGGTGAATATAAACTCGACCCGCACCACACTTCGGTTATCGCAAAACTTGCCCACATGGGCTTGTCTCACTACACCCTTCGCTTTGACGCTGTTTCAGGTCGATTTGCATTCGATCCTACGCATGCCACCGCATCAGATGTCCAGATATCTATCGACCCGAAATCAGTCGACACCGACGATCAGGCGTTCGACAAAAGAATAGCGAATAAATACTTGGAGACGGACAAATATCCAGCTATTGCGTTCAACTCGGCGACGGTAAAGATTGTCGGCGACCATATCCTCGTTGAAGGAATATTGGATTTTCATGGCGTAAAAAAGCCGGTGGTCCTAAACGTCACTTACCGTGGATTTGCCCAATCACGCATGGGCTTTTCCGGCGAGGCTACGTTTAAGAGGTCAGAGTTTGGTGTTGGGGAATGGATTCCCCTAGAAGCTGACGAAGTCACTATTCTCGTCGAAACCGAATTCGTGAAGACATGAAAGGGAACGATGCCACCCAATCTCAACGGAGAACTTTGGGTGGCCAGCGAGCCGACCACGCAAGACCGAGGCAGACGGCCAAATCACTCCGCATTGTGTCAGCCGTGCTGATCGCACTCTGCTTCATGGGCGGGATCGCTGGAGCTGCTTCGGCGTCCGGTATCGCTTTGCTTCTTTTTCCCGAGTTAGCTGCACTGTCCTACGACGTATTCCTGCGGCCGCGCGGCACTTGGGCCCGTGCGCCTTGGATGCTCGCGCTCTCCCCGGCAGTGACCGCCGTGCTGGGTGTACTCGTCACTCGTAATCTGCCGTACTCCGCTGCATCCATAGCGATCTGCATCTTGGGGGCGATGGTCATTCTCAAAGTCATGCGCTCGCCCATCGCGCCGGCGATCTCGGCCTGCTTTCTCGCGCTCTCGCTCGGCGAGAAAAGCTGGCTGTACCCGCTTGCGATTCTGCTCGGCACGGGTGCGCTTGCCGTCCTGTCCTCGGCATACCGGAGGTTCTTCGACAAAGAAGCCGCACACGCTACACCGAGCTCCGCCGATTGGGTTGCCGACGAAATCGAATCACTGCCTGAGCGCTTCCTGTGGGTGCCGTTCTTCGTAGTGTTTCTCAGCGCCACCTACCTCCTTTCGATGGCGACCGGAATGCGAATGGTATTTTCCCCGCCGCTCATCGTTATTGCATATGAAATGTTCGCGCATGCAGACGTCTGCCCCTGGGCCCAGCGGCCGGTATTGTTGCCGGCGGTATGCACGCTCGCGGCGGCAGCTGGCGTCACTGCGCTGGCGACATTTGGTCCAGGCGTCACCTCAACGGTACTGGCCATGCTGTTCGGCGTCGTCATGCTACGCGTGACTCGTCTGCATGCAATCCCCGCACTTGCCATAGGCCTCCTGCCGCAAGTCATGACGCGCGCCGACTGGCATTTCCCGCTCGCAGTCGGCATAGGCAGCACGCTCTTGACGGCGAGTTTCTTACTCTTCGAGAAATCGTCGGTAGCCGGACGCCAGGTTGCGCAATGACGGGTGGTCTCCGATGAAGCTGCCTTGTCGGTATCTGGCGTCGCTTTCGGAGCGGGTTGAGCGATCGATTTTGAGCCGATCGCGCAACACCCTGGCATTAGGCTGAGGGGTACACCACACGGGCTTAGCAGCGCAACGCCCACCCGTAAGGACCAAGAATGCGAAATATAAGATGCGCCCAAGATGCCGACTCGTTTGTCGTATGACCGTAGTTGACATGACTGATGGAACCGGCACTCTTCATTGCTCAACAGAGGTAGAAACATTGCACAACCGAGGCGCTTAAGGCTGCGCACTTTTCTCGGGAGGCAACGAAAGCTGACAGCTTCCTCGAAAAGAACATCGGTACCACGCAATGACTTCCGGCAACTTGAAGTTGGGCTTCGCGATTTGTGATCTCCTATCCGGCGGCCTCGGGCGTAAATGCGGCTACCTCCTCACGAGTACTGACGATAAGGCGAAGTTATCGCCGCTGATTTTTGCGCATCACGAAGAGGAGACCCGTTACAAACATCAAGTGATTGATTTCAATTGATTACGTATGGCGTAAAGTTCCATTTGTACCCAAATTCATACCCAACAAATGAGGCGCTTGACTGTCTTGGACTCCATTCCATCTAGCGTTCCAAAATCGATGGCTACGCTCGAACAATGGTTGACCACGTCGCCAAACGGCTTAGAGGATCGCAATCAAAATATAGAGCGTTCCGAGCATGGCACTCATGATCGTGAGGTCATGGAACACGACTTAGCTTAGCGACTGATCAGCGAGGTCGTCGCCGCGTCCGAGCGACGACCGTATTCGTTTCTCACTATCAAGCGCCGCCGCTGTCGTACTGCTTTCGCCAGGCGCTCCAACACTTGCACAGAACTATCCCAGTCGATGCAGCCGTCGGTGATGCTCTGACCGAAGATCAGTGGCTGGCCTGGGATCAGATCCTGTCGTCCGGCCATGAGGTGACTTTCCACCATGACACCGATGATGCGGGTTTCGCCCGCTTCGATTTGCATGGCGATATCTTCGACCACCAGTGGCTGGTTCTCTGGCTGCTTACCGCTGTTGGCGTGGCTGGCGTCGATCATCACCCGCGGCGGCAAGCCGGTCTTGCCGATCTCTGCGCAAGCCGCCATGACACTGGTCGCATCGTAGTTCGGTACGCTGCCGCCACGCAGGATCACGTGACAGTCTGAGTTTCCGGTAGTCGTCGCAATAGCCGCCTGACCACCCTTGGTCACCGCCAGAAAATGATGGGGTTGCGACGCGGCGTGCACCGCGTCGACCGCGATCTTCACGTTGCCGTCGGTGCCATTCTTGAAGCCAACCGGGCACGACAATCCAGAAGCCAGCTCTCGGTGCACCTGACTCTCGGTCGTACGTGCGCCGATCGCCCCCCATGCCACGAGATCGGCAATGTATTGCGGCGTGATCATGTCGAGAAACTCACATCCCGCTGGCAAGCCTAATGCATTGATGTCGCGCAACAAACCACGCGCAATCCGTAAGCCTTTGTCGATCTGGAAGCTGCCATTCAGATCCGGATCGTTGATCAGCCCCTTCCAGCCCACCGTCGTACGTGGCTTCTCGAAGTACACGCGCATCACGATCTCCAAGGAATCGCCCAACTGCTCGCGCAGCAGCACAAGACGTCGAGCGTATTTCAGCGCGGCCTCCGGGTCATGGATCGAGCATGGTCCGATCACCACCGCAAGACGATCGCTGGTGCCTGTGATGATTTGATGCAGGGCATCGCGCGAGTCGTTCACGGTGAGCGTGACGCGCTCGCTAGCGGCGCAATCGCGCATCACTTCGGCAGGCATACTGAGCGTAGTGATAGCGTGGATGCGCAGATCGTCGGTGTGGCGGTTCACGTTGAACTCCTTGATGGGGATCCAGCGGCAGCCATTAAAAAAGCCGCCAATGGAGGTTGGCGGCTTTCTGGGAGAGATGATCTTCAGTCTTTACGACGATCGCGCCCGTACTTCCGCCAGTGGCTTCGGATAATCATAAAACCAGAGATTTTGACGGCGAATGACGAGACTCATGAGATTATTGATAGCACAAATGTAGTTTTGTGTCTTACAACCCACACAGGCTTCCTATTGACCCGACCCACAAACACTGGCGTATGAACCGTTCGCCCTGAGCGTAGCGCAGCGGAGTCGAAGGGCATTCGAAGAACGATTTGTGGGCCGGATCAATAGTCCGGACAGATGGTCAACGAATGACCCGAGCGCATGTCGAGCCACAATCACTTGTGTGCCTGCTTCAGCATGTAGTCGACCACGTTCACGTATTCCTTGAAATCTAGACACTGATTCTTCTCGGTGTCGAACATCGACATCGGCGGCGCCGAAGCGCCGGCGTTCTTGATCAGTGTGAGATGGGCGTATTCCGCCGCGTTCAGGCAACCGTTCTTGTCGGCATCCATCGCCACGAACTGTTCGTGCAGCCGACGCAACTCCGCGGTGGCTTGCAGCTGATGCCAGCCGGCGCGGAATTCGGCCGGCGATAGCGCACCGTTGTGATCGGTATCCCAGCGGGTAAAGAGCGCATCGGCTTCATCGGCCGGTGGCGCCGTCTTAGTCTGCTGTGTCTTGCTCGGCGTCGCGGTGGTCGATTGGGCCTGCACCGAGTTCGTGATGAGCAGCGTCGCGATCACACATACGGCATAACCTGCCCTACGCCCATGCATGTTCACGACGTCACACCCTCCGGCTGCAGCTCCGTCTCAAACGTGATCAGTTCGCGGATTTCCGGCGTGCGCAGTCCAACCATCATCGGGTTGCGCACGTTCGGCAGGAAGCACAGGTCGAAGATTTCCGAAATGTCACCCTCGAAACGGATCCAGTGCAGCACGTCGCCATTGGTGAGCGAGATGATCTGTACGCCGCACCACGGTTCGACATCGTGCTTGGCCAGTTCCGCATCCAGCTGCAGACCTTCAAAGCGCTGGTTTCTCGGCTTGGACAAACCCACCGCCGCGGTGTTACCGAAGATCGACAAGCCGCGCACAAACCCGGGCAGGAATGCATGCGGCACGAACGACTTGGTCGCAAAATCCACCCAGCCCAGGTGGCCGGTGCCGGCGTTGAGTACCCACAGCTTGCCGTTCGCCCAGCGCGGCGAATGCGGCATCGACAGGCCTTCGCAGACGATCTCGTTGGTATCGATGTCGATCACCACGCCGCCGTTATGCCGCCGATCGCGCCAGCCATCCACCGCATCGCTCTTGCACACGGCGGTGACGTACTTCGGTGCGCCGTCGACCATCGCCAGCCCGTTGAGGTGGCAGCGGTCTTCCGGCGCCAGCTTGGTGATGAAGTCCGGCTTCCAGATCGCCTTGAAGCTGTGCGTCTGGCTCAGCTCGGCGAGACAGGAATACTTGGTGTTGATGAAGACCACCTTGCCATTCTTGCGGATGCCCAGCTCATGGATATCCAGGTCGCCGATCGTCTGCGCATTGCGCGGCACATAGCACTTGTCGAATTGGGCATGGATCACCTCGTTCGAGCGCAATACGTTCTCGAAGCGCCACAGTTGGTACAGGCCGCCCAGGTAAATGCGCTGCGCATTGCCGACGATGCCCATCGCACGTTCGAACAGGCGCTCGAAGAACGACACGCGGCCCTGCTTGTCGCTGCCGACGAGATAGACCCGACCAGTCTGGTAGGAAGAAATCGCCAGAGAGAGATTGCTGCTGGCCAACCAGGCGGCCAGTCCGCGCGAACAGCTTTTCTCGACGACCTGCTGCTGGGTAGGGGCGGCAAAAGGTTTCGCCGCTGCAGCTGCCTCGGCCTTTGACAAACCGGCAGGCGCAGCCGCCTGCCGCGCGCCCTCGATCACCGGCAGAGCCGCTCCATCACTCACCGATTGCAGGCCAACCTCCATTTCTCCCTTGTCGCTGACTTCCTGCAGGTCCATATCGGAAACCTCGTCTTTGCTTTTCACGTCACTCTCCTCATTCTCATCACTACTTGCGCACCGTCGCCGGTGACGCAGCGCCCACGCGCCAGATGCGCACATGGCTATCGTCGATCTTGCGCCGCGCGGCGTGAATACCGCGCACGCGCGCCCACTGCACTAATCGCTTGGCGTTGTCGTTCGCGTATTCACCAAACTCCAACGCGAGCACCAAACTTTCGCCATCCTTCAGTTGGAGAAGCTGCTTCTGCTCAATCGAAAGCGGCTTCTTGTGTCCAAACGGATAAGGGATACCACGCTCGATCTCACCGATCGTGTAGCCCTCAAATATGGTGACCTTCACGCGAGCCATGTTAAATCGCACCCAGCCGCCAGATCCTGACGGTCGTCTTGTCGACCATGCGGTATGCGAGCCGCACATTCCGCCCCCGCGCCCAGCTCACAAGACGTGTGGCGATATGTGATGCGTTATGGAACCGCCAACGTGGAACAATGCACTCACCTTCGGCGATCGGGATCGTTTGTAGCAAGAAGCTGTCGCCGTCTTCCAGTTCGAGTACGCGCTGCTGATCGGGCCTAAGCAAGAGACCCGCACGCCTGGGGAGAGGTACTCCGGATTCGACCTGGGTTATTTTGGATACCTTGGAATTCATGGCGCTTCTCATAAGTCTCCTTACATTGACCCGCGCAAGCGGGGTCCATCAACACTTCGTTCGTTGGCGCAGCGTCGTCGCATCGCTTGATCGACAACTTGCTACCGGGCGCCCTGACCCTATTACGCCGTCAAACGGAAACCCGGCGTCGGGGGCCGCCGGGTTTCCTCCTTCACATCTACACACTCACACCACACTCACTCGGGGTTCTTGCTGATCGTTAGAAGGTGTAGCGCAGCCCCACCTGACCACCGAAGAAGCTTTTCAACGCACCGCCGTCCTGCCAGTTCAACCCACCAAACACCGCCAGCTTGCCCAACTGCACGTTGAGCCCGGTTTCCGCCAGCACGCTGGTGCCCTTGGTATCAGTCTCGCCAAAGAAGGTGTTGTTGACCGC
>NZ_JACHCN010000012.1 GCF_014205795.1 Rhodanobacter sp. MP7CTX1
TCGGTGTGGCTTCCTTCCAGGGCATGGAACGACACCTCGATCAGGCAATGAACTCCTGCCGAGGTGTAACCCATGTCTTGGCACGTCTGTTACCCATGTCTCCGGTCTATACAGGCCACGCAAGAGAAAAGTGACTCGCCCTCCGCAGGAGGACGAAACGCTCTTAAGCTCTGAAACTCTGAAGCATGCGAAACAGCAAACCCAGAGCATCGCGACTGAAGTCGCTCCCACAAGAGCAACAAGCGCAGCGCAAGGTCACGGGCAAGGGCGCTGGGCCCCTGCATTCGCAGGGGTGACGAGAAATGGGGCGGTCCCGCGTGCACCCAGCCCTCACCCCCACACACTTCCCAGGAGCGAGAGCGCAGAAGACGCTTACAATGCCCCATCCTTCTCAATGGCACCTCGATGACTGAACCCGTCCGCCTCGCCAAACGCGTCGTCGCGTTGGCCCAATGCTCGCGGCGTGAGGCCGAGCAGTACATCGAGGGCGGCTGGGTGCGGGTCGACGGGGTGGTGGTGGAAGAGCCGCAGTTCATGGTCGACACGCAAACCGTCGAACTCGACCCAGGCGCCAAGTTGATTGCCACCGAACCGGCAACCCTCGTGCTGCACAAACCGATTGGCTACGACGCCGGCAGCGGCCCGAACCCGGCCAGCGCGCTCGTCACACCGGATACACGCTCGCCCGATGACGCGTCCGGTGTGCGTCCGTTGAAGCGGCACCTGCAGCGGCTGACTTCACCGCTGCCGCTGCCAGTCAACGCCAGCGGCCTGCTGATTTTTACCCAGGACTGGCGTGTTACCCGCAAGCTCACCGAGGACATCGAGCGGGTCGAGCAGGAGTTCGTGGTCGATGTAAGCGGCACGCTGATTCCCAACGGGCTGGCCCTGCTCAATCACGGGTTGCGCTTCAACAACTACGCCATGCCGCCGATCAAAGTCAGCTGGCAGAGCGAGCAGCGGCTGCGCTTCGCGTTCAAGGTATTGCAACCCACCCAGATCGAACCGATGTGCGAGGCGGTCGGCCTCAAGGTGCTGGCGATGAAGCGCCTGCGCGTGGGCCGCATCCCGCTCGCCAAATTGCCGGCCGGGCAATGGCGCTATCTGGCTCCGGGCGACCGGATCTGAAGCTGCCCCGGCTGATCCGCCAGGCGCAGCTTTCTCTGGCAGGTTCTGCGCAACCAGCCCCGGAACGGCTTAGACTTCGCTGCGTGTCACACGCTGCATACCACCCAACCACACCGCGGAGAGCGACATGAGCAAGGGTTTGGATTCAAAGAAAAGCGACAAGAAAAAACCGGCCAAGACCATGAAAGAGAAAAAGGCCGCCAAGCAGGAAAAGAAGAAGAACAGCAAGTAACCGCTCGCCCGCTCAGGTAACCCGTTCAGGCGAACACGTGCCGGGCATGACCGCTCTGCCCGGCACAAATTGCCCTGCTACGAAAAGATCAGTACTGACCCATGTAATCGCGCTTGCCAATCTCGATGCCGTTGTGGCGCAACAGCGCATACGCGGTCGTGACGTGGAAGAAGAACTGCGGCAGACCATAGCTCAGCAGATAGCCCTGGCCGTCGAAGCGACGCTCTTTCGGTGTACCGGGGCGTATCACGACTTCACGCCCAGCAGCACCTTCAAACTGCGCCTCACTGAAGCTGTCGATAAACGCAATGCTGCGGGCGATCAAACCACGCAACTCTTCGAACGTCCGCTCGTTGTCGTCGTACTTCGGCACTTCGGCACCGGCCAGTCGCGCCGATACACCACGCGCAAAATCACAGGCGATCTGCACCTGCTTGCTCAGCGGAAACATGTCCGGAAACAGCCGTGCCTGAGTGAACGCCGTCGGCTCGATATTCTTCTCCGCCGCATGTGTTTCGGCCTTGGCCAGATTCGCGGCGAGACCGCCGAGCATCTGCTTGAATACGGAAACGGAGCTGGCGTACATGGTCTGGGACATGAGGGTTCCTTGCGATGGGGCGGTGAATGATCCGCATAGCGTAACCGTTCCGCGTCTCATCGTTGCTGCCGATACCCGCTGATCCTGGCGCCCACGGATTCAAGACGTCATGCGCCAGGATCACCCCACCTCGCGAAATACCAAGCTGCAGCAGGTCACTGCGCCTTCGGCTTTCTGCAGCTCGGAGACGTCGACGGCGATGACCTTGAAGCCGGCGTCGATGAGTCTCTGCTGTGTACGCGGAAAACTGGCCGGCATCACTAGCGCATCGCCAATGCGCAATACGTTTGCAGCGTGCGGCTCGGCGGGGTCGACTTCAACAATGCGAAAGTCGGCAAACGGTTCGCGATCCAGCCACTTCGGTTGCACCAGCAAGGTGTCGTCGACGAGCTGCGTGACAGCGGATTTCAGATGCAGACAGCCGCGGGTCGGCACACCCTGCACCGCATAACCATAAGCGGCCAGCAGTTCACGCAATTGCGCGATGCCCTCGGCATTGCTGCGTGCCGACTGGCCGACGTATAGCGTGCGGCCGAGCCGCAGCACATCGCCGCCATCCAGCGTGCCCGGTGCCTCTATCGTCAGCACGGGCCGGTAATCGCGCAGTACGGTGGCAACGCTCGCCACTTCCGGGCGTCGGGATAGTGCTCCAGGACGGGTCAGAACCGCGATCTCGTCCAGCACGATCGCCACGTCCTCGACAAAGACCGAATCCGGCAATAGCGGTTCGGCCGGCAGGACTATCAACCGGCAGCCGAGCGCTTCCAGGGCACGCTGGTATTCGTCGTGCTGTCTGCCGGCGCGTGCGGCATCGATCGGGCTGCGCGGGATATGCGACAACTCGCAATTGGCGAGGGCGGGACTGACTTCACGGGTTACGGCTATCCACATGGCGTTCTCTTGGCAGGTACATCAAGGCGGCAGACACTCAGGGATGACGGGCACGCCACGCGGCCAGCGCGGCCTCATAACGTTCGAGTGCTTCCCCGTAAGCATCAAACACGCAACGCGCACAACCTTCGCCGCAGCAATCGTCCGCATCCGGTTCGACCGGACGTGTTGGTGGCGGGTCGGCTGGGTCGGCGTTGATCGTGCTCACGGCTTTTTGTCCTGCAGCAAGTTTCGCCACCTCAACATGCGTCTCGCCGCCTGATCGTCCAGATGATGGATGGTGCGACCAATCAACGTCACAACTCAAGCATGCCTGGCTAAAGATCATGTCGTCGATCATTGGCAGATCGTTAACCGCCTGCGAAGATCAAGCAATCGCCGCCACTCCTGAGCCATCACGATGCAAGTCAGCACTCCTTCTGAAAGCCGACCGTTCTCGCCGTGGCGCACCCTGTTTTTGGCAACCATCGTCGGTACGCTGGCCGGTTGCGCCATGCATGCAGCACAGCCGCCGCGAGACGCCGAGCATTATCGCGTCGTCGGCTACGACACAGTGCGCACTGACATTGACTCAAAAGATGCCGGCAAGATCGATACGCTGATCTTCGCGTTCGCCAAGCTGGTCAACGGCGAGGTCGTGCTCGAACCGGACGACGCGCAACGCCTGCATCGACTCATCACGCTCAAGGCGGCAAACCCTCAGCTGAAAGTGGTCGTCTCGGTGGGTGGCTGGGGCGCCGGTGGTTTCTCCGAGGCGGCAAGCACGACAGAGAGTCGGCAACGATTTGCCAGCAGCGCCGCGCAACTGCTGGCCGCGAACAACGCTGACGGTCTGGACGTGGATTGGGAATATCCCGGCCATGGCGAATCCGGCATCAAGAGCAGTCCGCAGGATCGCGCCAACTTCACTCTGCTGTTGAGAGCGCTGCGCGCGACGCTCGATCAGGTCGGCAACGCTCACGCACATCGGGGCGTCGACCACTATTCACTCAGCATCGCGGCCGCCGACGGCGTCTTCGTCAATGGTATCGATATCGCGGCGATCGAGCCCAGCCTCGACTGGTTCAACCTGATGACTTATGACTTCGTCAATTCGATGACGCCAACCACCGGGCATCACAGCGGACTGAATACCTCGACGCTCGCACCGGCCGACGCACGCAGCACGGAGCGGGCGGTGCAGCAGTTTCTCGCCGCTGGTGTACGGCCGCATAAACTGCTGATCGGCGCGGCGTTCTACGGCCGCGAGTTCGCCGACGTGCAGCCGGCACACGATGGTCTCTACCAGGCCTACGGTCACTACCAGGGCGAACACCCGTGGCCGCAGCTCAAGGCCGACTTCATCAACCGCAACGGCTACGTCCGCTACTGGGACACGGTGGCGCAGGCGCCGTATCTGTGGAACGCGGCAACGCATCGTTTCATCAGCTACGACGACCCGCAGTCAATCGCCGCCAAGGCGGACTACGTCAAGTCCCATCACCTTGGCGGCATCATGTATTGGGAGCAAGGTGAGGACCCGCAAGGCGAATTACTCGATGCGGTCTGGCAGAGCCTGCACTAGGGATGCTCCGTTCCCATCGGAGCATCCCTGACTCGAGCAGTTATTTCGCCGGCTTGCGGAAGCGATACATGAACTGGTCGGTGTGACCGCGTATCGACTTGTCGAACACCTTGATCGTGTGCGGATCGGCCGGGTTGCGCAGCGCGCTGCTTTCGCCGTCAAACACAAAACCGGCTGCTACCACCTGCTGCTTCACGATTGCCGGATCGATCCGGTGCAGCGTATCGGTGTCCTGCATGCCGCTGCCGGCCGGTGCCACGTGATCGATGATCACCCACAGGCCACCGGGCTTCAGCGCGTCGAATACCTGCTTGTTGAGCACGGCAGGATCGACCTTCCCCATGAATTTGTCGGGGTAGTCGTGATAGTTCTGCGAGGTGAACACCACGTCGACCGGCTTGGGCGAGCTCAGCTGATTCGCCGGCTGGGTCAGCACGGTCACGTTGGCATAATGCGGGTCAGCAGCCAGCTTGTTGGAGCCAGACAGATCGTCCTCATCCTCTTTCGCGTATTCGCTCGGCCACACCACATAGACATGGCCCTTCGACCCTACGATCGCACTGAACACACGAGTGAAATAGCCGCTACCGGGTATCAGTTCCAGCACGCTCTGGCCTGGCTTGACCTCGGCAAACTTCATCACGTCGCTGATCTTGCGACGAGCATCATTCGACACATCAGCCTGGCGCGCCGGATCGTTGACCGCGTTGGTCACGAATGCCGGGACGGCGCCGATGTGCGAACTTGAATCCTGGGCCAGCGCCAATGAAGGAAGCGCGAGGGCCATCAACACAGCAAGGACGGTCGGACGCATGACGTACTCCGCTAGTGAACAATGGTGGTCGGGATTCTGCTCCTGGACGGCCCAAACTGCCCAGTGCCACTTGGCATGCACTGAATCCACATGGCTTCCCGCCGCCTCGTCCAGGGTGCCTTCTGGCAGGGTCGGCTCACTCGCACGAGACAGCTGAGGCATAGGCTGGTACAACTGGCATGCCGTCCCACTGAAGACAAAGGAAGCCGTCTGATGTCGTCATTTCGTGCCGGACCCATGCTCATCTGCGCGCTGCTGTTTGCGGGCGCGACCACGCTCGGCCACGCGCAATCGGCCGCCCAGTGGCAAGCCCGGCAGATCGTTGCCGCGCAGAAGTCCGAGGAGATCATGCGGGATGCCGACCAGCGCAAGGGACTGCTGGCCCAGTTCCAGGTGATGCGGTATGCCTACGCCGGCAACAAGGATCCGGCCTTCCATTTGATCTTCGGCCAGTACCTGAGCTGGTATCAGACATTTATCGGCGACTATCCGGATGCCTCGTCGAGCTTCTCCATCAAACAGGTCCCACTGCCCGATGACAACCCTTCGCCACTGGCCAGCACGGAGTACACGGCCCGTCCTGCGCTGGATGTCATTCCCGAACTGGCCAAGAACTACCAGGCGGTGTTCTTCAACGAGGCACACAACGTACCGATCACCCGCACCCTGACCGTGCAGCTGCTCAGCAAACTGCGCGCGGACGGCTTCAACTACTTCGCCGCCGAGACGCTGTATCAGTCCGATACGAAACTGGCAGCGCGCGGCTACCCGATCAAGGGCAGCGGCTTTTACACCGAAGAGCCCATTTGCGCCGAAATGGTACGCACCGCCCTCAAGCTGGGTTTCAAGGTGATCGCCTACGAGGCGCTATCGGATGCGACTGGCGATGCGCGCGAGGCCGAACAGGCACGCAACATCTATCAACAGGTATTCAAGCAAGACCCCAAGGCACGACTGGTACTCGATGCCGGCTATGCGCATATCCAGAAGACGGGCGCGTTCCTCAATGGCTCCTCCATGGTGGAACACCTGACAAAGATTTCCGGTATCGATCCGCTCAGCGTGGAACAGACCATGCTGTTCCCCCATCAATCCAGCGACGACGACCACCCGTACTACGCCCCGATCATCCAGCAAGTGCAGCCGAAGACCCCGATAGTGTTCGTGGACAAGGCCGGCAAGCCCTGGTCGCTGCGCCCTGGTTATGACGTCAGTGTGTTCTTTCCGCCGCAGGAACTGCTGCGCGGGCGCCCCACCTGGTTAAGCCTTGGTGGCCTGCGCAGCCCGTTCTTCGTGGAAGGCGACAGGTGCGGTCGCTCTTATCCGTGCCTGGTCCAGGCGCGCTATGCCAATGAAGAAGCCGACTCCATACCGGCCGACCGCCTGGTGCTGGATCCGATACCACTGAACACCATCCTCCACGAACACATCAACAACGGTCACGAAGCCCCCACCAGTGAGCTCTATCTGCGTCCTGGCAAATACAAGCTGACGTTCACCGGGGAAGACGCCGGCATGCTGTACCAGCAGGACATCACCGTGGGCGATCAACCTGCCGATGCGCCACCGGCAAAGCCTGATCCAAGTTAAATCCCGTCAACTTGGATACTGCCGACACGGCCATCTTGGTGCTCGGCGCGATCGCCGCCAGCGCGTTGTGGCTTTGGGTTGTTTGTCACGACTTGGCCGCTCCGAGCGCGCAAGCATGACTACTGCCCTACGCAGCCATTGCGCCAGCCGGGTATAACCAGTGGAATGTAGCGGCTGCCGATCGAGGTCTGGCCCGATAGGCAGCGGCTGTTTGTTTGATGATCAACTGAAGATGGGGATGACACCGCATGACTCGATTGAAAGTACGACCGGTGCTGGCCTTGGCATGCCTGCTGGCAACGTTCGGCAGTGCCGCGGCGGCGGGCGATGGCGCCCATGACACCGGCGGCATGTTTGGATTCAGTCCTGCCAGCGCGGCCGCACAGCAAAGTCTGGAGCAGCGCTTTGACGCGCAACTCGATCCCGCCGATTTGCGCGACTGGCTCAAGCAGATGTCCTCCCAGCCGAACCAGGTGGGATCACCGCACGACAAGGCCAACGCCGATTTCATGCTCGCGAAGTTTCGCGAGTGGGGCTGGGATGCCCATATAGAAACCTTCAGCGTGCTGTATCCCTCGCCCAAAAAAGAGGCGTTGGAGCTGCTCGGACCACATCCCTTCACGGCCACCCTCAGCGAACCGGCCGTGGCCGGCGACGCCACCTCCAACCTTCAGGGTGTCTTGCCGCCTTACAACGTGTTCGGCGGCGACGGCGATGTCACCGCCGAGCTCGTCTACGCCAACTACGGCATGCCGGACGACTACAAAGACCTGGCCCGACGCGGCATCGACGTGCGCGGCAAGATCGTCATCACCCGCTACGGCGGCGGCTGGCGCGGCCTGAAACCCAAGCTTGCGCAGGAGCACGGTGCGGTCGGTTGCCTGATCTATTCGGATCCCAAGGAGGACGGCTACGCCCAGGGCGACGTCTATCCGCAAGGTGGCTGGCGTCCGGCGCAAGGCGTGCAACGCGGCTCGGTCGCCGACATGCAGCAGTATCCGGGTGACCCGCTTACGCCCGGTGTGGGCTCCACACCGGATGCCAAGCGCCTGGCGATCAAGGACGCGAAAACCATCCTGAAGATTCCGGTGCTGCCGATTTCCTACGCCGATGCCACGCCGCTGCTGCAGGCACTGACCGGCCCGGTGGCACCGCCCAGCTGGCGAGGCTCGCTCCCGTTGACGTACCACGTCGGTCCCAGCGTCGCCAAAGTGCATCTGACCGTGTTGTCCGACTGGACCCAGAAGCCGATCTATGACGTGATCGCCGTGCTCAAGGGTTCCACCGCACCGGACCAGTGGATCGTGCGCGGCAACCATCACGACGGCTGGGTGTTCGGCGCGTGGGATCCGCTCGCCGGCAATGTCGCGCTATTGGCTGAGGCCAAGGCTATCGGCGCGCTGGTCAAGCAGGGCTGGCGGCCCAACCGCACCCTGGTCTACGCCAGCTGGGATGCCGAGGAACCCGGCCTGATGGGTTCGACCGAATGGGCCGAAACACACGCCAAGGAGCTGCAGGACAAGGCCGTTCTCTACATCAACTCCGATACCAACGGTCGCGGTTTCCTGGATGCCGGTGGCAGCCATTCGGCGCAACACCTGATCAACCAGGTGGCGGACGGCGTAACTGATCCGGAAATGCACGTCAGCGTGCGTGAGCGCATGCGCGCGCACCTGATGGTCGATGGCAACGACAAGGACGCCAAGCCCGAGGTCAAGGACATGGCCAAGCTCGCGGCGGAAGGTGGCGATGTGCCGATCCAGGCGCTGGGCTCCGGCTCCGACTACAGTGCGTTCCTGGAACACCTGGGCATCGCCTCGATCGACCTTGGCTTCAGCGGCGAGGACGACAACGGCGGCATCTATCACTCGCTCTACGATTCGTACGATCACTACATCCGCTTCGGCGACCCCTCGTTCGAATACGGCGTGACCCTGGCCAAGGTCGCCGGCCATATCGCGCTGCGCACGGCCGATGCGAACATGCTGCCGCTGCGCTTCGGCGACTTCAGCGACACGCTCGACCGCTACGTCGTCGAGTTGCACAAGCTGGTCGACGATACTCGCAAGGACACCCAGCAGCAGCACCAGCTGCTCGATCAGCATGCGTTCGCACTCAGCATGGACCCGACGCGGCCGGTCGCACCACCCGAGCGCGATTCGGACGTCCCGGCGATCGATCTGGCACCGCTGGATAAAGCTGCCAAGCAGCTCAAGCAAAGCGCACAGGCCTATGCGGCGACCTACAACACGCGTGCCGCTACCGGTTTCCACATGCCGGCGACTCAACAGCTTCAACTGAACGAACTGATGGGTCGGATGGAACAGGCGCTGTCCAATCCTGACGGCCTGCCCGAACGCCCCTGGTTCAAGCACATGATCTACGCACCCGGCATGTTGACCGGCTACGGCGTCAAGACCGTCCCCGGTGTACGCGAAGCGATCGAGGCACGCCGCTGGGCCGAGGTCAATCAGTACTCGGCAGTCACCGCCAAGGTGCTCGATCGCTACCGCACGCAACTCGACCAGTTGACCGCACTACTGAAGAAATAACCACGACCGATCAGCTTGTGCCGCTGCAACATGAAGGGCGATCCAGGAATGGATCGCCCTTTTTGTGGGTCGCATTGGAACAGGCCGAAACTTGACCAAGCACAGCGGACGGCTGAACAGATCGCTGATATCTGCGCCACCGTGGTAATCCCTGAAGGCAAATGCTCCCTCCCGTCCCAAAGCCGATGCGGGCTCGCTGCGCATCGCGCCTTACTGTTATAAATGCACCGGGGATGTGATCAGGCGGGGGCCTGGTCACGTATTTCACTACAGGGGAGTCTGGCCATGAAGTTGCGACATTGGATCGTTGCGTTGTTGTTGCTGTGTACTGCCGCGCTGCATGCGCAACCGGTATCGTTTGTTGACCTGGCGCGGCACGCCCAATACAAGAATGTAAAGATTTCCCCCGACGGGAAATATCTGGCGGCGACTGCCGTTGTCAAAGGTCAGACCATATTGGCGCTGATCCGACTTGCCGATAAAAAGGGCAACCTTGTCACTCCACGCGAAGACGACGACGTCATTAATTTCTGGTGGGCTTCGCCTACCCGTGTGGTGTACACGGTGGGGATGCCCAGGGGTGGCTATGACCAGCCATTGGCCACCGGCCAACTGCTCGGGGTCGATGCCGACGGCAGCAATCCGAAAATACTTGGGTTCGCCAACTTCATCGCCACGATCCCGGATGATCCGAACGATATTCTGGTCGCGAAGTTCTCATGGGACTCGAAGGTAGATCTTGACGCAACCATACAGGGGTTCGCCTACCGTATGGACGTACACAACGGCAGTCTGGTGCGCATCACCATGACACCCAAAAGCGCCACGAATTTCATCGCCGATCATCAGGGCCACATACGCTTTGCCTATGGCGAGGATGTCAAAGGCAAAGTAATAATTTATCAGCATCCGCTCACTAGCAACGGCTGGCAAGAGATGCCTAAAGCCGAACAGGAGCGATCTTTCCCATTGAGGTTCAACAACGACGATAGCGTGGCGTATTTCGCTTGCTCCGCTGGCAGCGCAGGCCATGGCCTCTGCAGCTGGGATCCGGCAAACGACACATGGAAAGAAGTCTGGAGCAATCCAAAAGTCGAAGCAGATGGCTTGCTGCAAGGGTTCGCAGAGGATGATGCCGCCGGCGTGGACTTCATGGATGGTCGTCCAGGCGCAGTGTTGTTCGACAATGGCTCGGCGTTTGCGAAAACGCTTGTCACCCTAATGAACCAGTTCCCCGGCGAAAGCGTGCGCTTCGTTTCCGGCACCCGTGATGGTCGCCTTAGTGTGTTGCTGGTCGAAGCTGATGCCGACCCGGGTACGTTCTATCTGTACGACCGCGTCGCCAACAAACTTAGTCCTTTGCTAGCACGTGCATCTTGGGTCAACCCCGAACAAATGGCCAGCATGCAGCCGTTCGAGTTTGCCGCGCGCGACGGTCTGAAGCTGCAGGGTTATGTCAGTTTCCCGCCGAATCAGGAGAATGCCAAACATCTGCCGATGGTGGTTTACGTACATGGTGGCCCATTCGGTATACGCGATCGTTGGCATTACGATGACTACGTACAAGCGCTCGCAACCCGTGGCTATGCCGTGCTGCAGGTGAACTATCGCGGCTCTGGTGGTTATGGCTATGACTTCGAGCGTGCCGGCTGGCAGGAATGGGGTGGCAAGATGCAGGATGACGTCACCGACGCCACCCATTGGGCGATAGCGCAGGGCATCGCCGATCCGCAGCGTATTTGTATCTTCGGTGGCAGCTACGGCGGCTACGCAGCCCTTGAGGGTGCGGTGAAGGAGCCGGATCTCTACAAATGCGCTATCGGCTACGTCGGCGTGTACGACCTGGCTCTAATGTTCACGCATGGCGATATTCCACAGTCGATTTACGGCACCAATTATCTCGACCGTGTCCTGGGTCACAATACAAATGTCCAGGCACGATCGCCGATCAACCAACTCGATCACCTCAAAGCCAAGGTCATGCTGGTCGTCGGCGGTAAAGACAACCGGGTGCCCCCCATACAGGGACGCAATCTGCACGATGAACTGCTGAAACGCCATATCGCGCATGAGTGGATAGAAAAGCCCGGCGAGATGCACGGCTTCTACGACGAGGCCAACCTGACCGAGCTGTATACGAATCTGGTGCAGTTTGTGGGGTCGAGCATTGGGCCCGGCGTGGCCATGGCTGGCCCGACCGCCACCGCTGGTGCCACAGCCTCGCAATGAGTCCTTGCTGACAGGGTGTGCTCCTGCCCGAAGGCGGCAGGAGCACGCCAGCAGTACGACCCCAGCCAACGCCGTACCGACACATCATCCGGGCGCGCGTGCCTACCCAACTGATGGGCTACACGCGAGCATCCCCGTTCTGGCACAGTGGAATAATCAGCTGCCAGGCAATCCGGGGAATCATCATCATGCGCGTGTCCATTCGGCTTTCACTGACCGTCATGTTGACGTTCGGCACCCTCAGCACCTGGGCGGCGACCGATCCCCAAGGGCCACTCTCGCGTGATTCGGCGAGCTACGCCCGCGACCCTGGCCAAGCCGTTGATCAGGCTTATACCGACCAGATCCTCAAGTTCACCACCGACCCCACGTTCAACTCGCCACTGACCGATTACCTGCCCGCGTCCGCCAGCGTACCGACGCCGGAAAAGGTGCTGGGGCACATCTCCGGTGCGCCGAACTACCTGCCCTATTCGGCCGATGTCTACCGCTACTTCCGCGCGCTGGCCGCTGCCAGCCCGCGAGTGAAAGTGTTCACCATCGGCAAGACCGAGGAAGGCCGCGAGATGATCGTGGTGGCCATCGCCGATGAAAACCTGCTGGCCGACCTGGACGCGAACAAGGCGCGCCTGGCCAAGCTGGCCGATCCGCGCAGCATCAACATGGACGACGCCACTGCCGATCAGCTGATCGCGCAGTCCACGCCGACCTACTACATCACCGGCACCATCCACTCCACCGAAACCGGCGCACCGACCGCGCTGATGGAACTGGCCTACCGCCTCGCGGTGGATGACGCGCCGTACATCAAGCACATCCGCTCGCACGTCGTCACGCTGATCACGCCGGTTGTCGAAGTCGATGGCCGTGACCGCATGGTGGATCTGTACAACTGGCATCTGGCGCACCCGGGCGAGAATTATTCGCCACTGATGTACTGGGGCCACTACGTCGCGCATGACAACAACCGCGACGCCATGGCGATGACGCTGAACCTCACGCGCAACGTAGCGGATACATATATTGGCTGGCACGCACAGGTGCTGCACGACCTGCACGAGTCGGTGCCGTTCCTGTACGACAACACCGTGGGCGATGGCCCTTACAACGCGTGGATCGATCCGATCCTCACCGGTGAGTGGCAACAGCTGGGCTGGGACAACGTGCAGCAGCTGACCAAGTTCGGCATGCCCGGCGTGTTCACGCACGGCGACTTCGACACCTGGAGTCCGGGCTACCTGATGTTCATCGCCGCCATGCACAACGGCGTCAGCCGTTTGTATGAGACCTTCGGCAACGACGGCGCCGATACAGTGAAGCGCACGCTCGACCCCAGCGAATACCAGCGCACCTGGTTCAAGCCAAACCCACCGCTGCCCGAAGTCGTCTGGTCGCAGCGCGACAACAACAATTACGAGCAGAGCGGCCTGCTGACTGCGCTGAATTATTTTTCCGACAACGGCCAGCTGTTCCTGAAAAACTTCTACCTGAAGAGCAAGCGCTCGATCGAGAAGCCACAGGAGTCCGGCCCGGCTGCCTATGTGTTTCCGGCCGACGACAAACGCACGGGTTCACAAGCTCAGCTGCTGCGCATACTGCAGCTGCAGCACTCTGAAATCAGCCGCACCACGGCGCCCGTTACGGTGACCCTGCCCAAGACCAAGGACGAGGACGGCAAGCCCGGCAAGCCGACCTCGCGCACCTTCGCCGCCGGCAGTTACGTGGTGCGCATGGACCAGCCGTATTCCCGCATTGCCGATGCCTTGCTGGACCGCCAGTACTGGTCGCCCAAGGACCCGCAGCAGCATCCGTACGACGACACTGCCTGGTCGATGGGAGACTTGTTCGACGTGCAGGTCGTGCGCGTGACCGACAACGCCATCCTCAAGGCGCCGATGACTCCGGTCAGCGAAGCCGTGACGGTGCCGCAGGGTCTGGCCGCGCTGGATATTCCGAACGGCAAAGTGCCGCGCATTGCGCTGATGCACACCTGGCTGGATACCCAGACCGAGGGTTGGTGGCGCATGGCGCTGGACAAGCTGCATGTGCCGTACACCTACATCAGCACGCAGGACGTGGCGCGCATCGGCAACCTGCACTCGAAATACGACGTGATCCTGTTCGGCCCGATCGGTGGTGTCGGCTCGCAGCAGATCATTGACGGCCTACCGATGTGGGGCAATCCGATGCCGTGGAAAACCACCAAGCTGACCCCGAATATCGGCCACATCGACAGCACCGACGACATCCGTCCCGGACTGGGCGCAACGGGCCTGGCCAACCTCAAGCAATTCGTGCGCGAGGGCGGCCTGCTGATCACCGCCGAGGACACTGCGAAGTTCGCGATCGACACCGGCATGGCACCGGGCGTCTTCGTCACCCCCACGCATAACCTCAAGGTCGTCGGCAGCGTGCTGCAGGCGAACTTCGTCAACCGCAAGAGCCCGATCGCCGCGGGTTACGCGAGCAACGACCTGGCTATGTACAGCTCGCTGGGCCAGTCGTTCAGCGTATCCAACCTGACCACCGGCGATCAGGGGCTGCCCACCGCGAAAGACTTCCAGCGTCCAACCGGACGCGGCGGCCCGCACGATATGGACGTCCCCGAAGGCCGGCCGTTTGCCGAGCCACCGGCGCTGCCCAGTGCCAAGCCGTGGCAGGCGCTGCCATTGAATGCGGATCAGACGCGCAACAACCCGTGGGCGATTCCAGCGGATCAGCTGCCGCAAGTCATCCTGCATTACGCCGACGCCGAGCATCTGCTGATTGCCGGCCTGCTGGACGGCGGCGATGAAATGGCCGAGCGTGCGGCCGTGGTGGATGCCCACTACGGCAAGGGCAACGTGCTGCTGTTTGCAGGCAACCCGATCTGGCGCGGCGAAACCATCGGCAGCTATCCGCTGGTGTTCAACGCGATCCTGCACTTCGATCAGTTGAATGCGCAGAAATAGAGCCTGAAGAACAGTCGGCATTGCGTAGGTTGGGGTGAGCGCAGCGATGCCCAACAGGGGTACCTCAAGCATCCCCGCAGACATGTTGGGCATCGCTGCGCTGACCCCAACCTACGCCCATGCCTCAGCGCAAATTCAGAAGATTCTCATTCCGGCCCGTTTCACCCATCGCTAGGCTTCCTACCGAAGTTCCACGAGTGCAGGGACGCACTCGGCCCCGCGGTGACGCGCCGCAGCGGACATGACGTACAGCCAAAGCATCGAAGTCCCCCTGAGATGCCTGGCCCGCAAGGGGCTTCACAAGGTGACGTGGAAGGAGCGGGCTACGCAGTGGCTCGCTCCTTTTTTTTGCCGAGTGCAGTACGCAGTATTTCGCCTTTTATACGGCCGCATCAGCTACGCGTGGCCTACACGTTGGGGCGGCACGCCGCCCCCGCTCGTCATCCCTTGCGAAGACAGGGGTGACGAGCGAGACGGAGAGCTCCTGGCAGGGCGACCCCTACTTCGACGGAAACGCATCCATCAGCGGGCGGATAAGGTCCAGCGGCAACGGGAACACGATGGTCGAGGACTTGCCGTTGCTGGACATGTCGGCCAGCGTCTGCAGGTAGCGCAGTTGCAGCGCCTGCGGTTGTTGCGACAACATCGCGGCCGCGTCGCGCAGTTTCTCGGCAGCCTGCATCTCGCCCTCGGCGTGGATCACCTTGGCGCGACGCTCACGTTCGGCCTCGGCCTGGCGAGCGATCGCGCGCACCATGGTTTCGTTGAGGTCGACGTCCTTGATCTCGACGTTGGCAACCTTGATGCCCCACGGGTCGGTCGCCTCGTCGAGGATCGCCTGCAAGGTGTGGTTGATCGAATCGCGCTGCGACAGGATCTCGTCCAGCTCATGTTGACCGAGCACCGAGCGCAACCGCGTCTGCGCCAGCTGGCTGGTGGCCTGCAGGAAATTCTCCACTTGCAGCACCGCCTTGTCAGGCTCGACCACGCGGAAGTACACCACCGCATTCACCCGCACCGACACGTTGTCGCGTGAGATCACATCCTGTGGCGGCACGTCCATCACGGTGACGCGCAAATCCACCCGGGTCATCCGCTGCACGACCGGCATCAGGATCACCAGTCCCGGTCCCTTGGTACCGGTATAGCGGCCTAGCGTCAGCACGACGCCACGCTGATACTCCGGCAAAATCTTGATGGCCGAGAACAGCAGCATGACCCCGATGATCACCAATACACCGACAAATCCGAACATGACTGAGTCTCCAATGAGTGTCTTATTGAGCTGCTGCATCAGCTTTTATGGGAGCGGCTTCAGCCGCGATGCTCCTGGCAAGAGCTATCGCGGCTGAAGCCGCTCCCACAAAAGCTGGCGCTCCTGCAAAGACCGAAATCATGAATCATGCCGGCACGACCCACAGTAGCAGGCCCTGCCGCCGCACGATGCGCACCTGCGCACCGGCCGGCAACGACGTATCGCAATGCACACGCCAACGTTCGCCACGCACCATCACCCACGCTTCGCCACCGGCGTTCACCGGCTCGAGCAATTCGGCAACATCGGCGCGCAAGGCCACATCACCGGTGACCACATGCGAACGTCGCGAGCGGAGCACCAACCACAGGATCAACGCCAGCAACAGCGCAGCGCATACCGCGATACCTGCGATAACCCCAAGATTGACGCCATAACCTGCCACGCCGGTATTCATCAGCATCACCGATCCCACCACGAACGAAATGACTCCGCCGATGCCGAGCGCACCGACGGTGGGATTGACCACCTCGGCCACCAGCAATCCGACGCCCAATGCCATCAACGCGAGCCCCGCATAGTTCACTGGCAACAACTGCAACGCATACAAACCGATCAGCAAACAGATGCCACCAACGATGCCCGGCAACATCGCACCGGGGTGCATCGCCTCCAGCACCAGCCCAAACATGCCAGCCAGTAGCAACACATAGGCAATCGTGGGGTTAGTGATCATCGCGAGGAAGCGAGTGCGCGCATTCGGTGCGTAATCGTGTACGGAAAGCCCCTTGAGCTGGAGCGTTATGCTGTGATCGCCGACCTGTACTTGCAGGCCATCCGCCTTCGCCAACAAATCCGAAACGTCGGTCGCCACGAAATCGATCACATGCTTTTTCGCCGCTTCACTGGCGGTCAACGTGGCTGCGCCGCGTACCGCCTGTTCGGCCCACGCGGCGTTGCGTCCGCGCAGTTGTGCCAGCGAGCGGATATAGGCGATCGCATCGTTCAACACCTTGTGCGATTCGGCGTCACGGCTTGTATCGGCTGCGTCGTCGCCGGTTGCGGGCTGCCCGGAAGATTTCGCCGACGTCGGCGGCTGACCGACATCCGGCAACGGCATCGGCGTGTCGCCGCCCAGACTTACCGGAGTTGCCGCACCCAGATGCGTGGCCGGCGCCATCGCCGCGATCTGTCCCGCGTACAGGATGTACGTGCCCGCGGATGCGGCACGCGCGCCGCCGGGTGCGACGTACACGAGCACCGGGACCTTGCAGGCCAGCATGCTGGCGATGATCTGCCGCATCGAATCTTCGAGCCCGCCCGGTGTATCGATCTGCAGCACGATGGCCACCGCATGATCGGCGACCGCGCGCTTCGACGCATCATCGAAGTATTCCGCTGCGGCCGGGCCGATCGGGCCATCCAGGGCCAACTGCGCCACCGTGCCTGCGCTTGCTGCGGGTGCCGCCACCGAAGGTGCAGCACTCGTGACTGGAGCGACGTCGGACGCTGCCCGCACCGGCATCGTGCAAAGCGCCACCACACATGCCAACCACAGCCAACGCGCCATCACACCGACCTCGCGAGGACACCAATATCGATGCCACCACTCTAGCGCGGATGATGTACAGAAAGTGATCATGGCCGAGCGGCCCGCCGGACGCTCAACGCGGCTGGAACGCCACTCCGGTCAGCTTCTCGGACACCTCCCACAAGCGGGCTGCGACGGCTGTATCGCGGGCCTTGGCGAAGATCCTGGCCGGCGCGGGTGCGCCCTTCAGTTCGTAGAATCCGTTCGGGCCGTAATAGGCGGACGGCTTGGCGTCAGGCGAGGTCGCTGCGTACAGCGTGGGCAGCGCGCCAGCGGCGGCGGACTGACTCATCAACGGTTGCAGCAGCTTGCTGAGGTTCCACAGCACGCCCTTGGCACCGGGTCCGTTCGGAATCAGTTCGGTACGCGCGAAGCCCGGATGCGCGGCGTTGCTCATCAGACCCCAGCCTTGCGCATCGCTGCGTCGTTGCAGCTCGAGCGCGAACATCAGCATCGCCAGCTTGGACTGGCTATAGGCCTTCCACGCTCGATAGCGATGTTCGCCCTGCAGGTCATCGAAGTCGATGCGCCCCTGCTGATGCGCGAGGCTGCTCAGGTTCACCACCCGCGGTGCAGATGCATCACACAGCAGCGGCAGCAATTGCGCGGTGAGTGCGTAGTGGCCGAGATAATTCGTACCCAGCTGCATCTCGAAACCATCGGCGGTCGTCTGCCGCGTGGGCAGCGCCATCACGCCGGCGTTGTTGATCAGCAGGTCGAGCGGACGACCTTCGGCGAGTAAGCGCCTGGCGAAATCGGCGACCGAGGCTAGGCTGGCCAGATCCAGCAGCTCGAGGCGCACCTTGGCATGCGGTGACCGTGCACGAATACGTGCCAGAGCGTCGCGCCCCTTGGCTGCATTGCGCGCGGCGAGTATCACTTCGGCACCAGCGTGTGCCAGCGCCAGCGCGGTCTCGTAACCAAGGCCGCTGTTGGCGCCGGTGATCACGGCGAGCTTGCCGCCCTGCGGCGGAACGTTGTCGAGGGTCCAGGTACTCACGCAGCGCTCTCCTTGTTGTGAATGGATGAAGGTGCACTGTCCGCTTCGAACACACGCCACCACGGCGCCTGCAGAGTGGAATCGGGACGCACGGTTTCGCCCGGACGTGGCTGCACCAAGTGCACGCCCTGCTCCGCCGCCAGCGCGCGGGCGCGCTCCGCCGGTTCGTCCCAGCGATGCATGGCAAGATCGAACGTGCCCCAGTGCACCGGCATCATCGTCCTGCCGCGTACCAACTGATGCGCGGCGATGGATTGCTCCGGCTGCATGTGCACGTCTGGCCAAAGCTCGTTGTAGGCGCCACATTCGATCAGGGTCAGGTCGAACGGCCCATAGCGCTCGCCGATTTCCGCAAAGCCCGCGTGCATGCCCGTGTCACCGCTGAAGAACAACCGCTCCTGCGTGCCCAGCACCACCCACGACGCCCACAGCGTCGAGTTGCCATCGCGCAGACCGCGACCGGAGAAATGCTGCGCCGGCGTGGCTGCCAGCGTCAGCGAGCCGAAGCTCGCCTCCTGCCACCAGTCCAGCTCCACCACGCGATCGGCAGCGATACCCCAGGCGATCAGCCGACGCCCCACACCGAGCGTGGTGTAAAAGCGGCCGACCTTGCCGGCCAGCGCGCGGATGGTGTCGCGGTCCAGGTGATCGAAGTGATCGTGCGATAGCAGCACCGCATCGATATGCGGCAGCTGCGCCACCGTCAGCGCCGGCGGGGTGAAACGCTTCGGCCCGGCGAACGGCACGGGCGAAGCGCGTTCGCTCAGCACCGGATCGGTAAGCAGGCGCAGGCCGTCGATCTCGATCAACGTGGTGGAATGGCCGAGCCAGGTCACCTGCAATGCCTGCGATGCCGGACCGCTCAACACGTCAGCTCGCACCGGCGTCACCGGCAACGGGCTGCGCGGCTTGCGCCGGATACCGCGATTGGCCCAGAACTCGCGCATGACTCCGCGCAGACTCCCTGCACGGGTGTCGGCCACATTGCGGAAACGACCGTCGCGCCAGACGGGCGAGCTGGCGTATCTGGCATCCCTGCCCGTATGGCGCGTCGTCGAACGCCGCGCGAAAAGCAGCCACATGGCAAGCACGAGGCCTAGCAAGACAAGGCTGAAGAAGAGCATGGGAAACTCCGTCACAAGTAAACGATGCCGTATACTTTATGCCGGAGCGCAAAGAAAGTAAACTACTCCGTATACTTTGCAGGAAGACCATCTTTTGAACCGCAGCCTCAACAAGCGCAACGCCATGCTCAACGCCGGCATCGCCGAACTCGCCGAACAGGGGCTGGCCGGTGCCAGCATGGAAGCCATCGCCACCCGCGCTGAAGTCTCCAAGCGCACGCTGTACAAGCACTTCCCGTCCAAGGAGGCGGTTTTCGAGGCGGTGCTGGCGCTGCTGATCGAGCGTGTCGATCCGCTCGGCAAGCTGCACTACGACAAGCAACGCGATTTCGCCGAGCAGTTGCGCGAGATTGCCGAGAAGGAAATGCAGCTGATCTGCGACCCCGACTTCGTACGGCTAAGTCGCGTGCTGATGGTCGAGTGCATGCGCAGCGAGGCGCAAAGCCAGAAGCTGATGGCTCAATTCGGCGAAAAGGAAAACGGCCTGTTCCGCTGGTTCAGCGAAGCTGGCGAGGCTGGCAATCTGGGCAAGCTCGATCCGCGTGCCAGCGCCGACCTGTTCATCGCAATGCTGAAGTCCTCTACCTACTGGTATTCGGTAATCGCATGGCAGCCCGCGCCGGATCAACCCACGCAGACACGCATCATCGATGAGGCCTGCCTGACGTTGCTGAGCCGGCTGCAGCAATCCGGCTCGCGCTGAGCCGCGTTGCTACTGGGCTCCTTCCCCTGCAAGCAGCGGAGGGTTGGTTGCAGTCGCTCTTCCCTTCAGCCTCAAAATCAAAAGCAACCCCTCCCAACCTCCCCCTGCAAGCAGGGGGAGGAGCACATCCAAATCCGCGCGCACGACACGGAGATTCAGCATCACTTCCCCGCATCAGCACCTGACTTGCCGTGCTGCATCATCGCATCGCGCTTGGCCTTGAACGGGCTGTCGGCATACCACTGCGGCCATTGCCCGTCTTCGCTCAACTGCTGGCCCAGTACGTAAATCGCCTGCGTGTCTTCGAGGATGCCGGCCAAATCCCAATTCGGATTAAACACGTCGTCGGGCGTGTGGTAATGATGTTTCGTATAGTCGTCGGCAGCCGCTTGACCGGCCACCTTGCCGCCGTTCAACAGATCAAGCCCCGAGCTGGCGAGCATCGCCGGCACACCCGCCTTGGCAAAGCTGAAATGATCGGAGCGGAAGTAGAAGCCGTTCTCCGGCGTGGTCTCCTGCGACATCACGCGACCTTGGGTTTTAAGCACAGCGGCCAACATGTCTTCGAGCTGCGACTGGCCCATGCCGATCACGGTCATGTCGTGGGCGAGGCCGATGATCGGCAATGCATCCACCGCGATATCGGCCACCGTCTTGTCCAGCGGGAACACCGGCTTCGCCGCATAGTACTGCGAGCCAAGCAGACCCGACTCCTCCAGCGTGGGCGTGAAGAACAGCACGCTGCGCTGCGGCGGCGTCTTCTGGTGGGCGAACGCGTCGGCAAGCTCCAGCAGCATGGTCAGGCCGGTGCCGTTGTCGATCGCGCCGCTGAACACCTGATGGCCCTTGCGCGTCGGGTCCATTCCCAGGTGATCCCAGTGCGCGGTGTAGATCACCACTTCGTCAGGCTTGCTGCTGCCCTTCACCATCGCCAGCACATTATGTGACTCGATATGACTGATCTTGTTGCGCAGACTCACCGAAGCCGTCGCCTGCAACGGCACGGCCTTGAATCCTGGCTTGGCCGCGTCTTTCTCGAGCTTGTCGAAATCGAGGCCGGCGGCCGCGAACAATCGCGTGGCGGCATCGCGGGTCAGCCAACCAGCTACCGGTAGCTGCGGCGAAGGATCGACGCTTGGAGGCAGGCTGAGCCGCGCTCCGCTGCCGCTGTTCTGCACCACGCTCCACGGATAGCCCGCCGCCGCATCACTGGTATGCACGATGAAACACGCGGCGGCGCCCTTGAGCGCTGCCTCGGCGTACTTGTAGGTCCAGCGACCGTAGTAGGTCATCGCGCGACCATTGAACAATTTCGGATCGCCTGTGGCAAAGCCGGGATCGTTGACCAGCACGATCACCGTCTTGCCCTTCACGTCAACGCCCTGGTAATCGTTCCAGTGCCAGTTCGGCGCATCCGCACCGTAGCCGATAAATACCACCGGCGAATTCTTGAGGTCGACAGCGGCCTTAGCCTGCAGCGTCTCGACCATCATGTCGGTGTGATTGGCCAGTTTCGTGTCTTTGCCGTTTGCGGCGATATCCAGCGTGACATCAGTGTTGATCAGCTGGGTGGAATCGGCCGGCACCGTCTGGAACCACGAGCCATGGTTACCCGGCTGCAGCCCCATGCGCTTGTACTGTTCGACCAGCCAGCTGGTCGTGCGCTGTTCGTAGATCGTGCCGGGCTTGCGCCCACCAAAGTCATCCGAGGCCAGCGTCTTGTCGAACTGCGCAAAGTCGGCGGCATTGATCTGCGGCGCCAGTGCAACCGCTGGCGCCGCAGAACTGCTGGAAGCTGCTGGCGTGGCAGCCTGAAGTGAATAGGCCCCCACGCTCAAGGCCATGAAAAGGACGGACGTCATTACGCGCATCGGGGACTCCTGCACCTGGGGAGCCTCCTTTTTAACGCGCCCACCCGCGGCTGTCTACGAACCCCACCTCATTGCAGCAACAAGCTTGGCCGCCCTCTTCTGCTCAGCGCGAGATACAACAATGACCCCGCCGCTTGTTTTGGGTAGATTGAACGCTTCCCTACCCCATACCTTGCGCAGCGAGAACGACATGCCCAAAATCGATGTCACGACCGTACCCGAACGCAAAGGTTCAGGTTACCCGGCACCGTTTGCAGCCGCCGCTGGCGCACGCATCAAGCAGGCGCTGGGCAATGCCGGTGGGCTGACCGATTTCGGTGTCAACCTCACGCGGCTGCCGCCGGGCGCGTGGTCCAGCCAGCGGCACTGGCATACCAGCGAGGATGAATTCGTCTACATCCTGTCAGGCGAACTGATCTTGATCACCGACACCGGCGAACAGACGCTGCGCGCGAATGACTGTGCTGCCTTCCCCAGGAACGTCCCGGATGGCCATCACCTGATCAACCGTGGCAATGAAATAGCCGTCTATCTGGAAATCGGCACCCGCCATGCCGATGACAGCTGCAGCTATCCCGACATCGACCTGCATGTGGATGGAGATGCCGGGTACACGCATAAGGATGGGACGCCTTACGCGGAATCATCCGACTGAGCATGATGGCCAGCATGGCGCAGATCGCCTGACCTGCGCCGCCCCGCGATCACCCCGTTTTCAGGCACGCTTCCACTTCGTCGGATACGACGACGCGGTTGCGACCTTCGCGCTTGGCCCGATACAGCGCCTCGTCGGCATGGATGAGCAGACCGCGCAGCTCGTACCCGGATCGGGAAGTCACCGCTACGCCAAAACTGGCTGAAATGGGAATACCGGGCGCGTTTTCGCCGGTCGCCGCCGTCGCGATCGCCACGCGGATCTGCTCGGCTCGACGGTAGGCCTGCTCCAGCGAACAATCGGGCAGCAGGATGCCAAACTCCTCACCGCCGAGACGACCGAACACGTCGGTCGATCGCAAATGCGCCTGGCAAGCCTCCACCGCGCGGCGCAATACGCGGTCGCCTACCGCATGGCCGTGGGTGTCGTTGACGATTTTGAAATGGTCCAGATCGATCAGCACGATGCATGCATCCCGCGCCGATTTCTTGCAGTACAACAGAAGATGCTCGACCTCTTCGACGAAATGCTGTCGGTTGAAAATGCCGGTTAGACCGTCGCGCCGTGCCAGCTTCATGAAGCGCAGCTGGGAACGCTTGATTCTGTAGGTCCACAGCGCAATGGATGCCAGCACCGTCAGCAGCAGGATGATATACAGCCGACTGGTTACTGCCGCCTTCTTGCCGAGAGTCTGCTGCAGCTCAAGTATCTGGTTCTGTTTGTTCAGCGTGTCAATCTGAAGTTTTTTGGCCAGCACCTGCTGCTTGACGGTCTGGTACGCCAACACCTTTGCGCTCACCTCCGTCAGATAGCCCTTGTCGGCTGCCATGTATTTTTCGTGATAGGCGAGAGCTGAGCCCATGTCGCCCTGCTTCTGGGAGATCAGATAGAGAAGCTCATAAGCAGTGGTCAATGGTTCGGTGTATTCGTTCTTGACTCTGCTGTTTACCGCCTCGAGAGCAAACTGTTGCGCCAGGACAAACTCGCCCTCTTTCCAGTAGGCCTGTGCCAGCGACGCATCAAACCGTGAAATCAGAGGCGTGTAACGGGTGCTCTGTAAGGTCGCGTAATTATTCTGGAGTAGCTTAATGGCAGCTGCCGGTTGGTCTTGCTGGATGTCAAAGGCTGCCACATAGGAACGAATTGCATTGGCAAAGATTGGCTCACCGGCCTCGACACAAAGGTCGATTCCGTCTTGAAATAGCCTGCCCAGCCTCTCCAGCTTGCCGCTCCTGTAGAGAGCCTCAAGTTTCACAGTCGTGGCCTTGCAAGCATTTGCAGCGGACGAACTTTCCTTGAGCAATTGGTCTGCGTAGCCCGCAGACAAGTCGTATTGACCGGCCTGGATATATAGCTGTGAAGCAGCACCTAAAGCCTGTACACGTGCGTCCTTGTCGGTTACTCGCGGCAATTGGTCGAGCAGTTGATTCAAGCGCGAAAAAGCTTCCTCATAGTGAGTTGCAATTCCCAGCAGGTTGACTGCGGTGACCCCCGCGCGAAATCGCAAGGTGGCATCAGTGGATTCACTAATCACCGCATTCAGCAGCGGAAGTGCAGCTGGGTAGTCGCCGCGATACGCGAACTGCCACGCGTTGAGATAACGCAGATACAACTGCTGTTCCGGCGAAAGTTTCGCCGCGCCGTCCTCGAGACGCTGCATGAGCGCGGCGAACTCAGCATGGTTTGACGTCTTGATGCTATCTGCCCGCTTGAGAATCTGGGCTAGGTCATCCGGCACAGGCACGGCCGCAATGGCCGTGCCCATGGACAATCCAACGAGCAAAGCCCACCCGGCGAAGGACACCTGGTATCGCCTGCCCGTTAAAAACATCGAACTAGGCTACTGAAGCCAGGTTGCGAAACACGGAGTATGTGGAGATCTCTTCACCATCTCGCGACGGACCCTCCTCGCCATCATCGTCTTCATCCTCCTTCTCTGGAAACAACAGGCAGCAGTGAGGACCTTGCTCAAGCAATCTCTCTATTTTCCGCTGATCCTTGGCAAGAATCGCGGCCCGCAACTCCGGATCAATCTGCTCGCTTGCCAACGCGAGCTCCACTTCGTGCGACGAGGCATGACGCAATTGGGCGTCCTGGCCCATCCTTACAAGAAAATTGATGACGTTCGACATTAGTCTTCCCCTTGACCGTTAGTTATTTGGATAACACACCACGATGATCGATGTGCCGACCAAATGCATTTTGGCAAAGCCCCCCCTTATCAGCACAAGCGCTGAAACCCACCTTGATGTTCAGCTGTCAGCGCCCCTCCCAACCTCCTTGCGCGCGCTTCAGGCGTCAATGCTATGCCCACTTCCACCCGAAACATACTGGCATCGTACTGCGACGCACCACAAATGCCCACGGGTTACTGTGTCTGCCTCCTCAAGTTTGCCAGAAATCTTCTGCTGTGGGACGAATCACACCGCTGTAGAACAATCTTTTGAAAGCCTTTTACGGCCCGCTCCGGCGACAAAGAAGGTGAGCAAAAACCACAGCCGATTGTTCGATATGGTTGCGAACAGACGCTACAGGCGAATGACTTTACTGCCTATCCAATGAACGTCCGGGATGGCTAGTACTTGATCAACCTCAACAGTGAAATAGCCGTCCATCTCGAAATCGGAAGCTATTCAACCGACGACAGCTTCAGCCATCCTGACATCGACCTGCATGTGAATCGAGACGGCGGCGGCTACCAACGCTAGGCGGCATGCCTTTCGCAAAATCATCCAGCCGAGTATGAAGGTTGTTGCGGCGAAGACTGATGGGCTTCGTTCCGCGGGAGTTATCCCGTTTTCAGGCGCCCTTCCACTTCCTCGGATACGACGACGCGGTTACGGCCTTCGCGCTTGGCCCGATACAACGCCTCGTCGGCATGGATGAGCAGACCGCGCAGCTCGTAGCCGGATCGGGAGGTAACCGCTACGCCGAAGCTGGCTGAAATGGGAATGCCGGGCGCGTTATCGCCGGTCGCAGCCGTCGCGATCGCTAAGCGGATCTGCTCGGCTCGACGGTAGGCTTGCTCCAGCGAACAATCGGGCAGCAGGATGCCAAACTCCTCACCGCCGAGGCGACCGAAGACATCGGTCGATCGCAGATGTGTCTGGCAAGCCTCGACTGCGCGGCGCAATACGCGATCGCCTACCGCATGGCCGTGAGTGTCATTTACTACTTTGAAATGGTCCAGGTCGATCAGTACGATGCACGCGTTCCGCGCCGACTTCCTGCAGTACAGCAAAAGGTGCTCGACCTCTTCAACGAAATGCTGCCGGTTGAAGATGCCAGTCAAGCCATCACGCCGTGCCAACTTCATGAATCGCAACTGGGAACGCTTGACCCTGTAGGTCCACAGCGCGATAGAAGCTAGCACCATCAGTAGCAGGATGATGTACAGCCGGCTGGTTACTGCCGCCTTCTTGCCAAGCGCTTGCTGCAACTCAAGTATCTGATTCTGCTTGTTCAGCGTATCGATCTGCAGCTTTTTCGCCATCACTTGCTGCTTAACCGTCTCATATGCGAGCGCCCTTGCGCCTACGTCATTCAGATAGCCCTTATCGGCTGTCATGTATTTTTCGTGGTAGGTGAGAGCAGCCTCCATGTCGCCCTGTTTCTGGGCAATCAGGTAGAGTTGCTGGTAGGCGCTGGTTAACGGTTCGGTGTATTCGTTCTTGACGCTGCTGCTTACGGCATCGCGTGCGAACTGTTGCGCCAGTAAGAGATCACCCTCTCTTGAGTACGCCTGCGCCAGCAACGCGTCAAACTGCGAAATAAGGCGTCCGTAGTGCGTACGCTGTGTATCCGCGTAATTTCTTTGCAGCAACTTTATGGCAGTGGCAGGCTCACCTTGCTGGATGTAAATGCCCGCCATACGGGCACGAATTCCGTTCGCATATAAGAACTCGCCCACATTGATGCAGGCATCGATGCCATCCTGGAACTGCTGATCAACCGTCCGTAACTTGCCACTATTGTAGAGTGCGTAAAGCTTATAATATCTGCCTTTACAGGCACCTTCCCCGGTCGGATTTTCCGTAAGCAGCCGATCCGCATAACTCGCAGCCAGATCGTATTGTCCGGCCTCAATATACAGTTGCGCAGCGTCACTAAGCCCCTGTATCCGCGCATACTTATCAGTCACCTGCGGTAGCTGATCGAGCAATTGACTCAGCCGCGCGAACGCTTCCTCATAGTGGGACCCGATCCCCAACAAGGTGATGACGGTGACGCCCGCGCGAAATCGCAAGGTGGCGTCAGTGGACTCAGCAATGATCGCATTCAACTGCGGAATCGCCGTCTCATAGTCGCCACCGTAGCCGACCTGCCAGGCCTTGAGATAGCGCAGATATAACTGCTGTTCCGGAGGCATTTTTGTAGCCTCGTTGTCGAGTCGTTGCATAAGCTCGGCGAACTCGGCATGGTTCGACGTTTTGATGCTATCGGCCTGACTAAGCACCAGTGCAACGTCTTCAACCGCAGGCACGGCCGCTGTAGCCGTGCCTGCGAGCAAGACCACGAGCAAGGCCCACTCGGCGAACAACACGCAGTGCCACTTGCCCGACTTGACCATCGAACTAGGCCGCCGAGCCCATAGCTCGGGACGCAAGATGTGTGGTTATTCCCCCGCCCCCGCGCGACGGGTTCTCCTCGGCATCCTCTTCCTCGTCATCATCCTCCTTGCCTGGATTCACCATGCAGCAGACATTGACGCTTCCAAGCAAAACTTCCAGCTGCTTCTGGTCTTTGGCGAGGATCGCCGCCTGCAGCTCCGGATCAATCCATGCGCTCGCGAGCGCAAGTTCCAGATCTTCCTGCGGAGCATCACGCAACTGCGCGTCCTGGCCCAGCCTTTCAAGAAAATCGATGACGTTCGACATTAATCCCCCAGACCGATGATTTTTTGGCAGCATGCCTCGACGATCAATGAACTGACCAGCTGCGTTTTAGCTACCGCTCTTCCCCTAATTCATCTGCTCAGGGCTTTAACCCTGCGCAGATGTTGAACTACTACATGACGATCCAGATGGATCCTCAGAGGTGGCTCCGCGGCACTTCAATCAACCCTATCGCTTACGCCAAGTTCAGGGCAGCTGCCACAGAGTCCGTTTGCAGGCGCACTTCAGACGAGTGAGCTTTATGCACACTGTTCAAGATAGGACGCATCTTCTTCACCCGAATCAGCTTCGATCATGCAGCAGACATTGCTCGATCCCAGCAAAGTCTCCAATCGCTGCTGATCCTTCGCGAGGATCGCCGCCTGTAACTCGGGATCGATCTGCTCGCGCGCCAGTGCGAGCCGCACATCATTCTGGGAGGCGTGACGCAACTGCGCGTCCTGACCCATCCTTTCTAGAAAGGCGATCACGTTCGACATCAGTATTCTCCTTGCAATTAGTTAAGTTGGTCGCTCAATTTGTGCACCACGATGATCGATGCACCGACCAAACGCGTTTTGACCATAACCCATCTTCTGTTATTTCATTTGCGCAAGGCTCGAAACCCACGCGGATATTCAATCTTTCCACTGCAGGACATTGCGCCGAAAACCGTACGTATATTTCTTCAATGAGAGACAACGCAAAGATTCTTTTTATCAATGCCGTGAGGGCTTCCCGAGCAAACCCCCGCGACCGGGCTTCACGCTTCAATATTATGCCCACTTCCAGTCGGAGAGCGTCGCCATCACGCTGTGATGTACCGCAAATGCCCACCGGCTGCAACGTCGCCTTCTCCAGCATCACCAACAAGCGCCCCTTGAGAGACGGCTCCCGCTGTCGGGCGAGGAACTTTTGGAAGCTTTTCCCGGCTTTTTCCGCTGAAAGCGGCGGGCCGATGAACCGCATGGTCTCCGGATCGGTGTAAAGACTATGGAACAGAGCCTCATCGCCCTCAACCAACAGGCGCAGATGCAGCCTCTCAGTCTCGAAATCGAACACCGAAAGGTTAATTTCGCTCACGCTGATGCAATTTCGCTGGCCGCTGCCAGATCGAGTGCGGCAAGCCTCGCGCGTATCTCGGGGTTCGGTTCCATGGCGCGTGCGGGTGGCACCACCACGGTATCGGCCATACCGATGTCCGCCTGCGGCAGATCGCCGAGCGCCACCCGCTCGATGCGAGGTTGCTGGATGGGCAGCGTCGCCGCACGATAGATGATCAGTTCATGCTGCAGCGGGTAATCACGCGCCAGCACGTCGACCAGCACCTGACGGTAGGCCGCGCCAGTTGCGAAGCGTGCCAGCGATTGATCGCCCGCCACGCCCACTTGCCACAACACCAGATACGCGGTCGCGTCGATACGGCGACGATAGAACAGTAGCTGGCTCGCTTCAAAATGCTGGCAACCATATTTGCCGGGGTCGATACCGAGATCCGCATACAGGCAATCCTCAGCAGAAATGCCTGGTTCCATGTGAGCGCGATAGCCTTCGCTCTGGGCGACCTGGATCGCTTTATGCGGTACCCAAGCAAACACACCGGGATGACCATAGAAAACGCCGCATACCCGTTTGCCCGCGCGCACTTCGGTCAATATCGCCTCCACCATCTGCCGGTAAGTCTGCATGCGCGACTTGCCCTCCTGGTAGAACGGCTGAAGGCTGCGAACATCCGGATGCATCTGGCTCACCCACAGCTCCACGACGCCGTCAGAAAGCGCGGCGAAAACCACATCCGACTGTTCAATATGACTGCGCGCCAGAGGACTAACGTGAGAGCCCAGCGTCATGCCGAGACCAACGCATACGAGACTGCCGGGTAAATCGGTCGAATTCATGTTGTCTGCTTGCTCATCGTTGATCTGAAGACCCTAAGGCATTTTTGTTGCGCACACACATTACCGCCCGAGCGTCGCCTTGAACGCCCGAATCAGTTAAGTGAAATCCCCCGCCTTAGCTGCTGCCATCCCTGCTCGCCAATGCCGTCCGCCCCGTGGAAGTTACCCATGAAGACGAGGCTTAGGCAAGTGCATCTTTCCCTGAAATCGTTTACAGCTAGCTATCCGCCATTCGCCAGCGCCCAAGAATCTGATAGCTGCCCTGCCCAACCACGTTGTGCACAAGCACGAAATCCGTCACCTGCCACGTGACTGGCGCAATCGCCGCAGGCTCCAGCATCGTGCCGTGGCTGTAGGCCAGCGTCACATGCGGCGTGAAGTTGCGTTCGAGGTGGCCAGCCTGTCCCGCCAGTGCCAGGGCGTGGCGCAATGCTTGCCACAGCTGTTCCATCGGGGTAGGAACCTCGCCACCGCGCAGCACGCAAGGTGGCTCGCGTCCGCGGAAGCTCGAGGCATTGTCCAGCGTCCAGGCGAATGGCGCGGCATGGATCTTGTCGGCAGCGGCTATGGCGCCGTCGACCAGGGTGGGCCGCAGAGCGGCATGATCGCCTAGAAAATGCAGTGTGGCGTGATAGCGGCTCGGGTTGATCCAGCGGGCGCGTAGCCCGGAATGGCTTGCTCTGAGTGCTTCCGCCGCCGCGGCAAGCCGGGCGCGGGTGGTGTCGTCGGGCATCAGTGCGAAAAACAGCCGATGCAATTCGGTGGAGGCGATGCTGCCGCCGAGCAGATCGAGTTGGCGGGTTTCGGGTTGGGTTTGTCGAATGGGCATGGGTGCTTATGTAGCACGGGCTGGGCGCTGGAGAGCAACCTCGTTTGCCGGCAGGGGAAGTGGGCCCAGCGTTGGGCACTTTTGCGTTGGAAGGAGTCGTAAGGCTTGGCTGGTGCCTATGGGTCCGGTCTCAGTTTCCCGAATGCCCTTCGACTTCGCTGCGCTACGCTCAGGGCGAACGGCTAAAGGCCCTCCCACTCCCCTGCGCCACGCTCGGGGCGAACGGCTAAAGGCCCTCCCACTCCCCTGCGCCACGCTCGGGGCGAACGGCTAAAGGCCCTCCCACTCCCCTGCGCCGCGCTCGGGGCGAACGGCTTATGTGTGGCGCGGTGTATAGGTTGGGGTGAGCGTTAGCGATGCCCAACGCCGTTGCGGCGGGAGTGTTGGGCATCGCTTGCGCTCACCCCAACCTACGGGGGGTACTCGTTGACTCCGCTACCACGGCTCATGCCGTAGGATGGCGGTGTTCACGCGCTTCTTCTGCGTCCTGGCGATCGTCGCCGCTTCGCTCCCTCTCACGCTCGATCCCACCCACCGGGACGACGCCATCACGGGAGTGCCCATGCCTGGTTACACCACCCGCGAGCTTATGGTCTGCCTTGGCGGCCACGACTATCGCATCCGCGCCTTGACCGATCTGCAGCAGTTTGCCGATCCGCATCACCACGCGGCTCGCGCGGGCATTTCATCTGCGCTGTGGAGCTTGTTCGGCCAAGTCTGGCCATCGGGGCGGGTGCTGGCCGAGGCGATGTGCACGCATGACATTGCCGGCAAGCGCATCCTCGAACTGGGTTGCGGGTTGGGCCTGTCCAGCCTGGTGCTACAACGACGCCATGCCGACATCACGGCCAGCGACCACCATCCTCTGGCCGAGCCCTTTCTGCACCACAACGCGGCGCAGAACCAGCTGTCGACCATCGGCTACCGTGACCTGCGCTGGGAAGTACCCGACGCTACGCTGGGACGCTTTGACCTGATCATCGGCAGCGACATCCTTTACGAAAGCGGACACGCCGAACTGCTTGCGGCGATGATGCTGCGCCACGCCCTGCCTGATGTCGAAGTGCTGATTACCGATCCGGGACGCGGCAACAGCACCGCCTTCACTCGTGCCCTCAGCGGCCAGGGCTACGCGGTTACCGAACTGCGCAGCCGCTTCGACAAGAACGACATCGCCCCGTTCCGGGGCAGGCTGCTGAGCTACCGGCGCGGTGACGTGATGGTGGGTGGAGTGGCAGCTCGCGGCCAGTGAGGGACGCGTGGCGCGAACTGCAACGGGAGGTGCCGCCGATGGCAGGCACCCCACCTCAGTTGATACGATATTCAGTGAAGGTGACGGAACGAGCAACTACAGCCGTACGTCGGGTAAGCGATCACTGGCGACGCTTGTCCTCATCACGCTGGGCATCAGCCTCCTTGCCGACTTCGTCCTGGAATTTGCCTACGTTCTTCTCGAGCTTGCCGGCCAGTTCCTTGGCCTTGTTGCCGGTGACCTTGCCGACGACTTCCTTCGCCGTGCCCTTGATCTGATGCTTGGTACCTTCGACGCGATTGTGATCCATGCGATATCTCCGGGAGCTGACGTCTGCGGCATTGCAGACGTGATCAGGTATAGGGGGCGCACGGTCGACAGCATGTGACCATCCCGTTTGCACGGCGTTTATCCCGAGACTTGCGTTCAGCATCCGCTCAATCACAACGGCGCCTGACCGGAAGGACTCGCCGGGTTTTATTGTCGTTCGCTTTTTCAAAAAACTGATCAAAATGAGAGCTACGTCACGCTTCAGAACTCCATCCAGCTTAACCATCAAGCCGCCCTCTTCACTCGGCATGGTGTGTGCTTGATAGCGCTTATCTTTGCCAGGTAGCACCATTCCAACGATGGAAAAAAACGCTCACGCATCCTTGCTCAATGTCATGGACCTCTTGCTCGACGCGATCTGCGTTGTCGACGTTCACGGGCATTTTGTGTTCGTAAGTGCTGCATGCGAGCGTATTTTTGGCTACACACCGGACGAAATGATCGGCCGGCAAATGATCGACATGGTGTTCCCCGAGGATCGGGCGAAGACCTTGCAGGCAGCCTCCATGGTCATGGATGGGCACATGCAAATGCATTTCGAGAACCGCTATGTGCGCAAGGATGGGCAGGTCATCCATATCAGCTGGTCGGCCCGCTGGTCGGAAGCCGACCAACTGAGGATTGCCGTCGCCCGTGACGTGACCGAACTCAAACGTGCCGAGTCCATGCAGGCTGCCCTGCACAATATTTCCGAGGCCGCCCATTCAGCGGAGGACTTGCTCGCCCTGTTCCGGCGCATCCACCAGATCATCGGCAACCTGTTGCCGGCTAACAATTTCTTCGTCGCCCTTTACGACGAGATAAAAGACGAGCTGAGCTTCCCCTATTACGTCGACGAACACGATGACTCTCCGGCACCACGAAAACTCGATTCCGGCACGCTGAGCGCCGAGGTCATCCGTTCTGGACAGCCGCTGCTACTGACACCCGACTCCAAGCCCAGCCTGCACGAACGCGTGGGGCCGGTTGTCGGCAAGGAATCGCTGGACTGGCTTGGCGTTCCGCTCACCTCGCAAAAAGGCGTCATCGGCGCGCTCGTGGTGCAAAGCTACTCGGGCGATGTGCGCTATACCGAGCAGGACGAGGTGTTGCTGCAGTTCGTCTCGACCCAGATCGCTGCCGCGATCGAGCGCAAGCAGACCGAAACCTGGCTACGCCACATCGCGCGACACGACGTACTGACTGATTTGCCGAACCGCGGCTTGTTCAACGACCGCCTGCTGGCAGCGCTGGCCAGGACCCAGCTGGTCGAGGATCGGCTGGCCCTGCTCTACATCGACCTGGACCGGTTCAAGCAGGTCAATGACACGTTTGGCCACGCCATCGGGGATCTGCTGCTGCGCGAGGTAGGCCACCGCATCGGGCACTGCGTGCGCGAGTCGGACACGATAGGTCGCATCGGTGGCGACGAATTCATCGTCCTGCTCAACATCATCAAGTTGCCGGAACACGCCTCGATGGTCGCCGAGAAAATTCGCGCCTCTCTCAGCCAGCCTTTCGAGCTGGCCGATCAGCGCCTGCACATATCCGCCAGCCTCGGCATAGCCATCTACCCGGAGCACGGCGATGACAAGAAGCAGCTGATCCGGCATGCCGACAGCGCCATGTATCGCGCCAAGAAAATGGGCGGCAACCGGTTTTTGATGGCGCCGTTGCAAGGCGACGCCAACGATGAAGGCCGTACTGATGTCACTGTCCAGGCGGGCCGTAGCGAAGGGTTGAATTAGCGAAAGGGTCGATGCTCCTCAACAGGACGCGTCAAACAACCTCTTTTTCGACCCGTCATCCCTGCGAAGGCAGGAGGCGCTTTTCAACAGCGCAGCTGGTCACCAAGCGGCTGCGCCGTAAGGCAGCGACCCGCCCTCAAGCCGCTGAGAGCCCAGACAAACACCCGCGGCGACCCACATCCCGCCGGTACCACAAAGTCGCAGCCGTCCCCCGCTGGGCATGCCGCACCCATTTTCCTACGTATTGCTTTAGATACACTTGCGATATATCTTTACGTCACTCTCACGATATATCGGAACCTGCCATGCGCATCCGCCATCTGTTTTTCAACGCCCTGCACCACCACCATCATCACGGCCACGCTTTCGGACATCGCGAAGGCCACGACGACAGCAGACATCACGAACGCCATGCCGGACCTTTCGGCGGTCGCCACGGCGGCGGCGATTTCTTCGCCGACTGGAGCGAAATGCGCGGGGGTGGCCGACGCGGCGGCGGTGGCCGCATGTTCGGTCACGGCGATCTCAAGCTGCTGCTGCTGGCACTGATCGAGCAACAGCCGCGTCACGGCTATGAGCTGATCCGCATCATCGAGGACATGTTCCACGGCCAGTATTCGCCCAGTCCCGGCGCGATCTACCCCACCCTCACCATGCTCGAAGAACTCGGCTATGCCGAAGTGACGAACGAACAGGGTGGCCGCAAGCTCTACGCCATCACCACCGAAGGCCGTGCTTACCTGGACGAAAATCGCGATGCGGTGGATGCAGTGACCGCACGCACCGAGCACAGTGCCCGAATGGCCGCAAAAATGGCCGCGCCAATGAACGTGCGCAAAGCGATGCATGCGCTCAAGCATGCGCTGCTGATGCGTGCCAGCGACTGGAGCAAAGCGGAGGCAGAGCGCATCACCGACATCCTGGAACGCGCTGCCAGCGCTATCGCCACCGGTGAACGCCGTGAGTGAGATGGACAGCGACGCGCTGGCCGGCTGGGAAGCGCGTTGCAAGTCGCTGGGCCTGCTGGTGACCGCGCCGCGGCGGGCCATCCTCACCGCCATGTTGCGGCTCGACCAGTCGCTCGACGCGGTCACCTTGCTGCAAGCCGCCCGCGAGCATCACGCCGGCACCAGCATCGGTACGGTCTACCGCTTCCTGCGCGAGCTGGAGCAACTCGGGTTGGTGCACATCGAGGCGCAACTGCACAGCCGTAGCCGATGGCGTTTGCGCGGTTTGCCACAGGCCACCCCTGAGCGCGCTCCTGGGAATGTCCGCGAGATGTTGCAGCAGGTGCAAAGCTTCCTGCGCGATCTAGAGAAACTCGGCCTTGCCGAGGCACTACAGATGCCCCGGCCTACCCTCGCGACACCGGCAACCAGACCAGCTAACCACGCACCCGTCGATGCTTCCCTCGACACCATGCAGGAGATTGCCGAACGCCTCGGCTATCGACTCGCATAACTTCGCTGCACACCCTGACTGCAGCGACTGCCATCGCCACCGCCGCACTTCCCGCCACACGCGGATTTTGCAGAGCCATTAGCCGGCACCTTGCCCCGACCCTCTGGAGATCATGCCAATGACACTTCATACCCACCAAAGGATTCGCCACCCCGTGGTATTCCGTAACCTGGAAGTAAGGCGCGTCCAGCAGCTCAGCCCGCACATGCAGCGCATTGTCTTTGGTGGTGAAGCATTACGCGGTTTCGTCAGCGCAGCGCCCGACGATCACGTAAAGCTGTTCTTTCCCAATAGCGCTGGCGAAATCGTCACACCGGTGATGGGTGCGAACGGTCCGGAAACTCCACCCGGGCGCGAGTACTCGCCAATGCGCGACTACACTCCACGCCACTACGACGATGTCCTCGACGAACTGACCGTCGATTTCGTGCTGCACGGCGACGGCCCCGCCTCCACCTGGGCAGTGCAGGCCACGCCCGGCCAGCAGATCGGAGCGGGCGGACCGCGCGGCTCAACCGTAATCGCTGATGATTTCGACACGTACGTCCTGATCGGCGACGAAACGGCCCTGCCCGCCATCGGTCGCTGGCTGGAAGAAATGCCGGAAAGCGCGCGCGTCGAAGTGCTCGCGGAAATTCCGCACGCGGATGACCGCCAGTCATTGCGCTCACGCGCAAAGTTCAACGTCACCTGGCTGGAACGCAACGGTACCGCCGCCGATCAAAGTGATCTGCTGGAACGCGCGCTGCGCGCACTGTCCACTCCGACCGGCGACACCTACTACTGGATCGCCACCGAATCGCGCCGCACCCGCAACATGCGCCAATGGCTCAGCGACGAACGCGGCGTACCGAAAGACTGGTTGAAGGCGAAGGGATACTGGAAAGCTGGCCCGGACGACAACGATGAGGACGATTGAGCCATCGTCACGCACAACCTGTCGCGTCCCGACACGGGCAGCAAGAAATCATCCCACGCGTTACGGCTTCGTCTTCGGATGGCTCTTTATACCCACCATGGCAATCGCTGCAGCTCCCAGCAAAAGCACAATGGAGATCAACGCCGACCAGTGCAGGCCCGAGACGATATTTTCCTTGTGGTCGCCTGCCAGGGTACCGAACAGTGCGACGCCGATCGCGCCGGCGGCCTGACGGGCGGCGTTGAGCACGGCGGAGGCGACGCCGGACGATTCCTTGTCGACGCCGCTGAGGACGGTATTCGTCATCGCCGGAACGCCCAATCCCATCCCGGCTGGCAGCAGCGCGAAGGCAGGCAGCATCAGCCAGTAGGAACTGTTGGCGCCCAGTAGCAGGAACAACGCAAAGCCGCTCGCGTCGATGAGCGCACCAAAAATCATCGGCAGGCGCGCCCCGGCTCGCACCACCAACCATCCGCTGAAAATGTTGACGCCGAAAAAAGTGGCTGTGAGTGGAAGATAGGCAACACCAGTGCGCACGGCGCTGTATCCGTGCACGGTCTGCAGATACAGACTCAACAGAAACACGATGCCGTAGTAAGTCAGGTTGACCACGACGCCGTAAAGGGTCGCCGCGGTGAAACCCGGTGCCTTGAAAAATCGCAGCGGCAACATCGGGTGAGCACTGCGCGATTCCGTCCGCAGGAACAAGGCACCGCTGATCAGCGCGACCGCAAAGCAGCCCAGCACGAACGGATGCACAACACCCAGCGGACGTGCCTGGATGACGCCCGTGATCAAGCCGGCGAGCATGAGGACAGCAAGAATCTGGCCCGCCATATCGAATCCGCCGTTATGCTCCTTGCGGACAGTTTCCGGTAGGCGCCACGTCAATGCGGCACCGATGGCGCAGACAGGAAGGTTGACCAGAAAGATGCTGCGCCAGCTCGCCACGCCAAGTAGCAGACCGCCAATGATCGGGCCCGCCGCGATGGCGATACTTCCCGCCGCCGTCCACCAGCCGATGGCGCGCGCTCTCGCGGCGGGTGAGTGCGCCGACGCATGGCTCAGCAAGGCGAGTGAGCTGGGAAGCATGGCTGCCGCGCCGATGCCCTGGATCGCGCGACCGGTGATCAGCCATGTCGCATCCGGTGACAGGCCGCATCCGAGTGACGCAGCAGCAAACAGCGCCAGCCCGCTCAGATAGACCTTGCGTGCACCGAAACGGTCGCCCAAATAACCCATGCTAAGCAGCAGCACCGCAAAGGTCAGGGCGTAAGCGTCGACGACCCATTGCAGCATGGCGATGTTGGCGTGGAGCTCGCTCGCGATACGCGGAAGTGCGACGTTGACGATCGTCACGTCAAGCTGCACCAGCGCGAAGCCAAAACTCGCCGCGGTGGTCACCCACCCGATACTGTTGTCACGCTGGGCCATGCGAGGGTCCGCTCCGCGTTAGCTGCGATGGATATCCGGACCTCGATGCGACCGATCTAGACTCAGGCTTGTTACCGCTTCTGACGTGCTTGTGCGGTGTAGGCAGCCCGCGACGGGCCATCAAGAGGACCGCCTCACCTCACCCTCAAAGCCGCGTGCGCAGCGGGTGATCCAGGCCGGCCATTGTCTGCAACAAGCGATGGCGCAACGGTGCCACTTTCACAAGCTCGGGCATCAAGGTATTGCGCAGCCAGCACAACGGTGCCGGGCGCCCACGCATCAACCGCGTCAGCGCGGCGATGTTGCGCACGACCTCACGATGCACGGGCTGACGCAGCTCGGCGTATTCCTGCATTCGTTCGAGACTTCCATTCAGCGCATCGAACGCACAGTCAGCGAACACGTACGCATCTTCAATCCCGAGATTCATGCCGCGTGCGCCGAGTGGCGAATGGATATGCGCTGCATCGCCACCCAGTGCGACGCGGCCCACGCTTGCCTTGCCGGCCACCCGATGCGCGATATGAAACTGCGATTGCCACATCACTTCGCCGGGCACGCTGCCACACGGCAACTGTGCCAGCGGGTCGGCGCCATTGCCGATCACCCGCCAGATGCCCGCCTGCAGATGCATCAAGAACAGGAAGCCGTCCGGCTGCAAGCCGATATGCGCGCGCAGCGGATCCAGCGACGTATCCAGCCGCACGTCCCACAACAGCCATGGCTCGGGCAGGGCGCTGCCGGCAAAATCGACACCCAGCGCATGCCGCACCACGCTGCGTGCACCGTCCGCACCGAAGACCAGCGGTGCCTGCACCATCTGCGTGCTGCCATCGGCCTGCTGCAAGGTTAGCGTTACCTGCTCCGCATCCTGCTGCAGCGCCTGCAGGCTCAGGCCGCGTTCCACATGTATGCCGAATGCCTCGAGCGCGTCGTTGAGCAACGCTTCGGTGCGCGCCTGCGCGAGGCCGATGGGCAATTGCGGCATCTGATGCTGCAGGTCGACCGACGCCACCTCCCGATTTCCGCGATGCATCGCCATGCCCTTCACTGCCCAACCTTCGGCAATGATGCGCGCCGCCACGCTGCTCTCCTTGAGCATCTCCAGCGAGCGCGGATTGACCAACAAGGCCTTCGAGGTGGTGGTGGGCTGCATGGCGGCATCGATGATGCGCACCGGCACGCCGCGGCGAGCGAGAAACAGTGCAGCGGACAGCCCCGTGGGGCCGGCGCCGACGATCATCAACGGTACCGGGGTGGAAGCAGCCATATGACAGACATCCAGTGGCGGTGAGCCTACGTTACCTGAGGTACGCGTCGAGCGAGTATGTAGATCATCATGCCTACGCAAACGAAGCTGGGCCAAGGCGCTCCGCTCGTGGCGCTTCAATTAACAATCGGCTCACGCCGCAGTGACGTCGCGACAACAAGAGTTGTGCTTACAACTGGCGCGAAGACGCGGCAACCTCATATCCGCGCCATGCCCGCCCCCGCGGGGTAAAACGTCGAACGCGGAAGGAGTGTTTCATGAAACACCGTTGCGTATTCTGCACACCTGACTTGCTGGTTGCGCAAGCCGCGATGGACGCGGCGCGAGAGGCCGGCATTGATGACAAAGACATCTCGCTGGTTGCCCGCGAAGACATCGAAATGCAAAAAATTCCCGAACATCGTTTGAAGGAACACCACGACGTTACACCGGCGGCCGTGCGCGGCATTGCCTGCGGCGGTGGCAGCGGCCTGTTGCTCGGGCTGATTGCGGTGGCCATACCACCGCTGGGCCTGACGCTCGCTGGCGCCGGCGCCATGGTGGTCGCCGGCGCCGCGATGGGCTGCTGGACCGGCGCGCTGGTCGGCTTCGACGTCGATGATGCGATCAGCCGCAAGTTCAAGGAAGAGATTGCCGCCGGCTGCATTCTGGTCGTCCTCGACGGCGACAGGGAGAAACTGGCGCGGGCCAAACCCTTCGTCGAAAGCACCGGTGCATTTCCACTGGCGTTCAAAGCGCATACCGCATTGACTTGAGCAGGGGGACGTCGAATTTCGGCACTTCCGTCAGACCAGCGTCAGCAACAACGGCGCGATGATGCCGGCGAGCAGAACCAGGGCGATGCGCATCCCATGGCGGGTGAAGCGATACGCCATGTAGAGCCCGGTCAGCGTGGACAGCATCAGGCTCAAAGCCACCAAGGCAAAGAACAGCTTCATCGGCAAGAGGTTCTTTTTCGGCCTCGCAGCGGGGTTGTCGGCGGGCGCGCTGGACGCTGGAGTCGTTCGTGCATTGGTTGCCGCGTTCGCCGGTGACGCAGCCGCGGATGCTCCCGCAACGGGGGAATCCTTGCCCGGCGTAACCACTTCCGACGGATGCGGCCGCCGCGGCGGCATCACGGTGGTCTGCTTCTTGTGCAGTTGCGCCAGCGTTGCCAGCCACGCCGGTGGCGTATAGCTGCTGCCACGCGTCGTTTCATGCAGGCTGAAGGTCTGCATGCCTCCGGTAAACGCAAAAAACAGCAGCATGGGGGCGGTGAACACACCCAGATAAAGGTGGATCTGACGAATCCATTTCAGCAAGCGGTGACCGGTGGACATGAGAATCTTTCTCATTTGGCAAAGCGCGGACTGTAATGGCTTGCGCGGATATCGCCAACTGCCAAGGGACGTTTTCAGCGCATTCAACGACGCAGGCCGCTCCCCGCCAGCCTCCAGGAGCCGTGCCATAGGAGCCATGGCGGTGCGCTCGGGGAGTCGCTAGAGTGCCGCTGAGACGGTTCCGCGACACCGCAAGCAGGGATATCGACGCCACTCAACCGGAGCGATCGCTGATGAGCAAACGTCACGCCAACCTTTCCGCCGTCCTGTACGGCGGTTTCATTGCCGGCACCCTGGATATCGGTGCCGCGGCGCTGATCAACATGATCAGTCCTGTCGTGATCCTCAAAGCCATCGCCAGTGGCGTGCTGGGCAAGCCAGCGTTTGCCGGAGGTGCGTCGGTCGCCGTGCTGGGGCTTGTTCTGCAATGGGCGATGTCCTTGCTGATCGCAGCGATCTTCGTGTTTGCGGCGCGCCGGCTACCCCGCCTGGCCCTGCACTGGCCGACCTGGGGCGTAGCGTATGGCGTGGTGGTCTTTTTCGTGATGAATTACGTGGTCAGGCCGCTGTCCGCCGCTTGGCCAAAGACGCACTTCACCCCCGTGGGATTCGCCTGGAACATGCTCGCCATGTTGCTGTTTGGACTGATTGTGGCGTATTGCGCGCATGCGTTCTTCAACAACACTGACCAGCAGCCTCGGGTTGGCTAACTCATCGTGATTCCACGTTTCAGCGATCACGCCGCCAACGAGCGCACCTACCTGGCGTGGGTGCGCACTGCAATCACCGTCATGGCGTTCGGCTTTCTGCTGGAGCGCTTCGACATCCTTCTTTTCTACGCCAGCCATGTGACCGGCCACACGACACCGGGGCTGCACCTGCATGGCTCGGAGTGGCTTGGCCTGCTCTTGTTGCTGTTCGGCGCGTTCGTGGTACTGCTCGCCACCTATCGCTTCAACCGCAATCGCAAGCTCATCGACAGCGACATCAACTGCAGCTACGGCGGCGCGCTGCTGGAACGCGTAATGACCGGAATGCTGATCCTGATGGCGGTGTTTCTTGTGATATATGTTGCGCGACAGGTCCTCGCACTGGGTTGAAGCGGTTCCGCCTCATGGGCCGGCCGACCGGCGCTGAGAACTGCTGACTACCCACGCGGACCGAATCGCCGGGCACTGGGACCGCGGGCCGATCACCCGCTATGGGGGACAGGATCGCGTCATCTTCACAACATGAGGCACGAGAATGCCTCCGCCCCTTAGTGGGTCCAACCGTCGGGCGGCGTTGCTGGCCGTACACCTTCCACAGACACGGATGCGCGGGATGCAACGACCTATCTGGATTCGGTTCAAGTTGACGGGTAAGCAGTGAAACGGATTTATCGACGTGCAGGCATTATCCTCGCGCTGGCTTTGCTTGAGCTAGCGCTCGGCGCCTGCTCATCCATGCGCACCGACTTTGCCAAACGACCCTCGAAGGCGTTACCGCCGGCAACCAGCACGCCGAGCGGGCATTACATACAGTCCGAGGTAAACCAGCACCCGGATCAATCCGGCTTCCGACTGCTCACGAGCAACAACAATGCGCTGATGAGCCGCATCGTTCTCGCCGATCATGCGCAACACTCCATCGATCTGCAGTACTACATCTTCGACAACGACGCGACGGGGCGACTGGTGGCACAACGCCTGTTGACGGCGGCCGACCGTGGTGTACGGGTGCGCATCCTGCTCGATGATATCAATGTGCACAACGAGATCGACATGCTGGATGCGCTCAATGCACATCCGAACATCAAGGTCCGATTGTTCAATCCATTCAGTACGCGCGACCCGTCCATGTTGTCCAAGATGACGCAATTCATGTTCGATGCGCATCGACTCAACCGACGCATGCACAACAAGTCGTACATCGTGGACAGCAACGTGGCGGTCGTCGGCGGTCGCAATATCGGCGACGGCTATTTCGACGCCGGCCGTGATACGAATTTCCGCGACCTCGATCTGATCGCTATCGGACCCGTTGTGAAAGAGGCATCGCACGCGTTTGACGAATACTGGAATAGCGATGACGCGTACCCCGTCACCGCCTTCCGCGGCAAGCGCGCCAATGGCTACGACTTGGCGAAACTCAGGGTGGACCTGACTCGCGACGCGCGCACGTTCGCGCAGTCCGACTATGCGCAAGCGACACTTGACGCCCTTCCCGATGGCCCCACGGCAGATCGCCCCGGCACGTGGTTCTGGGGATCGGCCAAGCTGGTCGCCGACCAACCGGAAAAGATCAATGCCACGACGGATGACCCCTCACTGCGCATCGGCCCGCAAATCAAGTCGATGCTCGATCAGGCACAGAAGAACGTGTTGCTGATATCGCCTTACTTCGTTCCCGGCAAAAGTGGTACGCGTTATCTCACTAGCCTCGTTGCACATGGCATCAGCGTGAGTGCACTGACGAATTCCCTGGCCTCCTCGGATGAGCCAGCAGTGCATGCGGGGTATTCGCGCTATCGGTATGCGCTGCTCGACGGCGGCGTGCAGCTACATGAATTGCGACCGGCCCCTGGTGCAAGTCAACCGACGACCGCGAGGGGAAGATCGTCCGGCATCAGCCTGCACGCCAAGGCCATCGTGGTGGATGACCAGTGGGTGTTCGTCGGCTCGATGAACCTGGATCAACGCTCGAAATTGCTCAACACCGAGATGGGCATCATTGTCGATTCTCCGCCGCTGGCGAACGCGGTGACCGAGTTTTTCGATGAGGCCATCCTGCCCGCTAACGCCTACGACGTAGTGCTGAACGCGCAAGGCTCGCCCCGGGCGGGAGAAATGCAATGGCGCACGAGCGATAACGGCAAGGCAGTGACCTATAACCGTGATCCGGAAGCCACCGCGAAACGCCGACTGGAGGTTTCGTTCCTCAAGCTGCTGCCCATTGAGGGAATGCTCTAAGGGGAATGGCCGGAGAGTCCTGCCCAATCACCCTTCCTGCACCTTCCCGACACACTGCATGTGTTCTGATCAGAGTTGCAGCTTCATGAGGTGTTGCGCGCGAAGGCATGGCAACGCTGAATCGATCTTTCGTCAGTAAAGGGCTGTGAGGTGAGCGGCTTCAATCGCAAGGGACTTGCGTTGCGCGACATGGTCGCCGAAGCCGCGCCTGCGAAAAGCCGGTTATCCCGGGTACACCTTGTCGACTATCTACTGAGACAGTAATCGATAACCCGCGCCAATCGTCGTTCGAATCGTTACTGCCAAGCTACCGTAGACCCTTACCGTCGGCCTCCAAGGGATCCCTCATGAAATTGCTCCAACGTACGAATCGCCAGCTGGCGATGCGATTGCCCCTGCCGCGCCGCATGATCGTGGGCCTGGCGGCAGCCTGTTTGATGGCGATATCGTTCTCGTCGTCCGCCGGGGTATTCATCTCAGTGGCCATCGCGCCGCCGCCGCTACCGATCTACGCCCAGCCCGACGTGCCCGGCCCCGGCTACATCTGGACACCCGGTTACTGGTCGTATGCCAACGACGGTGGGTATTTCTGGGTTCCTGGCACCTGGGTGCTTGCACCTTATACGGGTGCGCTATGGACACCGGGATACTGGGGCTGGAACAACGGCTTCTATGTCTTCAACACGGGCTATTGGGGTCCTCACGTCGGCTTCTATGGCGGTATCAATTATGGCTTCGGCTACGGCGGCAGAGGTTATTCGGGCGGCTACTGGAACCATGGCTCGTTCAACTACAACCGGACGGTCATCAACAACACCACGATCAACCGCGTCAGCTTCAACGGTGGCCGGGGCGGTTTGAACGCACGACCTTCAGCGCAGGAGCAGTTGGCTGTGCATGATCGGCACGTGGAACCTGTGTCGGCACAGCAGCAACAGGTGCACATGGCCAGCCAGAACACCGCCATGCGCGCTTCGGTAAACCATGGCACACCGGCGATTGCCGCCACCCAGCGACCGGGAGCTTTCAGTGGCAGCGGCGTGGTGGGCGCACGTGGTGCGAATTCGGCAGTGGGCGCGGAAGCGGCCAGGTCAAATACACCCAACGCACGCACTGCGGGAGTGAACGATCCCGCTGCATCACGCAGCAACCTGACTGCTCAACATTCTGCTGGCACCAGCCCGGCCGGAGCCCGCGCCGCCAACGTTCGCTCGTCGACCGATGCGCCGCGAAACGACAACGTCCAACGGACGGCGCAGACCAGCCATGCGACTGCGCGCCCCACACACATGGGCAATGCAAATCAAGGGTCCGCTCGACAGGGATCCACGCGGTCGGCCTCGACCTATCACCCGGCACCTGCGATGCATTCCAACCAGCAGTCTCGCCCGCAGGCACAGGCACGTCCGCAGCCACAGGCTCGTCAACAACCACAGGCACATCAACAGCCTCAGGCACATCAGCAGCCACAGGCGCGTCAGCAACCACAGGCGCGTCAGCAACCACAACAGCGACAGCCAGCCCACGCCGAGAATCAGGGAGAGCACAAGCCGCAGCAACACTGATTTCGCGCGTACGTATGCAACTTGAAACAACGAAAAGGCCAGAGCAATCTGGCCTTTTTATTTGATCGAGGCCCATGCAATCGATCAGATCATGAAGCCATCGGTTCAACCGCCGCTTCGTGCGGAACGTCACGCGTTGACTGCCGCAACGCCATGCGTTCACGCAGTCGCAGGAACGGTCGCTCCACGACATAGTGCAGCAGCGCACCGGCCAGCAGCGCGGCAGACGCGTAAGCGAGAAATGCGAGCATGCCCTGCCCCTGCAGTTGCATCCCAAAAGCGCTGTCCACCATGTGGTACACCGGTTTGTGGATCAGGTAGAGGCTGTAGGAAATCAGCGCGATCCAGCCCGCTCCCGGCACGCGCCGTTTACCAATCCAACTGCGCGTACCGGCGCCGGCCAGCACCAGCAACGCAAGCCCCGCCGACAGCAGTGGATAGCCGAACACACTGGGGATGAAACCGGTCCGATCCCGGAACAGCTCGATCGCACAGCCCACCATTACCAGGCCAGTGACCATCAGAAAATTCGCTCTGGCTTGCAGCCACGACCACAGCATTGGCCGGAACGCCTTGATCGTCGCCAACACCACGCCGGCCAGCAATCCATCGAGACGCGTATAGGTCGGATAGTAGAGATCCTCGACGAAGCGCTGCGAAAAACCGCGCCCCGCGCCAGCCAGCCCACGAGCCGGCGCCACGTCGTAGAGCCAGACCCAACCGCGGATGGCCATGCCCAGCACAATGACCACGCCACATACGCCGAGGAACTTCACCATCGACGGTCGTCGCGTGAGCCACCACGCAAGCAACGGAAACAGTAAGTAGAAATGCTCCTCCACGCATAGCGACCACGCGTGGGAAAACGCCTGGTTGTGCTCATAGTCGATCAGCAAGTTGACGGTGAACGTGAGGAACTGCCATAGCGGCTGGATGCCGGGTCTCTCACGGAAGGCCGGCACGCCGAAGTACAGCGCCAGCACCACCAGAAAGACCGGCAAGATGCGAAACGCTCGGCGCAGATAGAACTCCCCGAACGACACGCTCTGGCCCTGGCTCAGCGGCTTCAGCAACTGCGATCCAATCAGATAACCGCTGAGCACGAAGAACAGATCGACGCCCATCCAGCCGTAGTCGGACAGCCACGCATAACGCTCGCCCAGCCCACCGATGACAAACGAGTGAAACAGCATCACCCAGACGATCGCTATAGCACGCAGCAGGTCCAACCCCGGCAAACGGTTCATGGTCTCCCCCATCAAGACACAACGCGAGCCAGCGACTCACCAGCCCCTTATCAGTTTGAATCGCGCCCCATCACTGCCTGCGACGCTGACGTAGCGCGACCGTCATTTCCCTACAGGCATCAGGCCTTTTTGAGGAAACAGACCTTCAACACCAACCCCTTGATCTTGTCTGAGTTGCCTTCGATATGCTCGTCGTCGCCATCGACCAGACGGATGCCTTTGATGACGGTGCCCTGCTTCAGCGGAATCGACGAACCCTTCACCTTCAGGTCCTTGATCACCACTACGGTGTCGCCGCCGTGCAGGACATTGCCGTTGACGTCCCTGACCACCAGACCAGCATGGGCGTCCTGCGCCGACGCCGACATGGGCCACTCGTGGCCACAATCGGCGCACACGTAGTTATCGCCATCCGGATAGGTATTTTCCATGGCGCACAGCGGGCAAGCGGGGATCTCGGACACGGAACGGTTCTACGGCAGCTGCTGGGCCGGCGAGTATATAGCTGCTCTTCTCGTTCTTCGCACACGCCCTTCACGCGCGAGCAGTCACCTTAGCGGCGTCGGCGTTGCTGAAGCACGCGTAACTCAGGGAATCGGTCATGAAGGCAAGCCAGGTTCTCGCCACGGTCGGGGTAAGCGACTTTGACGCTTCCAGCGCGTGGTATGCGCGCCTGTTTGGCCGTGCGCCCGACCATTGCCCGAGTACTTCCTGCGCGGAATGGCAGATTGCCGACAGCGCGACGATCCAGGTCATGCCGAAGAACGCGTTTGTCGATGACCGGAATCGCTCGGGCTGGGCATCGGTCGGCATCCTCGTCGAGCACCTCGACGACATCCTGGCAGATCTGCGCAAGCGGCAGATCGACGTGGCGCCGCCGCAGATGGTCACCCATTTCGTACGGGTGGCGCCGGTCACCGACCCGGACGGCAACCGCGTGACCTTCGTCGAAACAATCGCCGGTTAACCGGATCGGCGGGCTCGTGGGATCAACGCAGCCGCCTGCCGCCGCTCATCCAGCCGCGACGCCTCCGCTCTTCATGGGTTCCCTCTACATAGGCACCGCCGGCTGGTCGATACCCGCCGCTTGCGCGTGCCACTTTCCCACAGACGGCAGCCATCTGGAACGCTACGCGCAAGTGTTCAATGCGGTGGAAATCAATTCGTCCTTCTATCGTCCGCACTTGCCGGCGACGTATCGCAAATGGGCTGACGCGGTGCCGGCTGATTTTCGGTTTGCGGTAAAAGTGCCGCGCACGATCAGCCATCAGGCGAAACTGAAAGCATGCCAGCCGTTGCTCGATGCGTTCCTCGCCCCGGTGGAAGAGCTTGGCAAAAAACTGGGTTGCCTCTTGCTGCAGCTTCCGCCCAGCCTCGCGTATGACCCCGATATCGCGCTGCCGTTTTTTGATTTGCTTCGGCAGATGTATCGTGGCCCAGTGGCCTGCGAGCCACGGCACGCGTCGTGGTTCAGCGGACCCGCGGGCCGTGCGTTGCGAGCGCAGCGCATTGCTCGTGTTGCGGCAGATCCAGCGCGCCATCCGCGTGCAGCGTTGCCGGCAGGCGACCGATCGATGCAGTACCTGCGTCTGCATGGTTCGCCGCGGATGTATTACGACGCGTATCCGGACAACGTATTGGAGGGTATTTCCAGACGCCTCCTGCGGCCCGACTCACGAACCGACGCGCGCTGGTGCATTTTCGATAACACGGCACTGGGTCAGGCAACCGCGAATGCGCTCGCTCTGGTCGAGCTCAGCCGGCCACGCAGGCATGGTCGCGGATCACGAGCGAGCCCGGGATGACGGCTCCCAAGACGGAGGCATCCAGCCCACCAAGCCCCATGCATGTAGTTGCAACATGGCCGCAAGTACCAGCCTTGCGGTAAAGTCCAAAACCAAGGCGCAAGCGAGCCAGTCACCTGGCGGCTCGGCTATCGACAGGGGCCATTCGGGGCAGCACCAAGCCATGATCTACAGCGATGGAGCACGCCTTGTCCGATGCTGACGCAGTACCACGCAGCGCCTTCGCCCTCGAGCATGCCAGCAAGCGCTATGGCAACGTGGTGGCGCTGGACGACATCAACCTGGACTTTGCCACCGGCTCCACTACCGCGTTGATCGGCAGCAGTGGTTCGGGTAAATCCAGCGTACTGCGACTGCTGCTGGGGCTGGAGTGGCCCGACCACGGATGCGTCAAGGCCGACGGCCATGTGCTCGAGCGCTCCCGGCTGTTGGCACTGCGTCGGCGCGTGGGCTATGTGATCCAGGATGGCGGTCTGTTCCCGCATCTGACCGCACTGGGCAACCTGGCACTGTTGCCACGCCACCTTGGCTGGAGCGCCGAACGCATTCGCCAGCGCGCCGAAGAGCTTGCTGCGCTTACCCACTTGCCCGGGGATGTGCTGGAGCGCTACCCAGCCGAACTTTCCGGTGGCCAGCGCCAACGCGTTGCCTTGATGCGCGGCCTGATGCCGGATCCCGATGCGCTGCTGCTGGACGAACCGCTGGGCGCACTCGACCCGCTCGTACGCCATGAACTGCAGGACCAGCTCAAGCTGATCTTCGACCAGCTCGGAAAGACCGTGATCGTGGTGACCCATGACCTGGCAGAAGCCGCCTGGTTCGCCAAACGCCTCGTGCTGATGCGCAAAGGCAAGGTAGTGCAGGACGGCCGGCTTGAAGACCTGCGGAAGCGCCCGGCTGATCCGTTTGTGACCCGTTTCGTCGAGGCACAGCGCCACTTGCCGGAGGCATCGCCATGACCGCGGCATGGCGCACGCTGGGCGCCCTGTGTCTGTTCCTGCTGTTGCCCATAGGGGTGTCGGCCGAGCCCGTACGGATCGGCTCCAAGCAGTTCACCGAATCCGTCATCCTGGGCGAACTGGCACGTGAAACCGCTCGCGAAGCGGGCATCCAGGCCGTGCATCAACGTGAGCTTGGCGGCACCAGCATCCTGTGGACGGCGCTGCTGCACGGCGATATAGACGTCTATGCCGAATATACCGGCACCCTCACCCACGAACTTCTCAAGAACGTTTCGCCCGATGCCGACATCCCCACGCTGCGCGCCCGGCTGCAGCCGCTCGGCATCGGCATCACCGATTCGCTCGGCTTCAACAACACCTACGCGATCGGCATGCGGGAGGATCGTGCGGCGAGTCTTGGCGTGCACAGCATTTCCGATCTGCTCGCACACACCGACCTGCGTTTCGGTTTTTCCAACGAGTTCATGGATCGCGAAGATGGCTGGCCTGGCCTGCGCGATCGTTATGGCCTGACACAGACGCAGGTGCGCGGGCTGGATCACACCCTGGCGTATCGCGCGGTGGCGAGCGGCGCGGTGGACGCCATCGATCTGTACAGCACCGATGCGGAGATTCCCTACTACCACCTGCGCACACTGGACGACGACCGGCATTATTTTCCGCGCTACGAAGCGGTATACCTGTATCGCCTGCCGCTGGAGCAAAGCGCGCCAGCCTTCGTCGGCGCACTGCGGAAACTCGCAGGACGCATCGACCAAAGCGCGATGCAGCAGATGAACGCAAAGGTGAAGCTGCAGGGCGAGAACGAGAACATGGTGGTCGCCAATTTTCTCGGCATCCGGGCGCAGCGTGACGACTCCGGCTTCTGGTCGCGGCTGCTTCAACGCAGCATCGAGCACATCAAATTGGTGGCTCTCTCACTCGGGCTGGCGGTGCTGTTGGCGATCCCGCTGGGGATCCTGGCCGCACATCTGAAGCGACTCGGCCAACTGGTGATCGGCCTCACCGGCATCCTGCAGACCGTACCTTCGCTGGCGATGTTCGTCTTCATGATTCCGCTGTTCGGCATCGGCACGTGGCCGGCGGTAGCTGCGCTGTTTCTCTATAGCCTGCTGCCGATTGTGCGCAACACGCACGCAGGTCTGGTCGGTATTGCACCGGAGCTGCTCGAGTCGGCCGCCGCACAGGGGCTGCCGCGCAGCGTACGTCTATATCGGGTGGAACTGCCGCTGGCCACGCGTTCGATCCTGGCCGGCATCAAGACCGCCGCCGTAATCAATGTCGGCACGGCCACGCTGGCCGCCTTGATCGGTGCTGGCGGCTATGGCCAGCCGATTCTCACCGGTATCCGCCTGGACGATATCGGCCTTATCCTGGAAGGCGCCGTACCCGCCGCCGTGCTGGCGCTGCTGGTGCAAGGCCTGTTCGAGGGGATCGAGCGATGGCTGACGCCGCGCGGGTTGCGGATTGAGGCGCGACAGTGAGTGCGAGTGCGAAATCATCCTGAGCCAACTCTTACTATCCCTGTATGTTCGCTACTCGAGGTATTGAGGGCTCGCCGTCGACCGCAACGGCGCACTCCTTCCGCGCGAATCTAGAGAACCGCCGCCGATAGTCGGAAGGCGTCAGTCCCATAATCTTGTGAAATACACGACGGAATCTCCCTGCGTCGCCGTATCCAATGCTTGAAGCAATGTCGTCTATGCTTCTTTGCGAAAATTCCAGCATTTCTTTTGCTCTGTTGATCCGCAACCTTTGCTGGTACTCGCTTGGCTTAATGCCTGTCGCCTTGGTGAAGCGACGCAGCAAAGTCCTCGGCTCGAGGCAAGCGTAATTGGCAATGTCCGCAACGGATATAGGACACTCGCGTTGTGTCCAGAGCCAATGCTGAACTTTCAAGATCACTGCATCACCATGTTGTGTTTTGGGGTTGAAGTCGCTGTAGTACCTCTGCTCGCGCCCCGGAGGATCCACAAGCATGTAGCGTGCGGTTTCAAGCATGATGGTGGGACCAAGAAATCGCTCTGTCAGTCGGAGTCCAAGATCCGCCCAGGCCAACACGCCGCCAGCAGTGACCACGTCACCGTAGTCGATCACCATGTGATCGCTTTCCATGAGCACCTCTGGAAAGCGGGCGGTAAATTGATCGCTGAGAGCCCAGTGCGTTGTGGCCTGGCGCCCCGCCAGCAGCCCCGTCTCTGCGAGCAGGAAGACGCCGCCACACACCGCTGCGATCGCGACGCCATCTGCATGTCGCTGGCGTAGCCAAGGGATAAGAGGGCTCGCCTTCAGGCTCTGCTGGGTCGCGCGAAGATTGCCCGGAATGATCAGGACTTTCGGTGCATGTGGTCGGCCAGGAAAACTATCGCTGGCGCTAGTGACATCGCCTTCACCGTCGTCCCACCGCCAATGGACGATACGGACCGGAGGCGGCCCATCCCCTTTTTGCCGCTTCGCGGCCATTTCGCCCGCGTAAGTGAACAGATCAGTCAGGCCGTGGATACCCGCCAGTGAAGTACCTGCATCACAGACCAGTCCCACCTCGATGCCTGGCATAGAGTGGAGCGCCGTTTTGGCCATGGCTTTTGTCCGATTTGCCCATTGTCGCGTCGCCTTTGCCAAGAATACGCTGTGAAAGAGGGTTTGGAGCTGCGTACTTCGCCGATCGGATGGGCGTGCCCGACTGCGGCCGCCCCACCTGCTTGACCGACGGTCACCCGAGGATCCTGCGACCCCGTACCGGTGTTTGGCTACTTGGGCGTCTTAGCGCTCCACGACGTCCTCGCAGTGAACCCCTCGCTCAAACCTGGTGCGCCGAAGGTCGGTCGTTCGCACGGGAGACACCACCCCAGCTGACACTCCTCAGCGTTGTATCCATCTCACTTAAGAAGGGCAATGACATGACTAAGCAGTTCGGTGACACGAAGGGTGCCGATAATTCATTTGTCACGGTCAGCGATGGCACACAGATCTTTTTCAAGGACTGGGGGACGGGTCAGCCGCTATTTTTCCACCATGGCTGGCCATTGAGCGCAGACGATTGGGATACCCAGATGATGTTTTTCCTGGGGCAAGGGTATCGGGTCATCGCGCACGATCGTCGCGGTCACGGGCGTTCGACGCAGACCGACAAAGGCCACGATATGGACACCTATGTGGCCGACGTCGCCGCTGTCGTCGCGGCGCTGGATCTCAAGGACGCGATTCACATTGGCCACTCCACCGGCGGCGGTGAGGTGACCCGCTATGTCGCGCGCCACGGCAAAGGGCGGGTAGCGAAGGCGGTACTGATCAGTGCGATCCCTCCGCTTTTCATGAAGACGGATAAGAACCCCGATGGCGTCCCGAAGGAAGTCGTCGACAGTATTCGAGATGGGACCGCGAACCATCGCTCACAGTTTTACCAGGACATCACTATTCCCTTCTACGGATTCAATCGCCCGGGAGCGGTGGTTTCCGAAGGGATCAGGCAGAACTGGTGGCGCCAAGGCATGATGGGCAGCATTTTGGCCCAGTACGAATGCGTCAGAGTGCTCTCCGAAACCGAGTTCTATGAAGATCTCAAGTTGATCGATGTCCCCGTCCTGGTAATGCACGGCGAGGACGACCAGATCTGTCCCTTTCTAACCACCGGAGCCAGGTCGGTGAAGCTCCTGAAGCACGGGACACTAAAGTCATATCCTGGATTGCCACATGGCATGCCCACAACGCATGCAGAGCTCATAAACGCGGATCTATTGGCATTCATCAAGGCGAGCTAGTTCTACGCGACGGCTTAAACTGCCCTGCTGTTGGATGGCTGGAGGCGGGTCGAACGTTCTGTTCAACCCGCCTGCCCACGATGCTTACCTGCCAAGATCCTGCAGGAAGCGGTTGGTGTACTGCAATGCCGTACTTCCGCTGACCGAATTGCAGGTCGCCGATGCGTAGGTGACGTTGCCCGAACATGGCGTGTCGCGATCGAGCGACCAGAAGTGCACACCAGCCAGACCATTGGCCACCGCGTAGTTGGTTACGGTATCCACATCGGTCGTGGAGAAAACCTCGCTGGTGACGTCGTTCATGCCGATCATCGGAGTCAGTTCAATCTGGCTGGCCGCAACGCCGTAGGTGTGGCTCCAGGTTCAGCGCCGCCTGGATGGCCGACTGCCCCATATTGCACTTGCCGCCCGACACGACGCAGACACTCGTGCTGGCCGAGCCAAAGTGCATCGCCATGAGGTTGATGGTGTAGTTGGTCAGATGCGCGCTCTGGATTGCCTTGACCACCATGTCGCCCAGCCCGTTGAGCCCGCCGTAGCTGCCGTCCGACGCACCCAGCGTCGCCAGCGTGAACGAGCAGCGCAAGTTCGGATACAGGGTGTGGGCGTAGGCGGCATAGGTCACGAGGTTGTTGATTTGCGCTTGCGTCTGACCACCCTCGATGTCGAAATCCACACCGACCATATAGCGCCTGTCCACCTTGGCTATTGGCAAGACATGAAACTGACAACGTTGTCTACGGTGGTCGTCATTGGCGACGGCAACCAACGGCTACACACACAGCTGCTCGCCGAAGTATGGTCCGGGATCGTTGTGCGAGTGTGCACGAGGACCCATGGGTCCACACAGACGTGTCAGTCGTCGGCAGGCAGGTCGAAGTCGGTAGGCAAATCGAACTCGACAGGCCAGTCGAATGCCACCGGCTCCGGACGGTCGCTGGCCAGCGGCCAGCGACCTATCACCTCATGCCTTGACTGCCCGAAGAAGCTGCGTATCAACACGAATTCGTGCGCGTCCCAGCGAATGGGGGGCATTGACTCCGCGACCGTATCGATCGCATTGCCACGTAGCAGCGTGACGTGTGGCAGGTAGTTCGAAACGCCCAGCACTTGCAGCCCGAAGCGGCGTTGAGCTTCAGCAATCGCGACGCGCAGCTTCATCGCCCAGCCGCTGGAGGTGTTGTCCGCGCACAACACGAAAGGAAAGTTGCCGTCCTTGGCGGCACTGAGGCGCACGGCCGCATCCAGTGACACCTCGAAGCCCTTGGCGCTTACACTCTCGGCCGCGGCAACCAGCGCACTTTCCACTGGCTGCTGCAATCCTTCAGGCCTGCCCATGTCGACCAGCGTCAGATGGAACTCATCGGCGTCGACCGGCGAACCGATCAGCCGGTGCGACTTGCGAAAGCGCTCGCAAACCCGAGCTATCTCGACCGTGGCCTTGTCGTCGGGCTTCAGGGCGAAAAAGAAATGGGTGCCCGCGGCAGGCTTGTGACCATGTAACGAGCTCGAATTGGTGCGCGACTCCAAGGCCATCTCTTCCTCGAGCGGTTGCGTGTGACAGCAATATTTCCCCGGCCCCATCGTACAGTGCGTGACCGGTCTGTCCCAGATGCGTTGTGATCGTTGGCTGTCGACCGCCTGCCCAACAAGTTCTTGCGATCACGGGAGGGCGCTCGAACTTCTGCGCAGCAGATCCGGTGCCCCCGAGTTGCCTTGGTCGGGTGCGCCGGCGCCGGCATCGCGACCTGGAAGTGTGGCAATAAGGAAGAGCCTGGATTGCCCAGCCCCCCTATACATACAAGCAATGCAAGCTTGACCGGTCTCTAGATCGCGCGACCAAAGGTAAACGCTCGGACAACCTGCATGACTCCCGCGAAAATCAGGAACGATCCACCCCATATCGTCAGCGCCATCATCGAGCCGAGCGGGACGCACAGCACGACCAGGCCAGAGAAAATGTAGATCACGCCAAAGACGACGCCAGGCCAGCGGGAGGAACTGTCGGCCGACTCGGTAATCGCCGCAATACCTTCAACGATCCAGACCATACCGATGAGTGCCCCGAGGAATGCAATCGAGAGTTCCTGGTTCTTGAACGAAACGATGCCGAGCGCGAGAACAAAGAGGCCGAGCGCGATATTGAGTATTCGCCGGCCCGCGCCGATCCCATCGGCAAAGATACCGACGAAGAGACGGATAAGGCCGATCGCGAGGAAGTAGATCCCGAACAGAATTGAGACAACGCCAAGCGCTGCGATCGGCCAGGCAATCACCAGAATTCCCAGCACCAGCGAGAGTAGACCACCCAACCCAAGCCATACACGGATACCGGAGATTGCTGCTTTTTTCACGTTGTAGGGATTACTGCACGAAGTACCAGAAAAACCATGGTTGGGGGTCGACATATCTAGCTCCTTGTCATTGTCATTGATCCATCTTGAACGACCCGCAGGTCTAAACAAGCAAATGGTCAGCGCAGTGTTTTTAGCTCTCCGAGGTTAGGGAAATTACAAATGAAGCATGCTTGGACTCGCGGCTGTTGCTGCGGGTCGAGCGTAGCCAAACGCAGCGCAAACGATCTATGAGATTTGTCTTAAACTCAGTTCGCAATAAGCGATCGAGCTCTCCTGCAAAACGCAGAGGTAGCAAAAAGTCTCGATGCGCGCGATCGACGTCCCGAGCCATCCGGAGATTGGGCTCGACGCGACCAGGGGGCATCATTGAAGACGCCAGAGACCCCGGTATCGCGGCCAACCAGATGAACGACGCTAACCCTTTGCCCCGCAAGCAAGGTTAGTCGGTAGGGTCGGTGCAGGCAGCGTAGCGCTTGCCTTCGACGCGCACGACCTCGCCATGGCCCTGCAATTCGATGCTGGCGGTGTAGTGCTCGGCCGAATCGAAGTCCACGCGGCCGTGGCCACTCAGCGATGGGTGCGCAGAACAGCTCTCCGACCAGGCAAGCGCCGTGCTGCTGCGATGCTGGTTGCTGCGCTGGCAGTGCGCTTCAGGAACAGACAGGTCGGCGAACGCGAGCCAGGGATCGGCACCTTCATGTACACAATGCCAGCGGATGGATGGCTGGCCTGGCTGACCGTGACTGACCGTGATCACAACGGTTTTCCACAAACCGGGCATCGCCTGAAAATCACCGGGATCAGCATGCGCGGTCGAGCCGCCCAAGCCGACGGCGATGAACAGCGCGAAGGCGATACTGCGACGAAATAAGGGGCCGCAGCATAGTCGCCGGGCATTCTGGATGGGCTTGTTCATGACTGGAACACTCCTGGCGATTCGAGATCGAAACCGGTGTCAGCGCGATGCGTAAGGCGCAGACACACGAATGCCCTGCCTGCATCAGCAGGCAGGGCAAGATCCGCGAGACGATCAATCCTTCGTTGCGGCGGTGTTTCTAAAATTGAACATGTCCATCAGATTGCCGATGGCTGGCGAATTGACCGGCACATACGGGTTGTCCGACTGCGCAACCGGATTGGGCAGATTGTCGCGGCTACGCGCCGAGATCGTCTCGTCCAGACCCCAGTTGGCTTCGACGAATTTGTCGAAGGACACATGATCGTAGTAGGTGTGCACGACGTGACCGCCCTGCGAGAACTGCGAGACCACCAGCAGCGGGATGCGCGTACCGTCGCCGAAGAAGTCGATCGGCTGCACATAACCCGAATCCCAGTAACCGCCGCCCTCGTCGAACGTCACCATGATGACCGTGTCGCTCCACACCTGCGGATTGGCCTGTGCCATCTCGACGATCTTCTGCACGTAGCCTTCGAAGAGCTCGAGCTTGGACGAGGCCGGGTGGCCGTCCAGAAGTCCGTCGGGCTTGGCAATCGAGACGGCCGGCAGCGTGTTGTTCTGGATATCGTTGTAGAGATTATTGATATCTTGGTTGTTGCCGCGCAGCTCCGGATTGGTCATGACCTGGGTGGAGTACAGGAACGGATCGCAGATGTTGCAGAACGTGCCGGCCTCGCCGTTCTCCTGGCCGTTGCCCCAGCCTTCGCCGTAATACTTCCAGCTCACGTGATGCCGATTGAGCAATAGCGCGAGATTGTCCTGCGTAGTGGGCGGAATGGTGAACTGCTCAGCGCCCAGCGGTGCGGGTGTGCCGTCACCCAGGTAGCCCGGGTTGTAGTTGTTCACCAGATAGTACGCACCCGATTTGCAATCCGTGCCGCGGAAAGTGCGGTACGGCAGCGAACGCAAGTAGCCTTTCACCGAGGCTACGCCCGGCTGCGTCTCGTCTGCGCAGTTGACGTAGGACCCGCCGCCGTAGCCATCCTGCACGTACCAGTTGTTGGTACCCAGCTGGGTGTTCGGATTTTCGATCTGGTTGGTCGGCGGCACCGCCGGATTGCCCTGCCCGTCGGCGTAATAGATCGGGCTGCCGAAGCCGAGCATGATGTGATTGGCACCCGTGCCACCCATCACCGACTGGTGGAAGTTGTCGCTCAGAGCATAGGTCCGGGCAAGCTCCGCAAGGTACGGTGCGTCGCCCTTGGCGATGTTGAGGAACTGCATCGAGGTTGCGCCCTCGCCCGTGCTCTGGTCGGTAAAGCCGGCCGGTTGCGCTTTGCCGTCGTTGCCGGCACCAATGGTGGTCTCTACCCACGGGAACAGATCGTTGCGGCAGCCGCTCGGATTCTTTCGCGTAGCCGCCTGGGCACTGCAGTCGAGCTGCTGCCACATCTGGAAGAAGCGATGCACCGGGCTGTTGGCGTAATCGTTGTAGCTGATCGAAGCATGCATATCGACCGGCGCATTGGCCAACTGGATGGGGAAGCGTGTATCGACGACGTCGTTCGGCAGACCGGTGCCGCCCTCGGCGAGCTGCACATAGTTAGCTGTCGGCAACGCCGGTTCGATGGCCTGCGCTTCTGCGGCCGACGAGAAAAACGCCTGCGTCGGCGCGCCGCCCGTGTTCATTGAGGGCAAGAGCGCATACGGCGTGGTGTGCTTGGGGGCAACCGCGAAGGTGCTGGTGTTCGACGCCTGCCACTGGCGTGCCGCAGCAACATTCGGGCCCGGCGTACCATCCGCGTTGACGATGCCTTCCGACAACAGGTTGTGCACGCTCTGCCCCGCCGGCGGCGTATAGGTGGCAAAAACGTGGTCGAAAGTGCGGTTCTCGCCAATCAGCAGAATCACATGCTTGATCGGAGTACGCGTGTTGCCGCTGCGGTCGTCGCCGATGCCGGGATTGTGCAACACGACAATGCCACCGGGCGGTGTGTTGCGACTATGGGTGCCGGCGGTCGGCAGGTTCTGGCGGAAGGTGGCGTCCTTGTCGGGTGGTGTGCTGCTCTGGGCGCTCACGACGCCGGCAAGTCCGGCAGCGAGCACGCCGATGGCGATCGATCTAAATCGCGAACGGATTATTTCTTTGGACATGATTGAATCTCCTGCAGAAATCCTGTGAAGGCTGCAATCGAGTGTTCCCCCTGATTCTTGGCCTGCAAGCGACTGGGTCCTGCAGACCACCGGCAGTCTGGTCCGCACAGATGACGCAACGTTGGCAAGGACACGACAGCGAGCCAGCCCAGCGTGACAGTGCTGCGACAACGCTGGATCCTGTGCGCTGGCTCACAAAGGTGAAATGGGCGAGGCAGAGCCGAGCGCCTGTGGATGATGCTCATCGCGAAGAGCGACCCCACCCCAACCCTCCCCTGCAAGCAGGGGAGGGAGCACATCTGCAGCTCTTTGCCCCTCCCCCTGCTTGCAGGGGGAGGTTGGGAGGGGGTGAAGCTTTTGATCTTGTACGCGAAGCGCGCAACAGCCGTGCCCTGCTTCCAGGCAACGGCAGCAGGGCAGTCATCGCCCGGCGCGAACTCCCTAAGCCGGCAGCAGCTGATACGGACGCATCATTTCGTTGTCTTCATGCTCGAGGTAGTGGCAATGCCACACGTAGCGCCCGGGCTCGCCCTCGAACCGCATCGCTATGCGCGTGACCATGCCGGGATCGGCGCGCACGGTGTCCTTCCAGCCCGCCTCATGCAACGGCGGTGGTTGCGCGGGGCCGGTGTATTTGACGACGCGGTGGGCGTTCCACGCGAACAGGTCGAACGGTCGCCGATCGATCACCTGAAAGCGCACCAGGTGCAGATGGATGGGATGCGAGTCGCCGGTGATGTTGACAAAGCTCCAGGTCTCGATGCTGTTCTGCCGCGGATTTTCGGTGATCGGATCCGACCACATCTTGCCGCCGAGCAACATCATCATGGGATTGCCGCCGGCATCGTCCTGCTCGCCCAGCGTCAGCATGCGATCGCGCACTGCGCTGGCGGGGTCGATGCGCGGCACCGGCCGCAGGGTTGCCGGAAGTATCGAGGTATCGGGACGCCCCCGGTCGCGCACGCGAAATTCCAGAATCGCCTCGGACTGCTGGCGCAGCTGGATCGCCTGCCCGTCCATGCCACTGAAATCCACAATCACGTCAGCACGCTCGGCCGGATACAGCTCGATGCGCGAGCGCTCCAACGGAGCGGTCAGCAGCCCCTGGTCGCTGCCGATCTGTTGGAATGGACGTCCATTTGACAGGGAGAGATCGAAGAAGCTCGTATTGGCCACATTGATCAGACGCAGCCGATAGCGCCGCGGCTCGACCTCAAGATAAGGAAAGAGTTTGCCGTTGCACAACACGGCATTGCCACGGCATTCCGATACCCATGGTGCCGACGGATCGTCCGAAACCGGGTAGTAGAGCTGGCCGTCTTTCGCGATCAGACGATCACACAGGATCAGCGGCAGATCGAAATCGCCCGATGGCAGGCCAAGCGCCTGTTCATCGGCGTCGCGAACGATGAAGGCGCCGAACAACCCGGCATACATATTGAGCCGGGTGATACCCATCGCATGATCGTGATACCACAGCGTGGCCGCATCCTGCGCGCCGGGATAATGAGAGAGTGCCGAATGGCCGGAAACGTACCAATCCTCCGGCCAACCGTCGCTGCCTGCGGGCACGCGTGCGCCATGAACATGCGTCACGGCCCGCACGGCGGGCTTTGACGCCTCAGCGCCATGCAGGTTGTGATCGATCGGCAGGAAGTGCCGTGTCGGCAACGCATTGACCCATTCGACCAGCAGGGGTTCGCCACGCACGGTCTCGAACGTCGGGCCCGGTGAAAGACCGTCATATCCCCACAATGTCGTCGGCGGAAGGTCACGGTGCAGGCGTGCATTGAACGCGCGCATTTCCATCCGGTAGTACGGCAACATCTGCCCGGGATAAGCGGGGTGTGAGCGCTTTCCGGCGGCACGCGCGATCGGCGGCACCGGCAGTGGATCGACAAAGCGGGTCAGCGACGTCGGATTGAGCAACGGTACCTTGGGTGCTGCCAGTGTCGGCATCGCCATGCGCGTGGGCATGGCCATCGGCATCGTGCTCGCCGACGCCAGACGCAGCGCATCTGTGAGCGCATACGCTCCGATCAGGCTGCCAGCCCCGCACAGAAAACGACGACGTGAGACCGTCACAGCCGGCAGCTCTGGTCGGCTTGATTCGGCGTGGCGCCGCTACGGCAGCAGGCGGCATGCCGCCCGCAAGGATGAATTGCGTTTGTCATCTGGCCACCCTAGGCAATCCAGATGACAGGCATGTTGCGGTCCATGGCAGCATGGCGCAAAAGGAAGACCAGGCTCACTTTTCGGCCTGGCCCCAGTAAGGAGTGCGCTGCTGACGGTACCGGAGTGGAACGATCAGAGGTCAGCCCGCCCAATACCAGCTTCCACTTGGCTAACTGGCGCGAGCCGTGATTCACGCAGCCTGAGAATCAGGCTCGCACGTCATCACTCAAGCTACCCTTCTCCATCTCGCGCACAAACGTTTCCAGTGCGTCAATCCGGCACAGCAGCGCGATTCGTTGCTGGACCACATCATCCCGTGTTGCATCGATCCGGCCCCAACCATCGCCAAGCATGCACAGTGAACCGTCGATACGATGCACCAGGTCTCGTTGCTTCTGCATGTCTCCAGCCAGAACCGCCTTATCCAGATCGGCCATATCCTGTCGACTGGTATCCAGTAGCCCCCACAGCACTTCCTGCACCCTTTTGGCCGAGCCAAACAGATCCGTCAGCTGGGAAAGCTGACTAGCATGCGACCTGGCATGAGACGACGCCGGCGGCGTCTGCTGATGTGACGCCGGTTGCAGATAGACGGCCAATTTGGCTCGCAGCTCATCCAGCTGGACCGGTTTGGCCAGAAAGTCATCCATGCCGGCATCCTGGCAACGCTGAACCTGTTCGGGCAATGCACTGGCCGACAAAGCGATGATCGGGAGATGTTTCTCGCCTTCGAGCTCGGCGATTCGAATGCGCTGCGTCAATGCATAGCCGTCAAGGATGGGCATATGACAGTCAGTAATCAACAAGTCGTAGTTGCCCTCGACCATCGCAGCCAGGGCCTGCTCTCCGTCGCCGACCACCACATGTGCATAGCCAAGACGTACCAGCTGGCGCGAGATGACCGCGCGACCGATGGGATGATCTTCGGCGACGAGAATGCGTGCGTCGTATTGCGCCGATTCGATAGGCAGGCTCTCCCTGGATTCGGGCATCGCCAAGCCCAGCGCTGCATGGCAGGCGTCCACCGCAGATCGCCAGAGCAAGGGGTTGCCGCACAGGATGACGCTGTCCTCTTCGACCGAGAACCCACGAGGATCGGGCGAATCCACCAGCCGTATGCAGCGCGCGCCCGCAGGCAGCAACCCAGCCTTCACGATGTCGGTATCGACGACAAACAGGTCAATGTCATTCGCATCGAAGTCGATGAGATCTTCGGGATCGGCCTCGACCAGATTCAGGCCCAACGCTGAAAGTGTGTTTGATAGCTCCCGCTCGAGCATCGGGTCGTGCGTACACAGAAGCACTGTTTTCCCGGTAATGGTTGTCCGCGTTTGCAAAGCGCGAGCCACCGGCAACGTAAACTGGAACATCGCCTGTGTGCCCAGCCCGGGTGAACTGACCAGACGGATCTCGCCGCCCATCAACGTCGCCAGCCGATGGCAGATGGTCAGGCCGAGCCCGGTGCCGCCGAAGCGTCGAGTGGTCGATGCTTCGGCTTGCGTGAATGGCTGGAATAGCCGGCTAAGCTGTTCGGCCGATATACCGATGCCCGTATCAATGACGGAAATACGTAGCCGCTGCCCGACCGATTCCTCGCCCAGCAATTCGATGCGTAATTCAACGTGTCCTTTCTCGGTGAACTTCAACGCATTGCTGAGTAGATTGGTGATGACCTGGCGTATACGTACAGCATCCCCGATATATTCGCCCGCCAGTCGCCAGTCCATGGGCGAATAGAGACGGACGCCTTTTTCATGTGCCAGTGCAGCGAACAGTCCGACCACGCCGTCGGCCAGTGCGCGCAGGTCGAATGGACGCGCTTCGAGCTCCAGTCGTCCCGACTCGATGCGCGAAAAATCCAGGACATCGTCGAGGATCTGCAGCAGTGCCCCTGCCGAATCCTGCACCATGCCAAGCATGTGTTCCTGCTCGCGATCGAGCCGGGTCTGCGCCAATAGCTCGACCAGCCCCAGCACACCGGCCATCGGCGTGCGGATCTCATGACTCATCATCGCCAGGAACACACTCTTCGACGCGACGGCAGCTTCGGCGATCGCCTTGGCCTCGGTCAACGCATTCGCCTGCTCCTTCTCGACGCTGACGTCATCGCAATAGACGCTCCACGACAAACCGCCATCCGCCTCGGCGCGCGGCACGCCGCCAGAAGCACGTATCCAGCGGATCTTCCCTTGGACGCGCGTACGAAATTCCGAGATGCCGGCGGCCCTACTGTCAATCATCGTCTGGATGACTTGCAGGACCTGCGGCTGATCTTCAGGGAGTGCCGCATCCAGCGGAAGGGCGGCGCCACTGAGAATCTGCTGATGGGTCATGCCGAACAATGCTGCAGTCTGTCCGCTGACGTGGGCATAGCTGCGACTGCCATTCTTGTCGATGTAAGTTCGCAGGATGACGCCGGGCAAGCTGTCGTTGGTGTCGATCAAGCGTTGTTCCGAGGCACGCGCGCGGGCCTCGGCATCGCGGATGTCACTCACGTCCACCAGCGCTCCCAGCAGGCAGGCGCGTTCACCCGGCCCCGTCGAAAAGGGGTGCAGCCAGAGCAGCACATCCCGTGCTTCGCCATCACGGTTGGCCAAGCTTAGGCGCAGCTCCCGGCGAAGGGTGTGGCCGCTGCTCAGCACCCCCAGATCAACCTCACGCATGGCCTCGGCATCGATCCCCTGCACGTGCCGGGTCTGCGCCGGCGTATGGCCGATCAGGTCGGCGCGCGAACAGCCGAACATCGCCTCGTACGCATGGTTTATGGCGAGATATCGGCCTTCGGCATCCTTTACAAAGACTGGATAGGGGATCGTCTCGAGCAGCGCCTGCTGGAAGGCCAGTTGCGCCGCCAGCTCGCGCTCGGCGATGGCACGCGCACGCATGAGGAGGCGCAGTCGCGAATAAGCAAAGCCGATGAATCCAAGCACCAACGCCGAGATGAGGAGGCCTGCCATAACCCATGACAAGGGCACTCCATATCGGTACTCGCTGGTCAACCAGCGACTGCGAATGCTCTGACTCTTTGCCTCCGTCACGTTGGCGAGCACGCGATCAATCAACGGCATCAGCTTCGCGTATTCGCTATTGATGCCCATCGTGAAGTCTTGATCCACGCCAGCCGGACCCACCACCCGCAGCGTTGCCGCATAGCGATCACGAATCAGCGGATCGATCGCCGGCAACGTGCCGATATAGGCGTCGGCTTTGCGCGAAGCGACCAGTTGCAGACCCGCCTCATTGCTTCCCACCGGCAGCAGGTTGCTATGCGGCAGCAGCATCTTCAATCGTGGCAGCAGGCCGGCCTCCTCGCGCACGGCGACCGAACGCCCGGCGAGATCTTCGGGACCGGCGATCGGTGGACCGTGCAGCCTCGCCACGATCACTTCGGGAAAGTGCGCATAGGGGCGGCTCAGGATGATGTCGTGGCTGCTGAAGTCTTCCGGCATGGTGGCTGCCACCATGTCAACCTCCCTCGCACGCACCATGCGTTGCAGGCTGCTCAGGTCCTCGGCGGGAACAAATTGCAGACGCAGCCCGAGTTCGTGTTGCAGGATCCCGACATAGTCCGCCGCCAGACCATCGAACCTGCCCTCACCATTGATGAACGTATACGGATGCCGATCGACTTCAAACCCCAGGCGCAGCGGTTGCAGCGTGCTCAACCAGGCGCGCTCCTGCTCGCTCAGGCCAGCAGCGAGCGGTAGTGGTGCGCTCACACTGTCCAGCAAGCCCCAACGCGAACGCAGCTGGGCGAGCTCCTGCGGCGTCACCGTCGTCTCGGCCTTGCGCAGCAACTGCAGCAGCATGCTTCGATCGCGTGGCACGGCCAGCCCCATATCGATCGGAGGGGTGTCCAGCGGTGACAACATCTTGAGGTCGTCGGTGTCGCGCTGGCTCAGCAATGACTGTGTTCGCGAGGCGCTTGTGCCGATATAGGCATCGGCCTGACCCGCGGCCACCATCTCCATCGCCTGACGCCCGTCGACAGCAAAGACCAGCGTCGCCCGCGGAAACCGGGCTGACAAGATGGAGACAATGGCGTGGAAAGATCGCTCGATGGCAATACGTGCATGGTCAAGATCGCCCGCATTGCGAATTTGCACATCGCCTTTGCGGGCGACCAGGATCAGGCGAGCTGCCTCATAGGGCTGCAGAAAGTCGAATCGGGCACGGCCGTCCTGGGTCGCCAGTTGCCCAAGCAGCAAATCGTAGGTTGCTGGCTGGGCCGGGTCGGCATACGCCACCGCCGCCCAATCTGCATAGGGATGGAACTCCAGCCTCAGCCCAACGCGCCCGGCCAGCAAGCTGGCGTAGTCGACGCCCAACCCTTCCGGACGCCCAGCTACCCAGGTTTCGGCAGGCAGATGATCGCCACTGAACACACCGACATTGACGACAGGGTGCTCGTTGCGCCAGGTCAATTCCTCGGGGGTGAGTTCAACGGCGCGACCTTCTTGTGCCCGCGCCACCGTGAACACGAGACAGAGCAAGACGATTGCAACACAGAACACGCGCGGGCCGGACAACCGCCGCGATTGACCTTCTCGCCCACAGGCCCTGAAAGCCGGTGGGACGATGGAATGAACGGTAATCTTCGGGTTCATGTGTCGCCTGAGCATCACAATGGGCAGAGGGAGAGACCCAGCCTATTTGGACCCCTTTTACCCTTCCATCAGAATCGTCTCAAGCTTGAACAGACTATGGCCGTTTCCCGCTTGCCGTCAGGGATCGGCTACGCTATGACTATCGTGGGCTGGAGGGACCGAACACCGTGACATTGCGCATCATTCTGGCCGATGACCACCCTATCGTTCGCAGCGGTGTCCGCTTGCTGATCGAGAATGCGACCAGCGCGTCCGTCGTCGCCGAAGCGAGTTCGCCGGACGAATTGTTCAAGGCGCTCGATGACGAAACCTGCGATCTGATACTCACCGATTTCAACATGCCCGGCGGACAAGTTGCCGATGGGCTGAACATGCTCAATCAATTGAATCGGCGCTGGCCCAAGCTCCCCGTCATCGTACTCACCATGATGAGCAACATCGGCGTTCTGCGCTCGATTCTCGCCACCGGGGTTCGCGGGCTTTTGAACAAGTCCGACGCGTTGACCGAACTCACACTGGCCATTCAGGCGGTATCCCATGGCCGGGAATATATAAGTGCCGCGATCAAGGCCCCGCTTGAAGCGACCCGAGTGGGCGAGTCATCAACTGAGCACACCGGGCTTTCAGCGCGCGAAACGGAAGTACTGAGGCTGTTCGCCTCCGGGCTCACCGTGTCGCAGATCGCCACTCAGCTCAACCGAAGCGTCAAGACGATAAGTCGTCAGAAGATGGACGCCATGAGCAAGCTTGGACTCAAGAGTGACCTTGAAGTCTATGCCTATGCACGCGAGCACGGCATGTTTTCCTGACGTCGCCATGGCGCGGCGTTGAGTGGTGGCGACTTCGAAATCGACCAGCCACTGCGGTCTGGTGTGAAATCTTTGAAGTCTCTGGAGAGAGGCTTGCTGACAGCACCAGGCGTTGCGCCGAGTGCCGCGATTGCCGCCATCCATGTTTTAGGCAATCTTGCCCGTCCTGCGGCATAACCCATGGGGTTATGCCGCAGCTCCATGGCAACTCAGTTCAATGGCGTGATGGGGGTAAGTGTTTGCATTCGCTCACAGCTTGCCACCCTGCACCTTCCCGACATTGCTATCTGCGTAGATGAGCAATTCGACGCGACGATCCGGTGCCAGACAATCGATCAGTGCAGTGCGGTTGGTGTCATTGCACTGAACGAGTGGGTCACGCGAACCTTCGCCATGTGAACGCATGGGCACTTCGCCAAGCCCATGCATTTGCAGATAGCGGCGTACCGTGTCCGCGCGCTTTGTGGACAAGCCATCGTTGTGCGATGGCGTGCCCAGGCGGTCTGCATAGCCCACCAACTCGATGTTTTTCACGTCACCGTGTTGCTCAAGCTCGTTCGCCAGCCTGTCCAACGCATCCTTGCCGTCCGGCAGCATGCCCGCTTCATCGCCGCGATCGAAATGGAACAAGGCGTCAGCCTTGATCATTCGGATGGTAGGGTTGCCAGTCATGGGCTCGTTCGCCTCAACCACCGGCCGAGGGCATCTGGCGATCTTCGCGTCGATTCCGCTCATGTCATCGATCAGTGTGTCGACACGCTTTTCCGACTGGTCGAAACTGCGCCGCCAGGCTTCGTGCCCTGCATGCATCAACTGAACTACGCCACACGCGAGAATCCGCTCGGGTTCGTCGCAATCCTTCTTGGCATCCGCCTTCTTCTTTTCCGCGCCGATCTTCGCCCACAGATCAGGACGAACTTCCGACACCGTGCGCAACTTCGGGTTGTCCGCAGATAACACCTGCTTGCGCTCCAGGCCGCTCAGCAACCGGTCGGCTTCACCCATCGCCTCTGGCACAAAGCCCCATTGGTTGCCGGATTTGTACTCTTCCCTGGCCGCACTGATCCAGCACGCCGCCTTCGCGCCGTCGTACGCTGAAGCGTCGGAGCTCAACTCGCGCAGGCGCTGCTCCAGCTCCGGCAACATGGTCTTGGCATACATGCCCTGGTATCTGGCCAACCACTCCGTGGTCGGCGCTCCCGCTTCCACACTTTGTTGTGTACCAAAACCTGACTGAAGTACGGTCGGGTCTTGCACGTTGAGGCTATCTCGCGCCTGATGACTTGCGCAGCCAGCCAGCAGGCTGACCAACGCCACGGACATTACTGATAATTTCATGGATTCTCTCCGGCCAACGAGAGGGCATGGGTCTGCCCACGCGCTCTCACTGTTGGCACTGTCCTTAGTCGCCCAGCACCACGCCGACGCCAACACGGAAGATCGGCTGGTCATGAAGCGCCTCGGAAATACCCGCATTGAGGTTTATCCGACCGTCTGAGCTCCAGCGCGACACACCGACACCGAGCGCCGATTCACCGCGATAGCTCGCCAAACCGGCATTGAGCGTCGTGCGACCCGGCATGTACGGAGTGGTCATTACAAGTGCAGCCGCTCCGGCAATGCCGCGATTGGCCTGCTGGGCATTCTGGTCGATCTTGTTGCTGAGCTGATTGAAGTTGTCATTCAGATGGCTATCCAGATTGCCCAACGCGTCGCCAACATTGTTGTAAGTGTTGCCGCCCACGTTGTAAGTCGGAGCAACCACATTGCCCGCACTGTTGATCGTGGCACCGCCGCCCATAGCATTCGCGACACCGGTAAGCTGGGAGACGTTTACGGCGTCGGTCTGCTGCACACCGGCCGCCACGTTGGCAATCTGACGCTCGCTACCGGCTGAACCAACCGACACTGTGTTGGCCTTGCTTGCCACTGAGCCGGCACCGATCGCCACACTATTGGCGCCCGTCGCTTTCGCACCGCTGCCCACAGCGGTGCTGCTGGTGCCACTGGCGGTACTGTCGTTGCCCACGGCTACACTGTTGGCACCGGATGCTGCGGCATTGGCGCCACCAGCCGCCGAGTTCTTGCCGTTGGCGACCGGTGCGCTACCGCTACGATCCGCGCTGACCTGGAACGCACCCACATTGCCATGGCTGATATTGCTGATGTCTGACTGAATATTGTTGATGCTGCTGGTATTGGCGGCCACCTGCTGGTTGGTCGCGTACAACTGCGAACCGTTCACCGCGTCCACGCTCGTTGCATTCAGCGCACCGGCCGTCACACCCGTGACCGTGCGGGTGCCCGCCGTGCCAGTCATGTCGACCACGGTGCCGTCCGTAGCAGCTGCCACCGTGATGTTCGCACCGGGTGCCGCCTGCTGCACCAGACCCACGGTGCCGCTGTTGATGTTGTTGGTCAGGTTGCTGATAGCCGACGTGTTGCCCGCGATATTCGTCGTGTTGATGGAAACCTGCTGGTTGGTCGCATACAGCTGCGAGCCGTTCACCGCGTCCACGCTCCTCGCATTCAGCGCACCAGCCGCCACGCCGGTTATCGTGCGGGCGCCCGCTGTGCCACTCATATTGACCACGTTGCCATCCAGAGCAGCCGCCACCGTAATGTCTCCCGTGGCCGGATCCTGTAGCACCAGACCCGTCGAACCGTTGTTGATATTGGTCGTCAGGTTGGTGATGTCGGTCGTATTCGCTGTTACGCGACCGTCGATGTTGGTTATCGCGCCGCCGATGGTATTCACCGTAGTGCCGCCCACGTTATAGGTCGGGTTCGTGATCGTACCGTCGTTATTCACGACCGAACCGCCGCCGATAACGTTCGCAATCGACTGACTTACGCCAAACAGTTGCGTACCGTTGATGGCATCCACGCTGGCCGCGTTAACCGCACCGGCCGTTACGCCCGTCACCGTGCGGGTGCCCGCCGTGCCAGTCATGTCGACCACGGTGCCATCGGTAGAAGCTGCCACCGTGATGTTCGCGCCGGGTGCCGCCTGCTGCACCAGACCCACGGTACCGCTATTGATGTTGTTGGTCAGGTTGGTGATATCCGACGTGTTGCCAGCGATGTTCGTGGTGTTGGTTGAAACCTGCTGATTGGTTGCGAACAGCTGCGAGCCGTTCACCGCGTCCACGCTCGTCGCATTCAACGCACCGGCCGTCACGCCCGTCACCGTGCGGGTACCCGCCGTGCCGGTCATGTCGACCAGGGTGCCATCCGTAGCAGCTGCGACTGTGATGTTCGCGCCGGGCGCCGCCTGCTGCACCAGACCCACGGTACCGCTGTTGATGTTGTTGGTCAGGTTGGTGATATCCGACGTGTTGCCAGCGATGTTCGTGGTGTTGGTGGCGATGTTCGTGGTGTTGGTGGAAACCTGCTGGTTGGTCGCGTACAGCTGCGAACCGTTCACTGCGTCCACGCTGCTCGCGCTCAGATTGCCCGCCGTCAAGCCCGTCACCGTGCGGGTGCCCGCCGTGCCGGTCATGTCGACCACGGCGCCATCCGTAGCAGATGCCACCGTGATGTTCGCGCCGGGCGCCGCCTGCTGCACCAGACCCACGGTACCGCTGTTGATGTTGTTGGTCAGGTTGGTGATGGCCGACGTGTTGCCCGCGATATTCGTGGTGTTGGTGGCGATGTTGGTGGTGTTGGTGGAAACCTGCTGGTTGGTCGCGTACAGCTGCGAACCGTTCACCGCGTCCACGCTCGTCGCATTCAGCGCACCGGCTGTCACGCCCGTCACCGTGCGGGTGCCCGCCGTGCCGGTCATGTCGACCGCGGCGCCATCCGTAGCAGCTGCCACCGTGATGTTTGCGCCGGGCGCAGCCTGCTGCACCAGACTGCCGCTGGCCTGGAGAATGCCCAAGGCTGCGTCGACTTTCGCAAAGCCCTTGCCGACGTCAGTAGCCGCACCCGTGGTGCCATCAATTGCATTTGCCACGCTCAACGCATAGCTGGGCGCACTGATCGTGCCCTTGCCATCCGCACTCACGGCCGAGGCGCCGCCCAACGCTGCAGCGGTGTTGACGGCATTCGAGTACAACTCGGAGCCGTTCACCACGTCATTCGACTTCACGCTGATCCGGCCCGGTGCGATACCCGTCATGATCGTATCGACGTTCGACACAGTGCCCGTATTGAAGTTGTAGATCGCGGCGGCATGGTTTTCAACGGGCGTCAAAAGACCTGTTGTCGCGGATTTCGACACCCCATAAACGGCGCCCCAATAAATCTGACAACTGGAACTGCCATTCACCGCGCCGCAAGTATTCGCCTCGGCCCATGACGCGCCAACCATTTCCGGGTTGCTTGCGGACGTAAAGTTGTAGCCATAGGCCTTTTGGGACTGCATGTTGGCCTGGGCGCCACCATAGAACGAGTTGATCACGGTGCCGCCCGAGGTACCTCCGCCTTGCGTACCATTACCCATGGTGCCGTTGTTCGCATTGCCGTCATACGTATTGGCCCCCGGGACGGTCTGCGCGAACAGGGAAACGCTCGCACTGCACGTGAGCGCCGCCACCAGAGCGAAGACCATCGCTTTCAGCATGAATGACTTGCCTGTTGAGGCGCTCTTGCCGCGAGTGGATGACTTGCCCTTGGCGGAGTCCAGTTCCGATACCGCTGCCCATGACTGGGTGGCCGAGTTCCAAATGACACGATAGATGTGGTTCATGATTTTTCCTGCCTCGTCAACGAGGCGCTTGCTGCAGGGGTAGGGGAATGGACTACGTGTAATAGGGACTTGGCGCACACAAAGTGACCAAGTTTTGCTGTGTTAATTTTCCGGTTGCGCACCGGCTCCCACCATGAGAAAGCTCTGAAAATGCGTGCATTCGCTATGACCTAACAGCCGGCGAAACGCGCGATGCACGTGGCGCCGTGGAAAAGGATCAGACGATTCTCAAAATGGCCAGGGAATCCTTTTCGGACGTTCACGTCCTGCATCGATCGTCTAGATCTGCGGGCGCCGCATCTACTGAAGATCATTCAGCTGGCTGTACTGATCGCTTTGCTGGCATGAAGGAATGCGATCAGGCGTCACGCGCGCCAGTCACGGCGTCTGGCATGGTCCGTCACGCTGAAGCTGCAACGGCAACGGCACCGTGGATCGATCCCGCTTTCACGACGCCCTCGTGCGATGCGGTGACGGCCGCGCCGGAAACGCTCAATTCAAACTGCACTTACGCGGCTGCAAACATCCCTTCATCGACCGCCGAATCACTCCATACCACTTCATTGAATTGGCTGGCATGTGCTGGCATTGATGAAACGGCAGGGAATCGTGCTGCCGCAAAGTGCGTCGGGGCGATCCAGTGATTGCTTTTGGCATGCAAACGCAAATGGAGCGAAGATGGTACGAACATGCATCGGGATAACACTTCCATGACAACATCCACTGTCCGCGCAACCAGCAGCCCTACTCCATTCACGGTGACGCTGACGGATGACCTCGGGCATACGTGGTTGGCCGATGAGCCGCCCGAGACAGGCGGTGCGAACACAGGCCCCTCGCCCACGCGCTTGCTGCTTTCGGCGCTGGGGGCGTGCACCGTCATCACCCTGCAGATGTATGCGTCGCGCAAGCAATGGCCGCTGGCTGCCGTCGAGGTCGAATTGCGCTTCAATCCCGATGGCGAGCCCGCTGCGGGCAGCGACATCACACGCGCGATCACCCTGCAGGGAACGTTGACCGACGATCAGCGCGAACGCCTGCTGCAAATCGCGAACGCGTGTCCGATCCACAAGGTGCTGACCGGTGAGGTGCGCATCGCCACGCGCCTGGAGGCCGGGGCAGCAGACCCATCGGCCCTTGTGGGAGATCGTGCATGATCAAGATCCTAGGCATTTCCGGAAGCCTGCGTGCGCAGTCCTACAACTCTGCGTTGCTGCGCGCAGCACAGACCCTGGTCGATACCGGGGTCACGCTGGATGCCGCCACATTGCACGACATACCCCTTTACGACGGCGACCTGGAACAGCGCGAAGGACTGCCAGCGCCGGTCGCCGATCTGAAGGAACGTATCGTCGCGAGCGATGGCGTGCTGCTAGTGACGCCGGAGTACAACAACGGCATACCCGGCGTGTTCAAGAACGCGATCGACTGGCTGTCGCGACCGCCGGCCGACATTCCGCGCGTCTTCGGCCATCGGCCGTTCGCAGTGATCGGCGCATCGCCCGGTGGCTTCGGCACCATCCTTTCGCAGAACGCATGGCTGCCTGTGCTGAAGGCGCTCGGTACGCGGAACTGGTCGGGTGGTCGCCTGATGGTTTCGCGCGCCCACCTGGCCTTCGACGAGCACGGCGAATTGCGGGACGAGGCCATACGCACACAGCTGGGCGATTTCCTGCGCGGCTTCGCAGCGTCGATCGGCGGCTAGCCTTCATTGGCTATGTAGGTTGGGGTGAGCGAAGCGAAGCCCCACGTCTGTGCAGGGAGGCCGAGGCAATGTTGGGCTTCGCTGCGCTCACCCCAACCTACGGGTTGAGGCAATGTCGGGGCTCACCGCACTCACCCAACCTACGAGCCACCGTGGCTCTTGTGGGAGCGAATTCAGTCGCGATTGGCTTGACCCCGGCTTGTGTCATCGCGATTGAAGTCACTCCCACAGGCGAGGGTCTCCCGGTTTTCGCCGAGAATCACTGTCGCAACTACGCTATGGAGGACGGAAGAATGCAGTGGATCTTTGAGCAGGAATCCGTCGACTGGGACGAGTTGTCGGAGCTCTACCGGATGGCGCCGCCAGGAGACAAGAGGCCACAGGACCTGAAGATCGTGTTCTCCAACAGTCGCTACAAATGCTTCGTTTATGACGACGGCCATCTGATCGGCGCTGGTCGAGCCCTCGCTGACGGTATCGACTGCGCCTACCTGTGCGATATCGCAATTCATCCCGACCACCAGGGCGTGGGGCTGGGCAAGGCCATCATCACCACGCTCAAGCAGCTCTCCGCAGGACATCGCAAGATCATCCTGTATGCCAATCCGGGAAAGGAAGGCTTCCACCGGAAACTGGGTTTTCTGCGCATGCGCACGGCGATGGCGATCTTCAGCGATCAGGATCGGGCGTTGAGGGCGGGTCTGGTCGAGGAACCCTGATCACGTTTACTGCTCACCGTCAGCGCAGGTGCAGCCAATTCACATGGACGCCGTTGGCCCGATCTTCGGTGCGATGCCCTGGGCGTTCCTCGATGACCATGCCCCACACGGTGCGGACGCTGTCACCCAGGTGACAGTCCACGCGGATATGCTCGCCAGGGGTAAGCGGAAAGCGGGTTTCCAGCACCATCACCTGATCGCGCTCCCACACCAGCAACGCGGTCTTGCCAGTGGCGGCGCCCCAGCCAATATGGATCTGCACCTCCAGTGGCGAATAGGTGCCCCGGTTATCGAGCTTCCAGCTCTCGGTTTTCTGCAGCAAAGACTCCAGGTGCGGATCGCTCCAGTCCACGCGGCTGCTCGACAGCTTCGATTGATGTTTATGGTGGCTCATGCGGGCAAATATCCCCTTGGTCGAGATGACTCACGGGATACATCGGCAGCAACGGCAATTTCTGTAGGGCTTCCGGCAAGAAATCATCGCGATGTGGCGCTGCAGGATCCCGCTCAGGCCTGTGCGGCAAAACCGCGCATCAATGTTCTCCGGATACCACCAGGGAGGATCATGGCCTGCCGCTCATTTCAATGAAATGGATATCCAGGAACCCCGCCATGCAGGCGACCCTTGCTTCGGAAACTTCGCCCCCAGCGCATACCTCGCCGCCTGGCTTTTGCGTCGGCTGCGCTTACGTGACGGGTTGCGAGGCGGGCGGTTTCGGCAAGCCGGAGCTCTCCGGTCTGCGCCACCTCGTCGAACGCACTGGGCCGTTGCGCAACGGCGAATATCTGTATCGCCCCTCGACCCCGGTTCGCGCGCTCTACGCGGTGCAGACAGGCATGGCCAAAACCGTGATGGTGGACATCGTCGGCCGCGAAAAGGTACTGGCCTTCCACCTGCCCGGCGAAGTCATCGGGCTGGATGCCGTCTGCCAGGATCAATACGACAGCGCCGTCGTGGTGCTGGGCAAGACCCGGTTCTGCAAGTTTCCGTTCGCCGCCATCCGCCAACTCGCCCATCGCCAGACCGACGTGCAATGGCATCTGATGCAGGTGCTGAGCCGTCAGCTCCGCCAATCTCAACTTTATAGTGGCGACCATCCAGCAGAAGAACGCATGGCCAGGTTCCTGATCGATCTGCGCGATCGCCGAGCAGCGCTTGGTCTGCCGACGGAGCGCCTGCCGTTACCCATGTCACGCGCCGACATCGGCAACCATCTGGGGCTGGCAACAGAAACCGTCAGCCGCCTGCTGGCCCGCTTCCGCAATCAGGCGCTGGTCAGGATCGACCGAAAGGGGCTGGATCTGCTCGACAGCGTGAAGTTGCGCGATCTCAAACCTTCGCCACAAAAGCACTGATTTGCTTTCGCCGGAGACGATGATTCAGCTCGCTTCGCCGGGTAAAGGCAACATCAGTTCGAAGACGCAGCCACCGTCTATTCGCGGCAAACAGCTGATACTGCCGTGATGGTGACTGGCGATCTGCCTGACCAGCGCCAGTCCAAGCCCCCAGCCATTGCCGGTCTCTGCCGTGTTTGCGGGGCGATAGAACGGCTCGAAAATGCGTTCGCGCTCGGCTTCGGTGATGCCCGGCCCGCGATCGCTCACCTGCAGGATGCGGTTGCCTTGATTGTCCAGGGCAAGACGCGCATCCACGCCGTGGCCACCATATTTCAAGGCATTTTCGAGCAGGTTGCGTATCAGCCGTCGCAATAGCCGCCCGTCGCCGCGAACTTCGGCGGGAACGATCTCGAATGCGATATCGAGTCGCGAGCACTCTTCCGCCACCAACACGGCGAGATCCAGCGTATCCCTTGGCAGCGCGATATCTACCGTTTCCAGTTTGCTGGCCAGCAGAATCTCCTCGATCTGTTCGCTGATTTCTGCGCAATCCTGGCGCATGCCCTGCAACAACTCAGCACGCGGCGCGGTCTCGTAAAGCTCCAGCGCAAGTCGCACGCGCGCCAGTGGCGAGCGCAATTCATGCGAGGCGTTGACCAGCATGCGGCTGTGCGCCTCGAGCAGTTTTGCGACACGGTCGGCCATCGCGTTGAAACTGGTGGCCAGGCCCGACACTTCATCCTGACCGGAAACCGGGGAACGTACCGCCAAGTCGCCGCCGCCGAAGCGATCCACATCGCCGGCCAGCTCCTCGAGTCGCCGAGTCAGACGACGCACCACCGGATAGGTGCCCAGCGCAACGGCGAGCGCAATCAAGGCGAGCAACGCAAGTCCGCCGAGATGAAGATTCAGCGAAGACGTATGCATGCGGGCGACGACCACACGGCCATCGTCGAGCCGGATGATCCGCAATATGGCATTGGCGTGGATTGGCATGGTCGGCGCGGTCATGGCCGGGCCATTGATCCCGGTCTGATTGCCCGCGCCGGCCAGGCGCACTCCATGACGGTCATACAGCGCGAGACCCTCAGTCGGGGGAACCACCAGCGCGGCCAGCGACGTCTGCAGCGTAGCGGCATCGTCGTCTGGCGGGAGTGCTCTGCTGACCAGCGCCCCCATGAAACGGTCGTGGTCCGCGTCGGCCGATCGCTCGGCCGTAAATTGCCATAGCAGCGCGCTGAGGATGACCACCACCGCCAAAGACGCAAGCGTGGTCAGATAGATCCGCATGTATAGACGCTGGATCACAGCGACGCCTCATCGTCCTGCACGCGGGTGAACAGATAGCCGACACCGCGCAGCGTGAGGATCCGCTTGGGTTGCTTGGGATGATCCTCGATCGCGGCGCGAATATTGGAAATATGCACGTCGATGGTGCGGTCAAACGCGTCCATCGCGCGACCCGCCACACAATCCAGCAACTGGTTTCGACTGACCACGCGACCAGCACGTTCAGCCAGCGCCAGCAGGATGTCGAATTGGTAACCGGTCAGGTTGCGGCACTCCCCATCCAGCCGAACCTGGCGCGCTTCCCGGTCGATCTCCAGTCGACCGAAGCGCAGGATCGGGTTGATCAGGGCCGTGCCTCGACGCAGAACAGTGCGCAGTCTGGCGAGCAGTTCGCGCGGATCGAACGGTTTGGGCAGGTAGTCGTCTGCGCCCAGCTCCAGGCCGACCACACGATCGGTGGCCTCGCCCCGTGCAGTAAGCATGATGATGGGCACGCCACTGGATTCGCGCAGCTGGGTGCATACGTCCAGGCCGTTCGCATCGGGCAGCATCAGGTCGAGGATGATCGCGTCTGGCATCGAGCGCCGCTGTTCGGCCAACCCGTCGCTGGCGGTATGCCGGGAGGTCACCTGGTAGCCGCTTTGCGAAAGATACTGTTCCAGCATCCCGCAAAGGCGTTCGTCGTCGTCGATGATCAGGATGCGTTGGGACACCGGTCGGCTCACTGGTTGGCGAATGCAGCTGCCATCACGGCATGAGGGCAGCTGCGAATCATAGAGCGAGACATCACATGGCGTGATGATGCGCCATGTGCGAGTCCATCATCTGGTCAATCTCCGCCCCTAGTTTCACACGCTGCGAGGGTGTCAGCACCCGGGCAACCGCGACCGCGGTGTCCGACAGGCCGCGACTGGCTGCCAGCGCCAGACGATCCTGTTCGGCACGCAGCGTTGCAACAGCCGCATCGTCGATCGGATTGGCGGTGAGCAGCGTCTTCAAGCGCCCAACGGATGCGTGGTAGTTCTGCATGTCGGCATGCTCGGTATCCATCGCCTGCTTCATGATGGCTTGGATCTGCTGCTTCTGCGCATCACTGGCTCCGGCTTCGGTCAGTACTTTGTCGAAATGCGCGTGCATCTCTTCATGCGAATGCGCACCACCATGCATCTGCTGAAAAAAGGAGCCGCTGGCTTCGGTAGTGGAGTTCGTGGTGGTTGCACGCGCAGACGGTACCGCCGTCAGATACACCGCCGTCGTACCCACGGCGATCGCGGCGGTCAACGCGAAGCTTCGCAACGCGATTGCTTTCCAGTTCGGGCCACGGGATGAAGTTGCGGACAACGCCATTGTTTTTGTGCTTTTCATAGCTGCCACCTGCATGGGAAGTGTTGGGATCGCCGCGTGGTTGATGCGCGGTCAGATGCAGCGTGGCGTGCGCAAGTTCAGGCCTGACAAGCGCCATGTAAAGTTTTATGTAGAAGCAGGATTGCATCACCGTTCTGCCTGCAGCGACTCCAACGTACCGCTTGCAAATCTTTACCCTGCCAAGACATTCCCCAAAGACGCGGTCGCTAGCGTGTCGGCCAGCATGACGACACCCGCCGTGCACGACCGCAGAGGAATGATTCCCATGCTCCAGGATGCCGCAACCTTCACCGACCAACCCATCCAACGCACCCGCACCGCGGGTATTGTCATCGCTTCCGCCGCCGTCATCTCGACCCTCTTCGTCGCGCTAGATCACAGCGGCGGCGGCAGCAATCCGCTGGAGATTCTGCAGGGCATCGCCAGACTGCAGCTGTTGAAAGAGGTCGTACATGCCGTGGCTATCGCCAGCGTGTGCGCTTTCGCGTTCGGCTATGCGACCCTCGCACGACGACTGGGTCTACGCCGACCACTGATACTGCTCGGTCTGACGACCTACCTTATCGGCTGCGCCGCCATGATCGGCGCAACGATCACGGATGGCTTCATCGTCACACACATAGCGGTAGATGCTATCCACGCCGCTCCCGAACGCGTCGCCTTCGCGTACAACCTGATTCACTATGCTGGCGTGGCGCTCAATGACATGGCAAAGCTGGGCTGGATCCTGCAAGCCGTCGGGACGCTGGCATGGTCCATCGCACTTGTGCGGGAACAAGGATTCAACCAGGTGGCTGGTGTCGTCGGCATGCTGTCGAGCACACTGGTCGTCGCCCTGATATTCGGTTCAGCAACGAATATGAGCATGACCTCCCTGCTCAGCGTGCTGCTGGCACAACTGATCTGGAATTTCGCGGCAGCCGTGCTGCTCGCGCGCGACCCGGCCGGCGTCAACCCGTTGGCGCTACAGGAACCAGCCATTTCATGAGGGGATGGGCTATCGTAGGATCAGGTTCCCTGCGGAGAATGTCATGCCTCGTGTAATCCTCATTGCACTTGCATTCGCGGCTTACGCTGTCTTGCCGATGCCAGCCATCGCACAGAGTGGGCTCTCTGGTATCACCGAAAGCGTTCGAACACTGGATATCAATTTCGACGCCGCCGATGCGAATCACGACGGCCTGCTCAGCAAGGATGAAGCCAAGGCCGGGCACGTCCCCTTCATCGTCAAGAACTTCGATGCCATCGACACCAGGCACCGCGGCCTGGTGTCGAAAGACGACGTGCACCAGTTCATCCAGAGAGCGCTGATGCGCTCGCAGCCGGCGCCTGCTTCATCAGCAAAACGGAACTGACCGTTCACGTCGCTATGGATGGCTCGCTGAGAGAACATTCTCACTATGAGCGGGACTTTTCACAGGGTGTTGAGAAACCGGCTGCTTTCACTGGCCGTTATGGATTCCACGCATGCTCGGGGTAATAACGGCGCATCATGCGATCGACGTAGGCGGCAAGATTCGGATGCCTTTCCGCTGCCTGGCGTAGCGGTGTGTCGAAGAACGGCGTCAGTACCGCGGCGAGCACTCCGAAAGCGGTAGCGTCGACGCCGCTGGGCGAATCACCCATGAAGTAGGACTTGTCGCCGAGCAACTGCGACAGTGCATCGATCGAGCGCTTTCCCAGCTCGGCGATTTGCGGGGGCGTCTTTCGGCCCAGCCCCTGCGCATGTAGCTCGACGGCCTTGCGTGCCTGCAAGTCATGACGCAGTTGCGCGCGATCCGCTTCGGGCGCGCTGTCGGCGAAATGCGCCGGTCCCTTGGCGAAATTTTCGGGGTCGATCCAGCGGAACCAGACCATGGCGAAGTAGAGATGATCTTCGAGCAACCGCTCGATCGCCCAGGATTCCGCACGCTTACGCGTATCCAGACCCTCGTCCAGATCCACTTCGTATTTCTGCTCGATATGCGCGCGGATAAAGGTGGAGTCGCTCACCACTTCATCGTGATCGTTGATGAAAGGCAGCTTGCCATTCGGCGCCTGCGGTGGAATGGCTGATGCCCGGTCATAGGCCAAGCCAGCCATCTTCAACTGCACTTCGGTCTTGATCACGAACGGGCTGGTGTCGGTTATACCGAAACCGGCGCGACTGGCGTACAGGGTGATGCTCGATGAAGACATGCTCATACTCGGCGGCAAGGTTGTGCGAAGTCTGGCCATGGACTGCTGACACCATCGTGTCAGCAGTGGTCGTTGGAACGCGCTCGATCAAACCGATGTTCGGTACGTCACCGGAATTTTCGATCACTGCTGTGTCGGGTGATGAAGTGCGCTGATGACCGCGGCAATAAGATCGCCGATGCCGGTGCCGCCGTGCTGGCTGATACCCAGGCGCGCGATCACCAGATGCTCCGACGGCACGATGATGACGTACTGGCCCATGGCGCCGCGGGCGTAGAACATGTCTTTCGGCGCTTGCGGGATGCCCCACGGCGCACCCCACACAGGCACGCTGCCTTCGTTCACCAGATTGGTCCAGAAACCTGCTCCATAGCCGGTCTTGAGGGTTTGCGAGTGACTGTAGGCCACCCAACCTTCGGGCAGGATGCGACGTCCGTTGACCACGCCATCGTCGAGATAAAGCTGCCCGAATCGAGCAAAGTCGCGTGCCGATGCGTAGACATGGCTTGAGCCGACGGGCGTGCCGGCAAGATCGGTTTCGAAAACGGCACTGCGCATACCCAGCGGTGCAAACAGTTGATCACGCACGAAGCGCTCCGCGTCCACCGCACCGCCGTCGCCTGCCGCATCGGCCGCGATGCGGGCAAGCAACACATAGCCGACGTTGCTATAAGCCCAAGCTGTGCCTGGCGCATGCACCAGCGGCACTGTCGCCGCATAGCGGGCCATGTCGTTCTCCAGGAAAAACATGCGCGACATGGGATTGACCGGGCCGTCGGTTTCATCGAATGGCAGGCCACTATCCATGCGCAGAAGCTGGTCGATAGTCATCGCGTGATGCGGATCGTCCAGTGACGCCCACGCGGCCACGGGAGCGGTCTGATCCAGGCGTAGCTTGCCCTGCCTCACCAGGATGCCGATCAACGCGTTGGTGATCGACTTCGATAGCGAGTGACCCCAGATGAGGGTGTCGGGCCCGTAACCCGACGCATAGCGTTCCGCAATGATCTTGCCGTCGTGCAGCACGACGATGCCCTTGGTCAGTCGCGGCTGTGCCGGGTCGGGCTCGGCAAACGCGCGGTCGAGCGCCTGACGCAATCTCGGATCAGTGGGAACCACCACCGGTTCGGCGAAGGCACTGGTCATGGGCTGGGCCTTGAAACCCGCCGACTCGGGCAGCGCAGCATCCCCATGCACCAGCACGCATCCAAGACCCTCACGATAGACAGCACGCGCGCCATAGGCGCCAAGCACCGCACTGCGCACCTCCTGTTTCTCATGATCCACGTGATAGTGCAGCGCCCATCCAATGCTGCGCATATTCGGCAACTGCTCTTGCGCAAACATGCGGTCGGGGTCAACGTGCGACAGGAAGGCCGCATCACAAAGCGAACGACTCACCGAGTTGGTGGCGATGGTAAGCGCCTTGCCGGCGACCGCGTTGATGAAAAGTGCCCCTGCAACGGCGATGACCAGCAGTGTCACGGCCGTGATCCTTAACGTGCGAGAAAGCATGAAGATCCTTCCTTGTCAGGTCGTTGTGCCTTGCCGCTGGCTGGTGCAGCATTCCGGGTGGCCTGCGGAGATTATCGCAATAGTGCGGTCGCGCGCTTCAGCTCCGCCAGGCAGGTCGCAGCAACGAGACCCTTCGGCAGTACGTCGAGGGTGGCTGTCTATTTCGCCTCGTCTCGTTCGTCATTAGGAAAAGCCCCACCACCTCGACGGAGCCGCACGATGACCTTGAAGCTATACGCACACCCGCTCTCCTCCTACTGCCAGAAGGCCCTGGTCGCGCTGTACGAAAACGACACGCCGTTCGAATGGTGCCTGCTGTCGCACGAGCAACCGCAGATGTGGGAAGAGCTGGCAGCGCTGTGGCCGCTGAAGCGCTTTCCCGTACTGGTGGACGCCGGCCGCACGGTCACCGAGGCGAGCATCATCATCGAGTACCTCGACCTGTACCACCCGGGGCCGGTGCCACTGCTGCCCAAGGATGCCCGCGCCGCGCTCGAGGTTCGCAGCATGGACCGCTTCTTCGACAACTACGTCTCGACACCGCAGCAGAAGATCGTGGTCGACAGCCTGCGGCCAGAAGCAGAGCGCGACCCGCGCGGCGTCTCCGATGCACGCGCGATGCTCGACATCGCCTACGGCTGGCTCGACGATCACATGGCCGGGCGCGAATGGGCGGCCGGTGACAGCTTCACCCTCGCCGATTGCGGCGCAGCGCCCTTCCTGTTCTATGCCGACTGGACGCATCGCATCGACTCATCGTTCCCGCACGTGATCGCCTACCGGCAACGGCTGCTGGCACGCCCATCGTTTGCACGCGCTGTTGACGAAGCACGGCCTTATCGTTCGCTTTTCCCACTAGGCGCACCCAATCGCGATTGATCTGCCGCCCAAAGGAGTCCGACCATGACGCACGCCCCTACCCTCGTTCCCGCCGCCGAATTTGCACAGCGCAATGACATGCGATTCCCGAATGAAAGTGACGACTACCGCCGCGCGCGCAATGCGCTGTTCATCGAGGAAATCGAACTGCGTCGGCACATCGAACGCGTTGCTGAACAACGTCGCGCACTTCCACCCGGCGGCGAGGTAACTGGCGACTACCGGTTCGAAGGTGAACACGGGCCGCTCGATCTAGCCGGCCTGTTCGGCGACAAGCAGACCCTTGTCGTCTACAGCTACATGTTCGGCCCACAGCGCGAGCGTCCCTGCCCGATGTGCACGTCGCTGCTGAGTGCATGGGATGGCGAAGCACGCGACGTCGGGCAGCGCGTCGCGCTGGCCGTGGTCGCACGCTCGCCGATCGATCGCCTCGTCGCGTTCAAGAAGGAACGCGGCTGGCGCGACCTCAACTTGTATTCCGATACGAACGGCAACTTCAGCCGCGACTACCACGGCATCGGTAGGGACGGTGGCGATGACGCCGCATTCACCGTATTCACCCGCCGCGACGGGACCATCCGCCATTTCTGGAGCGGTGAGATGGGCTTCGACTCCGCCGATCCCGGCCAGGATGCGCGCGGCGCACCCGACCTGATGCCGCTGTGGACCATCCTCGACGCCACCCCCGAAGGACGTGGTACTGACTGGTATCCGAAACTCCAGTACCCCGGCTGATGCATCTGTTGATCAGGCCGGCGGCCTGCATGGCCACCGACCTGATCAACCTGGTTGAATCCAGCCAGCCAGTCGCATCCGATTTCAATGCCAGCGCTACATTGCAGCTATGGCGCGAGCCATACGAAGGCAGCTGTCTCCATGGCCGCATCCACGCTCTAGCGGTGTTCGTCCAGCTGGCGCACTTCGCAACTGATGTCCCATTCGTCGCCGTGGACCATCAGAAAGCGTTTGGTCCAATGGATGGCCTCTTCCATCGACTTCGTTTCCATCATCGCGTAACCGCCGATCACTTCCTTTGTCTCGGTGAACGGGCCGTCGATCACGCTGATCTTTCCGTGAGCAAGCCGTACGCGCACGCCTTCCGAGGTCGGCTTGAGTCCCGCGGTGTCGAGCATCACTCCGGCCTGTTTCACTTCTTCCAGCAACTTGCCCATATCGCTCATCAGCTTCTCGCTAGGCTGAAGACCGCTGTTCTCGTTGATCCTGACCATTGAAAGGAATCGCATCGACTTACTCCTGAAGTGGTTGTTCCGGACCGGGCGCCGGACGATTGCGCATCCTGAAGACCCCGCGGCTACCGATGCAACGAATGGGAGCTGCCAGGATCGACATGTTCGTCAGAACTTATTTCCGCGCGCGATGGCGATTCATGCTCAAACGTTCGCCGTGGAAACAAAAACCTTCATGCGGGCTTCGCGCAGTTGACCATCCATGCCTTGCCGTAGCGATCCGTCAGCATGCCGAAGCGTGTGGCCCAAAACGTTTCCTGGATCGGCATCTGCACTTCGCCACCTTCCGCCAGCGCGCTGAAGATGCGCTCGGCTTCGGCGGGCGTGTCGATCGGAAGACTTACGCAGCTCCTTCTGGATACACTGTGCGGCGGCCCATCGGCGCCCATCAGGATGCCGCCGGCACAGTCCAGTTGTGAATGCATGACACGATCGTGCGCCTCGGGCGGCACCTCACTGGCCATGGGCGATTCGCCGAATGTCATGCGCATGGTGATCTTGCCGTTGAAGACTGTGGCATAGAAGTCGAACGCTTCACGGCACTGGCCGTCAAAGTCGAGATACGGAATGAACTGCATGATGGTGGCTCCTGCGTTGGTGAGGATGCGTCGCGGCTGATGCCGGGCGGCTGTTCCTGGAAACGACGAACGGGAATGGACTGGATCGACAGGGTCGACCAAGAAGGTCGGTGGCGCGCAAGAAACCGCACTATGCGCTTCAGCGATGTCAGATTCGACGAAAATCTTTGTCCTCCGTACAGGCTGGCGCAAGCCAAAACAGGGTCAGCTCAGCCATGGAGCCTCAGCCAGTTGCGCCCTGGCTTTTCGCTGTTCGTGCTTTTCGGATTCCATATCCTGGACGTCACACCCGGCTAACAGTCGAGAGTGCAGCCTGATCGTCCATCCAGCAATAGTTCGGCTCCCTGACAGCTCCTGATCTGTGGTCGAGGTCTTCGCCATGAACAACCAAGACGTATCCCGCTCCCATTCGATATGGCATGTGAGCACATGGCCGGGCGTCATCGCCCACATCGTCCATCGACCGAAGGAAGCCTCCGAACAGCCCCCGGTGCACATGACCCGGCGACAGATGTTGCTCGCAGCGCAGGATCAACAGCGGCGAGAACGGCACGAACAGATGATGGAGCAGCTGCGCTACATCAAACCGCGGGGACGCGGCACCTCGTGAGTCGTGTGGAGCAGATTGCACGGGCACGAGCACAACGCAAAGTTTCCAAAACTACGACCTGACCCTCGCTTTGCTTAGCGCAGGGATGGACGTCCACGCCTCCGATGAAACGGGCGTCCATTACTCAGATCTTTGACCGCTCCAGCGACTGAAAACCATCCGGTGAGCCATCGACGAACTGCTCGGTGAGCATGCGGATGAAGGCGGATACTTTTCGACTGACGTGACGGTGTGGCGGATACAGAGCCCACACTTCGATGCTGCGTTGTGCAGCCGTGCCCCACACCGTGAGGCGCCCGGCATCCACGTCGGCCTGCACCAGCGAGCGCGGCATCATCGCGGCACCAGCACCATCGAGCGCGGCGTCCAGCACCATCGTCATCGACGACAGGCGCAGCGCCGGCCGGATGCGCAGGGTCATCACACCTCCAGCATGGATCAGGTTCCACGGTGCGTCTTCGGGCGTGCCCAGAAGTAACACCGCCGGCACCGGCTCGGCATCGCTGCCCGGTTCCGGCCTGACGATCGACGGATGTGCGGCGACGATCAGCTCATCGCGCAGAAAGCAGCGACCGGCCAACTCGGTGGTGGGTTTCGGGTTGGCGCGGATGACCAGGTCGTAGCCCTCCACCAATGGATCGATGAAGCGGTCGTCGGCGGTGATTTCCAGTTGCACTTTGGGAAACGTGGCCGCGTATCGCGCTGCGATGCGGCCCAGCCCGCGTTGCGCGAAAAGCACCGGTGCGTTCACCCGTAGCCTGCCGTGCGGCAACCCGACATCGCCCATCAGCGCTTCCTTGATGTCGTCGATGCGGCCGAGCAGCGCGGCGGTCTGCTCGTGCAGTGCGGCGCCTTCTTCGGTCAGCCGCAACGTGTGTGCGCCCCGCTCGATCAGCAGCATGCCCAGCGAATCCTCCAGCTGCCGCACGCGGCGTGACAGCGAAGCCTTGGGGCGACCCGTGGCCCGACTGGCTCGACCAAAGCCACCGTGGCTGGCCACCGCGTTGAAGTCGGCGAGTGCTTCCAGGTCCATAGGTGTTCCATATCTGAGACGACCAGTCCCGATTCTACGGCTTTCGTTCCCTTGGTGAAACGGCCAAATTAACTGGGCACTGCACCGAAACCTGTTCCCACCAAGATGAAGGAGTAACGACATGAGCATTCTCGTCACGGGTAGCACCGGCGCCATCGGCAGCCAGGTCGTCAACGGTCTGGTCGCGCGAGGCGCGACCGTGCATGGCCTCACCCGCAACCCCGACAAAGCGAACTTCCCGAAAGGTGTGCGCGCGGTCGTCGGCGAAATGACCGACGTTGAGTCGATGCGCGCAGCACTGAAAGGCGTCGACACGCTGTTCCTGCTTAACGCCGCGGTCACCGATGAAGTCACCCAGGCGCTGATCACGCTGGGGCTGGCGCGCGAGGCCGGCATCCAGCGCATCGTCTATTTCTCGGTGCACAACAGCGATTTGTTCACCGACGTGCCGCATTTCAGCGGCAAGTACACGGTGGAGCGCGCGATCGAACAGCTCAACCTGCCGGCCACCGTGCTGCGGCCGTCCTACTTCATGCAGAACGACGTGATGATGAAGGACGTGCTGCTGCAACACGGCGTCTACCCGATGCCGATCGGCGACCTCGGCGTGGCGATGGTCGATACACGCGACGTCGCCGAGATCGCAGTAGCTTCGCTGCTGCGCCGCCAGCAGGCCAGCACGCCGCTGCCACGCGAAGTAATCGAGCTGGTTGGTCCCGACACGCTCACCGGCCGGGACGCCGCTGGGATCTGGTCAACCACGCTGGGCAAACCCGTGAACTACGCCGGCAACGACCTGCCCGGCTTCGAGAAAAACATGGCGAGTCGCGCGCCATCGTGGTCCGCCTACGACCTCCGCCTGATGCTGGCGCGCTTCCACAGCGACGGCATGCTGCCGACGCCCGGTGCCATAGAAATCATGACCGGCATCCTGGGCCACGCGCCGCGCTCATACCGGGATTTTGCAAAGGAGACGGCGGCGTCATGGCATTGAGCGACCTTGAAGGCGATCAGAACCGCCTGGCTTACCCATAAGCGTGAACCGCGTTCTGTCTCGGCACCTCGTGCTGATCCAGAACTGTGGTGCGTCAAGCGGCCTCCACGGATACTCTGAGCAGGCGATTCCGGCGAAAGGCGGATGGGCTGAACGCTCGAAGAGTGGCCCCGGAGGGGCGCGCGAAGCGAATAGCCCAATGTTTTCGAGAAGGCGCCAAAGCACTGAATTCCGACCTTCGCCGGAATAATGGCAGCGTTCTGTTCACACCAACTTTTAGCCAGCGGGCGGCAAATCAAACACGAACGGCGTTTGCTGCGCCGATGCCCGTTGGCCGAAGGCGAGTGCGAACGCCGTCAGACGGCCATACGGCGCCAGAGAAATCGTCGCCCGAAATTCCACATGCTCGATGAGGCAAAACAACGATGCCTCCAGCAAGCTGATGTCATGCGGCGGCATATCGTCGATGACCTCGTTCACCTTTTCATCAAGCCATTCCAGCGCGTTCCGCATCCCGGCAGCGGCCTTCACGAAGTAGACGCTGTCCACCGGCAGCTTCGCGATCTGCGTACCAAAACCAAGCTGCACCTGCGCCTGCATGGCATGCCAGACGAGCTCCTGCGCATTGCGCGCCTGCACGCCGCGCCCATCCTCCGGCCAGATGATGCGTCGATGCTCCGATGTGAGTTCTGCAAGCGCGCGGCAGATGTTCTCGGCACCGAAGATCGTCACATCTCCCATCTTCAGCACGGGCAGCTTGAGCGCGGGATTTCCGGCGTAGTCGCGTGCGTCCAGCGATGACAGATCGTAGACCGGAGCGAACTCGCAGGCCACACCAAGCTCCAGTGCGAACATGCGCACGAGACGGGTGAAGTGCGAGCTGCTGCGCCCAACGATGCATGGGGCCAGCAACCGGTCCATGGTGTCTTCGATGATCAGGGGTCACCTCTCGGCATGAATCGACCGACTTGTTTTTGGTTGATGGTCGCAATCGGAGCGCAGACACTTTCTGCCAGAAGCAATGTCTTCGAACCCACTGGCCTCAAGAGCCACTCCAGTATGCCCGAAGATCGAATGGCCACTGAAAACCTTCGAGCGCTCTCACCCTAGACGCAAAGACAGTGGGCATGCATGATTACTTCCCAGGGGAATCCAATCGTCATGAACCGACCCAATGCGTTGCGTGATTTGCGCAACCATGCGCGCTGTGCAAAGGAGTGACGATACCAAGGGGAGTTTCTGTGGCTAAAGAATGGTCGATCATGGTCGCCATGGTGCGTCCAGGTACTCGTGCGTTTCAATTTCCCGGAAACAGGGCTTCGCGTTGGACTTGGGTCATGAAACGACTCACCCAGGTATCTGCACTCGTCGCGCTGATCGTTTCACTAGCCGCCTGCGCTGAATTTTCCGTCTACAAACCTGCACCGGACGTGCCACTGGCCGACGTCAGGCTGTCGCCAGAAATGGCAAAAGAGGCGCTGGTTATGTGCCAAGCCCCCCATGATTGCCATGAGCTTCCACCATTCAACGACGTGATTCAGGTGCCCACGAATCAGCGTATTTCTCTTTACAGGAAATATCAGGGCAGGCCTTACGGACGTGAGGGGTTCTGCTCGGCAGGCATCAGCTTTTTGCCAAAGTATGGCCAGCGATACTTCGCCGCGTTTATGATCGTTGCCAATCAATGCACGTTACGCATTTACCGATGGTCACCCAAGCATGGCCGTCCTCAGCAATTCGAATTCGGACAGGCAACCGCGGATCTAGCCGCCTATGTGACTTTCGACCCCACGATGGGACCACCCATTCCGCTTTACAAGAATTAATGCGACTTATCCAAGCGACCCATCTGCAAGCCGAAATATGACGAGCCGGGCGCGAAAGAGTACGTCTCGGCAACTGTTCTGTTCATAGCAGAAACCCGCTAGCCGCCGGCAATTACCCCCCCGTTACACGATGAGGCAGCTTCCAGCCGGGTCGGACGAAGTGGCAGGTATAGCCGCTCGGATAGTGCTCAAGATAGTCCTGATGCTCGGGCTCGGCTTCCCAGAAGTCGCCGGCCGGCGCCACTTCCGTCACTACCTTGCCGGGCCACAGGCCTGAGGCATCGACGTCGGCGATGGTGTCTTCGGCAATCTCCTTCTGTTCCTCGGAGGTATAGAAAATCGCCGAGCGATACGCGCTTCCACGATCGTTACCCTGCTGGTTCAGGGTGGACGGATCGTGGATCTGGAAGAAGAATTCCAGCAGCGAGCGATAGCTCAACTTCGAAGGATCGAAGATGATTTCGATGCCCTCCGCATGGCTGCCGTGATGGCGGTAAGTCGCGTTGGGCACGTCGCCGCCGGTGTAGCCCACACGGGTGGAGATCACGCCGGGATACCGGCGCAGCAGATCCTGCACGCCCCAGAAGCAGCCGCCCGCCAACACTGCACGTTCGTTGCTCATCGCACATCCTCCACCTGATTCAGATAAGCCCCGTAACCCTCGGCCTCCATGGCATCGCGGTGGATGAAGCGCAGCGATGCCGAGTTGATGCAGTAGCGCAGCCCGCCACGATCCCGCGGACCGTCAGGGAAAACGTGTCCGAGATGGCTGTCACCGTGCGCCGAACGCACCTCGGTGCGGATCATGCCGTGTGTGCCGTCTTTCAATTCGTTCACATTGGCCGGTTCGATCGGCTTGGTAAAACTCGGCCAACCGCAGCCTGATTCGAATTTGTCAGACGAAGCAAACAGCGGCTCACCCGACACGATGTCGACGTAGATGCCCGGCTCCTCGTTGTCCAGATATTCACCGGTCCCGGGCCGCTCGGTGGCGCTCTGCTGGGTAACGCGATATTGCTCCGGCGAGAGCTTCGCAATGGCATCTGGGTTCTTGCTGTACGTGTTCATGGGCTACTCCTGCTTCAGGCAACGGTACCGCTGTGAAACGGTCATTAAATCCCGGCCGACAACATCATCCGATGGGATGGGATCGTGCATAGATTGGGGTCCGCAAGGCGAACTCCAGCCTCCACCGATGCATTTCGAATCGGAGCGGCTCAAGGTTACGTGCAGGGCAACGCGACCAGAGCCACAGGGAACGTAGAAAAGCCGCTCTTTGCTCGTCATTCCTGCGAAGAAAGGACAAGCGCAAAGTGCGTAGAACGCTCGAAGAGCGGCCCCGGAGGGGTGTGCGAAGCGAATAACCCAGCGCCCTTGCCCCTCAAGAAACCCGAAGCTGCTGGATGGCCTGCTTCGCTGTTGAAAAGCGCCTCCTGCCCTAGCCCCCTTTGGGGGTTCGCAGGCACCACGAGCGGGATAAGGGTTATTAGAGTGCACCTTATCGGCTTTGGCCTTGACCGCACCGGGCGCGCTCGGCGACTGCGATCGGGAATTGCAGCGGCCCTATCGCCCAGGGTTATCGGCGAGCGTCCATTTTCAGGGCAAAGAAATCAATGCTCGGGCAACAGAGGGATAGCCAGGCTGCGTTCGCTGTCGCCGGTTGCCCCCGTATGCATGCTGGGCGGCAGATGGCCGACATCCCCAACGGAGATGACCTTGAAGCTGCCGTTGGCCTCGACACGGATCTCGGTGATGCTGGCATTGCCGACCGACATTTCCAGCCACGCCTTGGGGTCGACGCCGAGCGCGCGCGTGACCAGGTAGCGGATCACGTTGCCGTGGCAGACGAACAGGTCAGTGCGCTCGCTGCCCATGGCATGTTTGAAGTAATGGACGAAGACCCGGTCGAGCTGAGCTTGACAGGCCGACAGATCTTGCGGCTTTTCATGGGCCATTACCTCAGCCCGTCGAGTGGGTGGCGTGCATTCGGCGAGGTCGTTGACCACCTCGAAATGGCGCCCCGGGAAATCAGCGGCAATGATCGCCGCCGTATCGCGCGCACGTTGCACCGGGCTGACATACATTGCGTCGAAACGCGTCGGCAGACCTGCCAGGCGCGCACCCACCAACTGCGCCTGCGCAACGCCGATCGGCGCCAGATGCGGCCCCGGCTGATCGCCAAAGGCTGGATCCGGCACGTAATAGCCGTGCCGCACCAGCACGATGGTCCGCGCCGCAGGCGCCTGCATATCGGCGGCGTGTGCCCCTGCGATCAACAACAAGCAGCAAAGGCTTGGTATGAAGCTGTTCATGTCTTGAGTATTGCGCAACTGACGTTGCAAGAGCCAGTCAGTGCGATTCAATGACCCCGGTCACACTAATGACTATTCATTTGATCATTTATACGGAAAAACCCGGAATAAGTTACAGCTATCCAGGGGCCTCGATAGTGCTAGCGTGAGGAGTCGCCATTGCACAGCGACCAAGGACGGGGAATCCAGTTTTTTGTTTTGGGTATGCCGATGGACTTGGATAATCCAGGTTCGGGGACCACAACATATTGCTTCCACTGGAGAAAAATATGCAGTCGAATAAGGCTTTTGGCACGCGTCATTTGGTCAGGATCGCCATCGTTGCAAGTCTCGTTGGTGCAGCGTGGCTCCCTGCGGCTTTTGCCGCTCCCGCCGTCGATGAGGTCGTCGATCAAGCAAAAGCGCAGGCCATGGAGAGTTGGCGCTCAGACATGGCACGTGTCGAGACACCCACGGAAGGCTGCTTTCAAGCCTCGTATCCCAGCATCATGTGGAAGCAGGTCAACTGCACCGTTGTGCAACCGCGCGTCCATCCTCTGCCACGACGCGTCAACAAGACGGCCGGCGCTTCGCAAACCACCGGCAATGGCGATGACTACGCCATCAAGGTTTCCGGGCTGATCAGCAGCACAGTCGGAACTTTTCCGTCGGTCACGGGTGTCACGTCTGAAAAAAGCGTAGGTGTTCCAGCGTTCGGCGACGGCGGCATCCTTGGTCCGAATGAATACACGCTGCAGGTCAATTCGAACTACAACGCAACCACCGCAGCCTGCAAAAGCCACTCGGGCTGTACGGTCTGGCAGCAATTCATTTATTCCCCGGATTATCAGACCCAGGGGCAGGCAGCCGTTTTCATGCAGTATTGGCTGCTCGGCTACGGTAACAGCTGCCCGAGCGGATTTGGCAGCGACGGTGCCGGTGATTGCTACAAGAACAGTTCCGCCGTCACAGCACCGGATGTACCGATTACCCAGCTTGCGAATCTGAAGCTCTCGGGAAGTGCCACAGCCAGTGGCAACGACAAGGTGGTCTTCACCAATGGAAGCACCGCCTACACAATCAGTGCGAAGGACAGCGTGCTTGATCTGGCGAATGCCTGGGACGAATCGGAGTTCAATGTCGTTGGCAATGCGGGCGGATCGGAAGCGGTGTTCAACTCCGGCTCGACGATCAAGGTCAACGTTGCGGTAAGTGACGGAAGCACCACGAAACCGACGTGCGCCGCGAATTCCGGCTCAACCGGAGAAACCAACAACCTGAACCTGGGCAGCTGCACCGCCTCGAGCGGAACGACACCGTCGATTCAGTTCACCGAGTCAAACTAAGTACCACGATCGATGCACGTTGAAGTCGCACAGGAATGAAAGCCGAGGGGCACGCCCCTCGGCTCTTGTTCGAACAAGTCAGCGCCGGTCAAAGCCGCGGTCGCGAGCCCGCTACTGATAGTTCATGGTAAACGTCATCGACGTATTGGCCGTGCCCGGCCCTACCGTCGCGCCGGTCTGGTAGTAGCGCGCCTTCAGAGGAATCGTGTAGTTGCCGCCAGTCGTTGACTTGTAGCCACTAAATGTTTGCTGGGACCCCAGGGGAAATGCGGTACCCGCGTTATTTTGCAGCTGCACACCCACTCCACTAGCCGTCGAGGTAGCGTCGAGCGTTACGACGCCATTGGTGGCACTGCCCACCACGGTCGTTGCCGGATCGATCTCATACTTGATGTTGTTCATTCCCGCCGGGCAGCTATTGAGACTGAGATTGAACGAAACGGCAGCAGTGCCTGTCCCCACACCCTTCAGCTCAGACTTGTTGTGCGTGCCCATGGGCACCGTCACGTTCGGAGTGATGCAACTCAGCACCGTCACGGTGAAAGGCGTTGTCGTGATGCTGGTAACGAGTAGGCTATCGAGGGTAATGGTTGCATTCACAGCCCCATTGAGCTGCCCGCCGCTAACCGGACCAGTGACCACGACCTGCACACCAAAGAATGCATTGCCGGCGGTATACCAGTTCCATTGCCCCGCGTATGCGCCCGATGGGCCATAACTTGACGGATAGAATTGAAAGCTCAGGCCGTTGTTGTTCAGAAAAAAGAAACGCAGACCAATTCCGGCAATGTTGGTGTTTGCCGTGTTGGAAGGTGATGCGGCTGCCGTGCTTCCGTTGAAGTACCAGTACGCATTACCCGGTGACGTGCAACTGGCAAAACTACCCGAACTCGTCGTGGGGCCCCCTGCAGGAACCTGCGCTGTGGCCAGCACTGTTCCCACTGCCGCATTTCTTGGCACGGTAATGTTACCGGGGAGGGCCAGAACCGCGTTCTGTTGCGTGTATGGCGTAGTGAACGTGCACGTTGCCCTGGCATGTGGCACATACACGATGGCACCGATGACTATCACGAACTGCATCAGTACGCGATAGAAAGGTGGAGTGCGAATTCGAGGCACCCGCCGTTGATTCGTGATCATATAAAGTCACCAGACCCAGTAAATTATTTGTGCCGTCCGTTGAAGCACGCGCCACGCGCTGTGATGCTCAGCGACACACTGCTTCGACCATTTGGCGCGCCATGCTGCCCACGGCTTTATCCGCGGGAGGCAGGCTGTAGCTCAGCCGACACGATTCGCTCGTTGCTCCGCCCCACTTCACGACAAGCTCGCCGCTGTCCGCCTTCAGGCCCCGAACAATGACGCGGTTACCCTGGGCCACCGTGCCCATACTGCTGCCCTCGCCGTCTGTGACATCCGCACCAAACGGCAGCGGCTGACCATCCGGGCGTGTCGCATGCAGAATGGCGCTGCGGCCGGTGTTATCCGTCTCGAAATGCACCCTCACCACAGCACCTGCCGTGGGCGCTATGTGCTGTGTCGTGGACTTGAATTCCTCGCCAATCGGCAAACCCTTGGGATCAATTTCGATCACGTTGTCGGAGAAAGGCACCAGATTGGCCACCACGGCATGGCCTGTGCCGTCCACGCGCAACCCGCTCGCATTGGTGAGGCGCGCACCGGCCGCATCCTTCGCCTCAACAATGCCGATGGTTTCACCCAGGATGGGCGTGAACGACACACCTTCACCATAGGCCACGATGCCGCCGGTGATGCCAGCTCCCTGCTGCTCGTAGCTGGTTCCTTTGCTGGCCGTGGCGCTAACGGTGGCGAACGGTGCCTGATAGCTGACGTTGGCACCGCCGCTGTTGCTGCTGCCGCTGCCACTGCCGTTGGCGGCGCCGTAGCGGCCGGCGGTGATGCCATAGCTGAATGCGTTGTCGGCGCCCAGGACACCGGTTACCGATTCCTGAATGCTATCGGCACCCGATTGCGCATCATGCTGGTAGCTCGTCATGGAACGTGGTGCATGCAGGCTCGTACCGAACGGTATATTGACGTTCGCCATCAAGACGGTGTCCCAGCGGCTATAGGTGATGTCGTACTGGCGCGATATCGACAAGCCATAAGTAATGGACTTGAACTGGTTGTTGTAGCCCGCCTGGTACTGAGTGTTGATGCCCCGTCGGTTCCAGTAGTTCTGTGCGGTGCCGGCGACGTAGAGCGAGCCGAACCTGTTGCCAAGGTTCTGGTTGATGTTTAGCTGCAGGCGGGATTTCTGGGTACCGTAGAGTGCCCCCATCTGCTGTAGCGCAATCACCTGGTCTGCCCAGTTGGGTACTTGCCCGGGCAGGACCTGTTCCCCAGGCTGTAAACCGAACTGGCTGGGCAGCGAGCGCTGCTGCAACCAGCTTGCATCGCGCAGCGCAACCGCGTCCTGAAGGCTGAGATAACCGCTGGACGAATAGCGATAGGCGGCTACCGAAATGTTCGTGTTGGTCGGTGACACCAGTTTGGAGTAACTCAGGCGCACGCTGTGGCCGTTGCGGTTGGGCTCGTCCAGAAAGCGGGAGTTTGCCTGCGAGACGTCCAAACCGAAGGCGCCCGCCCGCGTGTTGAGGGCGGCGCCCAAAAGTATCGAGTCATAGTGGTCGGCGAGAATGACGCCGCCGTAAGCGGTCACCGTATTGGTAAGGCCGCGCTGCAGGGTGAACTGCGATACGAACGGCGTGACGTTGCCGGGCGCGCCGTTGTTGTACTCGCCTGCTACAGCCTCGTAGCGCATCATGCCGGGACGCAAAGCATCCACCGTCGAGGCATACGGCACCGCGGAAGTATGCACGCTGCCATCGGCCTCGGTGACGATCACGTCCAGGTCGCCGCCGTAACCGGTGGGGTAGAGGTCGTTGATCTCGAACGCGCCGGGCGCCACCGTGGTTTCGTAGATGATGTTGCCGTTCTGGCGAATCTGCACCTTGGCGTTTGTGTTGGCGATGCCGCGAACAGTGGGCGCATAGCCCCGTTGGGATTCCGGGTACATGCGATCGTCGCTGGCGAGATTGACGCCGCGAATGCCATAGCTGTCGAAGATGCGCCCGTCGGTAAAGGTATCGCCGATGGTTAGCTGGCTTTTGATCGGCGCGAGAGTGCGCTGCACATACGTCTGGATGTTCTGGTAATGCGTGCCGAGCGGGTCGTGAGTGACGTTGCTCTGGTAACGCAAACGCCACACATCGACATTGATACCCGCAAGGAGACCCATATAGGCCTGTGTGGACGCATGGCCTACCGTGTCGGAATGGTAGATATTGCCGCTGTACTGCAACGTGACGGCTGGCAGGCCATTGTCCCAGTACTTGGGGTCGACATAGCCGCGAGCCTGTCGATTGAGCGCAATTTGCGGAACGCTGACATCAAGCCGCTGCTCGCCGTTGTCGAACGTGGCGGTGGCGTCCGGCACCCACTCGGGCAGGCTGTGGCAGGCGCTGCCCGACGCGCCATCGGCCAGCGCTGCTTGGGCTTCGGCGCTCAACTTCGACAGATCAACGCCGGCACGTTCGAGCAGGTCATGGTTGAAGCAGGCTTGCACGGTGCCGTCGCCGGTGTCTCGCAAGGTGATCTCGGCGCGTCCCAGCCAGATCTCATTGACGTACAAGTCAGCGCGGTAGCTACCTGGTAGCGCGACGTTGCCTTTATTGAAGCGACTGATGTCGGCTGGCGTACTGTCCTGCCCGTGCAGGAACTGACTGTTGAACTGCACGTCGGCCGGCCCTGCAGAGGCATCCGCCGTCGCTGACGCTGGCGCAGCAGAAGCGGCTGCAGCCAAGGGCGAATGCGCTAGAAGTGCAAGCAGCACAGCGCTCAGGGGAGTTAGGCGCAATGCAGCGATCACCGGATGTTTGGTATTCATACTTCCGTGCCCTGAGAATCAAACGGCATGGCACGCCGTAAGGAATTTGCGAAGCGCTTACCGCTGTCGCTGCCGCGCCTCACCTGCACAAGGAGAGATCTGGCTAGCGCCCGGGTTCGTAGATCGACGGGTGGAGGGGTCTGGGATGCGCGGCTTTACTGCACTACGGCTTCGTGGCGGTCTTCGCCGCCGTAATCGTTGATGGTGTTGAAGCGAACCTTAATTCCTGTTCGCTTCACCTCAGCGGAGAGGGGAAACACCTTGCTCTGACCAGGGGCCACCATGTCGGTGTCGACGGATTTGGCGAGCACCAAGCCGGCGTTGTCGACTAGATCAAACGATGCCACCGTGACGTAATAGGCACTCGGGTTGGTGACGGAAACGGCGGGCTTGCCACCTTCGCTGGACTCATGCCACGCGAGTTGGCCGGGCGCCTCTGTCACAGAGCCCTGCAGTTTGCCGGGGCGAAAAAACAGTTTGATGCGCGAGCGAAACGCGAGTTGCAACATGTTGGCGTCCGCGTCGGCGCCGGTTGCCTTTGGCGGAATCTCCAGCACGTCAAGCCAGAAGACCGACTCTTTGTCCTGGGGTAGCGATTCGCCGGTGTAGAGAATACGTAGCGTCTGTGCCTTGTGCGGATCAATGCGTGACAACGGCGGCGTGACTATGAAAGGTACGGCAGCCGATGTCGGTGAAGCTTTGGCGTCACCGTTGTCGACCCACACCTGAGTCAGTGCCGGCGAGGCGCCTTCGTTACTCAGCTTGATGGTGACTTCGCTCTCCGCTGCCGGATAGATCACACGCGTACCGGAAATAACCACCGATGCGCGGCACAGCATGGGACTAACCAGGGTCGCCAGCATCAGGCCAGCAGTCATCAAGACACCAAGAACGGATTTTTTGCCTGTGAAGTTCATTGCCACTGCTCGCTACGATTCGGCGACGCGCCACACAATCACCGCTAGTGGCGAACAGGCGTGCCGCTCATCCACCGTCGAGGGGACGCCTATACGGGTTAATTGATTGGGGACCATCCATGGCCCCGCGGTGAAAGGCCTGAAACGAGTCAGGCCTGTCCCGCCCATCCATTACGGATAGGTAATGTCGTACTGCACCGTCGAGGTCGCGCCGCCGGCCGTGACGGCCGCGGTGGCGAAGTACTGGCTGTAGTACGCCAAGGTGGCAGCACCCGCGACCAGGCCAACCGGCTTGGAGTTCTGGGTTGCGCCCGGCGCACCCGCAACGATGGCGGACAGGTCCGGATTCAGCAGCTGGAATTCCACATTGCTGGCGCCGCCGGTGGCCTGGTTGGTCAGGTTACCGTCGGCAGCTACCGTCGGGCCCGGCTCGAAATTGGTGACCACGTTGCCGGTGCCAGGCGTACAGGCAGAGAGCGCGATGTTGAACTGCGTGCGACCGGCGACTGCACCTGTCGCCGAGAGCGCACTTGCGGACACGGTCGGCAGCGTGACGGCGAAGTTATTGGAGGCGGTGCCGTTACCGTTGATGGTGCAGGTCTGGGCAGTCACCTTGCCGTTGAAGGTAATGGTGCCATCGGCGGCGGCGGCGATCTTGGGGGTGAACGCTGCCACGCCCATGACGGCGACGAGGGCTGCAGAAATAAGGGTCTTCTTCATTGTCGAATTCCTTGACTGGAGATGAGTGCTTCTCAGGGTTGTGTCGTACTGCGGCGCTGCCCGATAGCCCGCTGCCGCTCATCGCATTCACCCCGTTTGCGTGGAGTTATGGCGATGCGTTTGCTATCGAGGGAGGCCGCGTCCGTCTATCGCGAGGAGGACATCCATGCGAGCGATCAAGATTGCCTAGTGGCACACGGAAAGGCTCTGAGACAATTCTGAAAAATTGTTCTCGGGCATCTTCAATGAGATGGCGATTGATGTGTTTTTTTGCGGCGCACCGTGGCGCACGGACATAAATGACATCGTGCGATGTCATCCAGCTGATGGGCGTGGACGTCGATGGACACCCGGTGGGCGCCACCAACTCTATAGATACAGCCCAGTGATCCGCGCGCCCCACCGGTGCCTTGCAGTTGCGCTGCAAATCGTCGTTGGCGAGGAGAAGGAAGCCACCGCGCAGTTCGTTGAACAAGCACGGGGGCGCGCTTCCAGATCGGCGTAGGACTGCCCCGCCGCGACACAAACACATGCGGGCTCTCGACGTTTACCGTCGAAAGATGCGAAGAAATGAGGTAGTGAGGCCGGGCGCCGAGCTTCCCTTTCGTCCATGGCTTGGCGTCGCGGCCCGTCTCACGTCAGCCTCGACTGCTGAGGCCGATGACTTAACTACCTCGGTCCGACTCTCCCCACTATTTCGTTTGCAGCGTCGTCATGACCTTCTGTGCGTCCGCGTGCGCGTCGTCCAGCGTCGTGGTCTTCACACCATGCTCGGCCTGGGCCAACGCGGCGTGCAACCGGGACTCACTGGCCGCATCGCCCTTGGCATCGACGATGGCTCCCTGGCCCATACCTTTGCAGGGGTCTTCTTCCTGCGCGTCGAACTCCTTGCCGGATGGGCCGACCAGACAGTTGATGACATGGTGCAGATGCGTATGCGCCAACTTCAGATCCGCAGCGCCGAGCGCCATGCCGGCGTGCGCGCTGGCCGTACCCACCTGCTTTGATACCCCACTGTCGGAATCTGCCGCTCGCGCGACCATCGGCAGCGCAATCGCCAGCAGGAGCGTCGGTACCCACCGAATGAACGTCTTCGTCATGGCACAACTCCGGAGCAACGCGGCATTCGCCGCAGTCCCCACAGCATAGGCCTGTGCCGTTGCGCGAAAAAGGGGTGTCGCGCCGAGTAAGCTGGATGGATACCGAAAAGGGCTTGATGACCCCTGGCCGCGTTCTGTTACCCCAGTGCGTTACGATGCCGCCCTTCGTTGCATTGCGGCAAGCGGCCGCGGTTCAATGCCCGCTTCCCCAGGAGATTGCCCCCGTGTCGCACTATTCCGGCCCCCTGCTCACGCAGCCCATCGCCGAGGCGTTGCAGGCCGCACACGACGCCGGTGCAGGCGAATGGACCGGCTCGCTGGACCTGGGGCGCTCAAACGGCAACGCGTCGCTGGAGACGGACATCTGGCAGTGGCGTGGCCAGCGCTATCCGTACCCGCACAAACTGAAAGACCGCACGATCTATGTCTGGGACGGCGAAGAGTTTGCGCCGGTGTCTCGCTATTCGGGTTCGCTGATCAAGCTGGTGCCGACCGAGTGGGGCGCGCCCACCTTCGAGATCGACGGCATCAAGATGCTGCCCACATCGAAGGAGTCGCCGTTCGAAGATGCTCGCCGCAAGGTGGCGCTGATCGACCCGCGCGGCAAGGTCGTGTTCGATACCTGCGGCGGTCTGGGCTACTTCGCGGCATGCTGTCTGGAAGCGGGTGCAGCGCACATCCACTCGCTCGAGAAGAACGCCGACGTGCTGTGGCTGCGCACGCTCAACCCGTGGTCGCCGGATCCGGACGCGCCCGCCAACGGCGGCCGCCTGCAGCTTTCCCATGCTGACGTGTCACAGGCGATAGCGCAGGTCACCGACGCGTCGGTGGACGCGCTGCTGCACGACCCACCACGCTTCGGTATCGCCGGCGAACTTTACTCGCAGGTGTTCTACGAGCAGCTGGCGCGCGTGCTGCGCCGGGGCGGGCGCCTGTTCCACTACACCGGCAGCCCAAACAAACTCACCAGCGGCCGCGATGTTCCGCGCGAGGTGGAAAAACGGCTGGAGAAGGCTGGTTTCAAGGCGCAGCTTGCGCTGGACGGCGTATTGGCGACACGGCGCTGAGCCGTGTGTTGGGCCATTTTACGATTGTGGCATCCGTCTATCCACTTCTGGCGTATAAACCTGCTGATCGACCGGTCATCCCAGGAACCACGCCCATGAAGTCATTGCTGAAGTTTGCAGCCATCACCCTCGTCGGTACCGCCGCCTTCGCCTCGCCGGCATTCGCCGCGCTGAAAGTAGGCACACAGGCGCCCGACTTTTCCGCGCCAGCCTATCTCGCTGGCCAGCCATTCACGTTCAAGCTCGCGGACGCCCTGAAGCAAGGTCCGGTGGTGGTCTACTTCTTCCCCGCTCCGCACACCTCGGGCTGCAACATCGAGGCGCACCTGTTCTCGGAGGCCATCGACCAGTTCAAGGCGCAGCATGCCACCGTGATCGGCGTCACCGCCGGCCATCTCTCCGAGCTGGCGGCTTTCTCGAAGGAGGCCGACCACTGCAGCGGCAAGTTCCCGGTCGCTGCCGACGAGGGCGCGAAGATTGCCAAGGACTATGACGCGCTGCTGTTGCTGAAGCCCGGCTGGTCGGACCGTACCTCGTACGTGATCGCCCCGTCGGGGAAAATCACATATGTCTATTCGAGCCTCAGCCCCGAGAAACACGTGCAGGAGACGCTCGATGCCGTGAAGGCGCTCGAGCCACAGGGCAGCGCCGGCAAGTAACCCGGTCCGACGAGGACCCGCAAAATGCAGAGGGCGCTTCTTCGAAAAGCGCCCTCTGCATCGTTATCGTGACCGCGCCGCCGAGCCTCGTTACTTGCGCGCTGCGATGATCTGGCTGAGGTAATCCGGCGTACCCTCGATGCGCACCAGATGCGGGTATTGCAGGCCATCGTGGTAATCCACCGCCACGGTCTTGAATCCGCCCTGGTACTTCAGCATCAGCTGAATCGGCGACTTGCCGGCCTTGGCGGCCGTTATCGCAGCCTTCAGCACATCATTCGAATAGGTCTGCCCGTTCACCGCGACCAGGGTGGCGCCAGTGCTGACGCCAGCCTTGAATGCCGGGCCGTCCCAGCGCACATCGTTGACCTGGCCCTTGTCGGTCATGGTCAGACCGATCGACCAGGCGAAGTTGTACAGGTGTCGGGAGGGTTCTGGTCTGCTGTTGTACTGCTTCTCGTACGCGCTTTCCTGATCGGTGTAGACCAGCTTCCACCCCGTGGCCGCGAGGCCGTTCTGCAGCGGCGGATTGAGCGTGTCGACGCGTGCGCGCAGGAAGCTTGCCCAGTCGTATTTGGCCACGCCGTCCAGCGCCGCCACCACGTCGTCAAAGGTGTAGGTCTTGGTCACGTAGCTGCCATTGTCGACGCCGAAGAACGCTTTCGCGAAATCATCCAGCGACTTGCTGTCATGCGTCAGCGCGCGCAGCTTGGCATCCACTTCAAGCCACATCATCTGCCCGCCGCTGTAGTAATCCTCACTCATCTGCCAGCTGCGATACGGCAGGCTCGAACGGTGCGCGGCGGTCGCATCATTGGTGGTGTCTTCGAGCGTGCGCCACTGGAAGCCTTGGCGGTTGCGCTCGTAGTTGGCGGCGGTCATGGCCAGCGCATCGCGGAAATCCTGCGCTGTCCACATGCCGGCGCGCGCGGTCAGCACGTAACCCCAGTACTGCGTCTGTCCCTCATACACCCACAGCAACGAGTCACCCATCGGCACGTTGAAGTTGGGAGTCCAAAGATCGGCCGGACGCCGGAACTTTCCGTTCCAGGAATGCGTGTACTCATGCGCCAGCAGGTCGCGGCCGGGCGCGGCGTCCTTCCAGGCGGTGAAGTAGTCAGGGCCCATGCCGTCTTCGCTGGACTGGTGGTGCTCCGTCCCGTTGGCACCCAACTGATCCGACAACGAGAACAGGAAGTCGTAGTGATCGTAATGGTGCGAGCCGAACAGCTTTACCGCCTGCGTCACCAGCGCGCGATGCACGCTCAACTGCTCGGGCGTCATCTCCAGGTACTTGGGTGCGTCGGCGACGATGTCCAGATGCACCGGCGCGTCACCGCCCGGATTCAGATCGACCCGCTTGAAGTACTGGCCGGCGTAGATCGGCGAATCGACCAGGTTGTTGAACGTCACCGGCTTGAAGGTGGTGGTGTCACCCGATTGCGAAGCCGTCTCAAGCGCGGTGCCGAACTGCCAGCCATGCGCCATCGTCACACTGGGCGCGAAAGTGATGCCGCGCGAAAAATAGCCGGCCGGATACAACGCCACGTTGCTCCATTCCATGTCCATCATGCGGTCGGTGATCTCGAACCCACCGTTGTCGGCGCGGCTCGACAGGTACTGGAATGTCGCATCGACCGTGGAGACTCCCGCGGGCACGTCGAGATGGAACGCGTACACGTTGTACTCGTCGCGCTTCCACTTCAGCGCCTTGCCGTTGGCACTGAGCTTGAGACCGGCGAGCATGGCGACCGGGCCGATCGGCGAGTGGGCACCGGGAATCCACTGCGGGTACAGCAGCGTCAACGCACCTGCCTGGACCGGAATCGTCTCCTGCACGCGAAAGATGCCCTGGGATGTATCGCTGGCGTCGACGTGAATCGCGATCGTGCCGGGATACGGCGTGTCCTGCGGCGGCGGCACCTGATCGGCTCGAACGTCCTGCGCGCATACGCCGCCTACGGCGAGAGCCAGGGATATGGCGACGACAAGACGTGCAAGCGCGCGGTGCGTGCCAGCCGGTAGGCCAGCGAGAGGGGCGAGTGACATGGGGGACTCCGGTGAACGGACCAAGGATTCGCCCACTTTGCCAAATTCGGAGTCAGAGTGCACTGGCCTGGGAATCAGACACATGAAGAAAGGGAAGTCTAACCGGCTTCCGCACCACCGCCAGTCTCCGCCGAGAACCTCGTAGGTTGGGGTGAGCAAAGCGATGCCCAACGGTTCCGTTGTCGGGGAGTCTTGTTGGGCATCGCTGCGCTCAACCCGACCTACGTGCGAATACGCAGAGGGCACTTCTTCGAAGAAGCGCCCTCTGCACACCTGTCCTGATCGCACGAACGACTTGGCCTACTTGCGCGCCGCGATGATCTGGCTCAGATAATCCGGCGTGCCCTCGATACGCACCAGATGCGGATACTGCAGACCGTCGTGGTAATCCACCGACACGGTCTTGTATCCACCCTGGTACTTCAGCAACAGCTGGATCGGCGAGTTGCCGCCCTTGGCCGCAGTGATTGCATCCTGCAGTACGTCGCTCGTGTATGCGTGGCCGTCCACCGCGACCAGCGTCGCGCCGGTGCTAATGCTGGCCTTGAATGCCGGGCCCTTCCAGCGCACGTCATTGATCTCGCCTTTCTTGTTCATGGTCAGGCCGATCGACCAGGTGAAGTTGTAGAGATGGCGGGCCGATTCCGTCTGGCTGTCGTACTGCTTCTGGTACGCACTTTCCTGATCGGTGTAGACCAGCTTCCAGCCAGTCCCTTCGAGGCCATCCAGCGGCGGCTTGTGCGCATCGACGCGCGAGCGCAGGAAGGTCGACCAGTCGTCTTTCACCACGCCGTTCAACGCTGCCACCACGTCGTCTAAGGTGTAGGTCTTGGTGACGAAGCTGCCGTTGTCGACGCCGAAGAACGCGCGCGCAAAATCATCCAGCGACTTGCTGTCGTGCGTCAGTGTGCGGATCCGTCCGTCCACTGCCAGCCACAGCATCTGCCCGGCGCTGTAGTACTCCTCGCTCATCTGCCAGCTGCGATACGGCAGGGCCGCGCGTTCTGCGACAGTCGGATCGTTGGTGGTGTCCTGGATCGTGCGCCAGTCGAAGCCAACACGATTACGGTCATAGTCGGCCGCGGTCATGGCCAGCGCATCGCGGAACTCCTGCGGCGTCCACATACCGGCGCGCGCGGTCAGCACATAACCCCAATACTGCGTCTGTCCCTCGTACACCCACAGCAGCGAATCGCCCATCGGCACGTTGAAGTTCGGCGTCCACAGATCGGCTGGACGACGGAACTTGCCGTTCCATGAATGCGTGTACTCGTGGGCCAGCAAATCGCGATCGGGCGCACCGTCGCTCCAGTCAGTGAAGTAGTCGGCACCCAGACCGTCCTCGCTGGATTGATGGTGCTCCAATCCGTTCTCGCTCAATTGATCGGACAGCGAAAACAGGAAGTCGTAGTGGTCATAGTGATGCGAGCCAAAGAGCGCGACCGCTTGCGTCACCAGCGCGCGGTGCACCTGCAATTGCTGCGGCGTCATCTCCAGATCCTTCGGCGCGTCGGCGACGATGTCCAGATGCACCGGCGCCTTGCCGCCGGGATTGAGATCGACGCGCTTGAAGTAGCGACCCGCGTAGATCGGCGAATCGACCAGCGTGTTGTACGGCACCGGCTTGAACGTGGTGGTATCGCCCGATTGCGAGGCCTGCTCCAGAGCGGTGCCGAACTGCCAGCCCTTCGGCAACGTTACGCTGGGTGCGAACGTGATGGCGCGTGCATAGTGCCCGGCCGGATACAGCGACATCTCGCTCCATGAGAGATCCAACATGCTGTCGGTCATCTCGATCGAGCCCTCGTCGGTGCGACCGGACAGGTACTGGAAGTCCGCGTCGATGCTGGAGACACCCGCAGGCACGTCGACATGAAACGCATACACATCGTACTTGTCACGCGTCCACTCCAACGGCTTGCCGCCAGCGCTGAGCTTCACGCCCGCGAGCATGGCGATCGGACCGCTCGGCGAATGGTTGCCGGGAATCCACTGCGGGTACAGCAACGTCAATGCGCCCGCTTCAACCGGAATCGTCTCGTGCACCTGAAAGATCCCCTGCGAAGGGTCGCCAGCATCGACATGAATCGCGATCGTGCCCGGATACGGCGTGTCCTGCGGCGGCGCCTGGGAGCCGCGCACCTCCTGCGCGCATGCCGCACCCGCAGTGAGGGCCAGTGATATGGCAACGACAAGACGCGCAAGCGTGCGGCGCGTGCCGGCCGGCGAACCAGCGAGAGAGGCAAGGGACATGGGGGACTCCGGCAGGTAGATCGAGCAAGTAGCTCGTGACTCCCACTACTTTGCCAAAACCGCAGTCAGAGTGCACTTGCCTTTTGTCCTATGGGCATCCGACGCCGCTTCCAGCAGCACGCCACGCAAACCGGTCATCTCGAATAAAAAAACCTCAGTTTTCCCTTGTCTGCTACTCCGCCGTTTTCCCGCCACGTGCCGAAACAAGCCTCAGAAACGTTTCGTGCTGGTAGCGGCTCATGCGCAACTTCTGGCCGGTATCCATCGTGACGACATGGTGGCCGTTGAACCATGGATGGATGGCCTGGATCCGGCGTACGTTGATGATGGCCGAGCGATGGACGCGTGCGAAATGCCGCGGATCCAGACGCGCGGAGATCGCACTCATGGTCTCGCGCATTTCGTGGACGCCGTTGGCCAGGTGGATCTGCACGGTATTGCCGCTGGCCTTGATCCACACCACGTCGTCGACGTCGATAAAGCTGATGTGCTCATCGATGCGCACGGGAATGCGCTGGATGTAGTCGTCGCGCTGGCGCAAGGCATCCAGTGCCTGCAGGATCCGCACTGACGCCGCCCCGCCCACGCCCTCGCCGTTCGATAGCCGCGCTTTCACTCGTCGCAGCGTGTCCGCGAAACGCTCCCGGCTGAACGGCTTCACTAGGTAGTCCACCGCGTTCGCCTCGAACGCCCGCACTGCGTATTGCTCAAAGGCGGTAACAAACACGGTCGCCGGCATGCGCTCCGCGCCAATCGTCGCCACCACGTCCATGCCACTGAGGGCCGGCATCTGGATATCGAGAAAGACCAGGTCCGGCGACTGGCTGCGTATCGCCTCGACCGCCGACACGCCATCACCGCACTCGGCCAGCAACTCGATGTCGGGATCGTCGCGCAGCAGGCGCACGATGGCACGCCGCGCGATCGGCTCGTCGTCCACGACCAGCGTGGCGATGCTCACGCGGAAGCGACCTCAGGCGCATCGTCAGCTTCCTCGATCTCGCGGAACGGCAGGCGAATCCGACAGATCACACCATCCGGCCAGATCATATCCAGACGCACCTGAGCAACGCTGCCATACAGTTCACGCAGGCGCAGCTCGGTATTCGACAGCCCGATCCCATGCCCCGGCGCAGATGCAGGCCCAGCCTCCAGTGTGCTGTTCCGGTTGCGCACATCGATGCACAGGGTGTCGCCCTCGCGCCGGCTTTCGATTTCTATGCAGTCCACACCTATGCGCTTGCTGATCCCGTGGGTTATGGCGTTCTCCACGATCGGCTGCAGGATCAGGCTCGGTACAGCGCAATCCAGCGTGTCCGGGGCAATGTAGATCTGCGTGGTGAGGCGATCCTTGAAGCGTATGCGCTGGATGCCGAGGTAAAGATCCAGCAGCACGAGCTCGCGCCGCAAGCTGATTTCCTGGCCGTCGTAGTCCTCGAGAAATGCTCGCAGCAGCTCGCTCAGGCGCAGCAGCATGTCTTCGGCCGACAAGGTGTCCTCGTCCAGCAACGTTGCGATCGCGTGCAGTGTGTTGAACAGGAAATGTGGCTGTAGCTGCGACTTCAGTGCACGCAACCGTGACTGCGCAAGCTCGGTCGCCAACTGGCTCGCCTCAATCTCGCGGCGCGTCTTTTCAGCATGAAACTGCATGGCTTGCTGAATCGTGAACAGCGACCAGTAGGCCAGCAAGCCGGTGGCGAAATGCTGGCCGAGAAATTGCCCGAGCTGCTCACTAAACGAACTGGGTTCGAACGCCGTCGACACAAACGCGCCGATGAAAATGGCCAGCAGAGTCACGCAAACACTCGCCGGCAATTGCATACCCAGACCGCGTACGCGCACCGGCGACTGGATCGGATACTTCGCGGCCAGCCGGAACACCAACGGCGCCAAGGCCGCCCAGGTGTACCACTGGATGATCGACCAGCGCAGGTAATCGAAGGCTGACCAGGTATGTCCGCTCAACGCGTCGTGCATGAACGCCTGCAGCGCAAACACCAATACCACGCCCCCCCAAAGTCCGAGATAGCGGAACAGACCGATCTGCGTATTGCCGAGGCGAACCATCATCGCGGGATGTCCCGTAGGTTGGAGTGGCCATCGTAGGCGTAGTGCACGGCGCTGAAAAGCAATTCGCGACGCAGCTACGATTCGCCACCGCGCTACGACGATTCGTCCCGAATCGCTTTCGCAGGTCGCCCCTCATCCGGCCATATCACGGTGCCGACCGTGTGCGCGAGCACCCGGCGGCACCTCATCCCAGCCGGAGCACAGCCATGAACCCGACCCGCGCCACCGCCCTCATCGCCATGTTTGCCATCGCGCTTGGCAACCTGCTCGTTCCATCGGCCCGCGCCGCCTACGCTGACTCAGGGCTCGCCTCCACCCGGCACTTCGATCTGGTGAACGCCACCTTCGACAGCATCACCGCGCTCGCCATCGCGCCTGCCGACGGCGACGCCTTCCACGACATCGCCCTTGGTCAGCCGCTGCAGGGCGGCCCGACCTCGATGACCTTCGATGTCCCCGCTGGCGGGTGCCTGCGCGACCTCCGCGTCACCTTCCACGGTGGACGCATGAGGCTCTTTTCGCACATTGATGTCTGCCGCAGCAGTGGCCTGCGTCTGAGGCCACAGATTGCCAGAGGCATCGGTGGCTAAACCGAGCGTCGGCCGGAGTCCGGAATCGTCCCTGCCCCCTATTCACAGCTAGACTCTGCCAACCGACTCGCGACAGGGTTGCGTCGGGGTGGGGACGCTGGGGACTTTCCACAATCATGCTGGGGGACTGGATCGAATGGCTATGCCGTTGTCCTGGAAAATCGGTGCCGCGGTAGCGGGCTTGGTCGTCGCAGTGTTTGCCTGGAATGGACTTTCCCAGTACTTCGCAGCGCGCCAGGCCGATGAGATCACACGCGATTCCGCTCGCACCGCCATGCGGGAGGCACAACAGGCCAAAGCTCAAGCACAGCAATACCAGGCACAGCTGGCGGCCGATCTGAAGCAGCAGCGTGAGGACCTGTCCAACACATACCAGCAAGTGGATGAGCAGGCTCGGCAGTATCAGGCCGCGCAGGTCATACGCGCCAACCGGCAGCAACAGGAAGATCTACGAGTGCAGGCGACCTACCGGCTGGACGGGAACCAGCAGTGCGAGGGTGGCATCGTCATCAACCACAGCGGCTCGAGCTTTACCCAAGTCATCGGCAACGATGGCCAGCCCATCCCATGCAAAGGTGACACGGCGGCAGAACCGCTGCGCTGATTCTTGCTGGCTTCTGCGCCGGGTTCAGACGGAATTGCTGTTAGCGTAAAGACGCAATCAGGGCCGCAGTCTCATCTGAAATGAGCAGCTGAAGTCGCAATCCATGGCGGACTTGACACCAGCAGGTTCAGCATAGGAGTAGGACGTGAGGGAAAGCATTCAAGCTGGGGAAATTCCGTCAATTGCCTTGGCTGGTCCAGGCCAAATGACCAAAGGCCTACCTGTCGCCCATCCCCTGTTTGGAGAACGGGCATTGCGCCTCTCTTCGAAATGCCGCACGGCGGCAACTCAGGGCTGAGCCGATCATGGGGTTTATGCCGTACAGTGATCCATAGGAAGGACCCATTTCACCTATGGTTGGGAGGCTCGATGAAACACGCGCTGATCTCGAGTGGTTTGGTCTTGGCGAGTCTTGCCGCTTCGGCACAAACAACTCTGCCTGCCGTAAACGTCGTTGCACCACCGTTTTCGTCCCAGCACGGCGGCTACCTGATTTCGGGCGATTTCAAGCTCGATCCACGCATGCCATCCGTGGTGTTTCCCGCGCAAGCGCTGGTGAAGGACGACATCCTGAGCATCGAGCCTGTCCATCTTCAGGACAACGAATACCTGATATTGCAGGAGTGTGCATCCGCGGATTGTCACGAGGCTTCGCTGGTTCGATTCTGGAGCGCTGACGACATCGGAGGGGACAATACGAGACACAACCGCGTCTGGATTACTCATGAGAACAAGTACTTCCTCTGGCTGAAGCGTTTGCCGGATGTATCCGGGCAGAGCTGTGGCCAGGGCTGGTTCAAGTTCGACCCCAATACAACGAAATGCGGCGGCCACTTCACCAGCTTTCAGCAAATCAGCCCCCCGCTGATGCTGATTCCGAGTGGCGATTTGGCGGCATATCACCAAGACGCTCTGCAGAAAGCCATCCAGGCCGACCCCGTGCTGGTGGCGAAGCAGACGCATGAAGGTTCCACGTATGTCGTGACCTACGGGGGAGGTAGCACGGTGCGCGTGCGACGCATGCATGCCACGAAGGATAACCGGCAGGCTGATTGATCGGACCTCAAGATGCCCTGACAGCCATGAAAAAACCGGACTTGCGACCGGCTTTTTTTTCGCCCGAAACTTCTGGGCTACGACTAATGGTGCGACTCGTCCTTGCGCTCGCTCACTGATTCGTCGGCAGGAGTGTCAGCGCTGCGCGGTCACACCGGGATACGTACTGCACTGCCCTTGGTGAAGCTTTAGCTACTCTTGTTGTTTTTAATTATCGTGCTGCCGCCGTAGTGATTTCCGAGCTGCCCATTGCGAATGAAATCGCGCATCATCGCGAAATAGCCGTCCGGATTACGTGTGGACAAGCGCATGCCATCGGCACCGGTCTCGTACTCGTAGATGCCGTGGTCGGCGTGCGGAAACATCACCAGCGTGATCGGCCGGCCTTGCCCGATCAAGCCGCACAGGAGTCGCGCCGTTTCTGCACTTGGGGCTTCGGTGTCGTCCTCGCCAAGTATCCATAGTTGCGGTGTGTCGAGGTTACGCAGCACCGGCATCGGATCGTAGTCCGCCGGCACGTGGGCCAGCAGAGCGGGACCTTTCTCACGCACGACGGCTTCCGGGTTGTCGAGCAAATAAAAACTGAAGTCGCCGTGTAGATGCTTGTACCAGGGTTCGCTCGCGTATTGGGCACGTAGCGCAGCCAACTGATCGTAGCCTTCGCGGAAATCGCTGCGCATGATGTTGGCGGTGGCGTCGGCGATCTTCATCGCCTTGGCCATCACGTCCGCGCCATAACCTTGGCGCGTCATATCCAGCGCAATCGCCTCGCGGTCTTCTTCGAGCGGTGAAACGGCGAGGCCGAAGCCCACGATGACGAAGTCCACCGGTTCGATCTTCGCGGCAAGCGGTACCACCCACCCTGCCTGGCTGCCCCCTTGATAGCCGACCCTGCCAGCACGGTCTCCGGCGAGACGTTTCGCTTCGTGCATCGCGGCGATCGCATCATCGGCCAGTAGCAGGTAGCTCTGCGAATACCGTCCGCTGGAAGCGCCGGTGCCGCGCTTGTCATAGACGAACACCCCGATGCCTTCGGTGGGCAGTTGCCGTTGTAGCGCGTAGAAATCGCGCGCCGAAAAATCCTCCGACCCGTGCACCAACACCACGATCGGCACCCTGCCCTTACCCTTGGGCATCACCAGACGGCCAGCCAGGCGCACACCGGCGCCTTGAAACACGGTGTCGGTCACGTCGAGTGCAATCCGCTGACCTGGCACACCATCGAAAACGATCTGTCCCGTGGTGCATTCGGAGAAGGACACATGCTTGCCATCGGAGCGGGTGGTCCAGCCCAGCGTGCTCATCCATTGCCCGTTGGACGTTTCAGTCAGCACGCCGGTCGTACCGTCCTTGCGCCGCCAGCGCAGGTGATCGCCGTCGGTCAAACCGATGTCGACATCGCTGCCGTCACGCAGCTGGTAAATCCCGATGCGGCAATCGCCTTTGCGGTCGCCGTCCTTTGTCTGTGCGGCCCCTGGGCCAGCGAATGCCGACAGGAGCAGACACAACATGAGAACCGTTGCGGCCCTCACACCCGCGGTCAGGGACTTCAGCGAAACGAGCTTCATCGGCAGCTCTCCGGAAACGCAGCGAAACTGGGGTCACGGTGCGCTTTTCTACACGATCGGACGGCCTGCCGCCAATGTCGGAATGACTGCATCCTCCACGCTCAAAGGCTAGAGACCGCTGGCCCGCGTCGTGCCAAAGAGAGCGAGTAAAAAGCGCCCTCCTTCCCTTTGTTGATCATTTTTGAGAACTTGACGTTAATTCTGCCGATCCAACCTGAACCACTCTGATTTGACACGGTTTTCATCTCGAGCGTTTGGGGGTACGGTCAGCTTCCCCCTGAGCGAAGCGGAGCGCCCCCATGGCCCTGTGGAAAGAACCCGTCAAAACCCCCACCGAAACGCGCGAAACCATGGACCTGACGCCACGTGCCGTCCCTGAAGCAAAGCCCGAAGTGCAAACGCCGGTGCAGCAGCCCGCCTTCAATTCCACGCCTGCACCCGTCACATCCGCACCGGGCAAGCCCAAGACTGAATCGCTGATCGCGCCCGATATCACCATCGAAGGCAAGATTGAAGGTGCGGGCCATGTGCGCATCGCCGGCAGCTTCAAGGGCGACGTCAACGTGCGCGGCGACCTCACCATCGAACCCAACGCCAAAGTGACCGGCAGCGTGCGCGCCGAGAAGGTCACCATCGCCGGCGAACTGATTGGCAACATCGAATCCGCGGTGCATGTGGAACTGCTGCAAACCGGCGCACTCACCGGCGACCTGAAGGCCGGATCACTCAGCGTGGCGGCGGGTTCGCGCATGCGCGGCCAAGCCGAGTTCGGCTGGGACGAAACCAAGGACGGCAACAACGCCCACAGGACCAACGGGCACAACGGCACAGTTTCGTGAGCACCACTCCCCCGGGCACGGCCGGGGCGACGCGCACTTGTCCGCACTGCCGGGAGACCATCCTGGAAAGTGCGGGCGTGTGTCCCGCCTGTCGCCACAAGCTGCGCTTCAGCGAGCCGACCAGCGCGACGACGGCGCCCGCTTCCACGCCACTGCGCGTGGAAGGCAGCTTCCGCAACCCCGCCGACAGCGGCGCCTGGGAATACTCCATGGTGCTGACCATCCGCAACGAACGCGGCGAGGAAATCGCGCGCAAGCTGGTGGGCGTCGGCGCCATGCGACCGGACGAACAACGCACCTTCACCTTGAGCGTCGAGATGAACCCCGCCAGCGCCGGCGGCAAGCGCACATGGCATTGATACCGTAAAACTGCAGGCTCGCCAGGAGTAATGGCGTGCGAAGTCGACAGACCACTTACACCACGAGCTGCCGATCGCAACCTCTACCAAGGTGCTCCGTAGCTGTCATCGGCAAGGCACATCGCGCGGCCAGGCCGTAAGCGTCCAATCGCCATAAAGGCGCGCTTACTGTTTACAATTTTGCCTCCCGTCGTGGCAGGTAGAGCGCATGAATCTTCATTCACGCTGTTCGCTGGTAAGTCGCGTGCTCTTTTTGGCACTGCTCCTCGCGCCGGTTGTCGCCATCGCCCAGGCCGTAACCGGTGTCGGATTTCAAGCGATCACGATTCACGATCCGGTCAACGGCGGTATCACGCCCGGCTACGTGTTCTATCCGTCCTCGCAACCTTCCACGATCATTTCGCGCGGGCCATATGAAGTGGATGCCACGCCCGATGCACCGCCAATCGCCAGCGCCAAGCCGTTGGTAGTGATTTCGCACGGCCATGGCGGGACGGACCTCGGCCATCACGATCTCGCGGTTTACCTGGCGAGCCACGGGTTTGTAGTCGCGACGCTGGAACACCCCAAGGACAATTTCCACGACACCAGCGGCGTCGGAACGGCAGCCGTACTGGACGGCAGGCCTATCCAGCTGAAGGCCGCGATCAGCGAGCTGCTGAACAATCCGCGCTGGAAGACACTGATTGATCCGAACCGGATCGGTGTCGCCGGCTTTTCCGCGGGCGGCTATGCCGCGCTGATGGTTGTCGGTGCGGTACCCCGCTTCGATCTCTACGTAGGCTATTGCAAACGACATCCCCAGGATCCGGACTGCGGATTGCTGGAGAAACTCCAATCCCAAGGGACTGCGACAGCGGCGCTCGCTGCGCTGCAAGCAAACGTTGATCACTGGGGCAAGCCCGACGATCCGCGCGTGAAAGCCGCCTTCGTCATGGCGCCATTGAGCCTGGTTTTCGACAAGGTCGGTCTCTCCCACGTCGATTACCCGGTTTTTCTCTATTACGGTCAAGACGATCAGGTGCTGCTGCCACAGGAAAACGTTTTGCACATTGCACCCCTGATCAAGACACTCGCCGGCATCACGATGATTCCCAAGGCGGGGCATTACGTTTTTCTCTCGCCATGCTCGCCGCAACTCACCAAGGACGCACGGGACATTTGCACGGATCCACAGGGCGTCGATCGCGTCGCCGAGCACCAGAGGATCAACGCCAGTGCTCTAGCTTTCTTCCGCAAGACGCTTGGCGTCGCAACACACTGAGTCAGCCGAAGGGTCGCTGCGTCGTAACGCTGTCGATACTCCAGAATTCGCGCACATGGATAGCACTGGCAGCTACCCGCTATGCTGGGACCTCACGGCGCGGGGGCGCCGATCATCGGGGAAGCGACACATGACGACACGATCCAATGGACCGGCAGCCGGCTTCGGCTGGCTGAAGAAGGGCTTTAGCGTGGGCTACCGCCATCCGAAGCCGTTGCTCGGAGGGGCGGCTTTCCTGGTGGTGGCGTGCCTGTTGCCGGCGCTGATCTCACTACCGATGCAGTTTTACGCGGCAAGCTCTGGCACACCGCCGAGCCCAGTAACCTTCGGCGCGATCATGGCGATCTCCATGCTGATCAGTCTGCTGCTCGTGCCGCTTTACGCGGGCTATCTGCAGCTGGTCGATGCCGCCGAGCGTGGACTACCGACCCGCGCACTCGACGTCTTCAAGCCCTACCGACAAGGCGAAGCATTGCGCCTTATCGGCTACGGACTGGCGGTGGCTGTGGTCTACGTCACCATCATTGGATTGATCTTCGTGGCGACAACGGGAGGCGGCACTGCCGACTGGTATATACAAGCACTGGCTGCACAAGCGAGCCACCAACCGCCGCCGGCGTTGCCTAACGGCTTCGGGACCGTAGTCGCACTATCCATGGTGCTCGGCCTTTTGATCATGGGTTTCTACGCGATCAGCCTTGGCCAGATCGCCCTGGGTCGTAGCAACGTGTTCGGCGCCATCGGCGACGGCCTGATCGGCGCGGTGAAGAACGTGCTGCCGCTGCTCGTGTTTGCAGTCAGCGCCATCTTTGCCTGGATTGGCGTGATAGTTGCCTTCCTGCTCGTGGCCGGTCTGCTTACCCTGCTCGGCAAGCTCGTCGGCGCATGGCTGGTACTCGTGCTGCTGGTTCCGCTCTATATCGCCTTGATGCTGGGGATGTTCATGGTGATGTTCGGAACGATGTATTACCTATGGCGTGATGTGTGCGGCGACGACGTCGTGCCCGACATGGCTGAGGCAATCGCTGCCTGATCTGCGTCATCCGTTGCAATGCGAAGGCGGCTGCGGCCGCCTTCGTCATTTGCGGCCGAAACAAAATGTCTCTGACGCTTTATTTGCGGCAGCCAAGGCGCCGTATCTGTCAGAGGCCCTGACCCGGTTAGCCGGTTAGTTGGGCCAGCGCTGCATGACGCTCTTGTAGCGCGTGTAAAAGCGTACGGATTCCTGGCCGTACGCGTGATGGTCGCCGAACAACGATCGCTTCCAGCCTCCGAACGAATGCCACGCCACCGGCACCGGGCTCGGCAGGTTGATGCCCACCATGCCGGCCTTGATCTGCCGGGAGAAGGCCCGCGCCGTGCCGCCATCGGATGTGAAAACCGACACACAGTTCCCCAGTTCGTGCGCATTGACGAGCGCTATCGCACTGGCGAGATCAGGCACGCGTACAACCGACAGCACCGGCCCGAAAATCTCTTCTCGATAGATGCTCATATCACGCGATACGTCGTCGAAGAGCGAGCCACCGAGAAAGAAGCCCGCTTCATGGCGGGGCACGGTATAGCCGCGACCATCAACGACAAGCTTGGCACCCGCCGCGACACCCGCATCGATATAGCCTGACACCTTGGTGCGATGCGCGGCGGTGATGAGCGGCCCCATGTCCAGATCGGGCTCCATGCCACCGCCGATCCTGAGCGAGCGCACGCGCGGCGCGAGGCGCTCGATCAGCTCATCGGCAATCCGTCCTACCGCCACCGCGACCGAAGTCGCCATACAGCGCTCGCCGGCTGACCCATACGCCGAGGCGATCAGCGCGTCGACGGCTTGATCGAGATTGGCGTCGGGCATCACGACCAGATGGTTCTTCGCACTGCCCAGCGCCTGCACGCGCTTGCCGTGCTTTGCGCTTTCGCTGTAGATGTATTCGGCGACCGGCGTCGAGCCGACAACAGATACCGCAGCCACATCGGGGTGCTCGATCAGCGCATCCACGGCGACCTTGTCGCCATGCACGACATTGAATACGCCTTTGGGCACGCCCGCCTCGATGAACAGCTCGGCAAGCCGAATCGATGCCGACGGCGTGCGCTCGGAGGGCTTGAGTACGAACGTGTTGCCGCACACAGCCGCCATGACAAACATCCAGCATGGCACCACCATCGGGAAATTGAACGGCGTGACACCCACGGCTACACCGAGCGGCTGCCGTAGATTCCAGGCGTCGATGCCGCTGCTGACCTGATCGGTGAAATCGGTCTTGAGCAGGTTCGGAATTCCGCACGCGAATTCAACGATTTCGATACCGCGCAGCACCTCGCCTTTCGCGTCCGAAAACAGCTTGCCGTTCTCACGCGTAATGAGCTCGGCGAGTTCGTCGTAGTGCTCGTCAAGCAGCCGCTTGAACTTGAACATCAGACGAGCGCGATGCAGCGGCGCAGTTTCGCTCCAGGCAGGAAACGCTGCTCTCGCAGCGGCGATGGCGACGCCAACTTCAGCTGCGTTTGCGAACGGTACACGAGCCGTCACGCTGCCTTGCGTCGGATCAAATACGTCACCGAAGAACCCGCTGGCGCCCGCAACGCGTTGACCGTCGATGAAATGATTCAGCTCGCGCACGCGCGCGCCGTCTCGCTCTGCTTCGCTCATACGTCCTCCGATGGAGGAATGCGGGCGAGGCAGGCCGCGCTGGCCGCGCCACGCCTCCTCATGCCGGGAAAAGACCGACGGTAACACGGCCGATCATCACGCTAAATTGCACCTTGGTCTACCCCGCGGCGATGTTCAGGGCCTATCAAATTCTCCCGCCAGGCCACCCGTCGAAAGCGCTGAAAGCTGAGCGGATCAGGGCCTGATGTATCCCCACATGTCCCGAACTCAAGGTCAGGCTTTTTGCTGGCGCTCAGACAGGTCGCGCGAGGTGGTGAAAAATCAACCTGACGTCAGGCTCGGTTAGCTGGACGCTCCCGCGTGCCTAAACCCGCCCTCTCTGCACATCAGGCCTCGCCACTCATCGAGTCAGCCCTGTCGGCAAGCCGGATGGGACGGAATTCTTGCCGGCACCTTTTCTCCTGACAAGCACTGCCAACTGTGCATGCCGTCTCGACATGGAGATCGGACTGGAGGCGCCATGTGTCATCCACGCTGTGCCACATCGCCAGGTAGCGTCCCTCAGGCGTAACGACATGGCCTGAAGACCGCATCCGCCATTGCCATGTACCAACTTCCGCCGCACAGCTGCGACCGTCAGTCGCTACATCGACTCGATCTGGCGTTCGAACCCCCAGATGAAATCACGATTGGCAAAAGTCTTCGCGTAGCGCGCAACAAAGTTGTCACGCCCTATGGTCAGTACACCGTTTGCCCAAATGGATCCGGAGTTGTCTCTCTGCCAGTACTTCGCTATGCCAGTGGCATCTCTTGAAACCGGGGCTGAGTTGTAAGCCTTTCGCGCATCGCGTATGGCATGTTCGTCGGCAGAAATGACGGAACTTGCGGCGGGAATCGGCGAAGCAGCGCTCGCCGGCGAAGCGAAGGCACCCAACAAGATCATTCCCACGAGCAATGCCCTGAGCATGACAACCTCTTTGCAGCGAGTAGGCAAAAGCCACGTCCGTTTGACGGTACGCGTTTGATCATAGCCAATGCAGAAACGCGCCGTTCGGGTTTAGCGGAATCAGTAGAGGTGTTGGGGCAACAACGGCGCGCAGGTTGTCGGTGTATCCGTACTTTGTGGGAAGACCGCTCCAAGTCCTGTCAGATGGACCGCGCGAATATTGTCCCCGACACCTCCTCGTTCTTGAGAAAGTGCGTTTCGGCCCAAATGCTGTTGATCTTGCGACTATCTCAAGCATGTGGCCATGTTCGACAAAATCAGAAACTGGCGCGTGCGACGCGCCATCGCCCGGCACCCGATCGCCGAACCGCTTTGGCGAGACGCGCTGCAGCGTTGTCCCGCGGCACGTCGGCTGGGCGCTTCCGATCAGGCGACGCTGCGCGTACTGGCCACGCTGTTCCTGGAAAGCAAGTCGCTGGAGCCGACCAAGGGCCTGCATCTGGAAGACGCCGACCGTGTCCTGCTCGCGACCCATGCTTGCCTACCCATCCTGAAACTGGGCATGGATTGGTACGACGGTTGGCACAGCGTCATCGTGTACCCGGACGCATTCATTCCACGTCGCCCACAAATCGATGCCGCGGGGGTCGTTCACCAGACCCACGCTGTGATGGCCGGTGAGGCATGGGGACGTGGGCCGGTGATCGTGTCGTGGGCGGATGTACTGAACACGGGGAAGCCGCCGGGGCACAACGTGGTCGTCCACGAGATGGCACACAAGCTCGACATGCTCAACGGGGACGCCAACGGCTTTCCGCCATTGCACCGACGTATGGATCGCCGCGAGTGGTCGCGGGTCTTCTCGAGCGCGTGGGATCGCCTGAAGGAGGAGCAGCGCAACGGCGCTGACTTGCCGATCAACCCGTATGCCCTTGAAAGCCCGGCCGAGTTCTTTGCGGTTGCCAGTGAGCAATTTTTCGAGGCGCCGGCAACCTTGCGCCAGCATTTGCCTGACGTCTATCGGCAGCTCGAGCAATTTTATCGGCAGCATCCGTTCTGAGGGCTCCAAAAAACGGAGGAAGTTACGCGAACCTCATTCAACTTCCTCCATACCCGTTTCCGATCAAGGGGAACCTTGAATGAAAGAAGTTGTCTATCCGGGTTGGCCGCAACACGCGCTGAGGATATGCGCAGGTTTCGTGTCGGCCATTGGCTTGAACTTGAATAAGGCAGTGTCATCGAACGTTCCGGGCAGGTCCAACATCGACAAGAGGAGGATCGTGCGCGCGGCCTGGCCTTACTCGACATCGATACGCGAGAGACCCTGCGCCGTAGGCGCTGGCGACAGCCACCGCTGACGCGCCCGGCGCTGGCGTTCGCGCTGGCTTTGGTCTTGGTATTGCACGCGCTGTTCGCGCTGGCGCTGTGGTACGAGATGCAGCCCAAACTGCTGCATCTGGCGGTGGCACATATCGATACCGATCAGGTGCTGACAGTGCGTCTGATTGATCAACCCAGCAAGCCGCGCGCCGTGCAGCCGCCCGAGCCACCCACGCTACCCAAGTTGGCGCCGCCGTCGCAGGTGGTGTCCCCCCGCGTTCGCCCCGTGACGCACGAGAAGGCATCTCGTGAAGCGATGGTCGTGCAGGATCATGAAGCGGCGCCTGCACCGGCGGCCTCCGTGGCCACACCGTCCGCCAGCAGTGTGTTCGCGAAAGATGGCTCGGTGCGGCTAGCACCCACGACAGAGGCCCCCTGGCCAACAACAAACGCCAAGGCCACACCGGCAAAGCCCGCGGACGATCGTCAGATCATGCAGCACGACCTCGACCGGATGCACACCAAGACCACACGCTTCGATAAGTATTTCCCGCCGCCGAACGAGACGGCCGGTGGTGCGGTGGGTCGCCATATAGGCGATGCGATCAAGGAGATGGCCGCAAGCATATGCGATCCCACCAAGGCGAGTACGGCAACCAACCTGTTGTGCGGCGCGCCTCCCATACCGCCTTCGCCCAAGGATGGTGACGAGCGCCTCAACCTGCCCCCGCCGCCACGCGCCGACGATCCCAATCCGCCCACGCCGCCGCCACTGTCCACCTGTATCGCCGAGTACAACGCGATCAAGCCGCTGTCTTACGGCTGCCCGCTGGACACGCCTGATCTGGCCTTCAAGGCCGAGATGCGTGAATGCATCGATCTGTTCCGTGCGGGCAAGCGCCTCAAGACATGGTGCCCGGCCGATACACCCCAGCGCGCAGCGGCCGAGTCGTCGACGCCAGCGGCTTCCTCGAGCGTGGGTTCGCACTGAGCACGGTCGACCACACGTAGCGGCGGTTGGATTTGTTCTATTTTCCAGCCGCCTCGGTCTCCGCCGCCTTCTGCGCGAGCTCCTTGATCTTGAGAACACGCAACTGCTCAGACTTCTTGAGTCCTTCGCGAGCCTCTTTGATCACTTCGTGGGCCAGATTTTGGCTGGTGTGATGCCGCTTCGCGTCGATAGCGGCATCCAGCCGTTGCTGGGCTGCCTTGATCGCTTTATCGACGCGGTAAAGGGGAGCATGCGGGTTCGTGGTCAGGGGCGGGTCGTAGCTCTTCGTCATGATGTTTCTTCGTGATCAGGACGGCACGATAGTCCGATTGCCCCCGCTGCGCTCGTGTATCGTCGTTACCCGCTTGGACAAAAATCCAAAACCGGGGTCAATGATGCCGCGGAAAGCGAGTTCGTCCCGCTTTAGCTACGAACGGGAAGGTCCACTTCCGACCGGCGGCCTCAACCGGTCGATGCAACACCCCTGCTGCCCAAGCAGCGATATCGTTGGGTGACCGGGCCGTTCCGGCCTACTCTCATCCACAGTCGAGGGATCCTTTGTCGATTTCCTTCCCTGTTAGAACCGCTTGAGGTCCAGGGACTTGCTGCTGCGCGTGTTCGCGATCCGGCACCTAGTTCAACGCAGCACTAGCGACATCAGCACGTATCTGGCCCGGGCAGACACCACTGACGCGCTTGAAAAGGCGTCGGAAAGCCGCTTCGCTGCTATAGCCCATCTGTTCGGCGATGCACGCCACGGATTGCTGCCGGTCGCGCAACAACTGCTCGGCGACACTCACCCGCCATTGGGTGACGTATTGCATCGGCGGCATCTGCATCAAATGAGTAAAGCGTTCCGCAAAGGCCGAGCGCGACATGCACGCGAGCCCGGCCATCGATTGCATGGTCCAAGGCATGCCCGGGTTTTCATGTACTGCCTGAAGCACTTTACTGATACGCGAATCAGCTACTGCAGCGAACAGACCGCATCGCTCACCGGCACGTTTGGCGTAGTCGCAAACAGCCAGTGTGAACATCGCATCAGCAAGCTTGTTCAACAGCACCTGTCGCCCATCCTGACCCGCATCGACCATCTCTACCATCATGGTCGACAGTTGTTGGAATGTATTTCCCGCATCCTTCGATCGCACTACGAAACAGGCCGGCAATGCATAGTTGAGCGGATGATTGGTGGTGCCGAAAAATCTCATTTCGCCGCAGATCAGACTCGTCCGGTCGGCGTCTCCCATGCTCGCTTGTCCATCGACGCTCAGACGATGCGGATCGCCCCGCGGAAAGAGAACCAGATCTCCGGCCTCCAACTGCATGGCCTGGTCGAGCGCGGCACATTCAACTTTGCATTGGCCAGCACCGACAAGATGGAACAACCCGCAGTGGTACCGCGGCCCATCGATAAACCATGAGCCACAGCGATGCAGCTCGGCGACCACGGCGACCCGTAACATCGATTGACTAAGCAACGACTCAAGGGCCGGTTCGACAAGCGGTGGACGAGGCTTGTCCGTGAGCATCGGATGGAGTTCGATATACACGGGCGATCCTCTGGCGGTTGGCTCCAATAACTTGTTTTCGCCAAAGACACACCCGTGGTTACATCACCCCCAAATACGACAACGGACGTCAGTTCAACCGCCAGCGGCTGATGAGGCCGCTAGCCAACCATTGATGCAGGAGGTTGGCCGTGAGTGGCAATGCAACCGCGGCATCGTGATGCTCGCAGACCCGTTCGCACAGGGCGGAGAAGGGCTCTCCCTTGATCGCGCCGGTCAGCGCTGATATTTCGTCCACTTCGATTGACCGGTAATGCACAGTCAGCGATTGCCGCCAAACCAGCAGGTGGCGAGCTTTGTCATGGCGCCTTGGACGCGGACGCTTGCTATCGCGATCAGCCGCACGGCGAAAGACCTCGATGTTGTGATGGGTTGGAATGATTTGCAGATGACTTTGCGGACTGAGACGCAAATTCGCCCAGGCATCGGCGGGTACATCGGCCAGATCAGCCACGGCAAGCACAGGTTCGTCGGCTGCATCAAAAGATGTCGAAATGGCCCAGTCCAGACGCGCCATTTCAACCAGCTGGGGCTTGTCGCGCCAAGGCAGGCCATACTCCAGGAAGGCCGCCAGGCCTGCGCCGTGCCAACGGATGTTGTAGTGCCCCGATGGATGCGCTTCGACATAGCTATCCAGCAATGTGCCAAAGCGTCGGCCCATCAAAACACCCAGGCCAGGAAACTCAGTCGCCAGCGCGTCGCGCAAACGCACGCGGTAGCCGTTGCGATAGATGGCCAAGCGGCTTGCAGCATTTGCGCAGACGTCGTCGTCGATCTCACGCAGTTGCGGGGATTGATCGGCAAGCACAGCTTGCAGCATGTGTTGCTGAAGCGCCTGCAGATGGCTCACGCGGCTTCTCGCAGCAAGGGAGTGGCCAGCGATCGCGCGCAGTCGAGTTCGGCCAGCAATTCAGCGAGCGGCGGCATATGGTCGTCGCGCTCGATCATCGTCGATACCCTGCCATAGCGACGCACCGCTTCGACATAGAGATGCCAGACGTCATCGATGATCGGTGCATCGTGCGTGTCGATCAGCAGCTGCCCGCTGTGTTCATGGCCGGCCAAATGGAACTGCTGAACGCGCGATGCCGGGATGCCGTCAAGATAGTCCAGTGGCGAAAATCCATGATTGTGCGCACTGACATAGATGTTGTTGATATCAAGCAGGATCAGGCAATCGGCGCGCTCGGCCACGGCCGCCAGGAATTGCCACTCAGTAAGCTGTGCGTTGGCGAAGCTGATGTAGCTGGATACGTTTTCCAGCAGAATGCGCCGGCCAAGCACATCCTGTACCCTGCGCACGCGGTCGACCACATGGGCCAAGGCCTCTTCGGTGTAAGGGAGCGGCATCAGATCATGCAGATTGACGCCTTGCACGCCGGTCCAGCACAGGTGATCGGAAATCCATACCGGCTCCACGCGACGGGCCAGCGCAGAGAGTCGCGCAAGATAGCCGTCATCCAGCGAATCGGTGCTGCCGATCGACATCGACACGCCGTGCATCACTAACGGGAAGCGCTCACGGAATTTTTCAAGCCATACGAGCGGACGCCCGCCGGGGATCATGTAATTCTCGGAAACGATCTCAAGCCATTCGACGTTACCAGGTTCCTCGAGCAAGCTTTCGTAGTGCTCGACGCGCAAGCCCAGGCCATAACCCAGATAGGGCAACCGATCGGAAGTGGTCTCGATAGTCATGATTTCGGCAGGCTGCGCAGAGGTATGAGAGGAAGGGGCTTTCCGCTCGGCAGAGCGGGAAAGCCCCCGTTTGGTAAATCAGGAGGCCTTGTTGGTCGCCTGGGCCGCGTCACATTCCGCTTGTGTCTTCTGCATGGTGAATCCCTGGCCCTTGCACGAGTTCTGTCCCTTGCAGGAATTGGTGGCCTGTTTGCATGCGCCATGGCCTTTGCAGGACGAAGAGTTCATGCATTTGACCGCGGCCGTATCACTGGCGCCGCTGGGCGATGCAATCGCGGACGACATCGAGCTCATGGCAAACAGGCCGGCAACCATCACAGCCATCGCGGCACCGTTGATCTTGTTGGTCTTCATAGGTAACTCCTGGTAAGTCGTTTGGGCCGCAATCGAATGCGGCATAGGAAATGTCTCGCCGGGTAGGGGCTGCCATATCGCCTCGAGCCGGTCCCGACGATCGCATTCTCGACAGTCACGGGCAGTTCTGACTGTTCCCGAGCATCTCGTTTTTGTGTCCGATCGTCCGGCTTCGGTCGACGCTGTGCAGGACCGGACGCGTAGCAAGAAAGCATGGACGCACGAACATGGTGAGAGCCCGGATGCAAACGCATGATGCGGATTCACCACGTCAATAGGACTTAAGGATGCGCCAGTTCATCGCTGACAGGGCTTCGCGCCTGCTTGATTTACTTCATGCCAACCGTTGGGCCGGACCTCTCGTGGTGCGTCTCGTATTCGGCTATTTCTGGCTGGAGACAGGTATCGCCAAAGTACAGAATCTGGATGGCTTCACTCAGCGCTTTGTCGGCTGGCACATTCCCCATCCCGCGTTCAATGCAGCGCTTTCGGCATGGACCGAACTGCTGGGCGGTCTGTTGATCATGCTCGGATTATTTACCCGCATCGTCTGCATTCCGATGATCGTCAACATGGCCGTCGCGGTCACGTTGGTGGTATCGGCGAATTTGATGGGACTCGACGACTACGTTGAGGCAGACGAGGTGGTCTACAGCTTGATCTTCTTCTGGTTGCTTGTTGCCGGACCAGGCAAGGCCAGTCTCGATACATGGGTGGCGCGCTGGCTCGGTATTCGTACACACGGCTAACTATCCCTACAACGCATGTCCGAAGTGACGTCAGCTCGGCCGTGCCTATGACACACCATGTAACCCGATACATCCGCGTAACGAATGATCGAGTGAATCCCGTCGCAGCATTTTGACAAGAATTCGTAAGGGAAAATGTCACCATGAAAAGATACCTTTTGAGCGCACTCCTCTTGACGCTGGCGTGTAGCGCAATCGCAGATGAGGTGCCATTCAATCAGGCGAAGTTCGATCAGGCCAAGGCAGCCGGCCAGCCGGTAGTCGTCTACTTTCACGCCGACTGGTGTCCGACTTGCCGCGTGCAGCAGCCCATCGTGGCCCGGCTCGCCGCGGAACCGCAGCTCAAGGCGGTGACGATCTTCGAGGCCGACTTCGACACGGAAACCGCGCTGGAAAAAACACTCAAGGTAGGACAGCAGTCAACGTTCGTGGTCTTCAAACACGGACAAGAAGTGTCGCGTTCCACGGGTCAAACCCAGGAGCCGGTAATCCGCGCAACATTGCAGAAGGCTCTGTAATGGATTTTGGCGTAGCCACCTATGCCGTGGCTTTTCTGGCAGGAACAGCTTCGATCCTGTCGCCTTGTGTATTGCCTATCCTGCCGATCCTGATCGCGTCGGCACTATCCAGGCATCGTCTCGGCACGGCGGCGCTAGCACTCGGGCTGGCCCTGTCGTTTGCGGTGGTGGGAATTTTCATCGCGACGCTGGGCGCATCCATTGGCCTGGGTACGGAGACGCTGCGACGCGTGGCGGCCACCCTGATGGTGCTGTTCGGTATGGTCATGCTGTCACCGCGACTGCAGGTCGCGTTCGCCACCATCAGCTCCCGTGTCGGCTCAGGCGGACAGCACGCACTCGGATCGATCAAGGGCGAAGGCCTGGCCAGCCAGTTCGCTATCGGATTGCTCTTGGGTCTCGTCTGGAGCCCATGCGTCGGGCCCACGCTTGGCGCCGCATCCACGCTCGCGGCACAAGGACGGGATCTCGGGCAGATTGCCTTGCTCATGCTCGTCTTCGGGTTGGGTGCCGGCTTGCCGCTGCTACTCTTGGGCGGGCTATCGCATGCCACCATGATGCGGGTACGTGGCTCGCTGTCTTCGATCGGGCACACCGCGAAAGCATTCATGGGCGGCCTGTTCGTGGTTCTCGGCATGCTCATCCTGACCGGCTTCGATCGCAAGCTCGAAGCGGTCGTTCTCTCGATCAGTCCCGAGTGGCTGACGAGGTTGACGACTTCACTCTAACGAGCCGCCTTTGCTGCGGCTTGACACTGTGAGGGGCAAGCCGGGCTAGATAGCGGGTTAAGCGCAGCGCCGATTCAAGCAGGAATCAAAGCGGGTCAGAGCTTGTTCCGAAAGCATCCTCGTTCCGTCGCGGGAGGTGGGCGGCACGGACGTTGGCGCAATGGCCGATCACCATTTCGATCTCGCGCTGAAATCGAGGCGTACCCATTGCACGTTGTTGTTGCACATGGGTGCGAATCCCGGTCAGGCCATCGTCGCTCAACACTTCTTTGAACAGTAGCCGGCAGGCAACGCAGCGTTCCGGCACATCGGCCCCAAGACGCAGATATTCAGTGTGCGGCACGGAATCAGGAATCAAAGCGGGTCAGAGCCTGTTCCGAAAGCATCTTCGTTTCGACGCGGGAGGTGGGCGGCACGGACGTTGGCGCAATCGCCTATCACCATTTCGATCTCGCGCTGAAATCGAGGCGTACCCAGCGCACGTTGCTGTTGCACATAGGCGCGAATCCCGGTCAGGCCATTGTTGCTCAACACTTCTTTGAACAGTGGCTGGCAGGCAACGCATCGTCCCGGCACATCGGCACCAAGACGCAGATATTCAGTGTGCGGCACTACCACCTTGCCTGACAGAGCCTGCGCGTTTGCACGGCAGCTCGATCACGCATCGTCGGCCGGATTGTCCACCTTGGCTGCCCGCACGAGATTCAGTCCTCGGTATCCACCAGCCAAGACTTGTAACGGCTTTCCCACAACCTGCCGGTACGCCGATACCATCCGTTGATGTAGCGCATCTACGGGTGACCCACCCACCGCATCATCCGCGACACCGCGCCAGCCGATGACGGCGTCACCCGCCAATGCACGTGGTTGGTCATCAACACATACACACGTATCGAACAGCCATAGCGGATGGCCGATCCGCTTAATCCGGCAAGATAACGATGGTAGCCGTCTGTCACGTAGAAGCATGGCTGACGATCATTGCCCCGCTGAATCACATGCTGCGGAACATCGGCAAGATCAGGTATGGGTCGCCGCGGCATCCGGAGTCTCCTTCGGCACCACCCCACCCTGCCAAACCGAACATGTCCCGCGTATCCGCCCCCGCCCCTCACCACGTCAGCTACGACGAATCGCGCCTGTGAGAGGATCTGACCCAGTCGGCTTGTAGCTTGCCAGCTAAAAAGTGCACGCTGAGGAATCAGAGCGGGATCAAAGCGGGTCACTGTGACATTTTTTCACTGCCTCGGCAGTAAGCCTTGCGCAGCGGACCGCCAAACGGCAATCTCGGACCGCCCGTTTCCACCAGGTGGAACATGGCGGGGTCATTTTTTTGGGTTCGACGCCCGCTTTCGACGGGGGTCTCAACCAGTCGATCGCCAGCGGAAAGTGCACTCTGGCGTCCCGTCCCTGGCTTGGCTCCAGCGTCAGACCGACATTCGAACATGCGAGAAGAGAACCATGAGCAAAGTATTCGTCAACATTGGACTTAGTCTCGATGGCTACATGGCACCGGAAGGGATGACCATGGGCAAGCCTGAGTACAAGAACTGGGGCGCCAAGTGGGGTGCGATGATGGCCTGGATCTTCAATCAACAGTACTTCCGCGAGAACCTCCTCAAGCTCGGACCAGGGGGAGAGACCGGCCCGGTCAATGACCTGCTTCGCAGCACCAGCGAGCGCATCGGCGCCAACATCATGGGCAAGCGAATGTTCGACCAAGGCGAGATCGCCTGGCCAGAGGAGGCTCCGTTTCACACCCCGGTATTCGTTCTTACCCATGAGAAACGCGAACCCTGGGTGCGCCCCGGCGGGACGACCTTTCACTTCATCAATGACGGGCCGGAGCGTGCCCTGGAGCTGGCTCGGGAATCCGCAGGCAGTCGTGATATTCGTATCGCGGGTGGAGCGGATGTGATCCAGCAGTACCTGAACCTGGGTGTCGTTGATGAGCTGGAAATCGCCTTGGCACCCGTGTTGTTCGGCGGCGGCCGGCGTCTCTTCGAGAACCTAAGCGAGCCCGGGCCGCAGTTTCGCATTGACAGGATTCTCGATGGTCCAGCCGCCACACACTTGCGCTATGTGCGTCAGTGAAGGCGGCCTAACCACCGGTTGCAGCGGACAGTCCGCTGCGCGGCCGCCACTGAACCGGAGCTTGGAGCGTCTGCTATTGGCGGAAGTCCCTGCGCAATGGATGCCAAGGCGACAACCTCGGGGGGTCTGGTTCCGACCCCAAGCTGCCGTCTGCGAGCGTTGGCTTCCGGCAAAGAGTATTCTGCCGCGGGACCGTCGCTATTCGGTAGGAGATTGAAATGCATGACACGAAGGAGCGGTTGTCTCTATTCTGGATCTTCGCGTTTTTGAACTACCTTTATGCGGACGTGCTTGCCCTGTGGGATATTGTTGGCTCGCTAAAGCTAATCGGCGCCCCACATCTCCCACCATGGGCTATGGCGGGTTCAGCGGTCTTGATGGAAATACCCATCGCTATGATTGTGGCGTGTCGGCTACTTCCGTTTAGAGCGAACCGGCTGGCGAACATCATCGCGGGTGCAATTTGCACCCTTGTAAACGGTTCCCTCACCTTCGTTCCGCCTCTTTTCGGTGCCCGCACGCCCGCTCTTCCTGAGTACTTGTTCTTCGCGACGATCGAAACTGTGTGCACTTCGATCATCATCTGGCAGGCGTGGACTTGGTCAGGTGAAGCCAGAAGTTAGTTAGGAGCGGATCGTCTACCGGATTTCTCAAAAACCCTCCACGCAAGCCGCCGCGCTCGCGACAAGATTCGCTTAAATGAGGTCATTGTGAAAAGAGAACGCCTAACTCAGGTCGTCTTGGTGATCGTGGGGCTGTTCAATCTGGCCCTAATTTATTTTCTATACATGGATCTCTGGCACTCCCGCTGGCTTTTGGAGAAGAAGAACGAAGTCGAGCCGATGTTTCTGAGCTTCTTTATTCCGGCCGGGGTCTTTCTACTCATGGCCGCGAGGAGACCATCTGAGCATCGCTCGATGATTGCTCTAGTAGCTTGGTGGAACATCTTCCATGGTGCGGTAATGGCTATTCAAACCGTGGAAGCTTGGATATACGGCGTCCACAGGAACTTTACTGATGTGATCGTCGTCCTTTTGATCGGAGTCGTCTTGTTGGCAGTTCTGCCAGCAAAACGAAAGGAAGTCGCACCTGGAGTTGCGTGAACGAGCGCAGAAGTCCCACACTCTGCGCAGATACCCGAGGGTGGCGCCGTCGAATTAGCTTCAATATCACGCGCTATGGCTTTCGACGGTGTGTATCACGGCGAAATTCTTGAAGCTGCCGCTCGACTGAGCCATCCGAAGTGCTTGCGCTGCCCAACGCAACGCTAAAGGCGCATCACAATTTGCCAGCGGCCTACAACGCGAAGTCTGCCGTGTACGAAGCACGGTCCCATCAATGGCACATGTTCTTCATGCAACGTAGTAATAAGCCAATAATCGACGGTGACGACACCGCGGCGCTCGACATCGCGCGCCCAGGACCTGCCAGGAACGCAGTGCGCGATGAGAGCGTTCGTGGAAGTCCGCCTGTAAATTCCTCCGTCCCTTTATCTTGGGCCAATCAGGGGGGTAGACTCCTCCGCATCAGGGGCGAAAGGTTGTTCTCACGTGGGAGGGCATATGAACGCAAAAGCGATTGTACTTACGATGATGCTTTGCTTGTTCGGGGTATCAGTGTGCTACGCGGGTGACGCCAACATGGGCACCTGGAAGCTGAATGAGGCCAAGTCCACATTAGCTCCCGGGACGTCGAAGAACACCATGGTTGTTTACGCGGTCGCTGGCGACGAAGTGCAAGTGACGGTGGATGGGGTTGATGGTGCCGGCAAGCCGGCGCATAACGAATGGAAAGGCAAGTTCGACGGCAAAGACTATCCGGTCACCGGCGATCCGGCCGCGGACACACGGTCGTACAAGAAAAGTGGCGCTCGCACGCTGAAGTTGACCAACAAGAAGGGCGGGAAAATCACGATTACCGGCAGCGTTGTCGTCTCTGCCGACGGCAAGAGCCGCACGGTCACTGTGAGTGGAACCGACGCGAATGGCAAAAAGGTCAGCAGCATGGCGGTATACGACAAGCAGTAACGGAAACTCTCCGGCATTGGAGTCGCTGAGTTATTTGATAACTTGACCTATGCTGCCCCGCAAGGCGGCGGCATAGGATCAAGTCTGTCAATGGCTGCAAGCGGAAGTTGCTCACCCACGGCGGACAATCCTGGGTATGCATTCAATGCTCGGCTTGCTTCATATTGTTGGCCGGGCGACGGAAGGGTTCGCAAAAGTCAGTGCCTTAGTTGCTGCGTTCAGCGAGTGCGGGCCGATCGGTAACCGGGTACGCACATCCGCCTATCAGGTTGTTCGAGGGCCGAAGAATGAACTTCTTGTTGGTCTTTTATCTCACCTTCGCCGTGCTTATGCTTCTACCTCTTCTCGGCGCATGGTTCATGGTCAGGCGAATGCCTGAATACCGGATATCACTAATTCTTGTGGCAGCGTCTACGCTCCTGCTTACCCCGTCGTGGGGTCTGGCAGCTATTGCTGTTGTCCTCGTTTCGTTTGGGCTCTTGTTCATCGCCGCACTATTCACTTGGCATTGGGGAAGCTTGGGCCGCTGGTGGGCGTATTTTCGGTGTGGCACGCAATGAGAACTTGATCCACAGTCTGATGGCAAACGAGCCAGCGAGCCAAGTCAAGGGGCCTGTATGAGCATTGACGAACAAATCAAGGAATATTTCGCCGCTCAGCCTGAACCAAAGCGCAGTGATATGAAGGAGTTGCATCGCACCATTCTGAATGTAATGCCGAAGTGCAGATTGTGGTTCCTGGATGGCAAAGACGATTCAGGTAAAACCGTTTCCAATCCTAACGTAGGGTATGGAACTCGGACGATCAAGTACACCAACGGAAATGCCAGGGAGTTCTACCAGATTGGCATCAGTGCAAACACAACGGGAATTTCCGTCTACATTCTTGGAATCGAAGACCGGAAACACTTGGCGCAGGCATATGGAAAGGAATTAGGCAAGGCAAAAATAACTGGGTATTGCATTAAGTTCAAAGCGCTGAGCGATATAAGGATAGAGACACTTAAAGCAGCAATACGATATGGCATTGATCAGACAACCATCTAGCATGACTGCCAGAAGAGTCACTGCACATGTGAGTCATCTGAGCTCATTTAGATTCAGATATATCCATGACCCTACAGGACGGCTTCGGGGTCACGTGGGCATGCTGCACGCACTGACAGGTGTGACGGGCGAAAATCGGGGTTCATCTAACCATTCATTCAAGGCGGACTGCTCTGGCGCCCCATGGTCGCCAGCAATCTTGCCTGAGGTCCGCTGTCGCCCCAGATCAAACCTAACGCATGATTGTCCGGAGAGGCAGGGAAACCTGACCTTCCGCGTCGCGCTCAGCTCGCGATTCGATACCAAGGTACGATCGTTCGATCTGATCCGTTGTGATGCTATGGCGCATGGCGCGCGCCGCCAGTCGCGTGATGGCTATTCGCTGCGTTTTTCAATTCGATGAGGAAACAGTCATGCTGAGACAAGCGAAGATAACGGCGATGTTGGCGATGACGGCCGGGTTGATCCTAATGACGTGCGTGCCCGGTGCGAGCGCCGCCTCGCCATTACCCGACCCCTCAAGAGCCGGCGCGGCTGAGCGTCTCTATCGATTGGATTGCGGCCACTCGCTTGCGAACGACGAGTCGGTATGGACTCCCGGAAAAAACGTTGGGCGCAGCATTCAATTCTCATCCACTTGCTGGCTGATCAAGCACGGGGATACATGGTTGCTCTGGGACACGGGTGTTCCCGAGGCTACGCTCAACGATCCACGAGGCTGGTCGACCTTGCCCAAGTTGATCGTGTATCACCTGGACAAATCGTTGACCAGCCAGCTTGCCGAGATTGGTTTGAAACCCGGCGATATCACGTATGTCGCCGTATCTCACACGCATGGAGACCATATAGGCAACGTCGACTTGTTCCCTGAGGCGACAGTCTTGATACAGCGGGCTGAGTACAACTGGATCCATTCCAGCAATGGAACAAACGAAAACGTCAACCAGTTGATGGCCTTGGCGCGCAAGCTGCTCGGTACACCGAAAAAGCTGCAGCTACTCGATGGTGACACTGACGTATTCGGTGACGGAAGCGTTGTCCTGATCTCCACACCCGGGCACACCCCCGGCAGCCAGTCGCTGTTGGTGCACCTGAAAAAATCCGGCTTCATCATCCTGTCTGGTGATGTCGCCCATTCTGCGGAAAACCTTCGGAACGACGTCGTGCCCACCCTCAATACGGATCGCGCGGAATCCATCGCATCGATGGAAGAAATCAAGCGAATGATCGCCACGTACAAAGCAACGATCTTCATCAACCACGACAAGAAGCAAACCGACACGCTCAAGTTGCTCCCTGCCTTTTACGATTAGCGCTATCAATACCTTGCACTCGAGACACTCAACCGCAGGGAGGCGCTCATTTGTCGCATACATGAAGGTGACCATACCAGCCACCCTTCACGCCAAGGAGACAATCATGTCCTACATCGATGGTTTCGTGATCGCCGTACCCAACGCCAACCGCGAACAGTTCATCGCGCACGCCCGTACCTTCGACGCCATTTTCCTGGAGTTCGGTGCCACCCGGGTGGTGGAGTGCTGGGGCGACGACGTGCCCGACGGCAAGCTCACCGATTTCCGCCGCGCCGTGCAGGCGAAGCAGGATGAATCCGTGGTGTTCTCCTGGGTGGAATGGCCCGACAAGGCCACTCGCGATGCCGGCATGGCGAAATTCATGCAAGACCCGCGCATGGAAGCCGCCGGTGACTGTCCTTTCGATGGCAAGCGCATGATCTTTGGCGGCTTCAAGTCGGTGGTTAGCCTGCCGGACTAGGGCGGCCTGAAGCTGCGCGCTTTCAAGGCAACCGCAATATTCACTTCCTAACCCTGGCCTCACCGTTGCCTATCACGTGGCAACTTGCGTTGCCCTTCCCTTCGAAAAAAAGCCCCGCCAATGGCGGGGCCTTTCTCATGGCACGCTCGGTTGGCTTACTTGCCTTTGGCAAACTTGTAGGTCGCTTCAAGATAGAGCGCACGACCATATACGTTGTAGTTTGACGAGTTGTATGGGGTGCCGGTCGTGCCCCCAAAAGGCCGGCAATGCCGGCCTTTCTGCTCCAACCTCGGCTAGTTCAATGGCTTAAAACTTATAGTTAAAGCCCGCGTAGTAGCTACGACCCATGGCGTCGTACAGTGCACTGCCGAAACCTGTTCCAAAAAGGTTTACCGGCGGATTGCGGTCGAACACGTTGGTGATGCCCACATAGGCCTGCATGCCGTTCTTGAATGAATAGCCTGCGCGAACGTCGTTGAAGAAGCCCGCTCCCGCACGAATGGGCGTGGTCTGCGTCGGGTTCGATTGATAGCTTTCATTGGTGACGCGGAGCATCGATGAGAAGTAACGCATGTTCCAGTTGAACAACCAGTTGCTTAGCGTATAAGTCGCGCGTAGCGAGGCCTTCCACTTCGGGAAGCCCAGTGTGCCGTTGTCCTGGACGGTGTCGCTTGGATCGTCCTGGAACGGATGTTCAGTGAAGGCAATGACCTTGGTTGCATTGAGGTCCCAACGCATTTTGCCGCCGAACAACGGGTTCGAATAGTACGCGCCGATGTCGACGCCCGAGGTGCTCGTTGCGGAGATGTTCTGGTTGACTGATTTGATGAAGATCAGCTCGTGGGTTACGGTGTCGCGTTTGGCATCGCTACAATAGATATTGCCAATGCCCGTATTTGCATCTACGCAGTGGTTTGCCGTGTCTTCACCACTTACCGCACTGATGGCATCGGTTAGCTTGATGTTCCAGTAATCCAGCGTGACGCCAAAGTCGGGCAGGAACTTCGGCGTGAGAACCATGCCGGCCGTCCATGTATGACCTGTTTCTGGCTTCAAGTTTGGGTTGCTGCCGGATACCCCTTTGATACTCGCGGAATTGCTTGAGGTCCAGCCGGCCGGGATACCCAGTGCCTGGCAGTTCGCGGCCCGTACCGTGGGATTCGGTGCGTTATTGAGCTGCTTGACCGAACACGGATCGGTAATGAAGAAGTAGTTCTGCGATTGACCGCTGTAGAGCTCATCGATATTCGGTGCACGTACGGCGCTGGACAGGGTGCCGCGCAAACGCACGTTGTCGTCGAGCGCCCAGTCAAGGCCCCAACGCCACGCCTTGGTGTGGCCGTTCGTGCTGTAGTCGGACAAACGTATGGCAGCGTCAAACGTCAGATTCTTCGCCAGCGTACGGCCGCTCAACAACGGCAGTGCCGTCTCGATGTAGCCCTCCTTCACGTCATACGCGCCGCCCGAAGACGGGATCGCATTGAGGAAGGTCAAGCCGGCCCGGTCCAGTGGATCGGTAACCTGGCGGCTGCTCTCGCGGCGAAACTCCAAGCCGGCGGCAATGCTTGCGGCGCCCGCATCGAACGGCATCTGGAACAGGTTGTTGTTGGTTACCGTGCCGCCACCGACAAACTGGGTAAGGCGCGATGTTGTCGTCGTGGTGGTGTTGAACCACTGCGCCGCAGCCGGGTTGACCGCTCCGGCGCCAAAGATGCTTGTAGGCACACAACCACCACCCAACGCGATGGGATTGAGCACCCCACCAACGTTCGGATTCACCGCGTTGGGATTGAGTGTCGAACGACACACGATATTGCCTGTCTTGGGGTCGTGCACGGCGTCGATCGATGCGGCAAAGCGGTCGTTGATGCGGTTGTTGAGGTTATGTCGTGTCTCGTCGGTCACACCATAGTTGAGCGAAGCGTCGTATTCCCAATCGCCCGTGATTACGCCGTTAGCACCGAAGACACCGCGTGTTGTGTTGCGCGACGTATCTTCGCCTCGACGGCCCGCATCAACATCAAGACGGGCAACCTTGATGCTTTTTAGTCTATTGGCATCCATCAGCGCCGCGAGGCTGGGCGAGACATAGGCGTTGTCGCGGGTAATCACATAGGCGCTGGCGTTACTACCGAATGCGGGCGTGCTAGCCGTCGTTACGTCGGTGTGGCTGTACGTACCCTCGAAGTACAGGCGCTGTTCGGGCGTGATGTTAAAGCTCGCGACGCTGCTCAGCGTGGTGCGCTTGTAGTTCGGCTGAAGCTGCAGAAACTGGTTTGTATCGAGGCGATCGCAATCGGAACAACGGCCGGTGTTGTCGTAGATGCCGTTGAACACCTGGTGACGCACGCTGCCATCGGGATTGAACACGTAGCGCTTGGTAATGTCCGTGGACATACCCAGCGAAAAGGTGCCGCCGTTGTAGTTGGTGTAACTGCCGCCATCGCTGGTCAGTGCCGCATCCGTGGGGCCGTTCGGCGTGAGGATGTTTGAGTAGGCCTGGTGACCAAAGCGATCGGCGAATTCCAGTGCATCTTGCTGGCTATGCTCCACCGATACGGCGACGTTGCCGCGGTCCTCGGCGAAGTTCATGCCACCTGTCAGTGAGAACAGATTTTTGTTGAAGCCGCCGTGCTCGGAGGTACCGATCTGCGCGTGGAGGTCAGCGCCCTTGTAATTCTTTTTCAGGATGAAGTTGACCACGCCGGTTACTGCGTCAGCACCGTAGACGGCAGACGCACCACCCGTGACGATGTCCACCCGCTCGATCCAGTCGGCAGGAATCAGATTGACGTCGACACCGGTGCTCCCGGCGCTGGAGCCGACAAAGCGGCGCCCGTTGACCAAGACCAAGGTGCGGTTGCTGCCAAGGTTGCGCAGGTCAAGTTGGCTGTTTCCAGCTGTGCCGATGTAACGGCCGGAGTTGCCCATGGTGTACGTGGTTGCCAGTTGCGGCATCGTTGTCATCAGGTCACCGATATTCACCGCGCCGCTGGCCCTGATGTCGGCGGCCGTCAAGACGCTGATCGGAGTTGTCGAAACCACATTCGGATTCGAGATGTGGCTACCGGTAACGGTGACAGTTTCCAGCTTGGTGGCCTTCTCCCTGGCCTTGGCATCGTCGGTTGTACCGTCTTGCGCTATCGCAGGCCCCATGCCCAGCGCGGCCATGCAAGCCAGCGCGAGAAAATGGCGAGTGCGGATCTGATGAGGATTGTTTGTATTCAATGTACCGTCTCCTTACGGATTGAATGGCAGCTCGGCGCGAGCCTTGTGGCTCCGAATCACACGCACGTCTGATGAATGCGCTGGCTCCCTTGCCGGCGGCATGATGTTGCGATGGACACAGGACCTTACGAAGCCCGGATGCAACCTCGCAGATTCGCCATCGGGTGGGAATGAGAAAATTCTGAGTTTTCTCTGCGGCTCAGAAAGAGCTGCGAACGAAGGTCACGATGCCTTCGCTTGTCAGGCGTGCGCCGAATAGTACGGACTCTGCTTTTGCTTCGTTACTCATGGTGACACTTCTTGGCGTAACCACACACAATCCAATATGCAAATTGGCGTGGACTCGAATAGACGGCCGATCGTCTTTTTTTTGATTATTTGTCGCTTATAGCTGTCGTTTATGCATTTATAAGTTGTAGTAAGCAACGTGACGGGCATGGAAGCTCAGTAGCATGACCAAGGCATCCAAACCCATGAGCGCGCGCGAAGTTTTTGCGAGGAATTTGCGTCAAAGCAGACGCCTCAAAGATCTCTCACAGGAAGCGCTGGCGCTTCAGGCAGGACTGAGCCGTACCTACCTCTCTGAAGTTGAGCGCGGAACACGCAACATCGCGATCGACAACATGGGCCTGCTCGCAGAGACACTCGGAGTTCCATTGTCTGAGCTAGTCAATCCAAGCGCCTTCAAGGTGATAGGCAAAGGCTGAGTCGGACAGAAGCCGGCGTCATTTTCTGACGCCCGGAGAGGGTCTGGAAGTGGCGAGAAATGGACCCCAGGAAACTGGCAGATCATGCGCCGCGAAGGCCTCCCATGAAAATTGACGCAGTCCGCAAGTTCGCAATGGCGCTGGGTCCGGTCACGGAAGAGCCGCACCACGACCACTCGTCATTTCGCGTACGAGGAAAGATTTTCGTCACCGTCCCGCCGTACGAGGATGTCGTTCACATCTTCGTGGCTGAAGAAGATCGAGAGTCCGCCTTGGCTCTGTATCCGGACTTCCTTGAAAAGCTGATTTGGGGCGGCAAGGTAGTCGGTCTGCGGGTGCTACTTGCCGCAGCCAAACCCGCCGCGGTCAAATTACTCGTGAGCAAAGCCTATGAGACACGGGCTCTCAAGGACGCAGGCCGATAACCAACTGGAACACGCAGCCAGGGGATCAAGCCAGCGAAATGAGAGCGGAGGTAGCCAAGCCGCCGACTGAGGCCAACGCAAGAAGATTGCTGCGCAAACAAAAGAACGAGAGCCAGGCCCGGCGCTCGACTCAACTATGCGATCACGATTTGCGCCATCTTGCATGCATACACTGGTTGCTGGCCAAACTAACATGTGGCGATTGTCGAACCTGACTCGCAACGATCACGTCGATTCACATTGGAAATATCTTCCATGCAAACGGTGGCAATACGCCAGCTTCTGGGCAGCGATGCAGCTGCATGGTCAGCGATGCGTCTCGAATCACTTGTGACCGACCCGTTCGCATTCAGCGGCTCCGTCGCCGAACACATGACGTTAGATGTCGAAATGATCGAGGAGCGGTTTAGCCACCCCGCCGACGGTGGCATAAACTTGGGCGCGTTCAAGGATCAAGAACTTGTCGGTATGCTCATCTTCTCGCGCGTCCCAGGGCAGAAGCAGCGTCATAAGGGGCGCATATCAGCCCTCTATGTGTCCAGCTCGCAACGCGACAAGGGAGTCGCGGGTATGTTGCTGAGATGGCTCTTCGATCTGGTCAAACGAGATCCGACGCTGGAACAAATCGTGGTTTCCGTGTCTGCTTCGCAGCAAGCAGCCTGCGATCTCTATCGTTCCTTTGGATTCGAGATCTACGGCACAGAGCCTCGCGCCTTGAAAGTTGGCGAGGTCTATATTGATTCACACGACATGTTTTTGCAGATCGCTGACTTAAATGCCGCCATTTGAGAGGCGTCAGGGCCACGCTGGAGTTACCGAGATTTAGTGGACACCTGATCGGCGGTTTTGGACTTGCCCGGCTCCGGCAGACACTTCGGCCCTATGATTTGAGCATAGGAGGAAGTGCAATGAGCAACCAGAGATTTACTCCGGAATTTA